>JAEZKC010000103.1 GCA_023436205.1 Fibrobacterota bacterium
GGGCTTTCGTCTCTTTGAGGGGGGCTTTCGTCTCTTTGAGGGGGGCTTTTGTTCTCTTATGACTAAGAGCAGATAAATTTTTGGTTAACGGCGAAGACGCCTCATAGGTCACCAGCCCCCTATCCCGCATTAAAGTCTTTTCATAAGTAGTGATCGGAGTCCAGCAATCACGACTCAGGAAAAAAATCTTATCTTAGATGGGCTGTATTTCAGAAACTCACCATCTTGCGAGTCTTGGTGAATCCTTTGGTGGTGAGCCTGTACAGATAGTGCCCTGAAGCCACACTCTTGCCCCACTCATCGCGACCATCCCAGATCACCTTGTGAGAACCTGCTTTAAAGGGGCGGTCCGGTTTTATTACCCGCCTGACGATTCGCCCCTTAAGATCATAAATCTCAAGCAGTACTTTCGTATCCACCGGCAGATCAAAGGTGATGGTGGTGGGTCCCCGGAAAGGATTGGGGTAGTTATGGCCAAGGCGGAACACTGCCGGAAGCCGGGTCAGCGGCATGGCTTGAGCGAATGCCACCGTATCGAGCTTGTTGGAGTAATCCACCGCCACCAGCATATATTCGTAGAGCAGATGATTATATACTCCCCTGTCCTCGAAAGTATACTCTCTCGGACCGTAGGATACTCCCGCATCTGCACCGGGAATAATTCTGGTATTGACCTTTATCCATCCGGTGTCCCTGAAGGAAACTCGTTTTTCCTTATAGAGCTTCAGGGCAGCATCGGTTTCGATTGTATCATCCAATGAAGCGATACTGTCAAGAAACAGCGGATTTACCCTGCGATAAATATGGAAGCCCAGATTCTCATACTCACTTTCGGTACGCCACTTGAGGGTATCAACTCCATCACCGGAGAGTGCGTAGAATTCCGACATGGTGACCGCTAAAGTAATATCAGAAGACAAATAGATTCCCACGGTATCGTTGAAAATAGAGTCAAGCTGAAATACCAGTTCGTTAGCAGCTTTATTGTGATACATGTTATACTGGTATCCCTCAAGAAGAGCCAGGGTATCCCCGGCAGATTTGCCTCTGTAAACATAAACGTATTGCGGCTTCTTCTGAGCGGTGTAGTTGGTCACTCTAAATACAGGATAATAGCGTGCGGTATCTCCACTGGCAGGAAGCTTGAAGTGGACTGTGCTATTTTCTGCACTTACCATATAGGCCCCTTCGGATTCATTGAAGCCATCACCGTTGAGATCACCGGAAGAATTGGTCACCGCAGCCCCTTTGCCGCCAGCGAAACCCAGCTGCCCGGGATACTGTACCCCATTTACAAGGGAATCCACATACTGCTTCGTAATACCGTTTTTATTGAAATCAATAAACCAGCAGAAACGCAACGGAGAATCAGTTGTGGCCCAATATGTTGAGGAATACCGGTAATACTCTGTACCAACACTCTGGCCTGCAGCGGTATTTTTGATATTTTCAAAGGGGTTATTGTACATACCTGTGCTGTTACGCATAGAAAGGAATCCAGATAGAAGATTTTTAGCGTTGTATCCACCAGTAAGCCATGTACGGCGGGAATTGTAGTCAAAGTTTGAGGTCATTCCAGTTCCCGGTTTGACCATTACCCGCATAAAAGGCCAACTGTTATGGGTTACTGCCCAAATGCTGTCGTGCCTGAATATCCTGTTATTTGGATAGATGGTTAGTTTGGTAAGAAGCGAACATGCAGCAGCACCCCCTGCCATTTTTCTTTTATTAATTTGATACACAACACGAACCGAGGAGGTTTCCGCAACCGAGAAGGTCGCATTTGAAACAGCCCAGGTAGTTGCCATCCATTGTTCTGATCCGTCATTCATCATAAGCATCGGGTAGAAAAGGCCCGCATCATCGATAACGTTTTCCGACAACACGAAATTCGTATCAACTGTTGCACCGGGAGCATTCTCACTTGTTTTGAAAATCCTCATCTCCCCTGCCGGACTGTTTCCGGATCTGAACGAGGCATAGAACTGATTACTCCCAACCGCGCCCAGCTTGTTACCTGAAAAATTCTTTACCCAGAAATGATTTCCCTTGATACCCCAGCTCATCTGCTTTGTAGCATTCACCGCCGCAGCTCCGCTGCCGCTTGTGCTGTGAACGTAAAGTCTGCTGGCATTCCTGGATATTGCTCTATTAAGCCCTAAAAGCAGCTGACTGCCATCAAGTCTGGCATAGTAATCCACATCTTTTGTCAACGCAACTCCATCGAGCACAACTGCTCCCGCTGCGGGCAATGCTCCTGCCCAATAGTTCTGAATGAGAAAAACGGGGAACCTGCGATTAACAGGATAGCCACTCATCTCCACATGAAGCGCGCTGTTGTCATCGGCTCTTACCTGATAATAACCTTCCGATGAACGGAATCCACGCTGATAAATAGCCTTGAGAGAATTCTCCGATACCGCCTCTGCATAAAAACGCACATCATCGATATCCCCCGAAAAACCACCCCCAATTAGAGCATTTGCATCAGTTGCACTTAACGAATAATTTCCGCCGGAAAAGACCCTCTCCACTTTGCCGTCTATGTAGAACATGACACGATCGTTTTCTCTGTCAAAGCTGACCGCAAAATGTTTCCATGTACCGGTACCAAGCAACCTTCCCCCGCTTAGAGTGGTGCCGTTGAGTGTTAGAGCCAGCTTGCCAGCATCACCGGTTACTCTGTAGCCCGCTGCACCGGAATACTTCCCGAAAATGTATGATGTTGTCGAAAGTGCTACAGAAGGTTTAATCCAGGCCATCACCGTGAAACCGCCTACCCCGTTCAGGGAAGACACATCGCCCATGGAGATATTATTACCTGCCGCCAGGGTATAGGCTCCGCCCAAGTTGCCGCTTGTCCAGGAGCCGCCGCTTATGGTACCGGTAATGTTGTTCCCTGAAGCATCATTTACGGCAGTGCCACTTCCCTCGTCAAGCTTCCAGTGGCCGTTCAGGTGATTTTCCCATGAATC
>JAEZKC010000076.1 GCA_023436205.1 Fibrobacterota bacterium
TCCCTGCGGGCCTGGCTGTCCTTGCGGTCCCTGGTTTCCTGACGCGCCCTGGGGACCTGGAACGTAGGAGGGATCACCGATCGGACCTTGCGGGCCGCTATCCCCCTGAGGTCCCTGGGGTCCCGGAAGTCCATCGTGGCCGATTACACCGTCCTCTCCACGAGCTCCCTGGCTTCCCTGGGGACCGGATGCTCCCTGAGGTCCAACAAGGACGCGGGACTCCGGGGAGTACACCCCCAGAGCCCCAACCTTGAGACCCACCGTTACCTTGGAGACAGGTCCTTGGTCGATGGTGGTCTGGATCGACTGTTTCGTAGCAGGCAGTACGACCCTGACCTTCACGACGCTATCCATTGTCGGTCACCCCGGGGGAGATCGTTACGGAGCCCTGCAGCAGACGAAACGGCTCCCCTACCGGGGGCTGTAAGAGCAAGTCCCATGCTCCAGTGCCCATGTCGTTCATAACCGCGGTCTGGGCGGCGGTGAGCTTACAGACCACGGCGCCGTCCGTGGGGGTGGGGATCGTGCAGGTGAACACCGCCACGGCGTCGACATCGCTTGCAGTCTTCTTGATCGCAGCCCGGGCCGTGTAGCCGGTCAGGTCCACGGGTACATCAGCATCATCCGTGCAGACACAGACCAACTCGAATCCACTCTTCGCTTCGATCTTGATGTTTCCCTTGGCAGCTGACATATCCACCTCGTGCAATCAATTGCAGTGACCTAATGCGGCGTTTTGAAGACAAACGCCACGATGAACGGGGAGGCCATGGACAGCAGAGCCATGACGGCAACGGAAATGGCCCCCAACTGGATGTACTTCTTGTTGATGGGCTGAAGCGTGGTCTCCAAGGCCGTGAGCTTGGCCCCCATGCTGGCCTCCATCGCCGTGATCTTGTCGATGAGCTCAGTATGGAGATCCTCAAGCTCGCTCTCCAGCGCCTCGATGCGGAGCTTGAGCTCTTTATAGCTGGAGCAGCCCCCGCCCATCAGCTGGGCCACGTCTTTCTCCAGTTGGCGCATCCGCTGTTCGCGCTCCACGCATCGGGAGAAGCCATCCTCTTTGCTCATGATCTCCAGGAGATCTTCTACCTTGGTCGTCAGGCGCACAGCCTGCTCCCTCTCTTCTCTCCGAGCTTCTTTGAGGTCGTCCAGCGCGGAGAAAAGCCGTTCCATTTTGCGCTCGAGCCCTTCCACTCTGCGGCCGACTTCGGAATCCATAGAGTCGCCGCCCATGCCTACATCTCCTGAATGTACTTGGTCAGTGCGTTGGTGCGATTGAGCCACCCCAGCAAAAATCTGTCGAGATCAGGATTTTTCTTGACCAAACAGTGGTAGAACTTTTGGCGCTGAGCCACCGCCCGCAGCGCGACATTCATGGTCGTGGCCTCGGTAACACACTTGGACGCCAAAGCCTTTTTGGTGTTGTTGCCGATGACCCCATCCACGAGCAGCGTCATCCCTGGGTAAAAATTCAGAGCGTACTGCAAACACTTCCCGGCCTGGACCGGGCCCATGTTGACCATGGCATCGTATAGAGCCATGCCCACCGGAGCCGGGTAGTCGGCAATGGAGTATCTGTTGAAGAACTCTCGGCGGAAGATCGCCCTGGACTGTTCGGGGGTCATGTTTCGGATGTCGTCAGCATCGACATCGCCGTCGTGGTCGAGGTCTCCAAGGGCCAGGCCAAGCCCTTTCAGGAAACGCAGGGACACGCCATATTTGGTGATGCCTCCCGGGTCTTTCTTATTGTCAGAAAGACCACCTTCCCACTTGCTGACGAAGGCATGATATTTCTCAAAAGAGCCCATACTTCGAAGCCTCTTGTAGATCAGAAGTTGACACGAACACCTCCGAAGAGGCAGCGACCGAACTCGCCATAGCGCCAAACGGTCTCCCGATTATCCCCATCACCGGGGATAAGAGCCAAACACCTTGCCTCAACGGTACCGTTTATCGGCCTGGCCCTGGTAAAGGAGCATCCAGGCAGAATCTGGAGGAGGACAACGAACGCTACTTTCCAGAGCATTCCCCAGCACCATAGATCGTCAGCTGCTCATCCTTCTTTCTGCTGCCGACAGACGAGCCAAAGTAGAAACTCAGAACGTTGGAGAACGCCGTAATCAAGGCCCCCAAGGCCAGCATTCCTGCCTCAGACATGGTCTGCCCAGGGTGGGTGACCAGATAGACCACCACGACGAAAAACCCCCCGCAAATGAGCATGGCCAAGAGGCCCATGACGAATGACTGGGAAGGCATCCCCTACTCCCCTTTCGCCATGGCCACGAGACGATGGTAGTCTGAGCTCTCACACAGGCTGTTTCCCAGCAACTCCAACGTCGCCAGATCCTTCTCCTCGGTGGTGTCCATCTCGATGGGGGACGGGAGCACAGGCTGCAGGCGGATGTATCCATTCATCCCCAAAAGGGTCGAGCACTGCCAGTCGGTGATGTAGCCAGGGCCAGAGAACATGATGCGCAGGAGCGGAGCACCGCCAGACAGCAGACCACAGTTCTCTGCCTCGTTGAGCGTCCGGACTTCGGGTGTCCAGCCGGTACCCAGCGACACCAGTGTGATGTTCGGCAAAGCGGCCCTACCCATGGCATCGATGATAGCGCACATGGCCGGCTGATTGGCAGCAAGACCGCCATCCATGAGGGGGAAAGAGGCAGTACCCGCCATGGACTTGATCTTAGCCGGCGGGAAAAACGTCGGAGCCGCGGAGGTGGCCCGGCAAACGTCTCGCAGAAAGAAGTCGAACATCAGGTCCTGTTTGGCAGACTCACTGCGGAACAGGACCGGCTGTCCAGCCAGGTCACAGGCAGGCACCAAGAGCCTTATGGGGGACTGAGAGAGCTTGGCATCCCCGAAAAGATCCAGGAGGCAGTCCTCCAGACCCTCGGGGTTATACTTCTCGTCGGTCAGGCCGCCCACGGACTCGAGCTCCTTGAGGAATCCGGACGTGAAGATGACCTCGGCCTTGTCCTTGTACAGGGCCTTGATCTTCGACATGGGGATGCCGGCAGCCACCGCGCAGGCGATGATGCCGCCCGTGGAGGTACCAGCCACACCCTCGAAGATCTCCCGGGTGAGCTTGCCGGTATCGGCCTCGAGATTTTCGAGAACTGTGGCCGCAATCAGACCACGAATGCCACCACCATCAAGGGAAAGGATGAGCATAGAGGATCTCCTCGACTGCAATTGATTGCAGACAAATGGCTGTCGGTATGCAAGACGTGCGCCGGCTAAGCCGCTTTCAAATAGGTGATCCTAGGAACGTCCGGAGCCTTCACATTCCTGTCCCGAACCTCCACCGAGACAGTTCTTGGCATGATCTCCACGTCCTGCACTCGTGGTGACCTGGCGAAAGTCCGGCAAGTCCTCGAGCTGCTTGGTCTCGTCTCCCCTACCCTGTCCGTGGGACGGTCAAAAACGCCCGAGCGATCCGCACGTGTCTCTGCCTGACGGGACCTGACCCGAGAAGGGGCCATCACCACCCTACTC
>JAEZKC010000105.1 GCA_023436205.1 Fibrobacterota bacterium
GAATAGCAGATTTCAATAGTCCGTCCCCATCTCTCAGACTGGTTTTCCTTTTGCTCTTTTTTGAATTGGACGAAAAGGAGCCAAAATGAAACTGCCAGATCTTCACCTGCTAGAGTCCGCATCGCTGCCCTATCTCATCTCCGTGCCGGATAAAGGAACTCCGGCCCAGGGCTGGCCTCTTCTCTTTTTTCTTCACGGCTACGATGAGGGGGCACCCATGGAGATTCAACGGGCACTAACTGCCAATGGACCCCTCAAGGCTGAGAGCTCAACTCGAGCGGTAACAGAATTTATTGTGGCCGCCCCCCAGCTTCCACTCAAGGGAGATCTCTGGTACCGGTTCGAGGAGGAGGTTCTGGAAGTGGTAAGAGAGGTGATGACCACATTTCCGGTGAACAGGTCTCGGGCGTATCTTACCGGGTTCAGTTTCGGAGGGAACGGGGTTTTTGATCTTGCCGGGCAGCAGCGCGGCAGATGGGCTGCGCTCTGGGCGGTTGACCCCACCCGAGTGCCGGAAGAGGATCCCGGCTGTCCCGTCTGGCTCTCTTCCGGAGCGGTTTCCAGAAGACAGGAGAGTGCATTTATAGCTGCATTACAACTGCAGACTATTTCCCCCGGAGAGGTGCCGGATCGGGTCTATGTCGATAAGGGTTTTGATCATGTGGGTACAGCCACAGATGCCTATAAAGATGACAAAATTTATGAGTGGCTGCTTGAGAAGAAAAATAGCACAAGAGCCGGGCAGGCTTTTTAAAATTGCTCTCCGCTTGTCAATTCAGAGGAGCCCCTAATACTAAGTTCGCTTACAACAGTATAAATAGGTTCAAATTTATTTTTATTGACAAGCTACAATTATAGGAGCAATCCTCAACCTAAAGAAACCGATATGTATTTCCTCTAATGGTTCTCCAGTTTCAGAATACAGCTTGTAGTGTTCCGGAGATTGAAAAATCACCAGAGGGTATATTATTTGTTCCACGTTCGAAGTATACATTTCCATTGGCTCTTCCGAACGTTACTCCTAAAGAATAGCTGAACCTGTCGTGATCAATGAATGCCACACTAAAACTGTTTGTGTACGCGCTGGAGTTTTCCCCTTTAGCAAAATACATGGCAAAATCGTTCTCAATGTAGAGCTGGTCAAGTATACCCAAAGAAACTTTTGCCTTCAGGTCATTGTATGCAAGTTCTGGTACATGATACATGGGACTGTTAGAGATTAGTGGAAAATTTGATAAACGGTAAAAGAAATCATCCGGATCTTCATCTATAGGGAATCTATACCACACTTCTGCTTTGTACTGTCCTTTCCGTGGCTTGAGGCCAAAACAGTATTCATAGCTGCTTGCCTCCGAAGGACCGTAATCCCTTCTTTTAATATTTAAAAGGGATGCCTGAGCAAATGCAGCTAAATAGCCTTTACTATCAAGATGTACTCTACCACCCAGGGTCAGGTTCTCAAGCAGCCCATATCCGCATTGCAATTTAAAGAAATTTTTGCCACCAGTCATTACATTCCCATCTGAATCGATCTCGGAAATGCCCTCATAAGGCAACGAAAAGAATTCAAATGCGGACTTGAATTGGTTTTTTGCAAGGTGATTATCAAAATATCGATCCCAGTTACCTTCTGCATGGGGAATTAGCGACTCAGATATATAACTGGCGGTTAAGTATGTTTGCGGGTAATTAAAAGAAGAAAATTTTCCGGTTAGGGTAAGGTTGGCGAAGCGACCGGTGGCTTCAAATTGAAATTCTTCATCGCTGTAAAAAAGTGAATCGGATTGTAATACAGGAACTACATACTCTTCTCCATAGCCCTTCTGCTCATAAGTATTGATCACCAACCTGGTTTGGATCTGTAAAAAATCTGTTAAACCAAGAGCCAGGAGGCTGGATATCCTGAAAACATCTTCTGATATATATATGCTTTTCAGTTGGTGAGTTAGTGAAATAGATGATTTAAACTGGAATGCATTAAGCAATGGCCCGAAATAGTACACATCATCTTTTTCATTCTCATCTATTTTGACCGTGGCTTCATTGCTGAGAAAATCCCAGCTGTAGGTGTTCAGGAGGTAAAGCGGCATTTCGAAACCGGAGAAAAGTTCTCCGTTGCTCATTCCAAACAATAGATTCAGAGGATCCGTTGAAAAGCCAAGCCGGTGGGAACTGTTAGGAGCACCCAATAAGGAGAAACGCGGAAGTGAAAAGAATACAGCGGAGGAGCTTTCGTAATAATAATCTTCAGGCATCTGGATGAAACCACCGAAAAGCCACAACTTGGTATCCAGCTTGTTTTCAATACCTCCCTGGGTAAAAAACAGATCGGAAACAGTAAACGGATCAAATGTCGGTTGAGTGTTGTTGGACATCGGTCCCGGCCCCACGATTCTACCCAGATTATAGTCGCTGCTGATTGTTACACTCTGCGTTGAACTGGCAGTAATCAGGGCAATGCTGATGGATAGCAGAACGGTTCTGATTGTGGTATACATTTATGTCCTCTAGTTTTGGGTGAACGAGACCTTTGAAATAATTTTGGAGAGGAATTGTACCTATTTATTTCTAATCTAAGTCAAGTCTTTCTGTACAAAATTAGCTCGATACTTCGTTTACTGGGAATTCACTTTTCAAAACTGGAACATCTGGTAGTAGTTCCAAGATGATTTTGGGTTTCCTACCCTGCAAAGTATTCTTTTCCCCAATCTTACCAGATCGTGATTGACCAACTCCGATGCCTATCTTCGATAAGGCTACAGAGCGGGAGAGAACTCAGGTGACCTGCAAGGCGTCTTAGCCGTTAACAAAAATCAAAGTATCTATTATGAATCGTTAAATTATAAAAACCCCTTCCTTACGGTCGGGGTTCTGAACCGCAATCTGTTACATCCCGAAGAGCCCCGAGCATAGAGTACTCAGGACCTGTAAGCCTACTTTATCATCACTCTTTTACTCAGTAGCCTTTCACCATTACTGAACTTGGCAATGAATACCCCCTTACCGGTCAGCTTTTTCTTTACAATAAAACTGGAGCCGTCAAGCGAAACAGGAACAGACAGAATCTTCCGCCCGCTTACCGTATAAAGAGTCAATACTGAAAGACCTGCTCTATCCAGCCCAGGTACACTAAACACCAGACTGCTACCCCTATCGGTGTATGTCAATCCTGCATTACGTTTTTCCATTAGACTGTTCACGACTGGGCTTTCCAGACAGATCTGAATTGTGTCGGCACTGGTAAACAAGGATGAACTGTTACTTGAACTCACCTTCCAGTAATAGGTACCGTACTCCATATCCACACTGGGAATATAAAGGGTGTCGGATACCGGAACCGATATTGCACTTGTAAAAGCAAGGTTATCGGCTATGCGAATAGTATATGAACTTGCCCCCGAAGCGCTTCTCCATCTGAAGACAGGACGTTTAGAAGAGACGCACTCTCCGGCAAAGGGGATAAGCACAGGAACACTGTCACCCACAATCTTGAAATTATCGACAGAGGACCAGGCTGTGTTCAGGTTGCTCTTTACACGCCAGAAAACCGGCCCCAAAGCCAGGTTCACCGGCGATACATAGAATGTATCAGTAACGGGTATTACTGAGGGTGCGCTGAAAGAGAGATCGCTGGAGATTGCGATCTGATAGGAGGTAGCCCCCTGAACGGATTTCCACCTAAGGAGCGGTTTTGTGTCCCGGGTTTCCTTGGGAGTATAGGGAATAAGCACCGGAATCCCGACCTGAGGAGTATTAGAGAACCCGTTTGCCTTATATCCGTTATTAAGAGCTTCCAATGCATTGGATAGGTAGGCAAAAGAGGCATTCCAGTTAATAGCAACTTCATTTGTAGCGTAACTGCAGTAGTTATCCAGATAGGAATTTGCTTCATACTTTAGATAATTTGTAGCACACCCGTAAAGACCCAGATCATCCCCTCCCGTATGTGGTCCTCCAACCAGAAAACCGGGAACCGGAGCAGTAACACCATCGGCGACTGAGATACGATGATGCGGATTAAGAGGTGATTTCTGCCCAAATCCGGTAACATAGCATATATCAACCGGATTGCGCCCGAGCAGATAGTCAAGCTGCGAAAGAGCTGCGTTGAGGTATTTTTTCTGTTCTGTTAGGTAGTATGCATGAAGAAGCACTATCCCCTGATTGGCTGCAACGCTGTTTGAGCCCCAGATGAAATCATCAATAGTCATTGAATTACGATAACCGCAATTTTGGTTTGTAACAAGTGAATCTGCGAGAGAGGTAATTTTGCTTTTTGCATTCCCCACAACTGTGCTGGAAAAGCTTAATTGATTACTAACGATTGTAAAGAGCCCCAATGCCCCGGTACCAGACCAGTCCGGTACCGGTGTGGCAGGAAAGGTCAGAAGATACGTATCGTAAGAGGGATCATTGGTTGCGGCTTTCAATTCTGCTGCAGCCCAGAACTTTTCATCAGTAACCTTATCATCGCCGTACTCTCCGGTATTAACTCCAGAAGGTTGTGTATAATACACTGCCGGATTCGCCAGTGCCCAGGCAAATGCACTTTTTGATGCCTGCAGACAAGTGGCTGCGAATGCGGAATTCTGATCTGCATAAAGACGGCTTGCCTTGGCCATCACCGCGACGAAATTCAAGGCCGCGGAAGTGGTCTTCATGAATACGTAACGATTTGCCGTGCAGGCGCTCGGCATGACTTCACCATCGAAGACAAGCGGAGTCAATTTGTGATAAACCCCGCCATCGGCAGCCTGCATCGTGAGCATCCAGTCAAGATTCCACTTGATCTCATCGAGAACATCGGCAAGTGAATTAGTACTTTCCGGTATGTTAAGAGCAACAGAATTCATATAATCGGTAAAGTGTTCGTAGAGGTGAAGCAATGTGTAAGTGGTAATGCCTGAGTTTACAATGTATTTTCCGTAGTCACCCGCATCATACCATCCCTTGGGACTTGAAAACGTTCCACTACCGGCTGAAGAGTGACGATACACCACATTATCCGGGTGACCAGCAGACCGCGCCCAGCTTCCTGCGTAGGTTGAAGTCAGCGATGTGGATGCACGCTGGAAGTAGAATGCTTTAAGTGCCGCTGCGGAAATGCTCTTATGCGGTGCAGAACTAATCACAAAGTCTCGAGATATTTTTGCTCCGTCCTTGTATACGGCAAACGTGCCTGCTTGTGCAAGGGTGGTAAAATCAAGGACCCTGACTGTTTCACGGGAGGGATCGTAGCTCTGGGCAGTTCCAATAGTTCCTGACCACACTGCCGAACCCTGTGAGTTGCGAATTTCGTAAGTGCCGCCCGTGCTGTTTCGTACAACAGCAAGTTTTTGACCGTTTGTGTAAAATCCGATTTGATTTACCAGTGCAGCTTCATTGCTGGTATTGCCTCCTCCGGTTTCCGACTCAAAAACAGAGGCCCAGGCAATGGTGAAATCAATGTTTGTTCCTCCTCCGTTAATGAAAAACCGGGCATTGTTATCCAATATATCCTCGTTCACCCACACCACTTCGTATTCGCCGTAGGTATTACTTTCCAGTACCCCCTGCGCTTCAATATAGGAGGGATAAAGCTCACTGCCATCCCCGGTAGTCTCACTTCCATCCTTGCCGATCCCCACCATTATCGGTTTATCCGCATAATACCCTGATCCGCCGAAAGTTAT
Organism: Fibrobacterota bacterium; assembly: GCA_023436205.1. GTDB lineage: Bacteria > Fibrobacterota > Chitinivibrionia > Chitinivibrionales > Chitinispirillaceae > JAEZKC01. The sequence continues at coordinate 5,673 of JAEZKC010000105.1, forward strand.
GGTGTAGGTGTATCCGGGTCGTACACTGATGCCTGTCTGTATGAGCTGAACATCGTAGATGTAACTGCCACCGGTGAAAAGGCTGAATTCCACATCGGTACCCCAAGAGTAGTCAACAGCCATGACGGAACCGCCAGCCGGAACCCTTGTTCTCCATCCGGCCAAACCGTACTCAAAATCATTATTGATAAGAAGTTCCTGAGATTGGAGAACAAAAGTCGAGAAAAGGATCATTAGAAAAGCGCCAGCACGTCCGGTCATGAATACCTCCTTATTGGGTTTTAGCTTTGCGGTATTATAGTATATGTCAGAAGAGAGCTTTTTGTCAATGATTAACGATACGATTGGAACTCTTTGCGAAGAGAGCGGGATCCGGACACCTTTCCCGGCCTAAAACCACTCGGAGATGATTGTGAAAACTCAAGTGGTAATATTAATCCAGCTCAACAGAGGTGATACGACATTTCTTTCTCCCTTGAATTATTTTCCTTTTAAACCACAAACCCGGGAAGACTATTGCGCAATCCAAAACTGTTCGCTTTCGATCTTGACGGTACTCTTCTCAATGACCATAAACGGATCAGTCCCGCCAATGCAGCAGTGCTCAGGGAATTGATTGAGCGGGATATTATAGTGGCGTTCGCTTCTGGCAGGCTGGGGTCCAGCATGAAGCAGTTTCTCCCGGAACTGGGAATGGATCTGGCGATGCTCACGCTCAACGGAGCAGACGTGTTTATGGATTCAAAACACGCCAATCGCAGAGTCTACAGCGCACCTCTGGATGCTCATCATTCGGACCATCTGATCCGCTACGCCAAAGGAAAGCCGTTTGCCCTGAACTTCTATTTTCAGGACCGTCTTTATACAGTCAAGGACCAGACAAGCAGTCCCTGGATCGATCTTTATTACCAGCAAACAAGTTCCAACTATAATTACCTTGATAGCTTTGAACCTTTAGCCGGCAAATCCCCCTCCAAGATCATCTTTATTGGAGATCCGGCAGAACTGGATCGGCAGGAGGAGCTCTTCCGTTCCAAGTGGGACAGTGAATCCATATATATCTGCAGAACCTGGATGCATTATCTGGAATTCCTTAATGTTAAAGCCAACAAAGGAATCGGCCTCGAAGCACTGGCATCAGCATACGGTTTTAACCTCGACGAGGTAGTGGCTTTCGGGGATGCGGATAACGATATTCCCATGCTCTCCCGGGCAGGCCTCGGAGTGGCCATGAAAAATTCCGAAAAAGAGGTTAGGGACAGCGCTGATCGGGTCACCGAGTTCACCAATGATCAGGACGGAATCGCCCATGAATGGCAGCGAATTAAGATGGAACTTGGCTGGTAAAAACCGATTTTCTTCTTTTCCAAATCTATTCTAAATGCTATTATAAGAATACCCCACATCGCAAATTTTCCACATTACTCAAGGTGAGGTGTTATGAAGAGGATATTATTGTGTACTGCGTTCCTCATGGCTTTCAATTCCTCCATTCTTGCTGATGCTTTTGAAATAAACCAGAGGCTTGGCCGGGGAATAAACATGGGTAACATGCTGGAGGCGCCCTCTGAAGGTGCCTGGGGAGTAACCTTCCAGGATAATTACTTTACCGAAATTGCTGGAAAAGGGTTTCAGAGTGTGCGTATTCCAATCCGCTGGTCGGCAGAGGACAGAACCTCTCTGGAAGCGCCCTATACCGTGAATGAAACTTTTTTTGCCAGAGTGGATCACATTCTTAACCTGGCCAGAGAGGCTGGGCTGAATGCAGTGATCAATATGCATCATTATGATGAGCTGTTTCAGGATGCCACCGGCTTTCACCGTGACAGATTTCTGGCGATCTGGCGTCAGGTTTCAGAGCGCTACAAAGACTACCCTGACAGTCTGGTATTTGAAGTTCTCAACGAGCCCAATACCGACCTCACTGCGGAGCGCTGGAATACTCTTTTCGCCGAAGCGCTGGCTATCATTCGTGAAACAAACCCCACTCGTGCAGTAATTGTAGGCACAGCAAACTGGGGTGGCGTTGCAGGACTTACGAATCTCGTATTGCCTGAAGATGACAACCTGATTCTCACCGTGCACTATTATAACCCCTTCTCCTTCACTCATCAGGGAGCCGAATGGGTGTCAGGGGCGAATGCCTATTTAGGAACCACCTGGGAGGGCAGTTATCTTCAGAAAATATCGGTCGTAAATGAAATGGCAGCGGTCCGCTGGTTTTCGGAAAAGTACAGCCTACCTGTATTTGTGGGTGAATTCGGAGCCTACAGCAAAGCGGACATTACCTCCCGCGCGACCTGGACCAGTTACTGCGCCCGTCTTTTTGAATCCTTCGGTTTCAGCTGGGCCTACTGGGAGTACTGTGCCGGATTCGGTATTTACGATCCCAACCGGGAAGTTTACAACGATGCACTTGTAAACGCTCTCCTTTCCTCTGACACCAGTAATCTCAAACTGGAAGTTAAATATCCCGAAGGAATTGACTTGGCCGAAAACGGAACATTCTCTTCAGGAAAGCAATCATGGAATTTCGGAGTATGGGATACTACCGGCAGGGCCACAGCTGCAGTTGTGGATAGTGAATTGGTCGTAACTGTCACCAAAATGCCGGCCAATCCCTGGGGAATGCAGTTGCAACAAGGATCAATCTCTCTGGTAAAGGACGCCAGATACGTTCTGATGTTTGATGCTTATGCTGATACTCCTGTTACCATTGAAGCGAGTGTTATGCTGGCCGAAGCACCCTGGACCGTTTACGGTGGAACCGGAAATGCTTTTCTGACATCAGAGAAAAAGACTTTCAGTGGCGAATTCATTATGAAAGTTGATGATCCGAATGGCAGGATTTCATTCAATCTGGGGACTATACCTGCGCATATCACCATTGACAATGTTAAACTGATTCAGGTGGGATCCAATTCCCCGGTGATAAACTCCTTGAAGAGCACTGGCAAGATTGAATCATGGCACGTCTCTAATGGAAAGCTGAATCTCTCTCTTGACGGGTTTTCAGGGCAGAATACAAAAATCTCCCTGTTTACTGTACAGGGGAGGCTTGTTCGCTCTGTGAATTGCGATGTTAAAAATGAAGCTATAAAGATTCCGGTAGGGAAAGCATCCGGCTTTTATGTTTTAAGAATCGAAAGCGCCCAGAAGAAACTGCAGGACAGAATTCTGCTACCCTAAAATGAATTTTCCGGGGTGGAGGACTTCTCCACTCCCTCAACTGCTCTTTACTTTACTTCTCCCACAAACCGATACCCAGCTCCATGAACTGTTAAAATATATTTGGGATTTGCAGGATCATCCTCCACTTTTTGCCGTAATTTAGCGATGTGCTGATCAAGTGTTCTGGTAGTACCCTCATACCGCATACCCCATACTCTGTCAAGAAGCATACCTCTATCGAGCACTTCCCCCTCATGGGCGGTGAATTCCTGCAGGAGTGAAAGCTCTCTAGTCGATATTTGAAAGATTTCGTCACCCCTTTTACCTTCAAGAGTCTTCGGATTTATGGTTACTTTTCCAAAAGCAAAAGTTTTCCCTTCATCCTTCTGACTTTTTGGAGTTGACCGACGAAGAGCAGCCCTGACTCTTGCAAGCAACTCATGAATGCCAAAGGGTTTTACAATGTAGTCATCAGCCCCAAGCTCAAGCCCCACGACTTTATCTACCTCCTGCCCTTTAGCGGTCAGCATGAGAATAGGGGTAGAGGAATCGGTGGTACGAATTGTACGACATACATCATACCCGCTCTTTTCAGGAATCATGATATCCAAAAGAATAAGATCGGGTTTTTCTGCAGAATAGATATCCAGAGCTTTTGCTCCATCACGAGCTTCACAAACCGTATACCCTTCCCCTTCCAGCAGATCTACAATTCCAGTGATGATTGCGGGATCATCCTCAACAACCATGATTTTAGTTCCCATTTTGAATCTCCTTGAAGGGTAGTTTTACCTCGAAACGACTCCCGACAGGCTTTGCAGGAGTAAAAACAATATCCCCACCATGATCCCTCATGATTTGCCTGGCGATGGTGAGTCCCAGCCCAGTTCCCCTTACTTTACTCGTGAGGGAATCATCCGCTCTGTAAAATTCTTCGAATATTTTCTGCGCATCTTTGGGTTTAATGCCGATTCCACGGTCTTCAACAGAAAGCACAGCTTGTCCGTTTTCACTTTTTACACTAACCTGAATCCATTTTTGATCTGAAGAGTACTTTTCGGCATTGGAGAGTATATTGAGGAAAACCTGCTTTACAGCTTCAGGATCAGCTTCCACGTAAACGGGGTCCTCAGGGATCATTGTCTCAATTGCAAATCCGCCATGTTCAAGACGAACCCGTTGGTTTTCAACCAGTTCACTTATAAGAGTTGCCAAATCGACAGTAGATTTATCATACGTGCGCTTACCTTTTCTGGAACGTGAAAAATCGAGCACATTATTAATCAAACGGGTCAGCCTTTCCGTTTCAGACACCATGATATCCAGATACTTTCTCCTCTTCACCGGATCTGTCTGACGGCCTTCGCGCAAAATCTCAGCAAAGAGTCTTATCGAGGTAAGGGGGGTCTTCAGTTCATGGGAAACATTGGCCACAAATGTGGTGCGCTGCTGGGCCAACTGCAGTTCAGATTTGAGAGATCTGTAAATGAGAATACTTCCGGAAATAATAGATGCAAAAAAAATCATCACCAGCATTGCTATTACCAATTTAGTTAAATGGGCCCGTTGAGCAATAAGTTCGGGTGAAGAGATGTAGGCTGCGACTTCCCAGCGAGGCAACAGCTCACTAATCTCTCTACTTACAAAAGGTAACTTCCAGTCATAAGTCCGGTTAAGAGAAGGATCCTGGATCGGGGAGCCTCTTTCGTTCAGTACAGTGAGTACCCGTGATGAATTGTACACTGGGGGCAGGAGTGAAACAATACGCTGAGTCAATTTGTTCACGTCAATTTCGCACCCGGCAATTTTATCGTCACCTAATTTTCTCCAGTAGAGAAGTATGAATTGATCATCCATAACTCTGGGTATGAAACCGGATTGACTCTGTGCAATTATCTGTGAAAAACGCAGGCTTTCAGTTATATACATTGATTGAACCAGTTCCTTTTTAGTCACGGTTCTGGTTTTATCCTTCGGACGGGATTTTACCACACGAGAAGCAAGTTTACTTTTTTCATCGGCAATTTGATTGTAAATCTCCTCCTGAATCTCTCTGCTTTCCTCAAATTTACCAATGGCCTGACGTCTGGAAGCTGCGGAATTACTAAGCATTTGCGAAGGAGCCTGGGGAGCGCCAAACGATTCGGTAGATGGAGCGGGAGCAGCTGATGGTTTCATCTCAATGTCTGCATCGTCAGCCAGGATTTTTTCTGCATACTTTACTGCTACATTTTGATACACTTCCACCATTTTACGATCCTGAAAAAGATCGGTGTTGGTTTTCAAAAAGGCGTTTTCTGGAGTGTTCTGCTTTGTTTCCTGTTCATCTGGAAAAAGGAATTTACCTTTTCTAAGAAACAGGAAAGGTACTTTGACCAGAGATGAGGAGGATTTGATCTCCTGCAAATTAAAAGGATCGATTTTTCCTGCCTGAGAAAAGGTGGAATCCAGTTCAGCCTGAAGGTGTTCCAGGTCACCGACTATGAGCTCGGAAACATGAGCAAGTTCTGCCAGAAAAGTGGTCTCCAGCTGTTTTTCAAGGTAGGCTTCCTCCCTGATCGAAGCACGGAGCGCCAATACACTAAGGACGATTCCAGGCCCCAAAACAAGAATCAAAAACAGCAGCACCAGCTTACGCGTGGCTTTCTGATCGTTCAATTTTTTCAGTTTCAATGATAAACCCACATTCGAACTTTTTTTAGAGTACGTTTCGGCATCTCATTTAGGACATAATGAAGGTCCGCAGATAATGACTTCCGTTCCGTTTCTGAATACCCCGGCTTCGTACAGTTCATCAATGTCTTCATTCCTCATGGCAACGCATCCCCAAGTCCAGTTGTTGCCGATACCACCGCCGTGAATGGTAATGTCCCCTCCAATACCGGCCCTCGTACCATGCACAAGAGGAACTGTACCATCTTTTACAGCCAAAGCATATCTTTTTCTATCTTCGGCGTTGGGGTAATCCAGCATGAAAGACTTATAAAACGCCGAATGCAAATTAGCATACAAAATTTTATAATTCCCTTCGGGAGTAGACTGTTGATCAAAATAGAGCTTACGCTCTTTAGGTCTGCTGCCAAGATTCATGGGGTATCTCTTAACCGGAATATCTCCTCGACGCACTTCAAGAAAATAGTTGATTTTGTTGATGTAAATTGAAACGGGAACGTTGGTCAGGGAGGGAAGCATGATATCTGCGTTTGTGATGGAAGCCACATTGCTTGGAATGACTCCTCCATTAAGTTCAGTTGCATCCATATAGTAATAGTAGGTGCAGTTATGAGCCAGATTTGTATCTGTATAGGTACCCTGTTTCAGGAAATCTGTAAGGTCAATAGTTGTTATGGGCAGCAGATTCAAATCGAGCACATCGAGCTTTTCAATGTCAATGTATGATCTGTAGAGCGTAAGCAAACCGATATTGACAGATTTTGAAAATTTCCAGGTGACCTCTGCCTTACAGTCGGATTCTGCTCTCAACGACATATCAAGACGTGCTTTACTTTGAGCAAACAAAGACAAGTACAACAGGAAAATAGCACTACAGGTTTTCATAAAGATCCCTCCGAAGCTGAGGAGTCCCGCAGAGCGGGACCCGGTATTTTCAATAGAGCTCAAGCTTTCTCAATGTTTCAGGACCTGCAACTCCATCATCAGTCATGCCATTGCTTTTCTGATACTCCTTAACAGCCGCCTCAACTTCTTCAGTATAATTTCCGTCAATGGGACCATTGTACATATTATTGTCTTTGAGCTTTTCCTGCAGCTTTTGAACTTCACTTCCAGAATTGCCATTTTCAAGAATATATTTGCTCCGCTGACCCTTTTTGGCATAATACAGTGCCTGTTTGCGCTGCTTCACATACGATGATTTGGCCTCAGGAGCCTGAGCCGCCCTGTCCATATCCTTCTCTTCCATGGCAACAGCCTCCATTTTTTTACTGATTCTAATATCAGACAAACTCGAATTGGCCTGGGAAAGCTTAGACTGCAATGCCACCATATTCTGACGAGCGAGCTCTTCCTGGCCCTGTTCAAAAAGCCTGACGTTCTTCTCGTGCTCATCCTCAGCCTCTATCAGGGTGACCTCGGCAAGAACAGGTTTGTTTTCTGAAGAGGCAACCTTAACCTTGCTTGAGGTAACTTCAACGGAGATCGCTGAAGTATCCTTGCGAATTTTCCCACTTTCAGTTTCTTTCCAGGTATAATGTAATGTGCCAAGTTCCTTCTTTCCTTCGCTCAGGGCAGTGACTTTCAACTTCACCAGTACGGAACGGCTCTCTCCAGCATAGAAGGCGGATAGGGGAATGGAGGTGATACCGCGTTCAGTTGCACAATCATAACCGTAAACCTTTACACTTTTTACACAGCCAGATCCCCTGAACTGAATATTTATATTCTGAACAAGTGTTGAAGACAGGGAAGAAAGCTCCTGCCTGAAAATGGATTCCATCTGGGAAGGGCTTTCAACATAGTAATAGCGACCACTACCGTTCTCGGCGATTCCCTGCATGAGGTCCTCATCGTATTCAAGCCCCAGTCCGATTGTGGAAATGGTCACTCCAGACTGACGGGCATTCCGGGCGAAACGATAGATGCTTGACCTGTCAGTAACTCCTTGATTGGCCAGTCCATCTGAGAGCAGAATTACCCGATTAAGCTTTTCTTCACGAATGTATTTGCCGGTTTCCTCGATTCCTTCCTGCATACCTCCGCACAGGTTTGTGCTTCCCCGCGGCTCCAGCCTATCAATTGCTCTCTTTATCTGTGTTTTTGATGTTACTGCCGATGATGGCCAGAGCACCTTTATCCTGTCATCGTATTCAACAATGGATAGGCGGTCCTCTGATGTCAGATTATCAACTATAAACTTGGCAGCAGCCTTTGCATATTCCATTTTGCCTTTATCAGCCATCGATCCTGAACGATCTATCACCAGTCCCACATTGAGAGGTGTACGATTCTGATCTCTCGAAGCGAACTGATTCGGGGTCTCAAGCTTAATAACAACACTAATTTCCTGTTCCTGGTTTGCAAGAACAGAAGTACGGTCAAGTTCCGCATGACGCTTGAATACTGTATTTTGAGCCGCAACAATTCCGGTTAAAGCCGCCAGGGCTAAAGCAGATTTAAGTATCCGACTATTCATAGTGTCCTCCTCTATTGGTGTAGTGTTATAGGTTCTATACAAAACATACCAAACAAAAGAGGATAGGTTGTCATACGAGTGTAAATGATTTGTAAAAGATTTGTAAAAACAGGAAGGTGGAATAGTTCAGCTGACTATACCATTTTAGATAAAGTAGCAGATTTTCGATTTTTTTGAATTATTACACTTACCGGGCAGATTCAAACTGTTTTTTCAGGAATTCCAAAGGATGTTCCATGTTCTTATCCAGCTGCTTTTTCGTAAGGCAGGCCAGGGCATAGGTTCTAAAGTGCCGATGCGGGAGTTTTGCGGTGGGTTGAAAATCCATTGGAGGACTTTTCATTACCTCAAAATGAACGTGATCGAATTGCCATCCGTACTTGTCCAATTCGCCTTTGTTAAAATAACGAGCTATACGAGTATCAGTAGTCACTGAATCACCAGGCTTGACATCTATCCCGCTTACATGTTCATATACTGTCCAGATAAAACCGGAATCTTTGGGATGTTTCACGATAATCTGCGCATAGGGTCCGTCATCCCGCATACTTATCACCATTCCCGGAGCAGCCGCAAAAATGGGTTGATTTTCGTAACTGCTGTCCGGCCTCACTATATCGACTCCGGTATGATGATGAGCCGGAATCCCGGGCCTTGCCTTGCGCATGACCCCAAAGGCCCCTATCGCAGTAAGGCGAATCTCCTCAATGCTCTCCCGATTTGAAACTGCTACCGGAACACGCCACTCTTGGGCGATACAGGGAATGAGAAGGAATATTATGAAGAGTGAAGTTTTCATGAAGCAATATTCCGTATCTGTGAAAAGATTGAATATCGGAAAAACAACTGAAAAACAGAATATAAGACAGCCTTGGGTCCGGAGTCAAGCTGGGGGTAGATATTAAAAAGTAAGTAGTCAGAAGGCCCTTTGGTCTCAGGCTTCTGACCTCTAGTCAGTACTGGTATCTCCGGGGCGCTTGAAGCGGGTGAAATCGATCCCGTATTTGTTGATTTTATACTGAATGATTCGCTTGGTGGTCCCCAGAAGTTTTGCCGCTTCGGTCTGGTTGCCGTGGGTATCTTTAAGGGCGTCGGTGATGATTTCCTTTTCGTAGGCAGCCACCATATTCTCAAAAGTATCGGTGCGCTTACCCTGCAGAGACACATCTTTCATCTGCAGTGTTGGAGGAAGGTCGTGGCCATTTATGACGTTCCCGGTGGACACGATGACCGCCCGCTCGATCACATTCTCCAGCTCCCGTACGTTACCGGGCCAGTGATATGCAGAAAGCATGTCAATAGCCGGCGTAGAGATACGGTCGATGCGTTTATCATGCAGTTTGGAATATTTGCGTACGAAATAATCAGCCAGAAGAAGAGCATCTGCTCCCCGTTCCCTGAGAGGCGGGAGAAGAATCGTAAATACATTTATTCTATAGTAAAGGTCTTCTCTGAAATGACTTTCCTTTACATCCTGCTCCAGATTACGATTTGTGGCACAGATAAGGCGCACACTCACCTTTATGGATTCTGTGCCGCCCACTCTCTGGAACTCCTTTTCCTGAATGGCACGAAGAAGCCGAGACTGGGCTGAAAGGGACATTTCTCCTATCTCATCAAGAAACAGTGTTCCTCCATCGGCAGCCTCAAAACGGCCGATTCTTTTGGAAGTTGCTCCTGTAAAAGAGCCCTTTTCATGCCCGAACAGCTCGCTTTCCAGAAGAGATTCCGGAAGGGCAGCACAGTTCACAGCGATAAAGGGTCCTTCGGCACAGGGACTTTTCTGATGAATGGCGCGAGCCACCAGTTCCTTCCCGGTTCCCGTTTCACCCCTGATAAGCACATTTGTAATGGAAGGAGCGACCTGGGCAATCTGTCGATACACCTCGCGCATTGAACTGGAGTTGCCGATCATCAGATCTGGCTTTCCCTTGCTCTCCAGCGTACGGCGAAGTTCAAGGTTTTCCTTCTCCAGGGCATGAATCAGATCATACTGGCGCCTTCTGGTCTGCACTGCCTGAGCGATAAGATCAGAAACCGCTTCCAGGAACCGAAGCTCCCCCTCCAAAGTTACCGCATCATCAACGGCAACCTTATCCACTGAAAGAGCTCCAACCACTGTATTCCCTGCTTTGATAGGTACACAGAGAAAGGATAGATCCGACTGCTTGAGACCCTTACGGGCACCGGTCCGATCAAGAAACGTGGGTTCGCTGTCCAGAGTCGGAACCGCTATGGGACGGCCGGTGGCCACTACTCTGCCGGTAATGCCTTCTCCCGGCTTATACTTGCCCTTGCGTTTATTGTTCTCTGAAATCCCACGGGCCACATCAACCGCAAGCTCTTCATTATCGGGGCTGAGAATAGTAATCATGCCTCGCTTCATCCCGGCATTACTCTCAAGAATCTCCAGAAGAGATGACATAATCTCTTCCAGTTCCTGACCAGAAGCAAGCAGGTGAGCAATCTGATAGATAACCGTTAAACCATTGAAGCTAAGATCAGACTGAGCCTGAGAAGACATGTGTTTCTACTCTCCAAAAAAGAAGAGGAAAATAGTTCATAACCGATTCGAATTCAATTGTTCAGTCAAAGGAGTGATTTCGCCGCAGAAAAAGTAATGTTGTGCAATCATCAGGAAATAAGGTGCTGATCGTGCAGAGCAGGACTTTGCTGGCAGAGGGCGCGAACAGTATTGTACAGCTCGAAAGCAGAAACATAATGCAGTCTATATTTCCCAGATTGCCCGAAATCGGTTTCAAGGCATCGGTACAGGTCGTAAATTCCGGATTCACCAAACAGATATCGCACCGTGGAATCCACTGCACCAAATGTGTGAAGTTTAATAAATACGTGATTGGGGGCGCCTTTTACCTGGATTGCACTTTCAACCCAGAGTTTGGCCCTGCTCCGACTGAAACGTCGACGATAACTGATTTCACTGTTTTCGAGCCGAGGAAAAAGCCCGTAACGACGATTTCCCCAATTGAACCCTATTGGGCCCTGTATGATCATCAGATCACGGTCATTCCAGTTATCCATTGAAACGGGTGTGCCTCTCTCGTGGGAAGCGGGAAAATCAACCGATCCAGAAGTGAAATATATACTGTTGATGATGGGAGGCTGGGTCAGATCGGGAGCAGTAGGATAGGTGAAATCTGCATAGCAGCCAGTTTGTTTGAGAATAAGCGATTCTCCATTGACTCCGCAGAATCGCCCGTCTGGCCGGCAATTATTGAGAGCCCCGCGGGCATGAATGAACCCGTAAGCGATTTTATCTTCGCTGTTTTTACGTAAAAGACCATGGTGATGAAAAAGCACATCCCTGAACCCTTCAAGCTTCCTCCTGAAACCCTCGGCGGAATCGGACTCATGGCGAATTAACATCTCCACATCAGCCAACCCCTCCCGACACATTCTGGAAAGAGTATCTAGAAATCGGGGATTGTAATCGGATTCATCGTAGAAGAAGGTGTGCACCGGTTTTCGGCCGTGAGTGTCGGCAAAATGCGAGGCAAAACGGGTATACTCCCTGCACCATGTCACTATGCGATGCTCCGCAATCTCCTGACTCACCCCTCCCCAGTAAGGAGACATACGATTACAAAAAGCAATATGCAGATGAACTGGTTCGCTTCCTCGCTTTATCGCCAGACGAGGCCTCTTCAGGTAAGCCCCCAGCCAGCGGTTCATCCTTGATTGACGAATATTCCGCACAACCAGAGCAACCGAAAGAGACAAGACCAGAAAAATGAGAATCCCAACTTCCATCAGCAATCCTTAGTAAAAATCGTGAACAAAGCTCGCATAAGAATGAAAAGCAAAAGACCTGCCATGAGGGCAAAATTGAAGCTCAAACGGAAGAACTGGCTCGAGCTCGTTAGGTCACGGGGCCCTTCGAATCAAACTGAGGCAAGGCTGGTGATTCTTGACGGATAAAATGATGATCCAGAAGCTGAGCAGATACAACGGCAGCAACCGCCATGCTTTCCACTTCGCCAACCGATGTGTTCTGGACCCTGCTTATTTTACTCATGAGATTCAGAACCCCCTGCTTGTCAAAAAGAGCGGATCTGTCGAGATACTCGGGCGTAAGCATGAGAGAAGCCAGATTGTCGTTCTCCGCAGTGAAGCAGCGTGCAATAGGAGCCCGGTACGGCTGTTTGGGCCGACGTGCAATGGAACTGGGAATGATATCCCCAAAAGTCTTTTTCAGGATGTATTTCTCATTAAGCACGTTCATCTTTAACTGAGGCGGCATGCTGTGAGCAAACTCCATGACCCGGTAATCAAGAAAAGGAAATCGCCCCTCCACCGAATTGCCCATCATCATACGATCCCCCTGTGAGGAAAGCAGATACCCCGACATGAACAGCACCAGTTCGAGGTATTGAGCCTGACAGAAAGGATCCCAGCGGGACATATCTGGATCGAGGTAGCTCTCAAGCTCACCGTACACATGCCTCTGTTCGTCAAACCCCTCCAGAATATCTTTCGAGAGGAATTGCTTAATTCTGGATGTGGTGATCCATCGAGGAAAATGAGAATAAAAAGGACTGTCGGTACCGGTGAGGTTCTTTTTGAAAAAGAGCTGCCAGAAAGATCCGCTTCGCTCGGTTCCCGGGATAAAAGGGTAGGTTCTTCTTAACAGCTGAGGCCTTAAACGTGAATCGGGGAAACGGGCCCAGAATCTGCGAATGCGGTTCTCTTTGAATATATCGTATCCTCCGAAAATCTCATCTGCCCCCTCCCCAGTGAGAACCACCTTTATGCCGTTGCGCCGCACCAGACCCGAAAGGGCAAAAAGCGGACCGGGAGCGGTGCGGATCATAGGATTTTCGGCATGGTAGACCACCTGAGGGAAAAGATCACCGATCTGCTGATTATCGACCTCTACAGTGCGATGATCGGTACCCAGTTTTTCGGCCATAAGCAGCTGAAACTGCCGCTCATCAAAGGAACTGTCTTTAAAGGTGACAGAAAACGTGAGAAGATCGTTAATATGATGCTTTCTGGCCAGAGCAGTAATAATGGAAGAATCCAACCCCCCGCTTAAATAGGCTGCAACCGGCACATCAGCCCTGAGCCTCAGCTCCACCGCATCGGACAAAAGCTCTCTCAGCCTCTGAGTGTAATAAGAAAGAGGCCGACTCTCGTACTGATTGCGGTCGGGAAAACTGTGCTTCCAGTAGCGAAACGTTTTCATCCCCCCGGAAGTGATCTCGGCAATACAACCCGGGGCCAGCTCCCGAATTCCTTCAAAAATGGTGCGAGGCGGTACCGTTACCCACAAAGTGAATACCTGCTCCAGTCCGATAGGATCGATCTGCCTGCTGACCGAAGAACTGCAGAACAGCGACTTCATCTCAGATGCAAAGAGAACCGCTCCATCTGCTGCGGTAGTATAATAAAGAGGCCTTATACCCGCCCGGTCGCGGGCAAGAACCATCTTTCGCTTTCGGCTGTCCCATAAGGCAATCGCAAACTGGCCATTGCACTTTTCCACAAACGATGACCCGTACTCCTCGTACAGATGCACCAGCACCTCAGTGTCACAACGGGTGTAGAACCGATGCCCCTTTGCCTTGAGCTGATCCATGAGTTCCAGGTAGTTGAAAATTTCTCCATTGAAAATGACCCAGATGGACCTGTCTTCGTTGTAAATCGGCTGCCTGCCTCCTGAAAGATCGATAATACTCAGGCGCCGCTGCCCCAGCCCTACCCCCCGGCTGTTATAGTACCCCTCTTCATCAGGACCACGATGAGAGAGAACTCTAGTCATGGACTCAAGCAGCTCCTGACTGACAGGATACTGAGGATCACTCGAATAAATGCCTGCTATTCCGCACATGTTAATACCTGTAGGAATTATACTGGTAATATTCGGGCCTGCGATAGGGAGCACCGTTAAACACCATTCCCAGCACTTTCTTTTTGAGACCCGGGTACTCGTTTATTTTTCTGTTAAGCTGGGATATATTTGTACTGCCCGCCTTCACCACCACAATGTAACGATGGAACGAATCCTGCACCCCCACCGCATCAGTGGTGACCGCCAGAGGAGGCGTGTCCATTATGATCACGTCGAATTTCTGGGCCAGCAGATCCAAAAGTTCCCTAAAACGGCGGGTATTGATCAGCTCTGCGGAATTGGGCACAGAAACCCCGCTTGAAATCAGATACAGATTGGAAATGTGGGTGGGCCGCAGAATCTTGTCAATATTTACAGAAGACAGAGAGTCTCTGTCCATGAGCAGATTGGACAGGCCAGGCTTCTTCTCAAGACCGAATGTATGATGCTGAGTGCCGCGCCTGAGGTCGCCATCTATCAGCACGGTACGCAAATCCTGCTGTGCCATGGTGATCGCCAGATTTGAAGTAGTGAAAGATTTACCCTCTCCCATGTTCAAGCTGGTCACAAGAATACGTTTCTGCTTCTCGTCAAAAAGACTCAGGAGGATTTTTGCCCTTAGAGAGCGGTAGGTTTCGTCTACAAAATTGTGAGAATAATCTGCAGACACAAGCTTGGGATCGATTCCGCCCGATTCGGTGCTTGACACCCTCTGATCCCAGCGCCCCTTTATGGGAATGGACTCCAGCAGAAGGAGCCGCGTAAGCCGCTGAAGATCCCGCTCGGTACGGGCCCGCCGGTCAAAATAATCAAGCGCCAGCACCGGACCCAGCCCCGCCATCATGCTGAAAAGAAACCCCGCCCCGAAAATCATGATAAGAGAACGGAAATCGGGCTTGCCCTCCGGCTCCACCGCCTTGTCAACCAGATACACATCTCCGGTACTCACGGAGTTGGCGATTCTGGCCTCGTTGTAGCGGCCAAGCACCTCCGCATAGATCTCTGCATTGACCTCGTACTGCCGCTGCAGGTTTGAGTATTGAATCTCTTTGGCCGGAAGCGTGGAAAGATCCCGATGAAGACTGCTTATCTTACTCTCGTTTTCCTGCACCCGCCTGTTGAGATTTGAAGTGAGAGTGCTCAATGCACTCGCCACCTTACCCCCCAGCTCCCTGATTTTGGACCGGTTTTCGACCGCATAGGGATGATTGGGGGAATAGGCCGAATCGTACATCTGCTTTTGAGCATAAAGGTTATTGAACTCCGACTGCAGAGCGGCTGCGGTGGCGGTTTGATGACGCATGAGAAAAGCGATCATCTCGTTGAGCACCGGAAGCTGATCACTTGCGGACGTGGCTTTGTAGCGCTCCTGAAGACTTTTAGCCTGAAGCACATGAGAGCGCAGATCGGCTTCACTCTCCCGCAGATCGGAAAGCATGTTAGGCGGCAGCATGGCGTCTGGAAGCCCTACCGTGGGATTGGCATCGCGGAATTTACGCAAAGCGGCTTCCGATGATTTCATGGCGCCACTGGCGGTCTGAAGCTGCTTTTCGAGAATCGCCAGGATTTCCCCTTTTCTGTTGTGACGACTGGAGGAATTTTCTTTCACATAGTCTTCGGCAATAGTGTTCACCACCGTCGTGATTAAGGCATAATCCCGCCCGGACATGGAAAGGGTCATAATTGTTCCCACCGGCTCACTGAGCTTGACTTCAAGAGCATTTAGGATATAGTCGACCGCATCCCGCACCCTGCGCACCGAAAATTCAAAAGTGTAGGGCTGCTCCCGGTAAGAGGAGGTGAATTTCAGGAAAAGCCCGGGAAGCACCAGGGTGTCTGAAAGCTTCCCCTGGGCTATCTGCTTGTTTTCTATACCCACAGACTTGTTACTGTACAGAACCTTGTAGCCCTGCCCCTCAAGGCTAAAAACATAGCTTCCGGTAAGAGCGGTATCCCCCACCGCTATGGAATCGAAAATAGAACCCCTGGGCACTTTACCGGTGGTAAGCTGAAGAGAAAGCTTTCTGACCACCTCCTCCAGAAAGGAGTGACTCTTCACCAGCACGGTCCGGCTCTCGGGGTCATCCATCACCCGTTCATCCACCGCACTGAGATTTTCCGGATCATCAAAGCGCAGCACCGCCACCGCCTCCTGCTCCGGCACCATCATACCCATCTTTTTGAGAACCAGAACCCACCCCACCAACACCAGCACCATCACCGGAAAAACAAACCAGGCCTTCCTGATCAGCAGATGCAGATAATGATCCCAGTGTATTTTGTTTTCTTCTGAACCGGCACTGTTTCTTGTAAAACTCACCCTTCACCTCGCTTGCTAGATCGATTCGCCTGGGACTAGTTCCTGCCCATGGTGACATAAAGAGAAAGCAGAAAAGTGGCCACCGGCAATACATCTCGAATTAGAAAATCGGACCAGAAATTTTTAGCCTGCTCTGGAGTCCAGATCTGATCCCCCGATTTAACCCCCATCATACGTAATGAAGCCCCCGCCTGATACTGACTCACAAGTTCCCTCTCCAGCACCGTCTTGTCCCTCTCCCAGTGCATCTTGCGCAATCCCGCCTCATGGCTAAACCCTCCCGCCATATAAACCAGGTCCCACAGGGAACGGTTGGGATCTATATAGTAGAGCCCTGGTCTGTTAAAACCCCCCAACAAACTCACCCTTATAAGAGGAGTCACCTGAATCTCGGGGAAACGCAAATACTGAGCATAGGTGCTCTGAAGAAATTCGGTGAACTGATGCACTGACATGCTGGTCACCTGGAATCGCCCTACCAGCGGAAGAAACACATAGCCTTCCAGATCTATGGGGTAGAGACCGTTAAGGAAATGGGAGGTGTCGGGGAATACCGTTATGCCCAGCCCGTCCCCCGCCACAAAACGCTGGGAAGACCCGGACAGGTTCTGCGCCCGGGATATGCCCGCAAACAGAGATAAAGCCAGCAGCAAAACTAATGTACACTTCCTCATGATACTCCTCCCCTGCCAAGCAGTCTGCGCTAACCCTGATTTGTCCCACTGCAACCCCGGTTCCAATTCGGGCAACCGGTAACTCTAAAAAAAGGCAATAAGCATGCCTAGAGCTCCCGAAACCGGCAGGTCCTCACTTCCATAACCGGAATTAAATTGAGAAAATTGAAGAAAATGAGAAGAGTAAAACTGTTGTCAAGAAAGGAGAGACGGTGGCCGCAGAAAGAAACCCAAGACCCCTGAAACGGAGGCAACCACTTGATTTCAAGCCATTTAGCTTAAAGACACCCCCGGGATACCCCCCCATGAAAGCCCCCCAGGGCCATTGTGAGTGGCATAATACTTGCTAAAAATATTAATGGAGACTTAAGCGTTAAAAAAACGCACTTTTCCTCAAGAGGAGGTTCGCCTTGACTGCTCCCGTTCAAAAATCCGCAGCCGTCTGTGAAACTGACTCCCAGCTTAAGCGCTTATTGGTCATCGATGACGACCATTCCGTGCTCTTCGCCCTCAAAAGACTCTTCGAGTCCGCTCTGGTCAGAGTCGATACCTCTGACTCCCTGGAAAAAGCCAAGGAATTCATCGATTCCACCCATTATAATGTAATACTTACCGACCTGGCTTTCAGCGAAGTGGTCAAAGATGCCGGCATCGAAATCAGCTCCTACGCCAAAGCAAAACACCCAAAGGTTAAAGTCATCCTCTGGACCGGTTCCGAAACCGCCACCCTCGAGGAGCAGGCTAAAGCCGCGGAAGTGGACATGATTTTCAAAAAACCCCTTTCGCCCATTATCATTAAAAATATCCTGGAAAACCTGTATTTCATGTAGCCTCATGCTATCTTCTGATTTGCGCCTTGAGCCTGCCGGAAGGAAACCAGCATGCTTTTTATCTGATGCATCTCCGCCAGACTCAAAAGGTAGGCAAGCGTAGACTCCGCTCCCTGGTTCTCGTTGAGCCGGTCGACATGAAGCGCATCGCGACACCCCCCGCTTTCGGGATCGTACACCTGCACCCCCAGATCGTTGCGGCCCAGAAACCAGTCAAAAGCCATCCCGGCCCTCTCCATCCAGAACTGATCCCCCGTCACCCGGAACGCCTCTATGCAGGCCGATACCATGGAGTAAGCCTCCAGAGGCTGCTGGTCGTAGCGCGCACACTGCCCCTCTCTGGGATAAAAACCGTTGCAGCCAATGGCACGAAAATACCCCTCCGGCGATGTCTGAACCTCCACAAGCCAGCGAAGACTTGTAAGCCCCACCTCCAGCGCCTCACCGTTACCGGTCCAGCGGCCGCTCAAAATAAGCGCATGAGGCAGCTTGGCATTGGAATAGGTGGCCACCTCCTCAAACCAGGGCCAGCTCTTGCGGGCACACTTGCGGTAAACACCCAGGAGCCGCTCCGTAAGCTCCGTGCGTAAGGCATCCACCCGCCGATCACCGCTGAGCCTGCGAAAACACTCGTGAATCCCCAAAAGAGAAAACGCCCAGGCACGGGGCGATTTTAGAGATGCCACCGCCGGCAACCCCTTTTCCATCAGCTGACCCGCAAGTTTCTGCACCCCCCGAAATCCCGATCTCCCGATAGCGGTCCCCAGGGCCCATAAAGCACGCCCGTGACTGTCCTCACTGCCCGCCTCCTCAAGCCACTGACGGGAAAAGCTCATGAAGTTGCGAAAACGACCATTCCCGGGGTTAAAGGCATGGTTGAGAAATGCAAGAGAGGTCACCGCGATCCTGCGCACCTCCGGTGAACTGTAACCCATATCTTCCAACAGTACCGCAAAAAGAAGCGCCCGGGCATTGTCGTCGGTGCAGTAGCCATGTTCAAAATCGGGAATGTTGTATTTCGCGTGCTGAAACACCCCGGTGGAATCGGTCATGGAGGCCAGATGATCAAGCTTAATGTGAGGAAGGTTACTATCCTGCTGATCAAGAGTGTGAGCCGAAAAAACCTTTCGAACCATAGCCCCCCGACCAAGCCTGGCCTGCTCAAACACTTTGTAATAATGCTGCCCCACCCTTTCCCAGGTCATGCTCCGCCCCAGCATATACGCGGACTTGCGCATCGAATGGCGCTTCACCTCATCTCGAAGCAGCTCAATTGTGTGCCGGGCAATGGACTCATGATCGGCAAAGGGTACAAGCACCCCCCGTCCCTGCGAAAGCAGCTCCCGGGCATGCCAGTAAGGAGTGGAAATCACCGCCTTGCCTGATCCGAAACTGTAGGACAGGGTGCCGGAAGTTATCTGCGACTCGTTCAGATAGGGAGTTATGTAGATATCGGCAGCCCCGATAAACTCGTGAAGCTGCTCCGGTTCCACATAGCGGTTGTAAAAAATGACATGCTTCTGCACCCCGTTTTTAATCGCCAGCCGCTCCAGATGAATCCGATAGGCTTCCCCCTGCTCCTGGATAAGCTTGGGATGAGTAGCCCCAAGCACAATATAGACTGTTTGAGGATATTCTCTAACTATTTGCGGAAGAGCATCCAGAACGTATTCAATTCCCTTGTTTGGGGATAGAAGCCCGAACGTGAGCAGCACATGCCTGCCCTCGACACAGAACACGTCTTTATAGAAATTAGAGTCCACAAAAGGAAGATCGGGAATGCCGTGAGGGATAAGGTCCACCTTTTCATCGGGCACCTGATGCACCTCCCTCAGGAGATTACTCCCCATTTCGGTCATCACCACAAGCCGACTCGAAAGGCGTATAATCTCGTTCATCACCCGCCGCTGCTCATGGCCCGGATCTTTAAGCACCGTATGAAGTGTGGTAACCACCGGAGCCTTAAGCTCCCGCAGCAGGGCCAGAATGTGGCTCCCCGCATTCCCCCCGAAGATACCGTATTCGTGCTGAAGACAGACCACGTCCACTTCACTGAGATTGATGAATTCGGCCGCCCGCTGATAGGAGGACAGGTCCTTCTCATCCAGTTCAAAACGTACCTCTGAAGGGTAGCTGTAGTGGCCGGGATGATCGCTTACCGCCAGGGCGAAAGACTGCACCTCCCGGTGCTGAGCACTCACGCTCCCGAACAGATCGGCGGTAAAGGTGGCGATACCGCAGCGACGGGGAACGTAGTTTCCAATGAAAGCCAGTTTTTTTATGGTCTGCACACTGTTCACGGATACTCCGGGATCATGGCTTGAATTTTTCGGGAATGGTTTTGTTGGTGAGAGCTCCCGAAAAGTGAGATGAAAGCAAAAGGCATGCTGATCATCTAAGAGGGAGCAGGGCGAGCGAGTGATGCCGCCATTTTTAATATAAACGTGGCAGAAACAGTTTTCAAGTTATGTAATTTTTTCGAGAGCACTCACCTACCATTTCTTCTCCCGATCTTCCGACCTTCCCGTTTCTGCGGTCTCTGGTCTCCGGCCTCTGGCTTCCAGCTTCTCGATTGTTTATATTCTCCTCATGCAGCTTGCTCAAGAATACGCCGATCAAATTATTGAATCCTGCAGATCCGTTTTCAATTCGTTACCCGGAAAAGTAGTGGTTTACCTGTTCGGGTCCCGGGCAAGAGCGGAAGCACGCAGAGCTTCAGATGTGGATCTGGCCATTGAATCTGACGTGCCCCTGGGACATAGTATAACCGTTTTCAGAGATTTGCTGCATGAATCCACAATTCCCTTTGAGGCGGATATAATAGATTTGTCAACTGTGGACCGGTTCATGAAAGAAAACATTTTAAGAGAGGGAAAGGTCCTGTGGCAAAAGCAGTCCAAATTCTAAGCGTATGCGAAAAGGCACTTGCATCTCTGGAAAGCATTCTTGCCCTCCCTGAAGATGAAATTGTAAGAGACGCGTCCATTCAAAGATTTGAATACACTGTTGAAACCTTTTGGAAGATGCTCAAGGCCTACCTTTATGAACAGGAAGGAATCGAATGCAATTCGCCTAAGAGCTGCATGCGAAAAGCTTTCGAGATCAATCTGCTCAATGAATCAGATGCTGGAGTAGCTTTGCAAATGTGCGATGACCGAAACCTCACTTCCCATACCTATATTGAAGCAATCGCAAAAATCATCTACTCACGGCTGAAAATTTATGTTACTCTCATGAAAAACACGCTGAATGGAGTTCGCATACGCATCTAGCAGCCAATAATTCTTTATTCGATAAATTTTAAACCAGAATAGAAGCCGCAGGGCAGCCAATTCGCCCTTCAATTCCTCCCGTCTCCTACTTCCTCCCGGACTTCGCCCAAGACTCTAAAAAAAGTAACTAAAATGTACCTTTTGTTTTTTGGTTCTCTCCTACTATATTGCAATTAGACCCGCTGGTAAAATCGATATTTACTTATACAAAGTCCAAGGAGCTGCACCTTGTCGAGCGCAATTCAGAAAAGCCTTTCCAGACGCAAAAATAGAGGCGGCATGCTGGATGCCCTGCTTTTCGCCTTTCCCCTGAAACTCAGCAGCGGCTCCGAGCAAAAAGACAAAAGGTGTCCTGTCAACTGCCCCACCTGCCTCAAGTGCACCACCCCGGAACTCCCACCGGAAGTCATGGACTGGGCCTGCTTTACAGATATTATAAACAGGATGGGGCCCTACATCTCCCGGGTAAAACTGCAGGGGATAAGTACCGCCTTGCACTTCCCCCGAATTCTGGAGATGATCCGCTTTGCCCGCAAACAGGATGTGTACACGAACTACTTCACCGACGGAAAGGAAATGAAGAGCTGGCTTGCCCAGGGACTTATCGAGGCTGGTCTTGA
This sequence comes from Fibrobacterota bacterium, assembly GCA_023436205.1. Lineage (GTDB taxonomy): Bacteria > Fibrobacterota > Chitinivibrionia > Chitinivibrionales > Chitinispirillaceae > JAEZKC01. The sequence goes on from JAEZKC010000105.1 coordinate 27,563, forward strand.
CGAAATCACTTTTGTTTTCGACAGCACGGGAAATCATGCCCTCACCCAGCAGCGCCGTGGCCGGCCTTACGAACAGGAAAAAAAAGCCCTTACCAGCTTCTGCAAAGTTAAGCAAATCAGCAAAGCAGCCTATCCGCTGGTATCTCTGCAGTGGCGAAAACTTCCCCACAACGAGCACGAGATTCCGTCTCTTGAAAAATTTGCAAAAGAGATCACAAACGAAGAAGTGCGCTTTAGAATTAATACAGGCAGCTGTTCATCTTCGGAAAAAGAGAAAAACCTCGAAGTGGTAGTCAGCGAAGAGGGCGTGAGGCTTCAGACTTTGGAGTAGATGTTCGGGTTACGTATAACTTCTATTTTGCTTACGGCGAAGACGCCTGTCAGGACACCAGAACCCTCCCCCGCATTGAAAATACCGGTGTACATAGTCATCGGAGTCTATCGAACACGACATCTGAGGAGCGCTTCTTCCATTCGCGCCCATTTGGGGTTACGCACTTAAGGTGAAAGCAGTGGAAGACCGGGAATCACGCTGAAATGTTTATCGTAGGTCACCAGTCGGGAGCCTGTTTCCATTGCAGCTGCGGCAATCCAGATATCGTTGGCGGGAATAGGTGTGCCCTGCTCACGAAGTAATTTAACCAGCAACCCATAGCGGTCAGCAACATCTTTATCGATCTCGACTATTTTAACACCTGGCAATTCTAGAAAAGACTCCAGCTCTCTGAGGTTTTGTTCTAATTTACTTCCGATTCGAAACCCCGCATACAATTCACCTAACACAGTAACAGAAACAAAAACAGTCCTGGCGTTTTCGACGATCTCCATGAGTGGTTCTATTTGAAGAGCAAGTCGGGTGTAGGCGTTTGTATCAAGCAAAACCTTCATTTTCTCCACATTTCTTCATCAATTGATTCAAACAAAGCGGTATCACGTTCAAACTCTTCTGCTTCTTTCTTTGTCCACTTGGAAATAACGCTTCTCACGTCACGCTGTTTCCCTGAGGTCTCCAGTGCAGTATCGCCCAGCCCCACAGCCTTTTGAAGCAGATCGATAACTGCTTTATTGAGGCTCCGATGAGATTCCTGAGCAATTTTGCGAAGGCGCTGTTCAACCGGTTTTGGGATTCCCCGAAGAGTAAGTGTATTCATAAGTGACTCCATTTCGCATGCACTAATAGCTCCACTTTAATATAGCACACTTTTTAGTGAATATGCAACTGATAAGCCGATTTCGGCCTCAGCCTGCTCCATTTAATCGTAAGGCGTAAATGGTAGATACAAGTGGCTTTTGAGAGACATGAATTAGAGAAATACCGTGAAGGCTGGATGGAACGGGAATCGGAAGAGGTCAGCGCCAATACCCGGCTTCGGGAGAAAGCTTTATCCGAGGTTATAATAATTTCTCAGATCCTTACAGCCAGATATAGAGTCGAAAAAATTATTCTGTTCGGCTCACTTCTGGATGAGAACCGCTTCAGTACCGCTTCCGACATCGATATCGCCGTAGAGGCTCGAGAAAAGTGTCTATTTCACTGCTCTGGGAGAACTCCTTATGGAAAGTTCATTTGAAATAGATCTGGTTCCGGTTGAAGATGCCTCTCCGCTGCTCCTGCAGCGCATCTTTTCCTTGGTGGTCATTTGCTCTCCCGCTCTGAATTACACATACTTATTCTCTCAATATACTACCAATGAGGAGCCAAGAGAAATGCGGGGTTTAATCCACTGCACGTAATCCAATAAAGATTACGTTTTTGTGAATGTTTGAAGGAGAGAATAATGTCTTTAAAGATCAGTGTAGTCATAGAAAAAGATGATAATGGCTACTTTGCATTTTGTCCTGAGCTGGAGGGTTGCACTCTCAGGGAAAAAGTTTTGAAGAAGCCTTGTCAAATATCCGGGAAGCGGCAGAGCTCTATCTTGAGACTCTAACCGATGAAGAAAAATGATTATTGTTAAGCAAAGAGATCCTTACTACCTCACTAGAGGTTCACAGTGGCTAAACTTCAAAGGATGACTGCTCCCGAAGCGGAAAAGCTTTTGTTCTCACATTGCTTTGTTCTTGTAAGAACCAAAGGAAGTCATAGAATCTATACTTCAGGGTCTGTCAGGGTTGTCATACCGTTCCATTCAGGAGAATTTTAAATCCGGTAACTCTGCTCTCATTCACCCTTGAATCATTTCTGAAACAACCCACTCTGCTTTTACGAATTCCTTTAACAGATTCTCCCCGAATACTATCTTTTCTTTCATGAGCACAGAAAACCAACAATACCAAATCCCGGTTAAAAGCAATGATCCTTCGCGCTATGCTCATCTTACCCCGGCTCAAAAATGGGAACAGGCGGTAAAACTACGTGAAATGGCCTGGAGTCTCAAAAAAGCCGCAATCAAGCAAAGCCACCCTGACTGGAGTAATGAGCAGGTGCTGAAGGCCGTTCGGGAGATTTTCCTGTATGCATCAACCTGATCTGCTGCCATTTAATCAGGAATACCCTGATCTCTTTTTGTAACGGCGAAGACGCCTCTCAGGACACACAGCACCCTTCCCCGCATCGATACCTCCGGCGTAAATAGTCATCTGAGTCTATCGAACACGACATCTTTAGCCCCTCCTCCATTCGCGCCCATTCGTGTTATTCGCGGTTTAACTCCTGAGAAATCAACCGCTAATGGCGCCAATAGACGCGAATGGGGAGCTGATCAGTTGCACAATTCTTCCGCTCCTGACTCTTTGAACTTTGTGCCCTCAGTAGATAAATTCCGGATCCTATTCTCGACTTACAAAAACTCTGAAGCATTGACGAATATTGTGTTCTGAAGCTAAAAGACGGCTTTAGAAAAAAAACCAGGCGTTTTCTGCTGCTACATGGTTGATTTTATGGTGAAACCCGTGGTCCGACCCCCAAATAAGAAAAATCGGCATTTCGTAATTTTAGCATATGGTATATATTTGTTTATAGGGTATAACTGCTAATTGGTGTATCTTGAACAAATAAATTCATCATCATTGGCATTTACCAATAAGGTAGATACAAGTGGCTTTTGAGAGACATGAATTAGAGAAATACCGTGCAGGCTGGATGGAACGGGAATCGGAAGAGGTCAGAGCCAATACCCGGCTTCGGGAGAAAGCTTTATCCGAGGTTATAAAAATTTCTCAGATCCTTACAGCCAGATATAGAGTCGAAAAAATCATTCTGTTCGGCTCACTTCTGGATGAGGACCGCTTCAGTGCCGCTTCCGACATCGATATCGCCGTAGAGGGGCTCGAGAAAAGTGTCTATTTCACTGCTCTGGGAGAACTCCTTATGGAAAGTTCATTTGAAATAGATCTGGTTCCGGTTGAAGATGCCTCTCCGCTGCTCCTGCAGCGCTTGAAAAATGGAAAGGTAATTTATGAAAAAGGAAAGAATCCCCGAGCTCAGAGCGGAAATCAACAGTGAACTCCTGAATCTTGCCGACCTGGTAAAATCACTGGGTGTGCAGCGGGACCGCATCCCTGAAGATCGGGAGCTGCGTTCAGTTTTTCTGGAAAGCAGTGCCCTGAAACTGCATAATTTTTACACCGGTATTGAAAGAATGTTCCGCAAGATTGCAGAAGATCTTAACGGCGGGCTGCCACCATCTTCTGAATGGCACAAACGGCTGCTTTTATCAATGTCGCTTGATCTTGATTCGATCAGACCGGCGGTGATATCCAGGGAAACCCTCAGCCAACTGGAGGATTATCTTGCTTTCAGGCATGTAGTCCGTAACATTTACGGGTTCGAGATAAAAGAGGAAAAACTGTTTCCCCTTCTGAAAAAGATTGATGCCGTATGGAAAGATTTTTATCAGGATATGAAGAAATTTCTTCTGTTCTTAAGTGATATGCAGCAGTAATCCCGGTCGCAGTCACTTACCTGTTTACAATCAACGCATTGAATGCAAGATCCGAATTCAAACCAAAATACTCTTATTAACGGCGAAGACGCCTCTTAGCTCACCAGCACCCTCCCCCGCATTGAAGCATTAAGCGTACATAGTCATCGGAGTCTATCGACCACGACTTCTGAAGCCCCTTTTCCATGCGCGTCCATTCCGTGGTTTAATACCTGAAAAATCAATCACTAATGGCACCAATGCACGCGAATGAGGAGCTGAAGCTCTCAGTGAGAAGAATTCGGCTCCACTGTCTGGGTTTCCTAACAACTAAACTACCTTTAGGACACTGCTAACAAAAGAAAGGTCCTTATTTTGCTTTAATAATTATTCTTCCGTAATCATGGGGGAATAGGTGGAAGTGGTTATAGATACATCCGCGTTGCTGGCTGTACTCATGGGTGAACCTGAACGGGGCGTCATCATAAGAATAACTAAAAATGCCCGGCTTATGGCCCCTTACGCCCTTCACTGGGAATTTGGAAATGCCTTATCCGCAATGATGAAGAAAAAGAGGTTGCGTTTAGAACACCTGAAAAGTATTGTAGGAAATTATCTGATAATACCTTTGCAGTTTTTTGAAATCGATATTTCAGCTGCACTTGAAATTGCCGGTGAACGTAGTATTTATGCTTATGATGCTTATTTTCTGGAATGTGCGCGCAGTTCCGGGGCACCTTTGCTGACCCTGGATCGGGATATGATGCAGCTTGCGATCGACATGAGGCTTAATCTTCTGGAGGTAGTCTGATGATTATCTACTCTATAACCGAAATTGAAGGACAGCTTGATACTCTTCTTGACCGGGTCAAAAATGAGGGGAAAGTGTTAATAAGAAAGGAAGATGGCACTTTGTTCTCCATATCTCTTGAAACATCAGCCAATTCTCCTCTGGATGTGGCACCAACCAAAACAGATCTGACTACAGAAGAAATTATTGAATTCATCAGAAACGCCCGAAGACGGTAGCATTCCCTTGTGAGCGTGCTCTTTTGTTTTTGCTAACGGCGAAGACGCTCCCAGTGCACCAGAATTTCACCGCGCTTGAAACCTCCAGCGGACATAGTCATCATAGCCTGTCCACCACGACAGCCCCCTCCTCCATTCGCGCCCATTCGTGTAATTCGCGGTTTAATCCCCTGAAAAATCAACCCTAATGGCGCCAATGCACGCGAATGAGGAGCTGATTAGTGGCACTATTACTCCCGCTCTTACCTCTGTGGACTTTGTGTCCTCCGTGAGAAGAATTCCTCTTCCTATTCCCGACTTTAACCTCAATTTAACACACAAAACCATTCATTTCCCCAATCCTTTTCTCAATAAAATCCTGATAAGTGATAGATAAATTGGCATTTTTCTTCCACCCGGTTGTATTTTCATTAATCTACCCCAAGTAACCGTTAGTCACACATTTTGGAGCGCAAATGAGCACCCGTAAAATTGCTGTTGTCGGTTTAGGTTATGTTGGATTGCCCCTGGCAGTGGAACTTGCCAAGTATTTTCCTGTAACCGGTTTTGACATCAATCAGAAGAGAATCGACATTCTTAAGGGGAAAGTGGACCCCAATGGCGAGGTATCAAGTGACATACTGAAGGAAAGCGCCCTGGAAGTTTCATGCGATCCCGCCGTGATCTCCTCTGCAGATGTTGTCATAGTGGCTGTTCCCACCCCGGTGGATACACACAACATCCCAGATTTCACCCCACTGGTGAAAGCTTCCCAGACCGTGGGCAGGCACATGAAGAAGGGAGCCATCATCTGCTACGAGTCCACTGTGTACCCCGGTGCCACCGAAGAGGAGTGCATCCCGGTGCTTGAAAGGGAATCGGGGCTTGTCTGGAAAAAGGATTTCAACGTGGGCTACTCCCCCGAGCGCATCAACCCCGGGGACAAGGTGCACACCTTCGCCACCATCACCAAGGTGGTTTCCGGCGACACCTCTCAGACCTGCGACATTCTGGCCGAGATCTACGGTAGCGCGGTGAAAGCGGGCATTCACAAAGCCGCCAACATCAAGGTGGCCGAAGCGGCCAAGGTGATAGAAAATACCCAGCGGGACATAAATATTGCTCTCATGAACGAACTCAAGGTCATCTTCGATAAGATGGGCATCTCCACAAAGCAGGTGCTGGAAGCCGCCGGCACCAAGTGGAACTTTCTCAAGTTTGAGCCGGGTTTAGTTGGAGGTCACTGTATAGGGGTGGATCCCTACTACCTGGCCTACAAGGCTGAGGAGATCGGTCATCATCCGGAAATAATCAAGGCGGGAAGGCGCATTAACGACGCCATGGGCCGCTATTTCGCCCAGAATTTTCTTAAGCAGCTGATAAACAGCGGCAATGCCGTGAAAAACGCCAAAGTGCTCATCTGTGGGCTCACCTTCAAGGAAAACGTGCCCGATATCCGCGATACCAAAGTTACCGACATCATCTCTGCTCTTCAGGAGTTCGGCTTGAAAGTGGATGTGTGGGACCCGGTGGCGGAGCCTGAAGAGGTGCAGGAGGAGTACGGGATTGAGCTGGTTACTACGCCGCAAGAACATGATTACCAGGGGCTGATAATTGCAGTGAAGCATACTCTTTTTATCAACTTAGGTAAAAGGGGTTTGGAACTATTTCTTATTAAAGGTGGAGTTTTCTATGATCTAAAAGAAAGCTTAGAAAACAATAATGGTATCTGCTATACTTTATAGATGAAGTTTCCTATACAAATTTTGACATTTGTTGATGGTAAATGGTAGTTTTTTATATCTATCTTCAAAGTATGAAAAATCTACAGTTGGAATTACTTTCACGTAAAAATATTAAACTAAAGCGGAAACGGCTATAATAGTTTCATATGCGATTTCGCGATTACCAATATTTTCCTTAATTTTAGCAATTAAATTGAAGGTCCCGAGGTACATGTCTCACTCAGCTAAACTCAAAATACCTAAAGAAACGCACAACAAAACTAATTCTGAGGTGATTGCCCCATCTGTTTCGGATGAAATTACACTTTTTGATTTAGTTTTGATTATCTGGAAAGGTAAATTTTGTATTGCCATTTGTGCACTACTGACTACTATAGCAGGTGTTATTTATGCATTAACTTCTCCGGAAGTGTTTTCAACAAGTTCCTATTTTATTACAAAAACAGGTAAAAGCTCAGGAATGAGCAGTTTGGGCCAATTAGCCGCTTTGGCTGGTGTACCTATGGGAAATTCCGGGGCAATCGACCCATCAGAGTATTTAGACAAAGTTATACAAGATCAGCAGTTTATCAGCGGGCTATATGAACGGAAATGGCTTTTTAAGGGCGATTCGCTTCCATTGGAAAAGATATTGGGTGTTGAAAAGGACACTACTTTAGCTAACTGGAGCCATGCTTATTTTATGGCAAAAATTGAGGCTGTACGAAAAGGAAAGTTGTTGTCAATCGGCAAGGATCCCAAAGTTGGAGTTCTTACATTAAATACTAATATGCCTGACCCAAGACTTGCTTATGATGTAAACAGATATACATTAGATTTTATTAGCAATTACATTCGTAATTCAATACAATCACAAGCTAAAGAAAAAAGGTCATTTATTGAAGATCGCCTCAAAGAAGTTAAGATTGATCTTCAGAATGCGGAAAATAATCTTGCTAAGTTCAAGGAAAGAAACTTAATGAGCAGTTCCCCGCAAGTAATGCTCGAAGAAGGAAGGCTTGTGAGGCAAGTGACAATCAACCAAGAAATATACTTACAATTTCAAAAACAGTATGAAATGGCAAGAATCGAGGAGTTGGATGATCAACCTCTAATTCAGATAGTTAGAAATCCAGAAGTATCAATCATGCGTAGTAAACCTAAAAGAACGCAAACTGTCATTTTCTCATTTGTTATTGGAATGGTAATAGGGTTCTTATGTGTATTAGTGCTAAAATATTCTCCGGTTGTTAAAACAGCAAAATGAACGTAACTTGTTCATTATTAATTATTTAATTTGTGAAAGATGATGGATAACTTAAAACAAAAAACCATTAAGGGTATACTATGGGCCATTGGTGAGTTATTCGGACATCACGGAATTGTACTTGTAATCACTATATTTTTGGCAAAAATCCTCGACCCAAAAGATTACGGTTTAGCTGGAATAATTACCGCTTTTTTTGCAATTATATCGACTGTCATTGAAGGTGGCTTCCGTCAGGTATTAATTCGGAAAAGAGAAGTATCACAAGTAGATTTATGTACAGTTTTTTATTTTAATCTTATTGTATCACTCATTTTGTATGGATTGTTATATTTATGTGCTCCTTTGATTGCACTTTTTTTTAAATTACCCCAATTAACTCCTCTTGTTAAAGTATTAGGTGTTACTCTCATAATTCAAGCATTTCAGATAATTCAAATTGTTGATTTGTGCAGAAATATGAATTTCAAGGTGCAGACTTTTATCACTTTGCCTGCTGGTATATGTGCTGGAGGAATTGCCATAGTTTTAGCCTATAATGGTTTTGGCGTTTGGAGCTTAGTTATCCAAATCATTGCTTCTAATTTGATCACGACAATTTTATATTGGCTGCTCAATTCGTGGCGCCCCACTTTAGTGTTTAGCTGGCCTGCATTTTCAGAGCTTTTTTCAAGCAGTATCAAATTCTTAGTTTCTGCAGTTTTAGATTCATTGTTGAAGAATTTGTATTCTCTGATCATTGGGCGATATTTCGCTGTGCACCAGCTTGGGTATTATTCTTTTTCCGACAAAATCCAAAAAATGTCTTCAAATAAAATAGTTCAAGCCATTCAGAAGGTATCATATTCAACATTTTCAAAAATTCAAGATGACCGAAAACGTTTATTGTCAGGTTATAAAACGGTAATACAAAATACTGTTGCAGTTATCTTTCCGTTTATGGTTTTTATTATAGTTATGGCGGATCCGCTTTTTAAAATGTTCCTTAATGAAAAATGGTTGCCTGCGATTCCATATTTAAGGATTCTTTGTTTTGTTGGGGCTATGTTTCCTCTAAATTCAATAAATCTTAATATCATACAAGTTAAAGGGAAACCCACTCAATTTTTATGGCTTAAAATTATTAAGTTTGGAAGCTTTCTATTAATGTCTCTTGTTCTTGTGCATTTTGGAATGTTGGTTCTTCTATTAGGGCAGGCTGTGCATTCTGTCTTCATGTTTATACTAATCAGCTATTTCAATAAGCCAATTTTAAACTATACACTTTGGCAACAGATCAAGGATATCATGCCGATCACAGCATCTTCTATTATAATGGGAATTACCTTGCATTCTTTTCAGAGTATATCGGTTTTCCCACAAGGGGTCCAACTTTTAGTTTTATCCCTACTGGCTATGGTCGTCTACTCAGCCACATGTCTGTTGTTACGAGTCAGTGCATTTAATTCGTTCTATTTTATGATCGGAAGCCGTTTAAATTTCAATTTGAATAAAAAGTAAAGTCGAGGTAGTTTTTTTGAAATCCTTTTTACATTCTATACTTTTAATGGTTCAGTGCCTTATTATCGCTGGTATATCATACATTGTTCCCAAAAAGAAGGGGTATGCTGCATTTATATATCAGAGGCCAGGGGGGGCAAATGGCCGATTTGAAGGTAATCTTAAATACTTGTTCAAGTATATTGTTTCGCAAAAGGATTCTATAATAAATCCCGTTTGGCTGACCAATAATCCACAAACATTTTCAATGTTGCAAAAAGCCAGTTATCCTGTTCGTGACTATAAAAATCTATTGTTTAGTATTTTGACTCCAGAATATGTGTTCATTGATTCCACGGAACCTATGCTTCCTTGGGGGAAATTTCAGATTTTTCAACTTTGGCATGGAACCGGATTTAAAAATATTTTGTTGAAAAGTGGAAAAAAGAAACAATTCCTTATTCATTATTTAAGGAAAAGAGCATTCTCTAAATACAGATTAATTGTTGCATCATCACAAGAAGATAAAGAACGCAAAATTGCGAGCTTTGGTAATAAAAATGTTGTTATTACAGGGTCTCCCCGAAATGATTTATTCTATGACTCAGAATTTGACGTGCAGAGCTTTAAAAAAAAAATCGGCATCGATTCATGCACAATCATTTACCTGTACGCGCCTACTTACCGTAACGATACTAGTGAAACACCCTTTTCAGAAGAATTTTTCACTCGAGCTCAAAAATTGATGTTTGAAAGTAACAGCATTTTATTAATTAAAAAACACCCAAATGATAAACGATGTAATATGGCTGGTAAGTATCCGCACATTCGGGATATTACTCACGACATTGAGGATGTTCAAGAACTCTTAGCAATTACAGATGTTCTTATTACTGATTATAGTGGAATATCAACTGATTTTGCGATCACGAATAGGCCCATTCTCTTTTATTTTTATGATGAAAATGAATTTATTAGAAAATCCAGAGATTTCCATTATAATTTAAATAGTATACTGCCAGGTCCTATCATTGAAAATGAATGGGATCTTCTTGAAAAGATGTTTGATTTATCATGGTTTGAAAATCCGTCTTATTTTAGAAAATACGATGACTTTCGCAAAGTATTCCAAGTGTATAATGACGGCCTCTCCAGTGAAAGGGTATACAAATGGTTAAAGAGAAAAACAAGATAATTGGATACACAAAAGGTGTTTTCGATTTATTTCACATAGGTCATTTAAACATCTTAAAAGCAGCAAAGTCAATGTGCGATGAGCTTATTGTTGGTGTTACTACAGATGAACTTGCAATTACCCGAAAAAATAAAAAGCCTGTAATTGAATTTTCAGAACGTATTGAAATTATTAGAAGTTTGAGATACGTGGATCGTGCAATTCCACAGGAAAAAATGGATGAGTTATCTGATTGGCACAATCTACATTTCAATAAACTGTTTGTCGGTGATGATTGGAAAGGCACAGACCGATGGATACATTTGGAAAGAGATTTATCTAATTATAATGTTGAAATAGTTTATTTGCCTTATACACAAAAAACATCCAGTACAAAATTGACTAAAGTAATAGAAATTATGCTTGAAACTGCTTCAGGTGCAGCTATATGAGTCTATCAGTGAAGTCAAAGATATCAAATTATTTATATTTCGGATACATTCCACCCGAGAATATCTTTGACAATCTATTTGAAAATCTTGAACCGGATAATACGGCAGATTACAGTCCGATAACAGCCGGGAAACTATTTGATAGTATTTTTAACGACATTCTTGACAATTCCCATTCTTCTACTCATATAATACCCCTTAGTGCTGGATATGATAGTAGGGCGATTCTCGCGGCATTGTTGCAGAGAGTTAGCTGCAAAGAGATCAAATCTATTAGTTATGGACAGCCAGGTCTTCTCGATTATGATATCGCAAAATCAATAGCTTCCACCGTTGGGATAGAACATACACAGATCGACTTGAGGCAGGTTGATTTTTCTTGGCCAGACCTGTTAAATGCAGTCAAACGTGCTCCTTGGACATATGTGCCAGATAATTACTTTAATTATATCTGCAGAGAACGGATATCTACTTCTTCGGATTCCGTCTGGATTGGTTTTTTAGGTGATGTGCTTGCAGGTAACCATGTACAGAATGTTGAGACAGATATTCTCAATTCTAGAGTTAAATTTATTAATGGGCAGAGAAAAGTTAAATCATTTAAGTTTTCAAAGCCTACACATACGCCTGGCCCAGGGATGAACCCATTGCCTAATTGTGATGACTATTTCGATATTGGAATTCGCCAAACATCATGTGTCGGGTCTATCGTTTTGCCATTGGTAAAATGGGACAACTGGGGCGTTTTTGCGGGCAACTGTCAAAGTGGGGCTAAAGTGATTACCCCTTTTGCTGATCGAAATTGGGCAAGATATTGGCTCAATGCTCCTATCGAAGCCAGAAGACATGAAAAATTATTTTTGAATATGCTGTATGGAAAATTTCCAAAATTGTTCGAATTACCATCGAAACACACTTTGGGGGCGAACAATAAGAAAAGTATTAGGTATTTGGCAACAAAATTTTCGGTTGTCGCCTCGATATGGTTATCCAAAAAACTACCTCTATTAAGTGGCGGCCATAGAAAGATGCACAATTACCTTGATTTTAATGAAATGTTTCGCACAAGAAAGGATTACCAACAGACTGCATTGTATGCTTTTGAGTATCTGAATAAGTATGATATTTCCGACATAATTGATATTAGAAAGATATGGAATAAACACATATCCGGAAAACAGAACTGTTCTGATGCAATTCTGACCTTGATTGGACTTGCTGCAAACCTGTCGGTAGAAGAATCGGAAGGTTACATTGAGAACTAATAAAAACAAGATGCTATATATTTCTGCTTCCATGATACCCTCTGAGAAGGCGAATGCTGTACATGTAATAAGAATGTGTGATGCATTTGCAGAAATAGGTTTTGATGTCATGTTGCTATGTAAGACTATGGGTAAAAGAGAACAGATAAATGAATATTATGGAGTATCAGACCGAGTAAAATTAAAAAACATTCCGATCCCTTTCCGTGGCTTTTTCCTTCTCTTGTATGGTTTCATTGCCGCTTTATATACAGTTTTGTATCGTGCTGATGTTGTGTATTCACGCAATTTATTTGCCTCGTTTTTTTTAGTTTTCATGGGTGCTCGTCACCATTTCGAGATACACCACATATCCGGTAATAAAGTAATTAAATCACTTATTAAAATCGTATGTCAAAAACTTGCAGGTAAAATAATTGTAATTACCCCTAAGTTAGCTGAGGATCTATCCCTATTTTTCGATATTGATAAAGATAAGATTCTCATATGTTCTGATGCGGCTTCACCTAACCAGTATGCCTTCAATACATCGATTAAAGAAAATATGGTGGTGTATACAGGTAGTCTATATAAAGGGAAGGGTATAGAAACAATTCTTAAGGTCGCCAACAGGCTTCCACTGGTTAAGTTTGCAATTGCGGGTGGTCCAACCAGATACTGGGGTGATTTTTATCGGGACTTGAGTTCTGAGAATGTCACATATCTTGGATGGCTGAAATCAGAAGATATCAAAAAGTTACAAAGTTCGGCTTCAATACTTCTACTTCCCAATTCGCCGGATGTGTTTACAAACGATGGCAAGGATAATATTGGAAAATATACTTCTCCATTGAAATTGTTTGAATACATGGCATCAGGTCGCCCTATTATTGCTTCAAGTATAGAAGCGTACTCATACATTTTTGCAAATACTGATCCTTTGGCCGTCCTGGTTCCACCTGATAGTATAGATGATTGGGAAAAAAGTATCAATTCGTTGATCAGCAATCACAGTTTACAAGAAGTCTTAGCTCGCAATGCATACTCGCTTTTCCTCAAACAGTTTACATGGGTTGGCCGTGCAAAAAATATTATTGCGCAAATTAGTGTTCGATGATTTTGCTAAAATTATTCTAGCATCATTATTTGCGATTTTTTTTATGCGGCCTAAAGTGAATTTAAATTTGTTAGGTCCATTTAGTAGTTTGGAATTAATAGTCTATGTGACTGGAATACTTTTTTCATTTTTCATGCAGGCAAACACCAAACAGTTAAAATTCATCACATACTTCTTGCCTGCGATTTGTTATGTTGGGTTGATTTTTGTTTTTTCTGATCACAGTGACATTGAGGGAATTAGAAGAATATTCCGTACTAGTATGGATGTGTTATTGTGTATAATGATGATAGAACTTTTACACAGTTATTATCAAAGTAGAATAATCGAAATTGTAATAACTGTCATTGTTGTCAGCAGTTTAGTTCAAGCTATAGCAATGTATGGCGAGTTTTTTAATGAAGGAATAAGGACATTTTTACGAGTTGCATTTGTAAAAAATCAACAAGGACTGTTAACTGAAAGAGCTACAGGTTTTCAGTTGTTTGGTGGAGATAGTTTGTCAATGAATCAAGCTCTTGGAGCAGTGATCGCTCTTTTTGCATATTACCGTTCAATAGGAATAAAAAGGGTTTTTTTCTTAATCATCGCAATAATTATAATTGGTTCAAGCTTGTTTGCCGGGCGTACTGGCTTATTACTGTTTTGTTTAGCATTTTTTTCATACGAAATCTACTTGTTTATTGTGAGAAGAGAGCATATTCGTGCGTTGATCATATTGGCGATTTTCGCGTCTTCATCCTTTCTGTTATTACCCTTTTTAATAGAATCATCCCTTGATGTAAGTAGAGGATACCAAAACCCAATCACACGAGCATTGCAACCATTCAGACTGTACTATTACAACAACACTATTGAAACTACATCAACCAATAGACTTTCTGAAATGTTTTTTATTCCCGATAATAGCACTAGGCTTATCTTTGGCAATTCTCAATATGGAAGAGAGGGAAGTGAAAAAGTCAAAACTGACGTGGGGTATATTCGATTTATTTTTGGAATGGGTATATTAGGCTTAGCTTTTTCAATGATACCGTTTTTAATGTTGCTGCTTAACTCATTAAAAAAAATTGATATTGAGCTGATTATTCTGCTGTTTTTTGGCTTAATAGGGAATGTTAAGATAATTTACTTATTCTCTGGGCCCTATATAGTCACTCTATTTATGTTTCACCTATCCAAACTTTACGAAACTAAACACAATGTTTTACTTGGAGTAAGTTCTAAAAACATGGAATAGTGCAGCTTGACTAATCAGGAAAGGGTAATGAGTGATTAACAAAACTCGCATATTACTTATTGGATCTCTTCCTCCACCTTACGGAGGAACTACTGTTTCTTTTAAACATCTCTTTGAAATACTACATACAAATAAATCTTTTAATGTTCAAGTTCTGGATACAATTGGCATAAGAGGAGATTTAATCAACGGTTTTGGAAAACTTATAGTATTATTGTTCAAACTGATAAGGAATATCAGAAAGTCAGATATAATTAGCATGCATCTCAATGACCTGCCATTTGCTTATTTGGGAGTGGTCATTTTAGTTTTATCCAAAATCTACAAGAAGCCTTTGATTGTGAGAAAATTTGGTGGAAACAGCTTTCAGTTAGGATTTATAGGCAATTATGCAGCATTTCTTGTAATGAAACATTCTGATATCGTATTATTGCAAACAAAATCGCTCGTAAGACAAGCACAAAATAGAGGACTTAAGAACATCAGATGGTATGCAACTAGTAGGCCTAGACCAAAATCACAAACCAATACTAAAACTGAAATCAATAAAGGTTGTTCTAAGTTTGTTTATATCGGACATGTAAAAAAAGAAAAAGGCATTTTAGAGTTATTGGAAGCCTCTGAACGTTTTTCACAAAATATCAATGTTGATGTATATGGTCCATTTTCTACAGATCTGGATTTGCGATGTTTTAGTAATTCAAAGACTGTTAATTATTGCGGCATACTCTGTCCAGAAGATGTGATAACCACTTTACAGAGGTATGACGCATTCGTATTCCCTACTTATAACCGTAAAGAAGGGTATTCAGGGGCAATAATTGAAGCATATTTTGCTGGATTACCCGTTATCTGTACAGACTGGCAGGCTTTACCAGAAATAGTAGACGAAAACACAGGAATACTTGTTCCTCCAAAAAATTCTGAAGCATTATATCAGGCTATGAAAAAAATGTGTGAAGATGTCAATTTATATGTAAAACTTAGAAAAGGTGCGCTTGAAAGATCTATTCAGTTTGATTCCGAATTTTGGGCGAATGAATTTGGCAAGTACTGTCTAGAGCTACAAATGAAATAGAATCACATTAACTGTTGAAGGAATTTGATTGCATGGAAAACAACCAAATAAAAGTTATGTCCGTTATTGGGGCTAGGCCAAATTTTATTAAGATATCTCCATTTATCAAAGCTGTTGACGCTTACAATAATTCTAGCCCCAGTAACTACATGGAGATAAAACATACAATCGTACATACCGGGCAACATTATGACGAAAAGATGTCGGGCAACTTTTTTAAAGATCTTGGAATAAAAACACCAGATGTTAACCTTGGCATCGGTTCCGGTTCCCATGCCGAGCAAGTCGGTAAAACCATGATAGCTTTTGAAAAAATTCTTCATACAATGAAGCCTGATTGGGTTGTTTTAGTTGGTGACGTAAACGCCACATGTGCGTGCTCAATTACCGCAAAAAAGGAACAAATTAAAGTAGCTCATATAGAAGCTGGTTTGCGTTCGGGAGATATGTCAATGCCAGAAGAAATAAACCGACTAGTTACAGATCGCCTTGCTGATTTGCTCTTGACACCAGATCGAATTTCAAACGAAAATCTGTATAGAGAAGGAATAGCGACTGATAAAGTCAAATTTGTTGGTAATATCATGATTGATACTCTAGAAAACTACAGAGCCGCAGCTAAATCTCTTAATCCAAATGAAATTGTTAATAAGGCTCTTATTGATGGACAGACCTTTTCCAAAAATTTAGCATCAGATCCCTATGGAGTCATTACTCTTCACCGACCGTCTAATGTTGATGAACCAAGTACCATCATTAAAATTGTTCAATTCCTTATAGATGAAGCATCTCTAAAGTTACCTTTAATTTGGCCGATTCACCCGAGAACGCGTAAACAACTTGAAAAATTGGGTCTGTTTTCACAACTTTTAAAGGAAAATCGGCTCATTATTGTGGAGCCTCTTGGTTACTTGCAGATGTTGTGTTTAAATATGACGGCGAAAATAATTCTGACCGACAGTGGTGGGCTGCAGGAAGAATGTTGTGTTCTAGGAACACCTTGCTTGACTTTAAGGTGGAATACAGAGCGTCCTATCACACTAAAAGAACATGGTGGCGCCAGTGTTCTTGTGGGTAATGATATTGGTAGTATAAGAAGAGAGTTTTTTGATACATTGGCACAGGAACGTAAACCTCAACGACCAGTACTTTGGGATGGGCATACTGCCGAACGTATAGTCGAGTGCCTTATTGAATACACTGTTAGAAAGAAACCATAACTTGTTAACATTCATAAGTAGGTTTAAATGCACATCCTTTTCCTCACACACTACTTTCCTCCAGAAGTCAATGCCCCCGCATCCCGCACGTATGAACACTGCAAGCGCTGGGTGGAGCAGGGACACAAGGTCACCGTGGTTACCTGTGCCCCCAACTGCCCCGATGGAGTAGTTTATGCGGGGTATAAGAACAAACATAAAGCAGAAACTATCGATGGTATCAATGTGGTCAGGGTCTGGACCTATTTGGCACCAAACAAGGGCTTTGCAAAGAGAATCGCCAACTATGTGAGTTATATGCTGAATGCAGTATTACACTGTATAGCTATGCGCAAAGTTGACGTGGTTATCGCCACTTCACCTCAGTTTTTCTGCGGGTGGGCGGGTGTTCTCCTGAAATGGTTTCGCAGGTGGCCTTTTGTTCTTGAGATAAGGGATATCTGGCCTGAATCGATTGTTACCGTAGGAGCCATGCGCAAATCAAAGGTGATAAGCTTCCTGGAGGTACTGGAAAAATTGATGTATAAGGCTGCCGATCATATCGTGGCAGTAGGTGAGGGTTACAAGCAGCGCATTGTGGAGAAGGGAATCAAACCGGAAAAAATATCTGTTGTTATCAACGGGGTGGACCTTACAAGATTCCAGCTTATGGAAAAGACTTCCGATCTTAAGCAGAAGTTCAATGCAAAAGGCAAGTTCATCTGTTCATATATTGGAACTGTGGGCATGGCTCATGGGCTGGAAGTAGTTCTGAAAGCTGCCAGGATGTGCAAAGAGAGAAAACTTGATGATCTGCTGTTTTTAATTGTTGGGGACGGTGCAGAGAGACAGAATCTTGAAAATAAGACAAAAGAAAAGGGGCTGGATCAGATTGTCTTCACCGGACGGTTGCCTAAAGAGGAGATGCCCTCCGTAATTGCCGCCAGTGACTGCTGTCTTGTCCATCTCAGAGGAACAGAGCTATTCGGAACAGTAATTCCCTCCAAAATATTCGAGCTTATGGCCATGAATGTGCCGATCATCATGGGGGTGCGGGGAGAGGCTCAGGAAATTGTACTAAAAGGAAAATGCGGTGTCGCAATGGAACCCGACAGTCCCGAGTCGCTTCTGGAATGCATCGGACAGATAAGAGGAAAAGGTGTGGAATCGTTTGCCGGCCGCAGCTATGTATCTCAGACCTATGATCGCGATATGCTTGCACGGAAAATGCTGGATATAGTGCAGTGTCAGTGCGGGGAGATGCCTGCATCTGTTATTATGGAAGGATCAGAAGTTTAGAATCTTAGTTTCAAGGAATATCTAACATTTGCGGAATCATCGCCTACATCGGCCCCAAACCAGCCCTCCCCATCCTCATCGAAGGCCTCAGCGCTCTCTTACGACAGTGCTGGAGTGGCGCTCTGCTCTGAAACTGGTCTGTCAATATACAAGGACAAGGGCAAGGTTGATAACCTGAGAACCATAACCAGGTCATGTACTATCCCCGCAACAAGCGGAATCGCCCATACCCGATGGGCCACTCACGGGGCGCCATCCAAGAAAAATTCTCATCCCCATCCGGACTGCTCCGGAAAAATCGCCCTGGTCCATAACGGGATAATAGAAAACTACTCCATACTGAAGCAGAAGCTCATCAAGAAGGGTGTGGAATTCTCATCTGACACCGACACCGAAGTGCTCGCGCAGCTAGTTGGCAAATACTACATCGATGGAGATTTGACCTCTGCAGTACGCCAGGCGCTTGCAGAGGTGGAAGGCACCTTCGGTATCGCGGTAGTGGCCAGGGATAACCCCAATCTTGTCGTGGGAGCCAGGCGGGGGTCGCCGCTTGTGGTGGGAGTGGGCGAAGACGAGCTTTTTCTGGCCAGCGATGCTTCCGCCATCGTACGCCACACAAAACAGGTAATCTATCTTAAAGACAATAACCTCATTGAGCTTCGCCGGGGTGAGTACCATATTACCACATTTGACAGACGCAAGATTACACCTGAAATACAGCAGCTTGAATGGAATGCTGATGATCTGGCCAAGGGCGGGTTTGAACATTTCATGCTCAAGGAGATTTTCGAGCAGCCCGAAACCATAAAGAACGCCATGCGCGGGCGTTTGCTCATCGATGAGGGTACGGCCAAGCTTAGTGGGCTGAATCTGGTCCTGCAGCAGCTGCGAGAAATCAACCGTATTATCCTGGTGGCCTGCGGGACATCCTGGCATGCGGCTCTAGTCGGGGAATACATGATGGAGGACGTTGCAGGAATTCCTGTGGAGGTGGAGTATGCGTCGGAATTCCGTTACAGAAACCCCATACTGGATCCCAAGACGCTGGTCTTCGCCATAAGTCAATCAGGAGAGACTGCCGACACCCTGGCCGCACTTCGGGAAGCCGCCCAGAAGGGAGCCACAGTACTTGGCATCTGCAACACGGTAGGCTCCACCATCGCCAGAGAGACTCACGGGGGAATCTACCTTCACGCAGGCCCGGAGATCGGAGTAGCCTCCACCAAGGCTTTCACCTCTCAGCTTACAGTGCTCAGCCTGATCACCCTGCTTGTGGGTCGCATGAGGCGAATATCACATGCCGAGGGGATGACCATAGCTAAAGCCATGGAACAGATTCCCAAACAGGTGCAGAAGATCTTAAAGCAGAATGAAAAGATACGAGAAATCGCACAGATTTACTCTAGGCACGACAACTTCCTCTACCTGGGCAGATCTTACAACTTCCCGGTGGCACTGGAGGGGGCGCTGAAGCTTAAAGAAATCTCCTATGTGCATGCGGAAGGCTACCCTGCCGCAGAGATGAAGCACGGGCCCATCGCCCTGATCGATAAGGATATGCCCTCCGTGGTTCTGGCCCTCAAGGATAGTGTCTATGACAAGGTGATATCAAATATACAGGAGATAAATGCCCGCGGAGGGAAGGTCATCGCCATCGCCAGCGAGGGGGACAAAGAGATAGAAAAATTCGTGCACCATGTGATCTACATCCCCAAGACCATACCCATGTTGAGCCCGCTTCTTTCGGTGATACCGCTGCAGCTTCTGGCCTACCACATTGCGGCGCTTCGGGGGTGTGAGATTGATCAGCCCAGGAATCTGGCCAAGAGTGTGACGGTGGAGTGAGGGAATGAGGATATTGGAATTACGAGGGGAAACTGGTCCATTCCATACACAAAAGGTTAAGATATCGACTGAATATGTTTAAAAGGTAGTCCAGTATGGTCCTGGTTTTCAATCATAAATCCACATCGCTATTCGCTTGCGAATTATATCGAGCCTTTTTCCAGGTAATTTTCCAATAGCTCCACAAAGTGAATCTGAAGATATGATTGCAATACGGGTTATACGAACAACACTTGCAACTTTTAATCCTGAACCGGTGAAATCCGGGTCTGTTTGCCTGATCACTTCATCCATACCAGTAACTTCTTGATGAAGTTGCGTTGAAATCATACAGATAAGCCAATCATCATGGGGGCCGGGGCATCTGCGAAGAACTAATGCTGGACGCAGTTTTCCAGCTGATAAGTCTGACAAAGGGAACCGGAAAAGTACAATCAGCCCCTCACGGATCATTGGAATGTTTCCTTAATATCGGAAACGTCATAGAGCGACTGCTCCTCCTCCATACCTTTCATTGCTGTACAAATCGAAAGTTCGTCCCATGTTTGATCTTCACTCTTTTGTGATGATTCCTGTTCAGTTTTCTGCTGCAGGAACTGAACAAAATTGAGTACCTCCTGCTGAGCAGATTCAGGTAGTGCCACAAGGCGGCGATAGATTGATTGTGCGGTTGTCATGTTTGTTTATCCTTGTGATTGCGGTTAAGTACTCTTTCTTGAGTATATAATACTATTTTTTAAAGTGTTGGCCACTTCACTAGAAAATACGGTTTACGACTATACCGTAGTACAGTATATTCTTCGCAGCGTCTTTACTGCACGAGCCAGGATAGTGATTTCATAGGGCATCTCGGCGACCCCGTTCGATCTTGGCTACCGCTTGATCAAACGGTACAGCATTACCCTTCGATGCCTTTGCTGTATCATACGCTCGGATCTCATCCAGTTTCTCAAGCTCCTCAAACAGTTTTCTATAAGATTTAATATCAAGAAACACCCCAATTTTGTGTCCCTCTTTATCCACCACAAAGTTTTTGTTCAAATATACCAATGTAAACCTCCTTGTATACTCAACCTATTAGGGGTTATTCCTCGCGTTTCTCGATTAACTGTTCATGTTTTTTCCTACCTCACCGATTTCCTTTAAGGAAAGGCCGGTTATTTCCTGTATGGTATCAAAATCAATTCCTTTAGCGAGCATTTTGCGGGTAACTTCTATGATTACTTTCTTTTTATCTTTATCGCTATCAGATACTTTTTTCTGATCTTCCCTTTTTAGCTTCATATTTATCTGCAATTGAACAATCTCATCAATGGAAAGCCCGGTAATTTGATGAATTTTCTCAATACTCATACCCTGAATGAGCATTTCCCGGGCATCTTCAACTTTGCCCTCAACTTTGCCCTCAACTTTACCCTCGACTTTGCCCTCAACTTTGCCCTTTTTATAACCCTTTTCTTCGCCTTCTTCACGCAGCGCATCTGCAATAGTTTTCATGATGGAATCACCATTCTTAAACGCACGCTGAATTATCTGGAAAAATGCATCCTTCTTTTCTTTCGGCAGTACTGATCCGATATAGATAAGAACCGTTTTATAATACTCACTGCCGGGTTCATCCACCAGACTGAGTATTTCAGGGAGCTTATCAAGCATCTGTTGCGTTCGGGAATACTTAAGCGACATCAGAAATGCCCTGAGCTTTCCCCGGACCCGCGCCTCATCAAACTGCGTCAAATCGATTATCACCGATTCGTAATCTGGCAAATACTTTTCAGCTCCATTTATGATTGCGAACAATGGCTTGATACTATTGCTGATATTCCACGGATGGTCATCATGGTAGACAATCACCGGGATTATCACAGGCAGCTTCAAAAAAAATTGTTCCTGCTTTTCAATCTCTTCCCAGATCTGATTCATGTAACGGACAATCTGGCGTGGCGTTTTTGCATCAAGATCGCTCTTATGCTCGAAAAGGAAGTATAAATAACTATCCCTGTTCAGAAGTGATACCCGGTAGACGATGTCGCTGCGGTGTTCATTAAGCACCGTATCAACCCAGGAACCCTTTACCATTTCAAAGGTTGATCCCTGGATCTGTTCCAGAATAACGGGGTCAACAAACTCACACACAATTCCCCAGGCAATCTCCCGGTGTTCCATCGACTCGATGAAAAAATGGTCGTGGTCCTGGTGGATTTTTCGGGGTTCCATAATATCAAGATAATTAGCGCTCCCACCCTTTTTTCGGGTAATTTCTATAACTCCACAGATAAAATCCGAACAGACGATTACAAGGCGGATCCAAAACGGATGGAGCTCTAAAAAAAGGAAGCCAACCCCTTCTAACGGTCGGAGCTCTGACGTTTAGCATACACCTTCCTTACAAAATCCTTAATTACGGCCGGGGCTCTGACACCACCGGGTGTGTTTCGTTCTATCCATAATCGTGACTGCGAAACTCTGATGACTATCTTTGATTATGCTTCACAGCGAGGAATTAATCCGGTGCTCTACAAGGCGTCTTCGCCGTTAACCAAAAAGATCTGAACACAGCGACATGACCGACAGCGTGTATAAACCATGACTGAGCTCTCAAACCGATAGTTTATCTGCTAGAACTTTTTGTAATTATTTCATAACTGTTTTATTTTTGTTAGAGTTAGAACCATTTTGCGCTTTCTGAGCACTAATTAGCTTCCGAATCGCTCAAGAATTTACCCGTTTTCAACAGAGCCGATTTCGTTTGCCGTTTATCCAGATTTTGTATGGACATCCTATTTAGATTCATGATATAATGATTATTGCTCTCTTGGATTTACACCTGTTTTACCACACATATTCATGGTTGTACTATGTTTAATACGCAATTCTTTATCACTCTCGGGCTACTTCTGCTGGCCTCCGGTGTAGCATACGCCCTTATCACCGGCGTTCTGCACAGCAGGCTGGTTCACCTTTTTGTGGATCCCCCCGATCCCCGCAAAGTACACTCCATGCCGATTCCCCGCATCGGAGGTATCGCCATCATTTTATCGGTAATGGCAGTCCTGCTCCCCTGGTTTCTACTATCCCGTACGAACAGTCTCCCCCACATTCCCAAAGGGTTTTTCCTCTCCACTATCAGCGCGGTGCTGACCTTGGGCATCTTCGGTTTTCTGGATGATTCCAAATTCTACACCATGCGGGTGCGTCACAAACTGACCGCAGTCATTGCCTTGGCACTGGCCACCGTGTACCTGTTCAATGTACACCCGGGACCCATCTCTGTTTTAGGATGGTTCACGATTCCACTATGGATTAGTAAAATAGTGGCGGTTTTGTGGATTATCGGGCTGATAAATGCCTTCAACTTGATAGATGGCCTTGATGGTCTGGCCGGCACGGTCTCTATGGTGTCTCTGTTTGGAGTGGCAGCAGTAGCGCTCTTCACCGGGAATTCCGAAGCGGCAGTACTGAGCATAATTGTGGCTGGCGCAACACTGGGATTTCTTTTCCATAATGCTCCACCAGCCAAGATTTTCATGGGCGACACCGGGTCCCTTTTCCTGGGATTCACCATCGCCATGCTTACGATACATACCGCCCGCTGGATTCCGGACGGCAAAGTACCCCTGATCATGCCCCTGCTCACCGCCATGCCGATTCTGGAGGTGTTTGTCACCATCGTGCGGCGCTATTTCAAAGCAAACGACCAGGGATCACCACTCAAGAAAATCATCAAATACATAGTGGCGGCAGACTGCTCCCATATACACCATCGTTTTCTTTTCAGGGGTTTCAGCCATTTTGAAACCTGTGTTCTGGTAGGAACTCTGGCGACCACACTCGCCGCTGGCGCGGTTTGCATACTTTTCGCCCCGTCTGCCTTGATTTTGCCGGTTTTGCTCTATCTTGCCATTCCGGTAGCGGTTTCTCTTTACCGCCTGGGGTTCGGTGGGCGCTTCAAAAAAGCTCTCAAAATCAGCAGATCAGAGTATAACGGCTATCACAAGCCGGAACTAATCGGTATAGTGGAGCCGGATGGAAAACTTTACCAGTATCTGGCCGGTAAGCGTACCAACGGGTATGTTTTTGTCCCTCTCACAAGCGAACAAGATCTACCGGTAATCGCAAGCCAGCTCAAGGCCGCCATCGTGAGAAATGATTTCACTGAAATGTCTGCCCGCATAACAAAAGAGCTTTCCAACGTGTACAGTTTTTCCAATCTTATGTATGATGGTAATCCTCAGGACATAATGAAGATTCTGCCCAATCTCAAATCCCCGGTGGAGGACCTATCATCTATCCAGCGGTTGCTTCAGGGCTTTTCGACTCCGGATTCTTCAACTAAGAAAAAACCGAAGATCAACATTTTATGATAATTCATCGAGGCAGTAGTAAGATGATTCAGAGGAATATCAGTAGAGAGCGGTGTGTGGTACTCAGCAGGGAGGAGACGTTCACTGCGCAGCATGCCGCACTTCTTATCTCTTTCGGTTACGAAGTGGAAATCCTGCATTCCAGAATCGAAGCGGTTAAGTATTTTGTAGCCAGAAAACCCAGTCTTGTGGTGGTTGAGTCATCTTTTCTACCCAGATTCCCGCATAGACTTGTCCAGCTGTTCAAGTATGCACACCGCACTCCGGCCATTCTGCTTCTGGGAAAAGATATTTCCGAGGTGATGGCGTATCTTTACATGAAAGATGCAGTTTATGAGTTCGTGGAGACTCCGCTGCGTTCCGAGGAGCTGGGACTGGGGATAAAAAGGGCCTCGGAGAGACTTAAGGTAACCAGAAGTCGATTGTTTAGTCTGGATCTGATAACTCAGGGAGCCATGGCGGTGCCTGTGCTTGGATTATTGCTGTACCTTCTGGCCACTCACTTTAAATAGTTTATTTTTTTTGTCTATCGTGATAAAAGCTCTCTTCAATACTACCAATTCGATTGCTGTAAAGAGTAAAGTAGCACTTCTCGGGATCTGCTCGTGCTTCGCAGTGAGTGCAACGATATTTACCCAGAATAACCATTTTGAACTCTCCTATGACTACCTGGCCAAAGTGGCTCAGGCAGTGAATGATACCTCATCGGGGTATTTCTTTTCTGCACCTGGTTTATTTGATTCAGATGACAATAGCGAAAGTCGCCTTACTTTACGACATGAAGA
The DNA here is from genome assembly GCA_023436205.1 of Fibrobacterota bacterium. Taxonomy (GTDB): domain Bacteria; phylum Fibrobacterota; class Chitinivibrionia; order Chitinivibrionales; family Chitinispirillaceae; genus JAEZKC01. Next base: position 52,701 of record JAEZKC010000105.1, read on the forward strand.
CCAGAGCATAAGCATAAGTCCTCAGTTTTCTATTTTTAGCGAAGCTGCGGATGACAAATCAGATCTGTTTTTTTCTTTCCATGCGGGCGGAGTGTATCGGTCCCCTTTTCTAAAGGCTTTTCTGGATATTCATGCTTATACAACTCAAAACAGCAGTACCGGAAGTTTTAAAGACTTCGGGTATGAGCGGTTTATCAGGACAGACGAACACGTGCCCATTGAGGGATTTATGGATTTCCGGGTAAATCTTCCGGAAGCGTATCTGGAGACCAGTTACAAAAATATCACTCTACAGACCGGTAAGAGAAAACTGCGCTGGGGTCCGGGGTATAAGGGGACACTTGGGTTATCGGGTACAAGCTACAGCCCTTTCTTCTTTTACCATTTACAGTTGAAATTCGGCGAGTTGATGCATTTGTCCAGCTTTTTGTGCACCTATGATGATCCGTATTATTACAAGAATGAAATCAGCATTGATACTGTTTTTAAAGTAAAGAATACCAATAGAGGATTAACTTCTCTGCCTTCCCGTTACGGAGCTGGTCAGAGATTGAATGTTCGCCTGGGAAAACATGTGCAGCTTGGCATTTACGAATTGGTTTCCTTTTACGGGGTGGAAGATTTAACCCATTTCGCCAACCCTCTGCAGATTTACTATCTAGGCAATCAGGCTTCGGGAACAAATGGAGCAAACCTGTTGGGTGGAATGGATTTTAATGTTGTAGTAGGCAAGTTCAGAGTTTATGGTGAATTTCTTAATGATGATATCACCATGTTTGATGATAAGGGCAATCCTGATAAGTTTGCACTTCAACTTGGAACAGCCTATTACCCCAATTCTTTCATATCAGCTACGGGTCTGGAGTACACCCATGTATCACCCTATGTATATGGACATTCAAGGGTATTGAGCCGTCACGCCATCTGGGGAGAAAGCCTTGGCTGGCCCTACGGGAACGATCAGGATGTGGTGACCGGCTATTGCCTGTTCAATATTAGACCTGATCTCAAAGCCCGGGCGGAGCTAAGCTACTGGCTCAAGGGGAAAGGCACAATAGAGAGTGACTGGACCGCTGACGGTAAGCCTGATCTTGATATAGCTCCTTACTTTCCTCAAAACCCCCGCAGGATCTTTACAGCTTACCTGTCAATGGAGTACCACCCGAAGAACTGGCTCAGCGGGTCGATTGTGTACCGCCCCGCACTGGAAGAGGGAAAGATTGACAACGGGTTTCAGGGGATGTTGGGGATAGGGTATTGATAACTCATTGCAAACAATTTTCAAAAGAAATGTATCGAATATGGACGTCGAAGTAGATGAAAAACCAGCACCGGTGGAAACATTCATGATGCAGAGGAGGAGAAATGTAATTGTACTTTCCATTTGAAAATTTTTCGTCACAATGAAATCTCCTGAGTTTTTTATCCCTGATCGTCATCACAATTTAAGCGCAGGTATTTATACCTTAAACGGTCAGATGAGGGTACAAAGTAATGCCCCTGTGTATTGCCATCAGTGTTAGACCGCCATATTCTCAACCAATTTTGATAGTCTTCTTTGTAAATTAATATAGTATCCAACTTTCGAGATTCTGACGATTTTACAAATAGAGTGTCGACATATTGCGATTTTTTCCAACTAATGATTTTATAAGACCCCCTAGCGTAGACAGTATCACAATATTCAAAGGAAATATAACTATTTTCATTTTCGGTTCGAAGGTATACTCGGGCAAGTTCACATCGACAGTCATCCATAAACACCTTCTCGCCTCTGTTATCTACTACTTGAATGTACTCGGCTTCCAGTTCATTAGGTGAGATGGAGTATGAGGATCTCAAACAAAAAAGCAAGAATAACAATTTAGAAGCTCTAATCATCATATTTTCTTTTCTACAAATTGAGAAAATTTTGTAATTTGAAGTGGCCTTTGATTGACTCCTAACTAATAATCCTCATCAGTAGAATTTGCTGATAACATTACTTTCAATTTTCGACACCTGCCTTTTTCCTTATAACAACTTAAAATCAAACTTGAATTGGTACTAAAATACTGGTAATCAAAACACAACCAGCCATGGTTAAAAGTTGGAGAAGGAGTTTGATTAAACCTCTTTTGCAAAATGCAATTTAGTGAATCAAAGAGAATTATACTTGATTCGTCTAAAATCGCTGTGATTTGCTGAACTAGTAGGGAATCTTTTTCATTCGAATCAGAGAATCTTAACGAGAGATTGATTAAGGAATTCTTATCCATTTGACCGAAGCAATTTGAGCAGTTGTCGATGTCTCTTTTTGTTAAGGAAAAGGTTTTAAACTGACTGAGTACAGTATCGTCTGTTTTTGAATACAAAGATGTATCTGACATAATTTCAACAACTTTGATAAATTGTAAATCTACTGGGTCATTCTGGGCAAGAAGAACTGTTGCAGCAAGGATAAATAGTGTTCCTATTCGCCTAATCACCATACTGCACAACAGCTGTAAATACATTGTTAGTAAGATTCGGATCGGATTTCCCTATTGGAGAAACAATGACCTTTATACCCAATGCTTCAATTTGATATTGAAATGGGCTATAATCGCTACTGATCGATTGGTTTCCAAGAGTAATAGTTAAACTTGTATCTGGGCCAATCTCAGCAGGAACAGGCCTAAATAATGATCGATTCCAAGCCCAGAGTGGTTCTTTTGTAATATCTGATATTTCTTTATAATTCGATTTAATGCTAACGAATTGAGAATCTGATTGACTTAGCAGGAAATACATTTCCGGAAAAAACCTAAACTTAATTGGAACATTCCCCTTATTTGCTATGGTAATGACTATGTCTACTGAATCTGGTTTTGACCAATACGAATCATCTCCAAAACGCTTCAATTCGCGCCTTACACTTTGCTTAGCATTTGTCTGATTATCAGTGTACTCAAGTTTTACATCTTTCAAAACCAGATCTTGACCTTTTGTCGTAAACACAATGAATCCTAAAAACAGCAAAAAGTTTGTACAGTTCATGATTTTTTTCTCTATATTTAAAACATTCGTACACGGATCCATATTCTTGCAACTAAGATCTTAATTGCTCCCGAGCGCACATCTATGATATCAAAGAATCTCCGGAAATGTCTTCTCTAATCCCCGGTCAATAATCAGGCTCTGCCAAATGTGTGGTAGCTGTAACTCTAATTGAGTAACTTCCAGCCTCTTCTTGAGTGGCGACGAAAAAAACGTGTTTATCTTTCCCCTTCGACCATGAATAAAATTTTCCATTTGGATATTCACTCTCAACGGGTTCTGATTGAATCGATTTTCTCATGATCCCGAAGTATTTTTCCATCTGGCTCTTATCAGATGCTTTAAAATCAATAAACAAATCGGTCATACTGTAATTGCCGGCACTGTCTTTTGAAAAAAGTGCTTCGATGGAATACCGTAGAAGAGATTTGTTTACGGCGTGAGCACCAAACTTTTGATATTCTATTTCAAAAGTATCAGGAAACATGGTCTCGATATTATGGGGATTAACACTGAAAACTGAATCATTGCAGACAATTTTCAAAAGAAATGTATCGATAATGGACGTCGAAGTAGATGAAAAACCAGCACCGGTAAAAACATTCATGATGCAGAGGAGGAGAACTGTAATTGTACTTTTCATTTGAGGATTTTCCGTCACAATGAAATCTCCTGAGTTTTTTATCCCTGATCGTCATCACAATTTATATCTAAATGCTCATATTTTGAACTATTGGATTCAGGGATGAAAAAATAGCCTTTTGTACTTCCATCTGTATTTGATCGCCATATTCTAAAAATTTTCTTATTTCTTAAAGGGCGACATATTCTGATTGTATCAGGTTTTTCACTGTTCTTCACCATTACAATATAAGTATCTGAAGTGTTTGAATTAATGACCTTGGTAATTTTGTACATGCCACTTTCATAAACCGTATCACAATAAGTAAAAGAAATATAACTATTCATTTTATTTGTGAAAAACTTGACTTTAGCCATCTCACATCTGCAGTCTTCTTCCAAATATATTTCTCCTTGGTTTTCGACTGCTTGGATTAAATTCTCTTCATATTTAATCTTAGTACTATCGGTTGACTTCGAGTTTTCATTTTTATCTGAAGCACAAGTAACCCCGATCAGATGAACTATTAGCATAAATAAAATTCTTTGAATCATGATATTTTCTCCTTATCTTTGAACGCTCGCTCTAAAAACTCCGTAGGATCTCTTAAATCATTTCTTCGTAAATATTTTTTTGGTTGAACGTACAAATAATCCTCCCAATTTGTATTGTTTGTTAAATCGCAATATTTTCCAGACACATTTTTCTCATACAACTCGAAGTGCAGCATTGTTTCATAGTGATTTTTAAACCCATTGGAGGTTGGCTTTCGTAATTGTCCAACGTAACCTACAACCTGACCTCGTTTTACAAACGAACCTATTCCAAGACCTTGAGACAATCCTAAACACAATTGCTCTGGAGCACTGTTTACACCATAAGGATTTTGATTAGGTGGTTGCACTTCCCCATATCTGGCTATGAAATCATAATGATCAATTACAATTTCATAAGTTTGCCAATAGAAATCTTTATACTCTTTTATTTCTCCATCCATAACAGCTAAAATTGGGGATCCTACATTCGCAATTAAGTCGCATCCTGCATGATAACGACCATTACCTCTCTGTACACCAAAATTGCGTTTGAAATTGATACAGTTTTTTAATGGGAAAATCGGATTCACATCCAACCTCCCCAAATGCTCCACAAAAGCCACCGGGTGGAAAAAATACAGATTCGCCGGGTCCAGGTCCTTGGGCCTTACCTCATCCCAGAACTGGAAAAGTGCGAAGGGGGTGAAAATGTGTTTGGCCGCCCAGGCCAGAGGAAATCGCCAGGGTGGACCGAAAAGACGATTGTACTTGCGGGTCTTCTGGTCTGTCACCTGAGACCACTCGGTGCTTTCCTTTATAACCAGCCTTCATCGTTCACCGCCCGTTTAATCTCATCCGTTTGGAGCAGCCGGTCCTTTTTATTTCCCTTAACCTCCTCTATCTTCTGTATAAGCTCTTTCACATCGCAGTAGCCATTGTGAGTGGGATCCTTGATCACATCAAAGAACTGCTCCCAATTGTAAGGATCAAGCACCTTGACCCCGCCCTCCATGGTAACCCAGCCCCGTTCATCACTCCCATCCATGGGAAAACCATAATAGATCACTCCGGCAAAGTCGAAAACTTCCACCTGAGAAGATTCAAATATCTTATCCGAATCATTCTTTTTAGGAAATGCCTCATCAAAATTCGGAAGCTCCGGATTACTCACGAATACCTCCTCCAGATCAAGTTCGATCCAGTACTCATTCCCCTTAAACGTTCCTTGAATTTTATCTCTGTTAACCCAATACGCATTCCGTACTTCATCGGAAAGCTTGGCCCGCACAAGCCGAAACTCCCCGCGCTTCTCATCCAGGAATTGAAGACACTCCCCCTTCTGAATATCCACATTGACTTTGGTTTCTTCAACTGGATTGCCCTCTTCATCGACTATTGTGTATGCGTTTGCAATAGAAAAAGCCACTTTATAGGTTTTATCCTCTTCGCAGTAGTAACCCCCCGACCCGGGGGCAATCTCTGACCGTTTAATCCAGACATCGGCACTTTTCACCACGCTTACACACCTGGACTTCTTTGTAAATCCCTTACCGCACTCCGACTGCTTTGTCAAAAGAATGCAAATGGCATTTTTCTCAATTTTCAATCCAACCTGAGGCTGGGGGAAAATTCTTTTATGAAGCCGGGCACCTCCTTTGAGAATATAATAGGGTCGTGATGACTTGTCCTTCTTTGGGTTCTTTAAAAAATCGATGGAGCGGGTGAATATTTCGAAATGGAGAACATTTTCATCATAGTAGTTCCCCGCAAAGCCCAGAATATCGCCTTTCTTCACTTCGATTGGGTGTTCAGGGTTTACTATTACATCTAAAGTAGGCTCCTGAGGAATACGAACCTCTTTGAGCGTATTCTTAATGTAAATAAACCCGGCCATTTCAGGTTTGTGCTTTTCAGAAGACAGCTTGCAATACGCGCTCTTCCCGGCTCGAAACTCCTTTTCATCATCAAAGTAAACCTGTGTGCCCTTAGGGAGCACTGCGAGCACCGGACTGTCCTTACCTCCATTGCGTACGTTAAGCCCGGCTGTACCAGACAGTGGCGGATCCTTGGGTGATTTATGCAACTGGTATACAGTATCAGTAAGTTTACTCGCCACATTGTCACTCAGCCAGGTAAACCCCACCACATCACTCCAGGAAACTTTGCGATAATTTCGATAAAGGTCTTCTGGTTTCCCTTCGGGAACCGGCCACTGCGGAGACGATTCGCCCAGAAGCCTAAATACCCCCTCACGAGGGATTACACCCACAATGGTATTGTAATCATTCTCACTGCGAATGTTCTGCCCGGCCCCATCCTCATCAGTATCGATAACCCAAGATGATGAATATACGAATTGAGGATAACTCCTCTGGCTTTCCTTGTAACAATCCCAGGGAAGAAGGTGCATGTAAAGAGAGTAATATTCGATCTTCTGCTTTTTAGGGGTTTCATGCTCTTGTTTCAATAACACGAAGCTATTTGACAGGTAGCTTACCTTGTCTGCTTTTTTATCCTCGATATACCCGCGGTTGAACCGGTAGGCGACAATCTGCCCATCATCAACAGCCCGAACCGGTTCTTTGGAGTAAAGGTGCACTCCCCCATGGTAGAACCCGTTGCTTCCTACAGGGAAAAATCCGCCCTGACCGGATGCATTATTTTTGTAAGCCTCATCGAAGTTTTCGAACGAGAAGGGAAGCTGGGCCATACTGCTCCTAATCGGAAATCGGCAAACTTTGAACTGACGATGATTCACTTACCAATTGTCTAAAACGCTGAGAGCTTACATTCGGCTTGACCGTCAACGGGAGGCAGAAAGTATCATTGTGCATTTCCGCCCAGTACCGAATTCTTACCTATAATATGCAGGAGGGTAGCATAGGATAATATAGGTTAGGGATGGAAGAGGGGGAGATTTTTTAAACTACTGATTGAAGTCGCCGTTTTTTTAATCGTACTCAGTGCAGCGATTCTCGTACGCGTTGCTTGATTCATTACAACCGAGTACTATATCCCGAGTACAAGGAGAAGCACGAATATGAGAAGGTCCCGTTCCTTTCCATCGTACTCGTTGCTCAACTTTCCCTTCTACCCTTATTTGTACTCTGCAAGAGTAACTCTGTATCTCCCCACTGCACCATCATCGCCTTCCACAATATAAAAACCATATTCCCCAGAAGCCGTGCAGGCGTAGCTGTTGCTCCTGTAAATTACCGTGTCTCTCCCATTATAACTCAAAGCCCTAATTTTCATATCCTCTGACCTGGTGAAGTAAAGAGCGGTGTTCATAGTTGAAGCAATCACCACACTAATGACTTCACCCGAATCAGCATGGAATTTGAAGTAGTCCGTATCGTTAACGGTTATAGTAGAAAAAAGGGTATCGGATATTTCAAGAAGAGTAGCACTCGCCATAGATCCATCCGGTTCACGAGAATCAGGTGAAAGTACCACCCAGTCATTGGGCGGGAAATCACTATTATAGGGTTCATATAAAACTTTAGACACGATATTGTCACTTTTTACCATCGTCAATTCAAGCGACTGAACATCTTGCGAACTTATCACTCTCTCGCTGTCATTGAGAATCATGGTATCTCCAGACAATCTGTAGTCAACTGTATCAGCCCGGAAAATGAGGCCTTGTTCAAGATAGCAGGTTAGAATGGATGACGGGGTGATAGTTACAAGCACATTGCGGGCGTCATTTTCTGAATAGTTAAAAAGTATAGTATTACTATCAGCCCCGGAATAGCTGATTTCTTTTACTTTCACCCACTTGCTTGAAGCTGGTTGCTCTTCAGTTTTATTAACCGGGCTGCCACAATTGGACAGCAGGAGGGCAGATACTGCAATGCAGTACATTATCGTTTTCACTTTTTACTCCTGATAAGGGGCAAGATAGCTGCTGTGCTGTAATTGTCTTAAAACAGTTTTACAGTCGAAAATAGATTGCTATTTCACCAGTACCGGTAAACTTGCGATCATCGGACAAATAAAGAATACCAGCCATCAGATTCACTGACATATCGCTACCCTTTATCTCGATTCCAGGCCCACCGCCGATGTATGTCGGAACGGCCTTAGATTTGCCAGGTATTCTGTTCCACTCCTCATCATATTCGTAGTTTGATGAGCGTGGCATAAAATGGGAGCCAATGTAGAGATAACAATCATTCTTTTTTCCTGTAAGTAACATTCTAAGTACCGTCAGAGCAACAGCGTGTGCATCCAACCTCCATTGTTTATCTCTCTCTATCATTGGGCAATAATTAACCTGCCCGCCAAAACCACTTGGATGCCAGAAGCGGTAGGACAATCCAACTCCGGTTGCCCCTCCAGCGCCAACTCCGATGCAGTGTATGGGTTTATCCTGCGCCAGTGTTAGAGATGCAAACAATGCTATATAGATCAAGAATAATCTTTTCATGAATCATTTCCTTCCAACAAGTGGAGTTTTTATTGAGTACAGGATACTTATTTCACCTGTCATGGTAAACATTGCATAATCCTTGCTGTTTACCAAGTACATTAATCCAGCCATCACATTCACAACCCAGCGCCCATTGTTGAACTCCACACCGGGACCGCCACCCAACATAAAAGTGGTCCTTTGATCACTGATACTTTTAGTATACCCATATATGTCTTCATGCTGTTCCTCATAAGATTCTGAAAGCAAATGCATTCCGCCATACATGAAGAGATTTTTGGTTTCACCCTTTTTAATTCTTTTTAAACCTGCAACACCTAAGCTTAAACTGTATTCTGTCTGTGATTCACCAAAACTGAAGTACGGTCCAGCATTAAATTGCACTCCGTAGCCACTTGGCGTCCATCCCCGGTACTGAAAACCAACACCAGTTACAAATCCAGCTCCAAGCCCTATTTGAGTTGTGTATTGAAGAGTGTCTCCTGCGAACAGCGAGAGGACACTAAGCGTTATAATTACTGAAATTTTATGCATAAAATCCTTTCGGGAAATCATCCGTTTTCAAATCAAGCCTCAATAGATGATCCCTGCTTTTTTAAACTTGAGAAAATGCACAACCTACTGAACCTTTCTCAACTGGAATCCTCCGGTCCTCTCACCCTCTCTCAGATTGCACTGGCGGGTATTATAATATAGAATAGCTTTATCCTGCTTAGTAGCAGAGCCGATGGCAAACGTCAATGACATTCCAAAAGCAGCAGCACCGCAGGCGTGAAGTGCCGGGTTAAAATCATTAAGCACCGCCACGGTATTGAAAACAGAACCAACTACCATGAGACTAAGGCAATAAATACGAAAAGCATCTGAACTGTTTTGCTGTTTCAGTGCATTCGGACAAGTCGATATGATCTCTTTAAACTCCTCTCTATCCTGCTGAGTCAAAACTCTTCGATCATCGATATATAACCCTTTCCAGAAGTCATTGCGTAGAGTGACACCGGGATTTCCAATTGAAAGAGTATCAATACCCTGTTCTGAAGATGTGGATTGTGAAGCAGTTTCCTGGCCATAGTTTAGAAATGCCATGAAAACCAGAAATAAAAGTGACCCGATGAAATTCCTTTTTCCCATATACTCCTCTGAGATTTCGCCCAACCAGGCAAGCGGTGATAAGTGGTTACAACCCTAAAAAATGCGCATGTTAAGCGGTTTCTGTAAATTGGTTTTCGCAAACTGATCCAGTCAAGTGATATCTATTAAATCTGCTTGACTATGAACCCTCTTGTCCAGAACTTACTGGTTCTTCCTCCAAATCACAGAAGACCTGCTGTTCTTGTATTGAAAGCCAGAATGTCAAATCTCCGGGCTGCCAGAAGTGAAAAGTTATTGTGAAGCGGGTAGGTATTAAGAAAATCTCACCTGCGGGAGGGGGTTCACAAAAAAGGGTATTCTCAAAATAACCTTAATGAATAATCGTACTCTGAACTGTACTCTGATCAGACAAACATATTCACTTGAGGCAAAGCAAATGCATTGTTCAGGAAGAATAGTACTTGTCGTTATGTTTTCTCTAGCGATTCAATCGTTTTCTGCAAACCCGGATTCTCTTCAAAACAGCCCACCGCGCCTTCTGAACGAACCCTTAATTGAAGCCAGTCCCGCGCTGCTTAAAAGAGGATTATGGGGATCTGCAACAGTAGAAGTTGCGATAGACACCAGCGGTAAGGTTGATTCCTGCCATGTTTTATCGGAGCATCCGCGTTTCGCTAATTTCATCAAACAGAAGGTGAATGAGGCCCAATTCCAACCTGCGATTGAGAACGGCGAACCCGAGTCATGCATAGCTACATTTGACATAAACATCCCTTTTGACTCATTACTGGAGCAGTGCCTGCGTCTACCACCCACTATTTCCGGGATTGTTTTGGACAGTGTACAGTCGATGCCAATTAATAATGCACGTATACTCCTTACCTACACTGATACGACTATGGACAGTGCTGTTGCAATCGGATTCAATCACTATCTTGCTTTAGTTGCACATGACTACCAGTTTCTCATATACACAAATCAGCTCACTACTACTACTGATTCACTAGGCGCATTCTCTTTCAAGCTTCTTCCATTCGGTAAAATGGTTTTGTCTATACAGTGTGCCGGATACAAAGCTCGAAAGTACAAAGTATGTGTTAAAGATAGCACTCTTTTCTTGAAGTATCATCTTACTTTATCCGATGAGTTAAGGGATAACAATGGTTTCGAGGTTACGGTTTATGGGAATCCTCCCCTTGATCAGAGAAAGGTAATCATCTCAGAGGAGGAGAACAAAACTGGATTTTCCCCATTTCTCAGTACTGTGATAAAAGCCAAAGCTGAAGTACGACAGGTTCCCGAGGGGCCTTCAAAGATGCTCGTGAGGTCCGGCAGCCCCTATGACAACAGATATGTTATAGCCGGCGTATCCATGTTGGCTCCCTTTCACTTCGGAGGACATCCTTATGCAGATATAGATGGGCTGATGATATCAGCGCTTCGAAATGTGGAAGTCACTCTGAACGGGGTTTCAGGAATTAGAGAGAACACCAGCGGATGCATTGTGAAAGCAGATCCGGGAAAAATCACTTACGATCACAGCGAAAACAGGGGTCTTTATTTCAAGGGTGATTTCAGCAGTTTGGGACTGGACTTTATGACCGCGTACACATCAAAGAACAACATGGATGACTATCTGCAGATCGGATTTTCAGCTTGTAATGATTATTTCGTAGAGTGGAACAAGTATTTCTACCAGTCTGTCGCAAAAGGGAATTATGGCATTGGTATTCCTTCCAGCTATGGGAATCTAACCCTGACCGGCGTAAGATCTTCAAAGGATCTGCACACTGCTGCTTTCGGCTGGCTTGCGTGGGATTCTTACCATGAACAAAAGGGGATTGACAAGCAGAAGAGAATGACTCGTGATTCACTGGTTTATTTCCAATCGGCAGATCCGGTAATTTACCCCTGGGGATCTGGAAGCCTCATGTTTTCCTTTCCCTCCAAAGCCTCTATTTCCATTGGTGGCGCCCATCAGTTTTTCGGAAACGGCAAGCAGCACAGATCTGAAATCTATTCAACCCGGACCAAGTTATCAAATATAGAATTGACAGCCGACTTCGATACTTTGATCCATTATCCTGTAGCAACAATGGTCACAGGGCGCATACAACATAACAGGTGGGATGGATTTCTGAGCCAATTAGATACAACTACATCTGATACTCTCTGCAGGTCTTCCGGAGCAGAAACCGGGTTACATATCAGTACATCATTGGTAAAAAACTTTGACAAGCTGATTTCCAGGGTCAATGTTCTTGCATCTGTATATAAGGATACAGACAGTATTCAGTATACAGCCGACGAAGGAGCATCTCTTTCCTACGAAACAGACGCATTCCATGCAGCATTGCATATAGGTCACGTCACCTCCCGTCCGGATATCCGGGGCATTCCCGATTCTATTTTCAAAAAGCAGATAAACCACACCTACCTCGCTTCACTGCCACTACTCACCCGCTTTAACATAGTCAGCAGATTTGGGATTCAACCCTATATCCGCTACTGTACCGGAGCCCCGCAACTTGATCCGATCCGGCAGATCTGGGACCCTGATCTGACATCACCTCTACTTGCCTACGGTGCAGATATTGACATACACCTATCTCCTGTTCAGTGGGCAGATTTTTCGGGAGCACTAAACATTTCTGATGCCCGGAGATGGCGGGAATCGTCCGGTTCAACAATATATGAATGGAATATCCCCTGGACAATCCGCAATACGATTCATCTCAAATCAAAAAACGACCGGTACAATTTCTATATCAACTATATCCGTACAAAAGGGTTACCGTATTTTGATATTGAAAACCAAAATTACAATGTATTACCAGTTTACCGCAGCCTTGACATCAACTTTCAAATTCACACTTCTGTTCCACACCACCAGTTCATCAAATTCTTCGATGTCTACATTGCCCTTAAAAACATTCAGGATTTAATCAACATTAGTAATGTTCGTGATTATTACTGGGATAGTAACGGCCACCGTATGCCTATTTACCTTGGGTATGGCAGAATAGATACAGGAGCACGGTTTGGATTTAAACTATAGGTGAAGCAAAAAAGATGTTCCGAAGACCCCCTGAGGAAGAACTGGAGACTATTGTTTAGAAGGCGGTAAAAAGCATCCTGTTTGCGGCAAGATGCCCTATTGATTGCAATTGCAAATGCGTGTGTTATGTCGCACCTGTGAACTAGTTTAGGCAAACCGGGATTGTCAAATACCCGGGAAAAAATGATACCCGTACAGGGCATGATGCAAGACCGTCTTACCTGACAGTCTTCTTGGAGAGAACACCCGTTTTCCCCAAAAGCGGGAATAGTTGTACCGGGTAATGTAAAGAGATATATTATCCACACTGACAAACTGCTCTTTTACCAATCTTAGAAATCTCACCTACACTTATCCGGGAGTTCATATGAAAATTGCAGCCATTCTGCTGATTTCCGCAGTGCAGTTTTTAAGTTTCAGCGCTTCCATCACCTTGCCGGCTCTTCCGCTCAAAGACGGAGATGCTTCGGCGTTCAGTTACGACGGTTCAGACAAGGTGCTCTATATCGATGGAAGCGGAACAACTGCATCGGTGGCCTGGATCGTATTCCAGACCGAAAACCTCGACCTGACCCAAGGTGCAGAACTGGTTTTCCAGCTTAAATCATTGACCACTCCCGGGTCATTCTCCGTTAAACTGCTCAAAACGGCAGTCAACTTTCCAGAAAACAATGTCAGACTTTCAGACCTTGCCTGGGATACTGCCAGTGCCGCACAAGTGGCACTCAGCTCAGCTGATGTGGAGAAGGTGATTAAAGTCGACCTGACAGATGCACTCAGCAAACTGACCGGCACCTTTTTCGGAATCGTCCTCGTTTCTGAAGATGGGCTATCTGCCACCATCTCTTCCAAAGAGGGTGTACTAAAGCCCCTGCTCTATGTTAAAAACGTGATCGACAGTTTAGGCACCAAATGGCTTACCGGTGAAGGTGTTCCTGCAGATTCTATCGGACGAAAGGATGATATGTATCTGAACACACTCACTAGTGATGTGTACTGCAAAGCGGATTCAACCTGGTCGTTAAAAGCGAATATCCGGGGAGCCGACGGGGTAAACGGTATCAACGGAACAAACGGCACGAATGGTACCGATGGAAAAGATGGAACTGGTTTTGTGTGGCGGGGGCTTTATAATTCGCGTACTTTGTATGCAATCAACGATGTCGTACAGCTCAATGGGAACTCCTATATAGCAGTTGCCCCCACATCTCAGTCTCCTGAAGCGCTATGCATTAAGAACTGCCCCTGGCAGCTGCTGGCAGGATCGGGGACCTCCTCATGGGCCGATGGAGCAGGTACGGTTTCAACGAATGATAATGTGTCGATTGACGGCGATCTTACTGTAAACGGAACCATTAGGGGCCGAATTGATGTCTCCCAGGTGCAGGGTCTTGTGGGACAGGGCTATACCGTGCAGTTCCCTGACGTTTACAACAATGCGGCAAGAATAGAAATCGAGGGGCTGGTGACAACTAAGAATGTCATCGTGATCACAGGACCCGGCATTGACATAGAGAGGATTCCGATTTGGGGGAATGGGGCTATACGATATGACGAGTCGGGTTTCTGCATGGAGCATCCATTCACATTTGAAACTGACGGTCCCGATGCCATTACACTGAAAGCGTTCTTTGACGGATATGCAGCCTCTCCTTCTCCAAAGAACATGTTACTTTACATGCACGATTTAGCCGGAAATGAGAAGATGCGCTTTGAATTCAGCCGTTATGCCCCTCAATCATACACCGCGGCATCGGATGGCAGGACGCGGTTCACATTTATCAGCACCAAAATTCCCAGCTCGGCTGTCAGGATTACGGCGATTGGTAACTATTCATTTCAACCGGTCCAGCTGCCTTCCATAACTCCCGATGTGGACAAGGGAATAGAAATCGAAGGGGTTATAGGTGACTTTGCTGCGCCAGTTCTAGTTGACACGGTTAATATGACATTAACGATTGATTTTGCTTTTGGAGAGGCGGGTGTGACGCTCTGGAACTGGACCAAAACCATTGCAACTCAAGGGACATCATCAGCCATAGGCCGCAGAGCAATGTCAGTTATAGATATTGTACCGGTTGCTGCCAATGGTTCTTACACCTACTATTATAACGAAACCGGGCGTATGAATTACTTTGAAGTATTCCCGATACGCTGGGAATACGTGAGTGGATTCGGACTTGACAGCAAAGCGGCAGCCCGCATTGTAATTGCATACGGATTTCGAGAACGGGGATAGAAAAGGAAATGTTGATTTTTGATTGATGATTGTTGATTTGTAGGAATTCGAATCGAAACGCAATACCGTCCTCATCACGGGACGGGGTAAACCCCGTCCCTGAAGGAATGCTAAGCCCGATAAATCGGGCTGCCATAACGGTAGTGCTGCTGGTCTCCGCGAGTGGCCGCCTCCGGTAGTAGGTCAATCCGTAAGGATGGGCGCTCGCTATCCCTGTGTCGTAGCACCAGTACCCTCCTTAACAGTCGGGGCACGCCTTATCTTCCACCGACATCATAGATAGACATCAAAAAATTTGATATTCCATAGACAATTGAAGTGTATTATTAAAATCTCTATGCTTATAATTATCATCAATAAATGTGGAACCATCAAACCTCACAGTTAGATTCCTGGAAAGATAATAATCAAATATTAAACTAAGACTTACATACGTATTTCTTATGTCGTGTGGTAAATAGTCTTCTGCTTTAATTACCTCACTGGGCTGATACTCTCTTTCATATTTATAATAGTCAAACTTTCGTTCATAGCTACCGTCAATTCTGAGTCTAAATTGTCCGCTCCGGAAAATAATTTCTCAATAGTTACGGAAAAAGATTTCCCGTTTGAGGTAATACTAACGGTGTAGTTAGTAGCATATCTCCCGATTTAAGGTGGATGTCTGTTCAAAGGAGGGA
>JAEZKC010000115.1 GCA_023436205.1 Fibrobacterota bacterium
GTGCGGCGAGGAGACTCGCCGCGATGACCAACGAAGCCCTGAATGACCCAGCGGAAATCCCGCCCGAGCTCGACCGCTGGAACTGGGGCGCCTTCTTCCTCAACTGGATCTGGGGCATCGGCAATTCCACCTGGATCGCGCTCATCGCGCTCATCCCGTTCGTCAACCTCATCATGATGATCGTGCTGGGCTTCCGGGGCAGCCGCTGGGCCTGGCGCAATCGCACCTGGCGCAGCCCCGACCAGTTCCGCCGCACCCAGCGCGCCTGGGGCATCGCCGGCCTTATCGTCTGGATCGTGGTGTTGGGCGGCTTCGGCACGATGTTCTACACCATGCCGGGCATCCTGAAGAATACGGACGCCTACGCGCAGACCATGAAGGCGGTGCAGTCCGACCCGCAGGTCATCGGCGCACTGGGGGCGAATATTCAGGACGGCTTCTGGGTGTTCGGGCAGGTGACGGTCGATGGGAATGGCGGCGGCGCCGCGAGCTACAGCATCCCCCTTCACGGGGACAAGGGATCGGGGAAGGCCATCGCCCAGGCCACGCGCGAGGGCAACCGCTGGACCATCCGCCAGCTCGTCGTGACGGTGGATGGCCGGCAGTCGCCCATCATCCTCATCCGCAACGGGCGGCCGGGGGGCATCGGCGCCTGAGCGGCGGGGATGACGGGGGATCGCGGCCTTTGCGGGAGGCCGGAAGTGTGCGACCAAGCGCGGGGTTTCGCAGGGGAAAGCCGGCATGTGCACAGCGCTCGTCTATGGTGATGCCGCGGGGCGGTCCTATCTCGGCCGCACGCTCGAACTGACGATGGATCTGCCCTACGAGGTCGCCTGGTTCCCGGCCGGTTTCCCGGTGACCTCGCAGGCGCCCGGCCATCCGGCGCTCGCGTATGCGGTCGATCATGCCTTCCTCGCCATCACCATGCCGTGGCGCGCGCCGACGCCCGAGGCGCCGCTCGGCATGGCCGATCTCAAGGTCATCGAGGGGCTGAACGACACGGGCCTCACCTTCAGCCTCCTGTCCTATCCCGCCGCCGCCGGCCGCGCGCAGGGGGTGGAGATGACGCGCGCCGTGCTCGCCGCCTCCGATCTCGGAAGCTGGGTGCTCGGCCGGTTCGCCAGCGTGGCGGAGGTGAAGGCGGCCCTCGCCGCGCAGCCGGTGGTGCTGGAGGCGCTGGCGCTGCTGCAGGGGGCGGTCTCGCCCTTCCATTATGTGGTGAACGATGCCGCTGGGGCCTCGCTGGTGATCGAGTTCCACAAGGGCGAGATGCAGCTCTACGACAATCCCGTGCGGGTGATGACCAACGGCCCCCGTTTCGACTGGCACCTGACCAATCTCGACAATTACACCTTCCTCAGCAATGTCGACCGTCCCGCAGCGACCTTCGGCGGGTACGCGGCGCGCCAGCCCGATTCCGGCATCGCCACTGCAGGGCTGCCGTCGTCCAGCACGTCGGTGGGGCGCTTCGTGCGCGCGGTCTATTATGCCGAGTTTGCCGAGAAGGCGGACACGCCCGATGGCGCGGTGAACGCGCTTGCCCATGTGATGAATACGTTCGACCGGCCGCGCGGCGTGTCCATCGATTATCCGGGGGAGGGCGGCGGCCACATGGAGGTGGCGGGGCTGAAGGAGGATGCGGCGCGGCCTTACGCCACCGAATTCACCTCGTGGACCAGCCTCTCAGACCTCGGCCGGCTGCTGTTCTTCGTGCGCGACTATGCCGGCATGAACTTCACCCGCTTCGACCTCGGCGCGCTCCGGGATGCGGCGCAGCCGCTCGCGCTTCCCCTCAGCCGCCTGTCGGCGCTGCCGGCCGACGCGACCGGAGCGCTGAAGGCGGCAGCGAAAGCGGGAGCCGCATGAGGGCGAGCCCTACTCGTAGAGATAGCCCACCGGGCTGCCGGCGAGGCGGTCGCTGCGCAGGTCGGCGCGGGTGATGATCCGGCCGGCGAGGGCGTCGATCTCGTCGCGCTGGCCGGGCGTCCACATCTTAAGTGCATCGAAGCCGTTGAGGAGGCCGAGCCGCAGGATCTGCGTGTCGTCGCCGATATCCGTGAGCCGGATGGCGCCCTTGCCGGCGGTCACGGTGTCCCCCGTGGCCAGCTCGATGGTCTTGCCCGCGCCATCGACGAAGCCGGCCGTGCCGCGAATGATGCGGTAGACCACGACCTCACCCTTCGCGAGCCCTTCCGCATCCGCCGCCATGGCGGACTTGGGCAGCACCGCGCCGCCGCGCGGATCGGTGGCGATGATGTGGCCGGTGACGAGATTGCCGCTCGGCGCCTCGATGCCGAGGTCACGCACATGCACCGGCATGGGCGAGGCCACCGGGCCCAGCGCGTCGGCCGGGTAAGGGCGGAAGAGGGCGTCGAGAGCGAGCGGATCCTGAACCCAGAAGCCCGCACCCGCCGGCCGGTTGTGCAGCGGATGCTTCCACGCGGTGCGGGGCGTCTCGTCCTCGCGGATCTTGTCCGGGCCGACCACCGTGGGGTTCGGGAAGGTGGAGGGATCGGTGAT
>JAEZKC010000136.1 GCA_023436205.1 Fibrobacterota bacterium
CCAAACCTGGTTCATCTTCCCCTTTTTGTTAGGGTTGTCACTTTCGTTCCAGTTAACAAAGATAAATTACAGGAGATAAAGAGAGAAAAACAGGTGAGAACGGAAGGGTTTAGAGTGGGAATCTATACTGTAGGTTGCTGGGTAAAGTAATAAACAAAAGATGCGATCGTTGCTACACTGCAAGGCAAATGGATATGTGCTATGGAAATGACAATAAGAAATACTGTTGAAGATTGGCTGGAGTTCAACAGGTATCATTATCGAAATTCAAAAGCGTTACTGAAGCAAAGAATATTCATAAGATTGCTTGGTCCGATACTATTCGCAATTTTTATTGTCCTGCATTCCTATTATAAAGGGTATGATACCAAATTGACGATTGGCTTTGCGGTACTGTCTGTACTATGGATTATTTTTTATCCTAAGAGGGCAGAAGCACATCATTTAAATTCCGTAAAGGAAATGCTGCTTGAAGGGAAAAACCGGGAATTAAATACTGATATTTTCATTAAACTCACTGATAAAGACATGGTTGTCAAATCTGAGAGTATTTGTACGTCAGTGCGATGGAGTTCAGTTGAAAAAATAATAATGCACGATGACTATCTGTTCGTTTACATTTCAGCTGTTCCGGCACAAGTTATTCCTAAGAGATATTTTAAGGATGATAAAGAGTTTCTGGAATTGTACAAACTGCTGCTTAGATACAAGGAGCATGATTTATCAACTGCTAAATTGGAGTCGCGTCCATAAAGAATAAAAAAAGGCGGTGCACTCTGCCCGCCTCTCTTTCACTTTTCCTAATGTAACACCTCTCTCACGCAACAGTTTCCATCTCGCTTTCCTTCTTCTTCTTGCTCTTTTTCTTGGGCGGCTTGATTTCAAACTTCTCAGCCGTCTTCTTGTCACTGCGCATAAGCCAGGCAGCCCGTTCCAGAGCCGGTTCCAGCGTCTCTTTCAGAAGCGTAAAGCACTTGTCACGTGTGACACGCAGTTCAGGTGATTCACTCTTATCAACTGTCGCTCTGGCGCGTAGCTCCGAAAGCTTGTTTGATAATTTCGCCGATTTGGTCACGTATTCGTAATCATAGTTGATCTCCTCGAAAAGAGGCCAGTTTTCTCTGAACAGAACGGAGAGGTCGTTGAGGTCTTGAATAAAACTCGCATAGGACCCGCCCTCACGGATTGCTGTTACCACACTGTAAAGCTCAGGGACTTTCTTGAGCCGGTATTTTGCAGTCTCCAGCATGTCCCACATGACCAGATCAGCCTCCGCCTTTGCTTTATCCCACTCCTTTTTTGATTCAGAATCGGGAAAAACGATGACTGAACTTGCCGACAGTGCTTCTCTGCATGCACCGATTATGGTGGGAACATCTTCCACCTTGCTGTAATCGAGCTTTTGTGGTTCGAGCTGATCTCTGTAAGCCATCAGCTGCTCGTAGGCCGCCGGGGCCTGGTAGAGATAGCGGAAAAACGGCATTCCGACGGGAACAGTTTCGGTAACGGCATCCAGCTTCGGCAGGGTCTTTACCAAATCCTCCTGAGGCGTTGTCATGAGACGATTCTCCTTAGTGACAAGTAGGTGAATATGCGTTACGCATGCGTTGTACATGTGAACCGCGATTTATATCTACAAAAGACACAGTGGTCTTATTTTCACATCGGAAATATCGGAAGCATCAAACAAAAGCGAAACGGTATGAAATCAATATAATGTATATTTTACATCCGGTTCAAATCTTTTTTAAAATTTTTTTTATATTCGGGGATTCACTATGGGCAAATGGCAATCCGGCAGTCGCACTGGATATCCGAAAGTGGAGATTTCATCGCTGTTACAGAGGGCAAACGATATCGCGTTAGCCTGTCGGCGCGACAAAAAGGAGCTTGAGGATGCGGGGCTTAATTGGGCCATTGTGGATAGCCTGGTGAAGCTGTCAAATGAATGTCTGTGGCTCAATGCAAAGCTGGTTGTTGAGAAAAGCAAGTGCACTTCCGGCACAAGGCGCCTTGATCAGTTCGAAAAAGAGTGCCGCGACTTTAGAAGCAGCATAATCCGCAAAATGAGAGCGGCTCTGGAGCTTCACCCCGCGCCCGTTCCAGTCCTCAGCTACAGTGAAGACAGGAGCAGGGCCAAGCTGATACAGGATCTGTGCGATCTGTACGTCATTATCCGTGAAAACGGGCCAGCTCTTGCCAGAGGTGGTTTTGATATTTCCCTGGGGGAGCGTGCATGCGAGAGGATGCAGGCACTTTCCGATCTAAGTGTGGCCACGGTAGTGAGCAGGAATATCCCCGATGAGCTAATTAAAGAGCGCAATTGTTTATGCCATGAACTGATGGATCTTATCATGGCTATCTGTTCTCTTGCCAGAGGAATTTTCAGGGTTGATGATCCGCGGGCGGCTGATTACCGTTGCGGCAAATCGTTTTTCTGAAAGGTTGCCCCCTCCGTAAGGTGTTTTTTTCCAGTACAAAGGTCATTTCTTCCTCATTTCAGATCGGGGGAATGGTGCATCGGTACCGATCCATCATTCCCCCGGCAGGGGGAAGCGTAGATCGGTATGGATTTGCCATTCCCCCGCGCGGGGGAATGGTAAATCCGTGCGGGGGAAACGTGGATCTGCGCGGATTCATGTTTCCCCCGATTAAAAGTGGCGTCTCCCGGGCATTATCCGGGGTGGTTCGGGATGAGAACCGCTATAAAAAAGATCCCGCCCCCTTTACAAGACTACTTCCTGTTATTTATTTGTATATAGTGCATCATCACCTCCTCTTCAGGATAGGGAGCTGGTTCCCGAATGATTTTTTCTGCATTGGTGTTCTCGGAATGGAAGCCGGATGGGGTTGTCGGGCGGAGGTTTTGGGTATTGGGCGCCATTCGAGTTATATTAAAGGATGAAAAATGAAAAAAAGCACAAAAAAATTTAAGAAGGAGCAAATCTCTTTCAGCTGGCCTTATGTAGGCTATTCACAACCCTACAGCACATAAGCCTGCTTTAAATTGGTCAAATAGTCGAGAATATTGTGTAATTGAAGGAAAGTTATGGACGATATATTTGAAACAGTACGTAAAATTAGAGTAGATATAACAAAACTATTGTCAAAAAACACAAAACGAATGTGTTTATACCCAGGCTGTTCGGAGCGATCTATTTCTTCACATTCAATATCAAAAAGTATTCTCAAAAACATTGCAGAAGATGGTCACGTAATAAGCCCAGTCTTTAATAGATGTGCTCTTGGTAAGAATACACAAGAATGGGCGACACCCTCAGGGTCAAACTTAAAAATTAAGCCAATAGGAATCAAAGATGCATCAATTTTTAATGGGTTTTGTGAAAAACACGACAACTCAGTCTTCTGTTCTTTAGATGACACTGGGATAGTCACTTATCGAGACATTTTCTTACAGCTATATCGTTCTGCTTGTCGTTTTAATTTTATGGAAAATGTAGTGGCACAATCCGAATTAAAGCATCAGGGATTTGAATATAACTGCAATACAGAGTTTGAGGAGAAAATTCAGATAAATCTATCCAATTTAACACTTTTCTTTCATGATTTATTAACCAACTTTGATGAGCTGAAAGTTCCTATTAGCATTAGCTACTCGGAAGCATTATGCCAACAACCCTATTCGCAGACTGTTCCATTAAAAATGGAAACGATTTACAAGAAAATTGCCATTCAATATCCGATTGCACTACAGAAGGATTTTACATTACATTTTAAAGGTAAATACCATCATTGTCTCATTGTACTCCTACCTCATGCTGAGTGCTCTAGTCTGATTATAGCTTGCCATCCAAGCATAGTTCCCCTGTTTGGTAACTATATTAGTAAAGGCGACATTGGTATTCTCCGTTTAATTGAGTCAATTATGATGGCCGACTCAGATTTTTATTTGGCGCCAAGTATTTATGACAAGTGGAGCACTGAAAAAAAACAAAGCATCAGTGACGACTTCTACTTTTGTAATGAAAGAAAGTTTCTTGATGAATATGATATTTCAATATTTGATGGTATCCGAGTTCAAATATTGGATCATTTATCTGGACCAGAAAAAGATGCTGAGCTTCAAAAATTGAAACGTTTACCATCTCGGCATAGCTATGTTGAACGAGATCGTCAGATGACTAATTATAATATTCAACAGAGACTCAGAAAATTAAAATTTACAGGGAATCAAACTGGTCGGTGCTATCCAGCTAGCGAGTTAGAGATTGAGGAATAAGAAGATTATGCACAATAGGCCCTTTAGCGAAGCGCAAAAAGCCGTGACCGCTGAATGGCCCGTTGGATCTAGTAATCAAAAAAACTATGTGGGCTGAAGGAGTGAAATTTTGAAGTACAGAACAAAAAGTGATAATCAGTTTGACTGCTACACATATCTTTGGGGAAATGTTGATGGATACTATAAAAACAGACATACGGATTATGTAAAATACTCTGATTCAACTTTTTCAGCTATTAGGTACTCAAAAAAGCATGATCATAACAAATACTGGTTCTCAATAAAACCAACCATAATTGAAGATTATAAAAATATTGGGATAAAAAGTCACATTTTTGGACTTGTTGATGTCGGATCAATCAATTTACCAGCTGATTTGTTATATGATTATATAAAAACTGCAGACAATACAGTTTCCGGTTACCAGATCAGAATAAAAATTCGCAATAGTACTAATTTCCACTTGTTTACAAGTGCCTACTATGACAAAAACATTACACAATACTTAAAAAACTTTCAATCAGAGTTTAGTGAATACTGCTGATTGTGCTAATGATGAAGAGAATCATAAAGAAGGTAAAAAAAGTAAAAGAGATAGCTTATTTCGAACTCAACCCAAGTCCAGATTAGCTGCAATAGCTTTGCATGGCTTGAATTGTAATGCTTGTGATTCAATTATCTTCCATTTGCGGCGAGAACAGGAGTCTTACCTTTGCAAAATGCTGATAAAATTTCTTAATGAGCTGGACGATAAGTTTTGGAAAGCTGTAGATAAACTGCGCAGCAACCTCAATACGGCCAACTACAAACACATTGTACCGGGAGTGATTTGGGGCAGTTCGGGATGAATACCTCCACAAAAAGATCCGGCTCTCCTTTACAAGACTATATCCTGTTATTTATTTGTATATAGTTTATATATTACCTCCTCTTCCGGATAGGGAGCTGGTTCCCGAGTGGTTTTTTCTGCATTGATGCTCACAGGGTGGAAGCCGGGTTTGCCTGTCGGGCGGATTTGGCGATTGAACCCATGCACAATAGGAAGAGTTCAAAAAACATTAAAGAGCAAACAATGGCCTTTGGTAAAAGCAGAAACGAAATATCACAACATCGTCAAGAAGAGATTCATTTCTCTAAGTTCCGAACAGCTTGCAAAGATTTCCCGTCTGGAGAAAAAATCAGCAATTTTCAGAACCCACCAGGTGATAACAGCCCAGATTTTATTCTCAATACCGAAAGGGGCTACATCGGAATTGAGATGACCCGACTTTATGAGAATAAAACAGAATGTGAATTAATCCCACCAGAACAAGACAGATTAAGGAAAAAATTAGCAGAACAGGTTCAGTCTATTTATTCTTCAAAGTATAATGATTATCCTGTTGTAGCGGTATTGCATTTTAAAGATGATATAAAATTGCGAGACAACACACTGTCGGAAAGCGCAAAAGATATTGCAGAAATAATTCGGTATAGTGCTTCAACAGAAGATGGATCTACCTACGTAACAGACAAACTTCCTGAATACCTATATATGATGGCAATCATGCGGGAAAATGAACATGTAATAATTTTTGATGAGCCTTCAATGTCTTTTTCGGAAACACCATTAAGTATTGATGTTTTATCCGGAATGATAAAGAGGAAGTCTGCTTTGATACCGAAATATACCAACAGATACAAATTCATTGAGAAATGGCTATTGTGCATAATTGAGCCGATAGGCAACTTAACGAATTCATCCCTTCCAGTTATCAATAAGCAGATAAACAAATTTGGATTTGACAAAGTTTATGTGCTTGAAATACCTAACAACGATCTCATGGAACTGTAACTATTCTTTTTACACTGAATACATTTCATGATTGATCATGGAGACAATTAGGAATCACAGGAATACCAAGGCACCTTGATAACCATCCAATAACACCAGAAAATAAGCTATATTATAGCAAATTTTAACAGGAGCTCTTCATGACCAGTGCCGCGCAGCGAGCAGAACTTCAAAACCAGATCTGGAAAATAGCAAACGATGTTCGTGGATCCGTAGATGGGTGGGATTTCAAACAGTATGTATTGGGCACGCTGTTCTATCGTTTTATAAGTGAAAACTTTACCAGCTACATTGAAGGTGGAGATAAAAACGTCAACTATGCCAAGCTCTCCGATGATGTTATCACTGCAGAAATCAAAGATGATGCAATTAAAACCAAAGGTTATTTCATTTACCCCAGTCAGCTTTTTGTGAACATTGCAGCAGGTGCCAACGATAACCCCAACCTGAACACCGATTTAGCCGCCATTTTCTCCGCAATCGAGAGCTCTGCTAATGGTTACCCGTCAGAACAAGATATCAAAGGCCTGTTTGCCGATTTCGATACAACCAGCAACCGTCTGGGTAATACTGTCAAAGATAAAAACAGCCGTTTAGCCGCCGTTCTCAAAGGGGTTGCTGGCTTAAGTTTTGGCAATTTTGAAGAGAACAAGATTGATCTCTTTGGTGATGCCTACGAATTCCTGATTTCAAACTACGCCGCAAATGCCGGTAAATCCGGTGGTGAATTCTTCACTCCGCAAAATGTTTCAAAGCTCATTGCGCAGCTGGCGATGCACAAGCAGACAACGGTCAATAAAATATACGACCCTGCCGCAGGTTCAGGTTCATTGTTGCTGCAGGCCAAAAAGCACTTCGATGCTCATATTATTGAAGATGGATTCTTCGGTCAGGAGATCAACCATACAACCTATAACCTTGCCCGTATGAATATGTTTCTGCACAACATAAACTACGACAAGTTCCATATTGCTTTGGGCAACACGCTCCTGGACCCGTTGTTTGGCGACGAAAAACCCTTTGATGCAATTGTTTCAAATCCGCCCTATTCGGTGAGCTGGAAAGGCAGTGATGATCCTACCCTCATTAACGATGAACGTTTTGCCCCCGCAGGCGTTTTGGCACCTAAATCCAAAGCCGACTTCGCTTTTGTGCTCCATGCGCTCCATTACCTCTCAAGTAAAGGTCGCGCGGCGATTGTCTGCTTCCCCGGTATCTTTTACCGAGGTGGAGCCGAGCAGAAAATTCGAACGTATCTAGTGGATAACAACTTTGTGGAAACAGTGATTTCTTTACCCCCCAACCTCTTTTACGGTACCACCATTGCCGTCAATATCCTGGTGCTTTCCAAACACAAGACCGACAACAAAACCCAGTTTATCGATGCCAGCGGTTTGTTTAAAAAAGAGACCAATAACAATGTGCTCACCGATGCGCATATCGCGCAGATCATGGAAGCCTTTGACAATAAGGCCAAGGTTGATCATTTGGCTGAATCGGTTGACTACGATGATATAGTTAAAAATGAGTACAACCTCTCCGTAAGCTCCTATGTGGAAGCCAAAGATACTCGCGAAGTGATTGATATTACCAAGCTCAATGCCGAACTAAAAACCACTGTAGCAAAGATTGACAAGCTCCGTAGGGATATCGATGCTATTATTGCGGAGATTGAAGCATGAGTAAGCATAATTTTATGGAGAAGCTGCTTAAGGGTGTTGAAGTGGAATGGAAGGTGTTGGGGGAAGTCTGTGATAATATCTTTTCAGGAAAAAATAAAGAAAAGATTGAGAATGGGCTTTATCCAATTTATGGATCTACAGGGATTATTGGCAAGACAAATACTAGCACCTATAAAAAGGAACAAATTTTAGTTGCAAGAGTTGGGGCTAATGCAGGTTACGTTAATATTGGACAAGGTGAATATGAAGTTTCAGATAACACATTAATTATTCAGAACAAGGATGTGGTTGTTTTGAAATTCCTGTATTACTTGTTAGTCAATATGAACTTGAATCAATATGCTCAAGGTGCGGGTCAACCTCTTATTAATGCTCGTCAATTAAAGTCTATTATTGTCCCCATTCCACCCCTCCCAATCCAGGCGGAAATCGTTCGCATTCTGGACGCCTTCACCGAGCTTACAGCCGAGCTTACAGCCGAGCTTACAGCCCGCAAAAAGCAATACAATTACTATCGGGACCAACTGCTCACGTTTGAAGAGGGTGATGTGGAATGGAAGACGTTGGGTGATATAACATTAAAATCGTACTCTGGTGGGACACCTACTGCAGGCAAATCAGAGTATTATGACGGTGGCACGATACCTTGGTTAAGAACACAAGAAGTTAAATTCACTGATATTGACAGTACTGAAGTTAAGATCACTCCTTTAGCATTAAAAAATTCAGCAGCTAAATGGATTCCTGCTAATTGCGTTATAATTGCAATATCAGGGGCAACTGCAGGGCGATCAGCAATCAATAAAATTCCTTTAACTACTAACCAGCACTGTTGTTGCTTAGAAATTGACCAAAAAGAAGCATTGTACCGTTATGTTTTTCACTGGGTAAGTTTTAGCTATGAAAACATTAAGGGGTTAGGACAAGGTGCCCGCGGTGACCTAAACTCAGGTATTATCAAGAATTTTAAAATCCCAATTCCGTATCCTAACGACCGTCAAAAATCCCTTGCCGAACAAGCCCATATCGTCGCCATTCTCGACAAATTCGACACTCTGACCACCTCAATTACCTCCGGTCTCCCCCGTGAAATCGAACTACGTCAAAAACAATACGAATACTACCGAAATATGCTTCTCACTTTTCCCAAAGATTGCGTGGAGGAATAATATGGGCAAGTTATTAACAGAAATTGCAAAGCAGCTTAAAGATGTAAATAAAAAAGTACAGTTGATCTATGCGTTTAATGGGGTCGGTAAGACTCGGTTATCCCGCGAGTTTAGGCTATTGATAGATCCCAAAGAGGATGATAATGCCAGCGTTAAAGTGATCTATTATAACGCCTTCACAGAAGATCTCTTTTCTTGGGACAACGATCTTAATGGCGATACAGAGCGTAAACTTAAAATTCACCCAAATTCATTTACACATTGGGTACTTGCGGAACAGGGAAAAGACCAGCATACCATAGGTAATTTCCAGCATTTCTCTAACACCAAAGTAATGCCAAAGTTCAACGAAGATTTTTCTGCCGTTACCTTCTCGCTTCCTCACGACGATGGAACTATAGAGAATGTTAAAATTTCGAAAGGCGAAGAAAGAAACTTTATTTGGAGTGTTTTTTACAGTTTACTTGAACAGGTAGTTGAAGATTTAAAAGAATCCGATCCCGCAAATCGTAATACGAATATTTTTAATGAATTGGAATATGTTTTTATTGATGACCCTGTCAGCTCTTTAGATGATAACCACCTTATTGAATTGGCTGTCAATTTAGCGAAACTAATTACTGAATCACAAAAACTAAAGTTTGTTGTATCGACTCACAGCCCTCTCTTTTACAATGTTCTTTTCAACGAGCTGAATAACAAAGCATGCTATATGTTAGACCGCAAAGAGGATGGAACATTTGAGTTAATAGAAAAGAAGGGTGATTCAAATAAAAGTTTCTCCTATCACCTACATCTAAAGCACACAATTGAACAGGCAATTGAACAGAATAAAATCGAAAAGTATCATTTCACCCTTTTGCGAAACTTGTACGAGAAAACGGCTAATTTCCTTGGGCATCCTCGGTGGTCTGAATTATTGCCCGACAATAAAGAAAACTACTATAACCGAATCATTCAATTTACAAGCCATTCGACACTGTCAAATGAAGTGATCCCAGAACCTACGGGGCCTGAAAAACAGATTGTTAAGTTTCTATTGGATTATTTGACTTCAAACTACAACTATTGGCAAGAAGCGTAAACATGTGCGAATATAAAACCATAGCGGAATCTAACACCTTCATCGTGTTGGACAGATATACCAGAGCTTGGCAGGTAGCTGAAACCTATCAGACTGAAGCCGATCTGGAGCGTGAGTTAGTTCAGGATTTGGAACGCCAAGGCTATGTATTCCTACGCGATCTCAACACCCACAACAAAATGCTGGCCAATGTGCGCGTGCAGTTGCAAACTCTCAATAGTATGCAGTTTTCAGACGGCGAATGGTCGCGCTTTGTCGAAGAGTATCTGGATAAACCCGGCGATACCAGCACCGATAAAACCCGAAAAATCCATGACAACCATATCTACGATTTTGTCTTTGATGATGGCCATATCCAAAATATCTACCTTGTAGATAAAAAGAACGTTGCCCGTAATAAACTACAGGTGATCAGACAGTATGAACAAACAGGCACCTGCGCCAATCGCTACGATGTCACTATTTTGGTTAATGGCTTACCACTGGTGCAGGTAGAACTGAAAAAACGGGGTGTTGCCATTCGGGAAGCTTTCAATCAGGTGCACCGCTACAGTAAAGAGAGCTTTAACGCTGATAATTCTCTGTTTAAGTATCTGCAGATTTTCGTCATTTCCAACGGCACCGACACCCGCTATTTTGCCAATACCACCAAACGCGATAAAAACAGTTTTGACTTCACCATGAACTGGGCGAAGGCTGATAATACATTGATCAAAGATCTCAAGGATTTTACCGCGACCTTTTTTCAGAAAAATACCCTGTTGAATGTACTTCTAACCTATTCAGTTTTCGATATAAGCGACACCCTGCTTGTGATGCGCCCCTATCAGATTGCCGCAACCGAGCGCATGCTGTGGAAAATAAACAGTTCATATCAGGCAAAAAACTGGAGTAAACCTGAAGGCGGCGGGTATATCTGGCACACCACCGGTTCAGGCAAAACCCTCACCAGTTTCAAAGCGGCTCGCCTTGCCACTGAGCTCGATTTTATTGATAAGGTGTTCTTTGTGGTGGATCGCAAAGACCTCGACTACCAAACCATGAAAGAGTATCAACGATTTTCCCCCGACAGTGTCAACGGTTCAGAAAGCACCGCCGGGCTCAAACGCAATATTGATAAAGAAGATAATAAGATCATCGTAACTACCATTCAAAAACTGAACAACCTGATGAAAAGCGAATCCGACCTGCCTATTTACGGGAAGCAGGTCGTCTTTATCTTTGATGAAGCGCACCGCTCGCAATTCGGTGAAGCGCAGAAAAATCTCAATAAGAAGTTCAAAAAGTTTTATCAGTTCGGTTTTACAGGTACACCGATTTTTCCGCAGAACGCCCTGGGGGCAGAAACCACCGCCAGCGTCTTTGGCCGTGAACTGCACTCCTATGTCATTACCGATGCCATCAGAGATGAAAAGGTGCTGAAGTTCAAAGTGGACTACAACGATGTACGCCCACAGTTTAAAAAGATTGAATCGGAACAGGATGAGAAAAAACTCACTGCGGCAGAAAATAGAGAAGCGTTGCTGCACCCCGTCCGTCTCAAAGAGATTTCGCAGTATATCCTCAATAACTTCAGACAAAAAACTCATCGTCTGCATGCCGGTGGCAAAGGCTTCAACGCCATGTTTGCCGTAAGCAATATTGAAGCTGGCAAACTCTATTATGAGACATTGAAGAGCTTACAGAAAGACAGCTCAAAGCCTCTCAATATTGCCACTATCTTCTCATTTGCGGCCAACGAGGAACAGGAAGCCGTAGGTGAAATCCAGGATGAGAGCTTTGAAATACCCGCAATGGAAAGCAGTGCAAAAGAGTTTCTCAGTGCGGCTATTAACGACTACAATGCGATGTTCAAAACCAATTATGGCGTCGATAGTAAAGAGTTTCAAAATTATTACCGGGATCTTGCTAAGCGGGTGAAGAATCAGGAAATCGATCTGCTCATTGTGGTTGGAATGTTCTTAACCGGCTTTGATGCACCCACTTTGAATACTCTCTTTGTAGATAAAAACCTTCGGTATCATGGTCTACTGCAAGCCTATTCACGCACAAACCGTATTTACGACGCAACCAAAACGTTTGGCAATATCGTCACATTCCGCAATCTGGAGCAAGCCACAGTTGATGCGATTACCTTGTTTGGCGACAAGAATACCAAGAATGTTGTTCTGGAAAAAAGCTATAAAGAGTACATGGATGGCTTTACCGATGTGGCAACAGGTGAAGCTCGTCGCGGTTATTTGGATGTCGTGGCGGAACTACAAAAACGCTTCCCAAATCCTGAAGAAATCGTTACTGAAAAAGACAAAAAGGATTTCGCCAAGTTATTCGGTGAGTATCTGCGTGTTGAAAATGTGTTGCAGAACTATGATGAATTTGCGAGCTTGAAGGCCCTGCAACATGTCGACATGAACGACCCGAAAGCTATTGAGGAGTTTAAAGCTGCGCATTATCTAAACGATGAAGATATAGCCTTGATGCAAAAGGTCCCAGTACCCGCCGATCGCACGATACAGGATTACCGTTCAACCTACAATGATATTCGCGATTGGCTGCGCCGTGAAAAAGCAGGCAGGGAAAAAGAGGCTACCACCATAGACTGGGATGATGTTGTCTTTGAAGTGGACCTCTTGAAATCACAAGAGATAAATCTGGATTATATTCTGGAGCTGATTTTCGAAAACCACAAAAAAGCAAAAGATAAGGCATCATTAGTAGAAGATGTCCGCCGTTTAATTCGAGCCAGCGTGGGCAACCGGGCAAAAGAGAGTTTGCTTGTTGACTTCATCAACCAGACTGATTTGAATAACCTTCCAGACAAGGCCAGCATCATTGATGCATTCTTCACCTTCGCACAAGCAGAACAGCAGCATGAAGCAGAAGAGTTGATCAGTAGCGAAAACCTGAATGAGGAAGCGGCGAAACGGTATCTTATGGCTTCACTAAAGCGGGAATATGCCAGTGAGAACGGTACAGAGCTCAATGCACTCCTACCCAAAATGAGCCCGCTTAACCCGCAATACCTAAAGAAGAAGCAAAGCGTTTTTCAAAAGATCGTTGCTTTTATAGAGAAGTTTAAGGGAGTGGGTGGGACGGTTTGAGATGGGGATATAAAAGTCTTAAAGTGGATTTATTTAAAAAAGCTTATTGCTGAAAGCAGAAAGTTTTCAAAAAAAGAAGAGCTGAACAAAGCTGATGTTCAAAAGGCTATTAAGGAAACTCGGCATGAAAATCGTTCTGGATACTAATGTACTACCACCATCAGAATTTTTGAGCAAACTTTAAAATGTAAGGCTCTCGGCAGAATCCGACAAGCTAGTTACAACAGTGTAGTTTAGGTCTGGTTACCAATGACTATCCTTGAAACAAAAAGACTTACTTTAGAAGAGCTAACAGAGAGCCACTTCAGTGATCTCTACAAGTTGTTATCTAACGAGAATGTTCAGAAGTATTTTCCAAAAGCGTTAAACCAAGAGGAAACTCTTGAATTCTTACACGAGGTAATCAGTAGATATCGGCAAGATGGTGTGTGCTTCTGGGCTGTCACTCTTAAGGAAAATAAAACCTTTATTGGAATTTGTGGCATATTAAAACAAATTATTGAAGGTAAAGAGGAATTTGAAATAGCGTATAGAATTTCGGACATCTATTGGGGAAGAGGCTATGGTACCGAAGCTGCAAAAGGATGCCTCGATTATGCAAAAGATATCCTTGGGAAAAAGAGTGTAATATCATTAATAAAAGATGTAAATAAAGCTTCGATCCGTGTTGCTGAGAAAAATGGCCTGGAATTCATAAAGGTAGTTGTGTTTGATGGTTTACCGCATAATTTGTACAGAAAAAACTTTGACTAACTGCCTGGGCAAAAGGGCCCGGCCGTTGAAAGAAAAAGGTCGTCTGCAGTGAATAGTAAAAAAGAAATCTTAGGAAACGTTTGCTATACAGAACTTGTTTATGGAAGAATAAATAAGAAACTCAATATTCAGTTTTCAAAAGAGCAAATTGAAGAATTCATGTATGAAGTTTTAGAAACGACTGAAGAAAAGTGTTTTTCACGTGTTGGGAAAAATTACTATGTCGTAAATAATAAGCACGAAATCAGAATAACTATAAATGCAAACACATTTAGAGTTATCACTGTTGACAAAATAAGGATTTAATAAGCTTTACTGAAAAACATCAAAAAACGAGACCCCACCTTGAAAACACAAAGAGAACTATTCGATATACCCCACGAGATCGCCTATTTCAACTGCGCTTACAATTCTCCATTGTTGCTGGAATCGGCTAAAAGACTGCATGCTGGAGTTGATTCAAAGTGCCATCCGTGGGAAAGAACGCCTGGTGATTTTTTCAATGATGCAGAAAAAATCAGAGAGCTGGCATCGGATATTTTTGGTGGTGACTCGGATGGCTATGCAGTCGTCCCCTCAGCCAGTTATGGATTAAGCACGGCATCACGGATTTTAGAACCTTCCCTATCTGAGAACAGTGAGATTTTGCTTATCGATGAAGAGTTTCCCAGCATTGTCTTGCCATTTAGAAGGGTTGCTAAAGAAACCGGGGCTACGATAACTACTGTAAAAACACCTGCAAACGGAAACTGGACAGAAGCAATTCTAAATGGAATCAATGAAAAAGTTAAAGTCGTGGCAGTATCCTCATGCCACTGGACAAACGGAGCATTTATCGATTTGGCGGTAATTCGTAAGGCGTGTGATAGAGTTGATGCAAAACTAATAATCGACACAACACAGTCCCTGGGGGCAATGCCATTCTCGATGGATGAGATAAGACCGGATTTTATGGTTGCGGCTGGTTATAAGTGGTTGCTTTGTCCTTACGGGTTCAGCCTCTTGTATGTTGATAAGAAATGGAGAAATGAGCGGCCGCTGGAGGAAACCTGGATTGCCAGAGTTAATGCGCAGGATTTCGCCAATCTGGTAAACTACTCTGATAATTACATGGATGGCTCAAGAAGATTTGATGTGGGTGAAAAATGCACCCCGACTATTTTGCCCGGAGCCATCGCCGCACTCGAGCAGATAAAAGCCTGGGGAGTAGCAGAAATAGCAGACACGTTATTGGATATCAATCAACGGATTGGAGCACATCTTGTGCAATTGGGGTTTCAATTGCCGGACGTTTCACAGCGATGTCCACATATATTGGGAGCGATTGTGCCCGGCACTTTTTCCGGTAACATAGTTAACGAGCTGAGAGAACGGAAAATATACATTAGTCAAAGAGGAAAATCTCTGCGTTTTGCGCCTCATGTGTATATAAATGATAACGATGTTTATAGGCTAAATGAGGCGATTTCTGAAATAGTGAAAGCTTAAGGCAGCGGCAAAACAAACACAAGGCTGGAAAAAATATGAAGTGTATCAAGGTTTCATTTCTTTTGTTGTTAAGGACTCTCTGTATGGCACAACCATATCCTGATTCCTTATCTTTCGATAAAATCATTCTGGAAGTTAAGGGAGATTTGAACGGGGATACGATTCCTGATTCTGTTGTCGTATCGCAAGACACATTAGATAATGCAGCACCCTATTGTCTGCAAATATTTTTAATTGAACCAACTGGTAAGCCTCAATTAATTGTCTCCACAACTTCTGCAATCGTGCCCCAATATCCAAACGGTAAATCAGAATATGCAGAGGGTAATGACTTCGATACAGTAACGATAAAATCAAGAGTCATAAGTATCAGACAGTTACTAACAAGAGGGTATTATATCCACAAATACCGCTATCAGCACGGCAATTTCGAGCTGATTGGTTTTACCTCTGCCAGCTGTGACGGCAGCTCCACGTGCACCGATATTGATTTTAACCTGTCTACCGGGGTCAGAATTGAACGACAGACGTTAATAAGTGAGGATAAGCCATTCAGCAGTAAAAAAAGGATTGTAAAAATTAGGCCTCTTCCGTTATTGCAAGATGTGGTGCCTTTTTCATCGGAGTATTATTAATAATCGCGCAAGTAGGAGTATCGACCTCATATGTTGGATTTATTCAAAAAGCTCATTGCTGAGAGCAGAAAGTTCGCAAAAAAAGAGAAGCTAAACAAAGCTGATGTAAAAAAAAAAGCTGTAAAGGAAATCCGACGTGAAAATCGTTCTTGATACCAATGTGATTGTATCGGGCGTTTGTACGGCCAGGAAAATCTATAATGCTGCCAGAAATGGAATACGCAAAGCGTAAAATGGATTATCGAATCTCCAAAATGAAAATTGATATTCATTTGTTGGTATTCACTTTATTGCCAATAGGCTTGCTCATTCCAGTTGTTTTGCTGCACGATCACATTGTTATACGGATTGTGATGGCAGTAATGTGTTTGCTTTCAGCATTGATTATCATAGACCTTTATCGGCCTACTATTTTCTCCGGTGATCTTCCTTTACCGGCAAAAAAGGACTGGGTCACACTTATGATGAATGCGGGGAAGCGTGATAAGATAAGTAAAGCCGATGTGGTGGGGTTTCTGATCAAAAAGGGTCGCCTGCAAAAAGACGAGCTGGGGATTGTTGAAATCATGCACAGGCAATCATTTGCCGCTGTAAAGAGAGACAAGGTTCAACGATTGCTCAAGCTCGTGGCAAACGAGACCATAAAGAGGAAGCAGGTTTCGGTTTCGATCTCGTATTGAAGTCAGCAGTGGGCATTTGTCATTACACTTCGACTCCGGCGGACCTACGCTCAGTGTGAGCGGAGCGTGGCGGCATCCAATAAGAAATCACCTGCTGGTTCTGAATCGTGCAGTCATGCCGTCGTGATGGCGTATAGTCTCTTTAGATTACACTTCGACTCCGGCGGACCTACGCTCAGTGTGAGAGGAGCATGGCGGCATCCAATAAGAAATCACCTGCCGGTTCTTAATCGTGCAGTCATGCAGTCGTAAAGTCGTATAGTCTCTTTAGATTACACTTCGACTTCGGCGGACCTACGCTCAGTGTGAGCGGAGCGTGGCGGCTATTGTAAAACGGAATTGGTTTTTTAATCCGGAGCGTGGCGGTAGATAAGCGAAGACGGGACAGAAGAGAAAAGCAAAAAAGGCCACAGGTTTCCCTGCAGCCTTCTTGTACCCCTATCAGAAACTTTCGTTCTTACGACACATCAAACTTCCTCGCCAGATCATCATCTATCACATAGATGCACACCTCTTTGGCTCCCTGCTCCGTATAACCGAACTTCTTCCGTAAATTACGAATCAGGTACTTAACATCATCTCGTATGCGCTTGTCATAGGTCTTGAAATCCTTGTTGCCGTAATCTTTTATCGCACGCCGGAAATTGTCGTTATCAAGGAATGGATCCAAAGCCTTTTCCTTGAGGTTCTGAACATATCTCTCCTGCAGTGCTTTGAAAAGAGCAGTCTCTGTAACCGGAAGATCATTGAGCATCATATCCTGAGTCAAGGTCTTCGAAGTGTACTCCTTCTGGGTCTCTTCTCTAAAGGACCAGCGCCTCGAAGCACCCACCCCGGCTCCAAGAAGCCTGCTTTCGATACTCTCGAAAAACTCCTCGGTTATTTTAAGCCGTTCTCCGGTATAGGTGCAAAGTTCAAACGCCGGGGGTTCGAAATTGACTGCGAAGATATAGTTGAGAATG
Source organism: Fibrobacterota bacterium (assembly GCA_023436205.1). Taxonomy (GTDB): domain Bacteria; phylum Fibrobacterota; class Chitinivibrionia; order Chitinivibrionales; family Chitinispirillaceae; genus JAEZKC01. Next base: position 17,629 of record JAEZKC010000136.1, read on the forward strand.
TCGCGTTCAATCTGCTCTTCGTTATAGTAGTAAAGGGATTCCTTCACTTCCTGAAGAACCGTGTAGTTGTACATCCTCAGCATCGAATCAAGAAAACCCGCCGGAATGGACCGCATCAGATCTCTCTTTTTACTGAGAAAGAATTCCACCAGGTTTGACATGCTGATGAGCTTTCCCTGGCGGGAATAGGTCGAAATGAACTCATTGAAAATCTTGATAGAATCTCTTCCGGATATTCCGCTAATTCCCTCTCTATCCGATTCCCCGATGATCTTGCGACGCCGCTTGGCAGTCAGGTTCTTTCGGTCCTCCTCGGATAACCAGGAGGGAATAATGCCTGCATATATCTCCATTTTAAGCAGCTGAAGATTTTCGTCACAATAAAGGTTGTATTTTTTCGGATCGCCTATCCACTCAAGAAGCGCCTCCGAACGAGTGTTCATGCGTGAAGAGATGATAATCCGGGCGAAATTTCCGAGCACTCTGGGTAGAAATGCTTCTTCGATATTTACACCAAAGGTGTTTCTGTAAATCTTAACCTCTGTGGACAAATCGAGAACATAAGGGATGTTCAGATATTCTATTCTGTCGGAAAAGGATCTGAATTCCTTCACATTGTTCTGGTCTTCAGGATTCATGATTGCCAGAAGAAGCGAGTTCACATTTTCCTCGACATCATCCACCTTGTGAACCCCTTCACTTATAATATTATGGAGTTCAATCAGACGTTCGGTGTTATGAGATTTAACATCCATGAGGGCGTAGATGCCATTATTTGTTTTGGCATAACGCGAATAGATATAATACACCTCGGATGTGTCATGCAGGAGCGAATCAAGTTTGCGCTGCACGAAATTATTATAGACAACCGGGCTTTCCGGAGGTCGGTCACCGGGATTGAAAACGGTAATACCCTCACCGAGACGTCTGTTGAATCTGTAGTGACGGGCGTACAACATCTGGTGAACTATGTCGGGACTCTTGAATTTATTTAACAGTGCCCTGTAAAGACTGCTGCAGAATGTGCATGGCTTGTCCTTGAAAACCCAATGGTATTCCTTGTCGTTAAAGAGAACATCTTTAAACGGAGAATCGGCGAACAGATCACTGTAAAAATGCTCCCGATGCTTTTTGGGAATCATGGCCAGCGGATGATCATGGCTGGGGCAGGGGATCTCCAGAATGCCATCATTTGTTGATGACAGCCGTTCCCTCAATTTACCCATAGTCCTCTCTTTTGATCCACCCAGAAGCAACGCTATCTGCTCAAGTATCGGTTCTGAGTCAAGCTGGGAATTGAAAAGGGAAGTGTCCAGGCGCCAGACTACTTCATAGCGCATTCCCTCTTCAGAATTGGCGTAATTTTCAAGCTTACGAAGAAGGTTATTCAGAAAAGTGCTTTTACCGCATCCCGGAGGACCGTTAAAAATGTAAATCTTATTCTGCTGAGCACCCCTGCGCATACCTTCAACCATGTTGATAAGCCGGTTGGCAAAAATGCGGTCGGCAAAAAACGGACGGTCAGTCTCGTTTTCGAAAAGACGACTGCAGTCATAGTTTACATAGTGTATGGACTCAGGGTCGTTCGGGTATTCATCAATGCCAGGACCGATATTCATGGCAATCATGTCATGGAACACCTGAAACACATTACGCAGCACCATGCGGGGAGAGGCTACCAGTTCCCGCAGAAACTCCTCAAAGGAGATTGCAGGCCTGCGGCTGCGGTCGGTCATAAGCTGATTAAGAGTATCGATTGCATTTTTCACGCTCGTTGTTTCGGCCATGATGCTCTTCTTTTCATTATTAGTTGTGAACTGAATTGAACTGGAGCATTATGCTCAGGTCAGAACCTTCCGCGACAGCTTTCTGTCTTTCATGGTGTAGAGCACTCTTTGCCAGCGAAGCTCTTTGGAGGCCCCGTTCTCGTTTTTTCTGATTGCACGTCCTGCACTGCCGGAGCGGTTATCCCGTTCCACTTCGCTGGTTTCAAGCTGAACCGGACCACCCCACAGAAACTCCAGACCCAGTAAAACATTGGACACGAATTCCGTAATGAGCGGTTTGCCTTCAAAATGGTGATAGAGATAGAGCACGCCGTTGGCATCGCGATCCGGGTCAACTGTAATGAACGGCGGGTGGTAAAGGCTGTCCTGAAGCATCTTTTTGTAATCTTCGGCTTTTCGGCTCTTTACATAATATTCCCACACCATCCGGTTTTGATTAAGCCTTTTGCCTGCCACGAACAGATCATGCTTGGAGACAAAGTCCTGATCGACAAAGGCATCGATGAAAAGGTAATCACAAAGATTTCTTCTGACATCGAAGATAAGTTCATCGCCTTTGCCTGAAGCCGCGTCGAAATCCATTCTTTCCCGTAAAGAACTTATTTTCTGGTAGTCTCTTGAATGTTTACCTTTGTCACCCAGTTCCTCTATGTACTGAAAAACTCTGATCCCCAGGGCATAGGGGTTGAGGCCCACTCTGGGCATGCTGGCTATTCCTGCATGCAGACGGGCGAAATCAACTTCGTGACCCAGTATGCGATTATCGGAAAGAAAGAGCTTCTCATGCCAGTAACTGGCCCATCCTTCATTCATGATCTTGGTGCGAATCTGCGGCTGAAAAAACAGTGAAGTCTTTCTCACGACTTCGATCACTGATTTCATCCACTGGTTTTTGCCTTTGTTCAGATTATCAGAGTGTTTCAGAATGTACTGAATGATATCGTGTTTGCCCTCGGACCTGGTGCCAGTCTGTTTTTCATAATAGGAGGTGAACTCAGGAAACCGGCGATGTACTTCAGTAAAGAAAACCTGTTCAGCGATTGTCTTATCCTGACGTAAACAGTTATTGTACCTTTCGACCTCCTTGATGTATTCGGGCATGGGGAGGCGTTTCAGTTGCAGGAATACATCGAAATAATAATCGAGAGCACTCTGTTCGATGGCATTGTTAACATTGTCAATTCGGGAAAGCTCAGAATGGTATCCCACCAGATTGTCTATGCCTCTGGCGAACTCTATCACATAATCCACCCATCGGCCGTGCTCTGAACGCAACTTGGCAATGGTGCGCTTGTCTGATAAAGCCTGACCGGTGAAATCATAATCCCAGGTGTTGCGGAAATACTGATTTGACCTGAAAAAGTCGATATGTGCCAGCACATGATAGAAAATCATCACATTCATCCAGTCGGGATTGTTGTCGTTGTAAAACGAAATCGCCGGTCTGGTGTTGATGACAGTTTCGTAGGGGTTGTTAGGATAGAGCTCATAGCGACCTTTCTCCTTGAGACACTCCACATCATGTACCCAGTAATCGTATAGGGTGGGTATCATAAGTTTGGGAGTGAGTTCAATGAGGTCCCGATTGGTGACGATGTATTCCAGCGTTTCATCACCAAAGCGAAGGCCCGCTGCATAGGCTCGTTCCTTGCAGCCCTCCATTATCTTTTTGGTCTTCTGATCTACTAATTCCATTTATTTCAAAACCTCTGTGGAGAGCAGTTTTTTGATTCCTTCGATAAGCCTCGACTCGTCCGCGTTTTCATGAATGATATCCATGCGCAGATAGTCTTCGTATTCGCCAAGTAACCCGGAGTCTTCTATGTACTTCTGCACTTCCGTTTTCTGACCGGCGCTGTAACTGTGCTCGGCTACTGTGATACCTACCCGGCTTGCATAGGAGAGCATTTTTTTCAGTTCCGGAATTGCCTTCTCGCCAACAGCATCCCAGTCGTCTCCATCCGTTCCCTGGAAGACGAAGATGTTGTATTCCTGGGCAAGGTTTTCCTTTTCCACAATCTCATTCACCAGGCTGTAAGCTGCACTGACCTGTGTACCACCTGCCACCTTGGAGTTATAGTAATTGTAAAAGTCGGGAACTTCCTTGGCTTCGGTATCATGCACTATAAACCGTGTTTCGACCCGCTTTGCATACTGATACAGTAACCAGCTGTAAATTAGTACATGCTGCGCCACCACCAGTTCGGTGCATTTCCCGGCCATTGATCCGGAGTAATCTCTTACAAAGAACACCATAGCCTGAGATTCGTAATCCTTCTCTTTTGACAGTACGCGATACATTCTGTCTCTGGGAGAGACCAGAAACGATGTGGTATCGATATTGTTTATATCTGCAATACGGTTAAGCCCGATATTAGTTTCAAGAACTTTTCTGAGAGTGGCCTTTTTATCAAGAACCTGACCAAACCCTCTGTTTTTATCGGTTATATCGTAAGTGAATCTGGTAAGCGCCCGTTTCGTGCCGCGGTCTTTGAGATTGGGAAGCTCAAACTGTTGAGTGAGAATCCTTCCCAGATCATAAGCGCTGGATTCCATCTCATGACCGGACCCATTGCCGTCACCGGACCCGTTGCCATCACCCTGCTGTTCCGGCCTGATCGGCTGCTCCCCGATAATTTCACCCTCTTCACCGTTGCCACTACCCCCGGCTTCCCCCTCCTGCGAAGGATCGGGGATGGAATCATGCAGAAGCTTTTCCTCCACGGTGGAGGGAACGATAATCACTGAATCGTTCGCCCCTCTGCCGGGTTTGAAGAGACGGCCAACCCTGATTTTTCGGGGAAAGCCATCTTTTTCTCTCCGCTGATCCCGCTCAAGAAGTTCGTCAATGGTGGATATTCCCATATCAGTCGTGAAAGAGGGCTCACTGACATTCATGAGAACGGAATAGTCGTTCCCGGTGTACAGGCCGGGAGTTTTATCTCCGCCGGTTTCAGTAACTGCCGGATCGTGATTTTCTCCGGCAGATGCCTCCTCCGATTTCCTGATCCGGGATTTCATCTCCGAAAAGGATAATTCATTGAGTTCTTCTGAATTCATGAAACTCCTCAGTTCTCATCTTCCTGTGTGCAGAAGTATTCAATGGTCTTCTGGGCACAGGTGGTGCAGTAGTTAAGTTTCTCGAACATGGTTTCCACCATGCGGTCGTAAAGCTTCTGGTTCTCGTCATTTGTCCTGTTGGCAAGAGCACCCACGAGGCTTCCCGCGCCGGCGATATCGCTTTTCAGACGCACATCCGTTACTGCCTTGACGAGTTCAAGGTTGTCCATGAAATCGTATCCGGGGTTGAGGGAAATCTTTTGTCCGTAAATCTTCCTGATGGAGGTACGGAACGTGTCGCGCTGCTCCCGGGTCTTGAGCCCAAGCCGTTCTTCGACACTGTTGATGTATCTCTCGTCTATTTTCAGCGCCTTGAGCTCACCGGTCTGAGGATCTTTGTATTTCCACATTCTGTCGGGACCAAGGTTTTCCGCATCGATACCGATAATCATGTTCACATAGTTCATCACATCCTTGCGGATGGCGTGAGGTTCATCCATATAGGCATTGAACATTTCGGTCATGATTCTTTCTCTGTAAAGACCCTTTGCCAACTTGAGGTCTTCAAGGTACTTTTTGCGGTCATTTGGATCAGGGACGTAATCGAGTACCACTCTTTCCAGAGCCTTGAATACATCGTAGGCGAACATGCAGCGGCCCTCATTGGTTTCACTGCTTTCGATAAGAAGCTGTACCGCTCTTCCCAGGTTCCTCTGCCCCAGACCTTTCTGGCCGAAGCGTTTGACAATAGACGGATCCTGGTTGAGAGTGTCAATCACTTCCGCAAGCGTTTTGATGCTCTTTTCACCGGCCACTTCACCGGCAGAAAGCTTGAGCATCTCGATGGGTGTCAGCTTTTCGGAGCGGGGGAGACGGGTTAGCACCACAGCCACCGATGCCGCATAATTGAGGTTGGGATCCTGATGAAGCTTTTCCCGATTGAGGGTAGTGCGTGCTTCGGAACCGATAGTGTACTGAGTCAACGATTTCTGCAGTCTGTAGTTTGTGTTGTGAGACACATAGCAGATTCTGCAGCGGTCAATGATCGGCGCTTCCTCTTTTTCGGAAAGAAACCTGTTGAATTCCGAATTGTTGGATGTGGCAATGATTAGAGTATCGATGGGCCACTTGAAACCGTCAATTTCGATGGTTCTGTTCTGTATCACACCCAGGTAGACCTGAACCAGGTCCTTTTTATTTTTGTAGATTTCATCACTGAAATGAATGCCACCCCCGGCCACTCTCGCCAGCGCTCCGCGGCGAAGGTCAAACCGGTAGGGGTTGTTCGTGTCTGCTATATGCAGCAGTCTCTGAATGGATTCCTCACCAAGCAGGTCAACAGCTGAAGAGGTCATCTTGTCTTTGGCTGGATACTTACCGGTGATGGTGCCAAGGCTTTCAGAGAGGGGAACCGGAATAATTTCCAGAAATGACAGCATGTCTTCCATTTTATCATTTGTATGATTACGGATTTCATTCCAGATATAGGAACTGCAGGCGCCCAGGGGACGGTAGTTCTGATAAATGGCCTCTATCTCCTCGTCACTGAATCCGCCCAGTTTGGCCAGTATTTCCTGAGAGGCACTTCGGGTGTCACCCATGTTCATGGCAAGGATCATGGGGTCTTCATAGGTCTGGGACTCGACAACGTTGATTTTTCCATAGGAGCCGAGTTTGTCCAGATTTACAAACCTGAAAGAATGTTTCATGTTCTTGGGAAGAGAAAGGAAATCCCGGTAACGGGTACAGAGGAATTCCACAAAGAATGTCTTACCGTTTCCAGGCTCACCGACCAGCACAAAAGCCATTTCCGCTGAAGATCCGCCTTCAGCGGCATCCTTGACGTAGGAGACGAAGCTGTTGATCTCGTCGTACATGCCGATCACCGGCTTTTTTCCGGTGCGGAAAATGCTGAAATCATAAGTGGTCTTTCCGTTGACCACCACTTTGTCGATAGGGCTCTCCAGGATCATTCGAGCCACTCCCTGGAATGCATTCTCGAACACTTTTTCCTTGTTCTTTACTGCTGTCAAGTGGTGAAGCAGATTGTTGCGGTTCTGTGAACCCATTGTTCCTCCTGTAGGTATCGGTAATGCATCCGTCAATCAAGTGCGTCCTCAAATGCGGATCCGTTTTGTTGCTGCTGTCAGTTTAACGTAACCACTGACTGTCCTTATTTCCAGCGGCGTTTCCGTGCGCCGGTTTACCACTCATTGTCCTGTTAAACGAACCGGTAGTGCCGTTTATTGTGCGCTTTTGCTGAAGATGTGAATTTTACTGATTTTTCCGTTTTCAAGTACCTCGGCAAATACGCTTGGCAAGGGGCTTTATTTGAGGATTTACTGTTTTGGTCTTCCGGCTCCGCTTTTTTTGAATTTGCCGCTTTCCGTTACCGAAATCTTTATGGAGAGTATATTCATGGCCGTACCCACATTAAGCCCAGTCTCCAGTCATATTTAAAGGAGAACACTATGCTTCCCATTATAAAAATCTCTCTATTCACCCTCCTGCTATCGTTGTGTGCAGTTCCCGCTTCAGCACAGTCGGACAGTAATGATGAGGGAACTCTATACTATTTTGATCCCGGTTCAATCGGAACCATTACAGGAACAGTGGCAGATTTTGATTCCATGCTTTTTTACGATGGAACAGAGACGTTTACTCATCTTGTGCTGAGTGTCGGTGAAGGAGAGATGATTCTGGTTGCCCTGGCCCCGACTTACTTTCTGCAGAGCAATAATATGTTGTTTACCCGAGGGGAGACGGTGGAAGTAACCGGTTCCATGGTGGGGCAGGGGGAGAGGACTTTCATAATCGCCACATCAGTGAAAAAAGGGGACCGGGAACTGGAATTAAGAGACCAGAAAGGGGTCCCGCTGTGGCTTGAGGATTATATGAAGTATCATCAGTAGTACTCCTACTCCTACGCGTACTGGGGATGTCGTACTCGGCTTTTGGATCGAAACAGGAGTAACGAGTACCGCTGCGCTGAGTACGAGTACGATGGGGAAAAAAGAAAAGGGCGGGAAAGCTCTCCCGCCCTTTTGAATCAGGCCTTCACCGACTCAGGTTGGATACTGTACTGAGCAATGAAATCCTCCACTCCTCTGAATGCCTCGTCATCAGGGCATTGGCGCGGGGGATGTTTGCAGAAATAGGAAGCCGGAGCGTAAAGAACTCCTCCAAGCCCTGCATTGATAGCCAGTTTGCAGCAGCGGATAGAGTCGATAGCCACACCTGCGCTGTTGGGGGAATCCTCAACGGAGAGGCGCAGTTCGAGGTTCATGGGCACATCACCGAAAAGTTTACCCTCCATGCGGATGAAGCAGATTTTCTGGTCATTCTGCCATGGAACGTAGTCTGAGGGCCCTACGTGGATATCCCTTTTGGGGAGTCGTTCGGCGGTGACAGACTGAACCGCTTCGGTTTTGGATTCCTTTTTGGATTTTAAACGGTTGCGGTTAAGCATATTAAGGAAATCGGTATTGCCGCCTGTATTGAGCTGGTAGGTGCGTTCCAGTTTCACCCCGCGTTTTTTAAAGAGGTCTGTCAGGATGCGGTGAGTGATAGTGGCTCCCAGCTGTGCTTTAATGTCATCCCCGATAAGAGGCAGATTGGCCTCTTCAAACTTGCGGGCCCATTCGGGGTTGGAAGCGATAAATACGGGGATGTTATTAATGAAAGCCACTCCGGCATCCAGGGCGCACTGAGCATAAAACTTTGTGGCTTCTTCGGAACCCACCGGCAGATAGTTCATTATTATTTCGGCGCCGGATTCCTTAAGGATGGAAACAACTCTCTCACGAGTAGCATCTTCTTTCTCACTTTTGATAAAAGTGTCGTCATCATCGAAATCTTTCATGTGCTCAGAATACCCGTCAAGCACCCTTCCCATCTCAACGACAACCCCGGTCTTTGGCATATCGGGACAGAATACGGCCGTACAGTTCGGCTTGGCGAAAATGGCCTCGTTCACATCGATACCCACTTTTCTCTTATCGATATCAAACGCCGCGACCACTTCGATATCACCGGGCGTGAACCCCCCGATATTCCAATGCATCAGGCCAATTGCCTCTTCTTCCTTCTTATGGCGGTAATACTCGATGCCTTGAAGAAGAGAACTTGCGCAGTTTCCCACACCTACTACAGCAATTTTAATTCTCTCCATAAAACCACAACTCCTCCCTGGGACTCAGAAAAAGGTGATCGTAAAATTCAAAACTGCGGTTGCATCTGCCTAGACCTGCTGCCCTTAAGACCTTCCAGAG
>JAEZKC010000123.1 GCA_023436205.1 Fibrobacterota bacterium
CGTCCCCTGAAATGCGGTAGTCCGTCCCCTGAAATACGGTAGTCCGTCCCCTGAATCTGTAATGAAAACGGGGAGGCTACCTTACTTCCGCTTAAGCAGAAAAAGATAGTCCGTCCCCGAATGCTTAACCGAAAGAGACAATTATCCCGCTATCTACCTATTACCATAATAGTGGACTTCAAAGCCTGAGTTCCATCAACCAGCCTTGTCCTTACGATATAGGAGCCGGCAGGCAGCTTAAGTGATTTCAGGTCTCTGGAAACAGAACGGGCTGTCCTACCAACCAGTTTACCGCTCAGGTTATAAATCTCATGAACAGCAACGGCTGATGATCTCAGTGAAGGCTGCCGCTTCAAAGCATCAGTTGTTAGCGGATCAAGGAAGATTTCCAGACGGTCTGCCACCACAACAAACCCGCTTGAAAGATTATTCTTTGTACCCGAAACTTCTACTTTCAAGGTATGCATTCCCTGACTCAATACCGGACTGGTGTACACAAGAACCTGCTCCTGTCTATCCGGGGAATAAAAATCGACTTCCACCGATGCACCCCCGTCAATATTCATTGCAGCGATTCCATGATGAGCATCCTTGGTGGCATACAGCGTAAACTGCGATCCGTAGAACTCAATGGTGTACGATGCTCCCTGTTGTGAAGAGTAGTGTTCCCCTGACATGTATGCCCCGGCGGTGGTTGAGGTATTCCAACCTGTACTGAAGTTAAGCAGATTAAGCCCTGATCCAGTTTGCGAATCATCAACAGTGATCTGGTCAGGAAGCGAATTAATGTCGTTAACAGTAACCTCGACCGTGTCGCGGTCTATTACATTTCCACCCGAAACCGCAAGTACAACTGTAAAGGTTCCCGAATTCTCAAATGTATGTATTACCTTCTGTCCGCTGACAACCGCACCATCCCCGAAATTCCACGAATATACAAGCGAATTTCCCACTGACCCTGATGCATCAAACGATACAGCCAGAGGAGCGAATCCGCTCTTCTTATCGGTAGTGATACGTGCAAGAACCTGATCTTCTGAAGGTATGTTGATTTCATCAAGAGTAATGGCAAACTCGTGAGGATAGGTCTGGGCCGCCCAGGTGCAGGGATTGCAGGGTTTATTCGGGCAATTGGCATCCCCGTTATCTTCAAACCACCATGGCAGTGCATAAAGCCAGGGTGCGAATGCAGGATCATTATTGGCTGTTTTCTCCATATTGGGAATTTCGTGCACTTCACCGAGAGCAATCATTTTGCCCGGATGCAACTGTTCCATCATATCGAAAACATTTCTGTAGGTGATATCCTTATTCCATGCATGGTGAATACCGGTTTCCCGTGCATCAAAAAGGTAAAGATCTATGGCTGCCAGATCATAATATTGACTGCCCGGCTTATAGGGAACTCTCCACTGAAGGTTATCATCATACTTGGCATCATTATACACCCAGATGAGATTGTGAAGACCGCGATCTTTTACCATGTGATTGAAAATAATCCGCCACAGTTCGGCAGTTTTTGCCGGATCTGAATCGCAGGTCCACCAGAACCAGCCCCCGTTTATTTCATGTAAAGGTCGCCAGAGCACTGGAATATTGTCATCAGCAAGAGGTTTAAGCATACGGTCAATGTGCCAGTCAAGATCGGCGATCATGGTATTGTATTCTTCAGTACCGGGAGTGATGATATTTGACCACTGCTGATCGGTGAGGTTATCTTTTGATGCATCAAAACCGGCAAGCCCTGTTAACGGGTTGGGCCAGTGAAAATGGACCTCAAGAATACCTCCCCTTTTGTAATGATCCTGAAGACTTTTGAGAGATGAGCTGATTACACTTGAATAAGACCCGGCGTATCCTTCAGCATATTTGGGACTGTTCCATCCGGTCATATCAGCAGATAGAATCGCAGCATCCTTACCGAGACAAGCCACAAGCTCTCTGCGGTTTGCCTCGCCATTAATGGCCATGAGCGTTTTTGTCTTGTAGATACTCTCCAGGTAATTGAGAAGAGCTCTGCCTTCAGGAATAAGATCAGGATCCGCAGGCTCTATCGCTCTTGAAGAACCGATTGCAACAAGTATACAAATCATAAGCACTGAAACCTTCATACAACCCTCCTTTAAGATGTGTGTGCTTCACAAATAACTTGGTCAAATATTTATTGATTCCATCAACACCCTGAAACAGATAAATACCACCCCCCGTGGGTGAGCCGTCACGCACTCTCCTTCCCTGTATATCATAGATGACGCAGTTGCTTTAAACTTCAAACTATAGGGAACCATATTCTGAGCCAGACAATTCTTGATAGTTACATCGATTTCGTTTGCAGTTGCATCATTTCTTGTAAACCAGAAAATCCCGCAGGCATTTGCCCCTGTTTTTGCAATTTCCTCATACGAGGGAACGCCATCGCGATCACGGTAATCATTCATCTTATTTATACCGTGAAGCTTCATTAAGTTTCCGCACTTATCTTGCAGAACGGCCTTCAACAAAAAAGCCTGGTGTTTGAGTCAAACAAAGCGAGAAGCAGAACAGTATACAAAACCCGATTTTCATTATGCCCCTTTTCATGCATTCCCCCAAAGTGTGGAAAAAATTCAGCACCATTCCTTCCTTCAATATAGACACACTTTTGTTATATTTCAATAAAATCAGCACTATCAGACCATAAAGCGTGGAAAAATAGTTCCACACTAATCCACATTTTCTTATACACTGCCTTACATTCCGGCGGTATATTAGTATTGAGGTATCTATGTCGCCAAACATTCTATCATATCTGGATTACCGCACGTTCCTGAAAGACTGGTTTGAGCAGGCGAAAGACTCAAATTCGTTCTATTCATACAGATATATCGGACAAAAAACCGGACTGGATCCCAGCTTTTTAGTCAAAGTTCTCGCAGGTCAACTTCACATCTCCCAAAAATCCATACCCGCCATAACGAAACTGATCAAATTGGACAAAAGAGAGGAAGAGTACTTTTCTGTACTGGTGGCTTTTAATAAGACCAAAAAGAATATTGAAGCCGAAGTACTGTTTAAAAAGCTCATCGCGCTTCAGGGTCCTCAGGCCCACATCCTGCAAGCCCATGAACATGCATTTTTCCAGAACTGGTATAATATTGTAATTTATGAGCTTTTACGATATTATGATTTCAAGGAGGACTACCGGGCACTGTCCAGAAAAGTATCTCCTCCCGTAACGGTTAGCCAGGCGAAGGATGCTGTCGACTTACTTCTGAAGCTCGGGCTGATACAGCGCGCAGATTCCGGTCAATACATAGTGAAAGACAAGACTCTTTCCACCGGTGAAAAGTGGATGTCGGGAGTGATTCGGGCATTTCAAAAACAGGCCATTGAGCTGGCAGCCCGGGCCCTGGATGAAATTCCTGCCGCAGAAAGAGACATAAGCACAGTCACTATAAGCCTCTCTTCTGCAACCTACAGTGCCATTTGCCAACGTATCAAAGAGATGCGACATGAGCTTTTGGAAATGGCCCGTAACGATACTGACCTGGACGGAGTTTACCAGATAAATTTCCAGATCTACCCTGTGGTGAAAAAAGAGAGAGCTGATGATTAAAACAGCCCGAATAATTGCGATGCCAGTCATGATCATTATGATCCTGCATCTTGTGTTCTGCACCCGATCTTCAGTGACCGGAGTTGAAACAACCAACGGGAATTCAATTCTGGCAGTCCTGGAAAACGGGGCACCGGCACCCGATGCAAAGGTGCGTTTTGTAGCTGACACCGACTGGTATCACCGGCTGCTAACTTCACAAAATATAGTTATTGATTCCACCTTAACTGACAGTACCGGTCGCTTTAACTTTCCCCTCAATATTAATTCAGCTACTATAGAAGTTGAAGCTGGTGAACAGAGGGGGCTGCGTTTCAGCTTTCAGAAGAATAATAAAAACCCCGACACTATCAGGTGCAGCAGCGGCGGTAACATCACGGGAAATGTGAAAAGCAGCAATTCTATTCTGAGAATTGCCGGCACATCCTATCGTACTTTGACAAATGAAGCAGGGGCATTCCAGTTCGCGAATCTCCCCCCATGCAGCCTCTCTTCCATTATTGAATCGAAGAATCCGGGAGGTGGCCTGGATCTGTTTTTCATCAGCTCCAATGCAGTAAAACCCCAGTCCACGACAAATCTGGGAAGCATCGATTACTCAGATACCCTTCCTCTGTCCTATTTTAACAGACAATGGAAATCAACTCCGATTGCACCAATCACCCATGGAGGAAACTGGTATGTTTTTGATGATGCCCAGACAGGTGGATCATCATCCATTTCAGAATCATTTGTAAAAAGAGACAGTGGTCAGGCTCTGCGAATCGATGCAACTTTGAGTACAGCCATTCCGCATCCATACAGCGGCATTGGAGTACATATCACTGGCGTGGGCAAATACATCGATCTTTCAGCTCTAAAAGAAATCGCATTTTATGCAAGGGGAAATGCGGGCTCCATAGAAGTAAATGTCAACACCTACGCTTCACAGTCAAGTGGCAGAGACTGGGACCGGTTCAGATTTACTCTTGAAATCACTGAGGATTGGCAGGAATATATAGTACCTGTAGATTCTTTAAAAACGCTTTTGCTTAAAAGTGTATGGATTGAAGCATCTCAGATGTCGAACGCTATTAATTTTGTCAAATCTCAGCCGGTGGATTCCACTTTTCCCAAGAGTTATTACCTGGAACTTGATCAGGTGCGCCTGGTAGGAATAAGAATTGATCAGCTGATGAGCAAATACTGATAATTACACCAGCTCTCATCAGCAGATCGGTCATTCGCTGAACAAAACCAGATATTCTCCGGGGAGATACTCGACTATCTTCTGTACATCTCCGGGATTCAGAGCTTCTTCAAGCACGAGCATCACATCGTTGGCATCGGAAATAATTCTGTCTCTGGGAATATCTGCACGGATAGACATGCGGGTATAAAATTCCTCCAGTGAAAACTCCTCTGCCCGATTTGAAGATCTGGCAATATCCTTCAGTTCAAATGGAAGCTCATTAGCCAGATCTTTACTCAATGCCGGATCGAGACGCTCTGAGAGAATTTCTATGAAAGCTGTAATGATCCGAACCGCCTCCACCTCATTTTTAATCCCACTGCGATCTTGAAACCGGGAAAGAATTTCGGAGTAGTCCATAACCACCTCCATTGCGGAAAGGTACAGGTTCCGCTTAACAGAAAGTGCAATTAAAGGACCAATATCTTACACTTTTACTTGCGCAAGAGCTTCTATTTTGTATTTTAATGGTTGCTTCCAAATCCCAAAGCTGAACGAGGTCATCCGCCATGAAATTCTCAGCAAAACTCTCACTTCTAGCTGTATTCCTTTGCACGCTTGCCTATGATGGCTTCTGCAGCAGCGATACCACTTATAGTGACACCCGTCTGGTTAAGCGCTCCAGCGACAACGAAAAAAATAATCAGAGTCAATCCCGCTACAATAATGACGATGAGGAGGAGGATTGCTTCTCCAGCTGTTTTACCGATATCGCAGCAGATTGTCTGGGAAGTCTCTTTCAGGAAGTGGCCGCCGCAATCGGTTCACCTGATATTGTATCCATGAATTATGCAACCTGGGGTTTTGGATTCAGTTTCCTCAACTTCACAAATTACCCTTCGGCATCACTGAATTATGCAGTAAAAATAAGCACCGGACCGCACTTTCCAATAAGTCGAAGTCTGCATCTCAGGGTTTACGGATCAGGCAGTTTTTCCTGCGCCAGCAGTATATATTCTGATTACGAGCGGGATATTCTGGTTGACGGTATTAAGGTGGGCGTTCAGAAAGACTCAGGAAACAGTTACTCCAATCATTCTCTTACTCTTATGCCGGAGCTGCTTTTCAGACCTGGTGGAGAGTTCGGACACTTTTTCGTCACAGTAGGTGCAGGGCCCCGCATCGTATATGAAAATATGAAAGGAATACGGCGAAACAGCAACACCGGTAAAACCGAGGATCTCACTGTAGCGGGTTGGTCGGCTATCCCCTGCATCGCCTTCGGAGCCGGGCGTCTTTTCGCCACTTCGGAAGAATCCTTCGGGACAATGGAATTCAAAGTCCTTTTGGGTTTCAACAGCCCCGAACACCAGAAATCACTCCCGGGAGATAATACTACTTACGTATATGATGTTTCCATCTTCGAATTTACATTCGGATTTTAAACAGGCCGAGTATTAGTGTCTTATCAGTTTACCCCCGCCCTCAGGCCGGGGTTTCTCTTTTCAGTTTTTGTTTTTTGCTATTGTTAACGGCGAAGACGCCTTGTAGGTCACCGTTCCCGTTTCTCGCATTGAAGCTCTTCGGTAAGTAGTCATCAGAGTATGTCGATCACGAAGTTTTGTGATCACCGGTGGTATTGGCGAAGCAGACCTTTTCAGTCGGTTTTTTCTATGTCGTATCAGTGAACCCCACCCTTACGGGTTGGGGTTCACTTTTATAGGAAGTGAAAGGAGATTACCTCCTCTCTCATTTAGAATTTCTTGAAAACAACGCTGGCGTTCTGACCGCCAAAGCCAAAGGTATTGCTCATGGCGTAATTCACCTGCTTGGAAACGGCCTTGCCCAGCGTCAGATCGACCTTGACATCAAGAGCCGGATCCACGTTTTGTGTATTGATTGTAGGTGGGATAATCTCATCTCTTATGGAAAGCACAGTCGCTGCCGCCTCCAGTGCACCGGCACCACCAAGGAGGTGACCAGTCATGGACTTGGTACCGCTCACATGCAGCTTTTCAAGTGAAGAAGCAAAAAGCTTCTGTACCGCCATCAATTCAGGGCCATCACCGGCGGGAGTTGATGTTGCATGGAGGTTAATGTAGTCGATGACTTCCGGCTTGACATCGGCATCTTCGAGTGCAAATTCCATTGCTTTATAAACCGACCGCCCATCAGGATGAGGCAAAGTACTGTGATAGGCATCGGCGGTCATACCGCCTCCAACCATCTCGGCATAAATGGTGGCTCCTCTGGCCTGAGCATGTTCAAGGGATTCAAGAATCAGCGCCGCAGCTCCCTCTCCCAGAACGAAACCGTCACGATCCTTGTCAAACGGCCTTGAAGCAGTTGCGGGATCATCATTGCGTTCCGATATTGCCCTCAATGCACTGAATCCACCCAGTCCGGTGGCATTTATAGACGCCTCAGATCCACCCGCAATGACCACATCCGCTTTACCCAAACGAATCAGGTTAAAAGCGTCAATCAGGGCATGTGAAGAGGAAGCACAAGCTGAAACCACCCCGTAATTTGCACCACGGAAATCATACTTTATTGAAATAAGTCCCGCTGCTATATTAGCAATCATCTTTGGAATCATGAAAGGTGAAAAACGAGGTCTGTTTTCTCCTTTAGCATATTTGACAAGTTCCTCCTGAAGCGTATAAAGGCCCCCTACTCCAGAGGCGAAAATCACCGCGCTTCTGAAAGGATCCCTATCCACTCCCTCAAGCTTAGAATCATTGTGGGCCTGAATGGAAGCGGCCATGGCAAACTGTGAATAAAGATCCATGGTGCGGACTTCCTTTGAATCCAGATACTCCAGTGGATCAAAACCCTTCACTTCACAGGCAAAACGAGTCTTATACTGGGAACAATCCATTCTGGTAATGGGAGCAGCGCCACTTTTGCCGGCAATCAAAGCATCCCAGAAATCCTTGACACTGTTCCCTACAGGGGAAACCACTCCCAAACCGGTCACAACAGCTCTTTTGAGTCCCTTCATTTACAAACCCCTTTCCTATCTCACCTTATTTGTCATTATTACTTTGCAATTTAAGTTGATCAATTGTCTCATTTATTTTATCAAGTACCGTTTTCAGGCTGGAATTATCATTGTACACCTTGCTCATCATGGTTGCTCCCTCCAAAAGCGCTATAAAGAGTGTTGCTATGGATTGAGGATCCACATTTTCCACAATTTCACCATTTCGAATGCCCCTTTGAATAATGGATGCAAAGAAACGGCGCCAGATCTCCAAAGCTTCCACCACCTTCTTACGCAATAGTGGATTAGTGTCGTCTGCTTCAACGGCGGTATTGAGAATCGGGCAGCCACCCTTTATTGGCCAGAATTCAGGAAAAGTGCGATACATGTCGAAAATCGCTCGAAGTTTCTCAACTGCATTGCTTTTCCGAGAAGCTTCAGTATCCATCCGCTCATGAATAAGCGCCCTTGCATAATCAAAACAGGCGGCGGCCAGCTCCTCTTTACTCACAAAAAGACCGTAAATACACCCTTTAGTCAAACCGGTGGCCTGTTCAATATCGGAAAGAGAAGTCCCGATGAACCCTTTTTGGTTAAAAACAGGGGCACATCGCTCAATTATGAACTGACGGGTTTTTTCAGATTTTTTCAATCTGCTCCATCTTTCGCTACACCGCGGAATGCCCGGGATTTCTGGAATATACCATTCGGTATTTTTTACTCAAAGCACAAATTGCACTCCGGATTATGCATAATAGGGCAATTTCAGACCTCTTCTTTTCCACAACATGCCATCCTTCAAAATCTTATACCTTTTCTGATTCAGATATTTTATACTATAGACTCTTAAGATTTCTGGAACCTAAACTATTATCCAGAGGTGTTGCATGAAATTGAAAACTGCCGTTGCTTCCGTTTTTACTCTGCTCTTATTTCAATGTGCCTCGTATATTCCGGTAAGAATTCTCAAACCTGCCGAGCTGGATATTCCCCCCGTTAAAAAAGTGGCTGTGATGGATTTCGATATGAACGGCAGCTGGAGCTTCTGGTATGACAATAAATCACTCAGTCTGACAGATTTGGCGGTGAAGGTTGTGCAGAAGCAATTGGGGATGGAGCAGGAGACCAGGCCAGATCCCAAAACCGCTTACTCTGGAGGCGACCTGTCGACCAGACTGATCAGCGGACTTGTACAGAACGGCCACTATACTGTACTTGAGCGTGCGGAGCTTAACAAAATTCTGGATGAACATAAACTTTCGATGAGCGGTCTGATTGATGAAAACCAGTCGGTACAGATTGGCCAGATGGCTGGAGTGGAAGCTTTGATTATCGGATCGGGCAACTATAACTCCACCGATGGCGGCGAATGGAAAGAGTTTTTAAAAGTTACTAAAAGAAAAGTGATGAACGCCGATTCAAGCTATACGGAAATCGCCGATACCACCGTGGAAAACAAGTTCGAAGCCAAGCGGACCGTCAACATGGAAGTTACTTACCGGATTGTTGAAGTCTCAAGCGGAAGAGTGGTAGCCTCAGCTACAAATCGGGATTTTGCAGTATTCACATCCGTTAAATATGATGAAACCGAAGCCTATAAAACATTGCCCGACTGGTCTGTGGGGGTACAGCAGATAGTCGATCGACTGGTGCAGAGGACAGTTCTCCAAATTGCTCCTCATTATGTGAGTCAGAGCAGAAAAATCATGGGCGGCAAGAGTCCGCAGATGAAAACAGCTCTTGAATACGCCAAAAAAGATATGATAGGTGATGCAAAAGGGCTTTGGGAAGAAGTGATAAGTACAGACATTCCCAAGCTTGAAAAGGACCGGATCGCGGCAACCTACAACATGGGAGTCTACTGGGAATTATCCGGAGATCTCGATCAGGCTGACCAGTGCTTCGAAACCTGTTTTAAGAAAACCGGAAAAGCTGTGTATCTCAACGAGAGACAGCGAATCAAAGCCCGCAAGCAGGAGATCGAGCGTTTAAGAAAACAGAACGCCACCGAATAACTGGACACCTTCAGCCCCAGAAATTTTCAAGGCCATTCTACCCGGAGTGGCCTTTCATATTTTGAATCGACAAACAACCTGCGCCATAGTATAATATATAGAATAATCCTTCAATTTTAAGTGATCAATATGAAATACGCTCTGGGGTTCTGCTTTCTCTTCATCATGAGTGTCAGTGGATATTCACGGCCAGAAGTAAAGGACCGCATGGATGTGCTTTATATTAACAGTTACCATTACGGATACGACTGGAGTGATGCGATTCAAAAAGGAGTACTGGATACCTTAAGAACCCATCGGGATATAAGACTGTATATTGAGTATCTGGATACCAAAAGACGTCCTGATCTGATGAGCGAACCACTCCTTATAGATTTGCTAAAGAGAAAGTACGAACGGATTCCGTTGAAGGTGATCATCGCTTCGGATGACAACGCACTTATTCTTTTAACAAGAGTTCGTGACAAAATTTTTCCGGGGGTCCCGGTAGTATTCTGCGGGATCAACAACCTGAATCCCGAATCGATTAAGAATTTTCAACTGGCTACAGGGGTAAATGAAACCGCAGATATTGAAGAAACAGTGGAACTGATGCTTAAGTTGCACCCTGGAACTAATCGCATTCTGGCTATAACCGATTGTTCAGAATCCGGGGCTCCATTTTCGGCTCACATAAAAGAGGTGGCCCGAAAGCTTGATAAGAAAGTCAACATCGTCCTCATCGACAAAGTGACAGTAGATCAGCTCAGGGACTCCATCAGCAGCGCCCGTAAAGGAACACTGATACTGTTCACATTCTTTTTTATAGATACAAACGGCAAAACTTTTGATTTTGATGAGAGCTACGAATTTCTGGTTAAAAACAGCTCCGTTCCCATTTATACCACTTCGGAATACAACGTAGTACCCGGGATACTTGGAGGCAAGGTGGTCAGCGGCTATCTCCAGGGCAAAACGGCTGGCGAGATGGCCTTGAGAATTCTTGATGGAGAAACCCCTGCTGACATACTAATACAGATGAACAGCCCCAACCGTTATGTTTTTGAATATTCCACACTCATCAAACAGGGCATTCCAGTACGATCTTTACCCCAAGGCAGCATTATTCTTAACAGGCCGCCACCTCTGCTGCAAACCCACCTTCGACTTATTATAATAATCGTTACTGCCTTGACGATGCAGGCAATAGTGATTTTGCTGCTCATAAACAACATCCGAAACCGCCAAAAGGCGGAGGCTGCCCTTCGCATTAGCGAACGAAACTACCGGGAAATATTCAATGCGGTAAGTGAAGCAATCCTTCTGGTTGACAAAAACGGAATTATTCTTGATTTTAATGACAGCGCACTATCCATGTATCATTGTACACGGGAGCAAATGGCGAAAACCAGCGTGTATGAGCTGACAGGTGAAGACCTGAACGACAGCACCTCCCAGTTGGGTAAATTCCATTCCCTTGCCATTTCTGAAGGCCCTCAGATTTTTGAGCGCCAGGATAATAGACTTAATGATGGCAGCAAATTCTGGGTGGAGGCAACTCTGAGGAGCTCCAATATCGGAGGAGAAGGACGCCTGCTCGCTGTCGTGCGGGACATATCTGAACGAAAGCGAATAGAGGAAGAACTACGCATAAACGAGCAGCAGCTTCATCAGGCACAGAAACTGGAAGCCATCGGTAAACTCGCAGGAGGTATTGCACACGATTTCAATAACCAGCTCACGGGTATTCTGGGTTTTGCCAATCTGCTGCAGCTGGAAGCCACAGATGAAACAACCAGGTCGCGTGCTGAAAGCATTGTCAAGATAAGCCTCAACGCTGCGGAACTGGTCAAGGGGCTTCTTACCTTTGCAAGAAAAAACATATTTGCCGCAGTACCCACCGATATGCACGAAGTGATTCAGTGCGCGGTCAATCTGCTCAGGCATAGTATTGACAAAAGAATTAACATTGTCACCCGGTTGCATGCCGCAGAACATGTTGTACTGGCTGATTCCGCTCAGATGGAGGGAGTACTCCTGAATCTTGCATTCAATTCACGGGATGCAATGCCTGATGGGGGTACGATCACTATTTCAACAGATGTAATTAATATCAGTACATCGGAAGAAAGCTCTCCAGAATCTTTCGGCAGTAAATCTCTTTTTAAATTGTCAGTTTCCGATACCGGTCAGGGTTTGAGTCCGGAAGCAAAGGAACACCTCTTTGAACCGTTCTTTACAACAAAGGAGAGGGGCAAGGGAACGGGACTGGGGCTGGCATCTGTTTATGGATTGGTAAAAACGCTCAACGGGTCTATCGATGTGGAGAGTCTTCCGGGTAAAGGGACTGTTTTTACAATATTAATACCGCTTGTCACATCAGGAATGCCCGCTCAAAGGACAAGTATTTCCAGTCCGGTACCAGCAGTTCCCCAAAACACCATTCTGCTAGCTGATGATGAGAAGACTATACGAGAAAGTATGGCGATTCTCCTCAGAAGGCAGGGGCATACTGTGATGGAGTGTGCCGATGGTGCTCAGGCACTGGAACAATACAGAGAGCACTGGTCACAGATTGATCTGGTTATTCTGGATATGGTAATGCCCAAAATGGGTGGCAGGGAAGCTTTTCTGAAAATGAAAGAGATCAACAAGGCAATTAAAGTACTTGGCATTTCCGGTTATAATGATCACAGTGTAAAAGAGATGCTGGAAGCAGGGATGACTGGAGTGTTGAATAAGCCTTTCACGTTTAAGGAGTTTTCCGAAGCCATAAAGAAGTATTTGTTTAGCTGAAATAAGAATAACCGCCTACTTTTCTCCATTCGCCAACTTGATACCACACTGGCACATCTTTTGAGACTCCAATTCTCAGGTGATTCTCCATCCAGAGAAGGGAGAGCAACATGTTTCAAACTGTAAAAAAATTAAACGGAATGCAGCTGCATGCACAGGATGGTCACATAGGTAAAATTGACGAGTTCCTTTTTGATGACAGGAACTGGGCGGTTCGCTATTTGGTGGCAGACATAGGCAGCTGGTTTCTGGGCCGTAAAGTGCTCTTGTCTCCCGCGGCATTGGGGCAGGTGGAGGACCATACAATAAAAGTCAATTACAGCAAAGATCAGATCCGACACAGTCCCGATGTAAGCTCAGCGGAACCAATATCCCGACAGATGGAGCAGGAGTTGCACGATTACTACTCCTGGCCCTACTACTGGGTTTACCCCAGTCACTACAATTCCCTGGGAGGGGCAATTTATCCAGGGCTCTCCTATCCTTCCGGTTTTCCCCAGCCGCTAATGGAAGAACCACTCACTGCCCGGGCTATGGAGCAGGAGCGCCAGACAGAGGAGAGGGTACGGCAATCACACCTTCGCAGCACCCGAGAGGTGGGAGGATACGCTATCCAGTCAAGCGATGAGGAAGTGGGACGGGTTGAAGATTTTATTCTGGATGATCAGAAATGGGTTGTGCGCTACCTTGTGGCCAACACCGGCCAGATACTTCCCGGAAAAAAAGTGCTCCTGGCACCCCAGTGGATTTTGGGAATAGATTGGGGTGAAACCAAGGTATACGCCGATGTTTCAAGTGACCTGATCCGCAATGGTCCGCAGTACAGTCTCGATATGAAACTGGACAGAGAATATGAAAGCAGGCTTTACGATTATTATAAACGCCCCAAATACTGGACCTGAACAAAAAGCCAAGCACAGGGAGACAACTGCCGTTATGGAGCTTCTTAACAGACATCACTTCAATAATCCGCCCCTGCTGCTTGCAGCCTGGACGGGTGCAGGTAACGTGGGCATTCTTTCCATTGACTATCTCAGGCGTAAACTCAACGCTCATCTTTTTGCCCAGATCGACATGAGCCAGTTCATTACTCCCGAGTCCATCATGGTCAACAGCGGAGTTGCCCACTTCCCGGAAACGCCTCAAAGCGTTTTTTATCATCACCACAATCCCGACCTGGTCATCTTTGAAAGCAATGCCCATGCGGGGGGCAAAAACGACATAGAAGTAATGAAGGCGATTCTTGAACTGGCAACAGAACTGCAGACTCCCCGAATCTATACCGCAGCGGCACTGCCCCAGTCCATGAGTCACTCCGATCCATCAAAAGTGCTCTTTGCCACAAACAATTCAGGGCTCATTCCGGAACTTGAGCGCAGTGGTCTTGCCGCCATGCCCGACGGAGTAATCAGTGGACTCAACGGACTTATGCTGGGATTCGCTGCCAATCGGGGCATTGATGCTGTTTGTCTTCTGGCCACCATTCCGGCCTACGCCGGCGGGCTTACCTATCCCAGAGGAGCGCTATCTGTGGTAAGATCCATTGGAAAAATGGCAAAGGTGGATGTCGACATGGCAGAACTTGAAGTGGATGCCACCAATGCCGAACCTCTCTTCGATGATATCGAGGGAAAAATTAGGGAGTTTTTCAATTCCAATCAAATGGAGCAGCCCGAAGAGGGGGGGATTCCGCAGGAGACGGTAGACCATCAGGAGGTACCGCGCTATGTGATGGACCGAATTGAGAAATTGTTCCAGGCTGCAAGCCAAGATCGCTCCAAAGCCGCAGAACTGAAAAACGAACTGGACAAGTGGAACCTTTACCACCTTTATGAAAATCGGTTTCTGGACTTGTTTGAGGGAGAGTAGGCTTTTTGCCCAAAGGGCAGGGGTAAGCGCCATTTCGGCTCCCCTCACTCCTCCTTTGGGGACGGACTAACTTATTCTGTTTAAAACACAATAGTCCGTCCCTGCCGGGTCACCCTCTTTAATCATGCACTAACTCTTTGATTTCTTTTTTGATAGCTTTCCTAAAGTAATGGATTCTTTTCGATAGTTTTTCTCACTTTCTGCAGAAAAGAGATGGGAGATGGGGACGGACGACCTTATTCAACTTAAAAATAAAAGTCCGTCCCACAAATTCCGGTGCCGCGCAAGCGATGAGGTAGTCATCTGAGCGAGTTCACTCTCAAGTGCCGGATCAAAATAATCTGAGAGCATGGACCACCCTGAGCAGTGCCAAGGGTATTGGTTCTAGCTTCATCCACATCCTAAGAATATCCTTCATCGGGAAGACGGCCAAGTTCGCCCGGCATTTCAAACCAAGTTGGGGACGGACTAACCTTTTCGACTTTAAAAAGTTAGTCCGTCCCACAAATTCCGGTGCCGCGCAAGCGATGAGGTATCGACTACCCCCGAAGAAACTGACAGTTTCTCTGGAAAGTCAGCTTCCCGGGATGGTAGCTTTTGCGGCCGCCTTTAGCACTCAAAAGCTCACCTGTTAAATATGGTAGTCATTTGAGCGAGTTCACTCTCAAGTGCCGGATCAAAATAATCTGAAGGCATGCGCCAGAGCCAGTTTCCCTGAGCGGTGCCAGGGGTGTTAATTCGCGCTTCATCCCCCAATCCCAGAATATCCTGCATCGGGAAAACGGCCAAGTTCGCCCGGGACATCATAACCAGTCTCATAAGCTCCCAGTGGATCCGATCGGAAGTTACTTCTCTTCCCAGGTAGCGAAATAGATTCAGCTTAACATTTTCATCAGCTTCCTTTTCAAACCAGCCTCGGGTGGTGCTGGTGTCATGAGTTCCGGTTGCGGCAAGACAATTTGAGGGATAATTATGTGGAAGATATGGATTTGCAGGGTCAGCAGTATCGAAAGCAAAAAGAAGCACCTTTGTACCGGGAAATCCAAAGCAGTTCATCACCTCTCTCACCTTTGCATCGATGGTGCCCAGGTCTTCGGCAATCACCGGAAAGCAGGGGAAATGCCGGAGCATTGTGGAAAAGAAAGAATTTGCAGGCGTGTCAACCCATTCGCCATCTCTGGCAGTCCTGGCGCCAGCCGGCACCTGCCAGTAGGACACAAAGCCCCTGAAATGATCGATTCTTACCATGTCATAAAAAGCGAACATACGCTCAAATCTCCCGATCCACCATCTGAACTGATCTCTGGCCATTTGCTTCCAGTTATAAACCGGATTTCCCCAGAGTTGTCCTGTTGCGCTGAAGCGGTCAGGGGGAACTCCAGAAAGGAAAGCAGGAGCGAGGTCACGGTTGAGCCTGAACAGGTTCCGATGAGCCCAGACATCTGCACTGTGGAAATTAACGTAAAACGGTATGTCACCAATAATCTGTATACCTTTATTATGACAGGCCTGGCGCAATTCCGAAATCTGATAATCAAGGATGAATTGCAGGAATTGCTCAAGTTTTATCTGATTAGTGAAATGATGTCCGACCTCACTCAAAGCTGAAGGTTCTCTATCCCTGAGCGGGCCTGGCCAGGTGTTCCACGATACGCCTTTGAAATGATTGTTCAGAATGCAAAACAGGGCATGATCCTCAAGCCAGTAGGAATTTTTATGGCAGTAAGCCTCAAAAAGGCTGTCAAAGGGCTTGGATAATCGATCAAGTGCTTTTTTAGCCAAATCTGTTTTAAAAAAGAAGGCTTCCCGAAAGTTGGAGGGCGGTGTTAATGAGACGAGGTCTTGTCGCTCAAGCATTCCATTCTGCAGAAGCAATTCTGGGCTTAGATAATGAGTACTGCAAGCCAGTGATGAATTGCTGCTGTAGGGGGAAAAATGCTGAAAGGGGGAGATGCTGTTGAGGGGCAGCAGTTGCCAGAGTGTCTGCTTTGATCGATGAAGGAAATTTACAAAATCAAGAGCGGGTGGACCCAGGTCACCTATGGCGTAAGGTGAGGGCAGGGAAGAGAGAGGTAAAAGAATTCCGTTTCTGCGAATAATCAAAGTGAGCTCCTTGCGTTTAGGAAGCAGAAGAAGCAAATAGTCTGCCCTGAACAGGCTAAAAGGGCACGGACCGGATTTTGCTCTTATTTCAGTGCATGGCATCCTTGCGGTGCGGGACACCGGACCGGCACGGTTAATTTATAACAGTTACGGAGGATTTCTACTATGAAGAAGCTGTACGTGGGCAACCTTGCCTGGGGAGCATCCGAAGACTCTCTAAAAAATCTTTTTTCTCAATTCGGGAATGTCAGTTCTGTATCCATCATTACCGACCGGGAAACCGGACGCTCTCGGGGATACGGATTTGTGGAGATGGACAATGCTGAAGAGGCCATGAACTCCCTCAACGGCAAGGATTTTGAGGGGCGTGCCCTGAAAATCAGCGAGGCAACAGGACGCAAGGAGGGTGGTGGCGGACGACGCGGCTAGGAAATCCTCAACAGAATCGGAAGGGCATCGGGCTGTTCTGATGTCCTCTCCCTTATTTGCTCAATAAAGAGAGATCATGCAGCTGTATACAGACAGAAGCGATGCGGGGCGTAAACTCTCCGAGTTTCTCTCCCAGTACAACGAATCCCGCAACACTGTAGTGTTGGGACTTCCGCGCGGTGGAGTGGTGGTGGCCTATGAAATAGCTAAACTGCTGCATCTGGACCTTGATGTATTTCTGGTGCGCAAACTGGGAGTTCCCTATCAGCCGGAACTGGCCATGGGAGCCATCGCGGAGGGGGGAGAAAAATTTTTGAATGAAGATGTGGTCAGCATTGTCGGAGTCAGCCAAAAGCAGATAGATCAGATAGCCGAAGAGGAGTACGCGGAACTAAAGCGACGACTGGCCAGATACAGGGAAAACAGACAAGCGCTACAGATAAAAGACAACATAGTCATTATAGCAGATGACGGCCTTGCCACTGGTGCCACCATGAAAGCTGCGGTGAGAGCAATTCGAAAACAAAGTCCCCAAAAAATTGTAGTGGCAGTTCCCGTGGGGGCATCATCAACAGTGGCTCAACTCAAGGCCGAAGCCGACGAGGTAATATGTCCTCGGCAGCCAGAAAACTTCATGGCAGTAGGCATGTGGTACGAACAGTTTGAGCAGACCCAAGATCAGGAAGTCGTTGACTTGTTGAAGAAAAGCCGGATCAAGCGGGAATAGGATTTCAAGGCGATCAAAACACTGAAATTCCGTAACATCCCGCAATCTTTACACATTGCAAAGCACCAAAATGCAATGGGCTAATTTTCTGCCAATTCCACTCACAAGTAAAACCGGGTAGAGAAGAGAGTACCTGATCGGGTCTAACCACCCTGGATGTGAAATAGCCCAACAACAGGCATGAAATTTGATTACAGAAAGGGAACAAGAAAGGTGCTGACATGAAAAGAAAAGCAGTTTTCCTTGCCATTTCCGCTGTTCTGTTATTCCAACTGCCAACAGTGTCCCAGACCTATGTCCCGTTGTCCGGCCGCTTTCATCTGATGGCTGAGTACGGCTTTTTGGATGTGCCATACCATATTATTCAATTCGGGAATAACGGTAGTGAAATAAACTACCCCGATGAAGCTGGGCAAGATATACTCTTTCCATTCTTAAGACTTGCAGTGCGTTTCGATATTGCACCTTCACATATAATTTCCGTTCTGTATCAGCCTTTAAGTCTCATCACCGAAGAGACGACCAACAGTTCTTTAAATATTGACGGGGTCATTTTTCCTCAGGGCACCCCGGTTCGGTTTGTCTACAATTTCCCCTTTTACAGAACAAGTTATGTCTACCTATTCACCAAGGAAGACTCACCACTGATGCTGGGGGTGGGTGGTGCTTTGCAGATTAGAAATGCATCAATTAGCTTTGCATCACTGGATGGAACACTTCTCCGTACCAATAGAGATGTGGGATTGGTTCCACTTCTGGAGTTTGTTGCCGGATACAGGGTAGCCGAGAATCTGTGGCTTGAGACAGACATCAGCGGTATTTACGCCCCCATCCGATACCTCAATATAAGCGATACCGATGTGGAAGGGGCTCTGGTAGATGCCTCGCTGCGGGCAGTGGTATCAACTCAAGGGCCATTTAGCCTTTACCTGAACGCCCGATATCTTGCAGGGGGGGCAGAGGGCACTTCAGATCCGCAAAATCCGGGAAGTGACGGGTTTGTCAAGAACTGGTTGCAATTTCTGACACTGAGCCTGGGATTTGTATTGTCATTATGATAATACTAGAGGATTAGACATGCACAAAAGGGGTATTTTTTATTTCAAAATTACCTCTTTTTGTGTATTTAATTACCGCATTCATAGTAAACAGTTAGCCCTGCTTTATTGATTTGACTTAGGGGTATATCAACTATTGCTCTGTTTGGCCCAATTATGAATTAAAAGTATAGAATGCAGTAGATATTAATTTCTTTCGAAGGTGAGTATACAGAATGATGAATTCTCTTGGAACTGTCAACCAAATACGACGTAAGCAGAAAATGGAAGGCAGTACCTGATGCAAGGCAATATTAAGAATAATGAGCATTTAAGGGAGAAAACATCACTATTCCCAAAAGTACAACCATTCCCACAAATAGCCCCGACCAAAACAGCACCGGTCCCTCTGAAATCCAGACAATGGCGGTAAGCAAAACAGTGATCAGATAACTGATAGTTGAAAAAAGTAAATAGTCCCCCAAGTATCTAACTGATCCTGAAGCGACAAGTTTGTTATTATATGTATATAGAAAGACCATAGATATTGTAAAAGCCAAAGTAAAACTGAAATAGGCATCCAGTTCAAGAAAGTAGATCAAGATAAAATCAGGAAGTAAAAAAGCGGCCAGAGCCCCTAGAAAAATCATTACCTGCTGACGAAAAAACATAACTGAAACCATGCAGGATTCCTCCAAGGTAATCAATACTGATTTGCCGCAATAAGCATTCCATTGCATAATTTTTGATCAGGGAAGATTACGCCAGCACTCTCTCAACCTCTTCCACGTGCCGCTCGCCATTATCTAAAATATAGATGAGCTCATTAAACGTAAGCTCATCAGTAGCATCCGCTTCGCTGCGCTGCTTAATAAATTTTGAAAGATACTCCCGGGTATAATCCTGAGGGTTGAGCGGAATGCGACGGTTCTGATCTTCAATAGCAGCATATACAGACCTTACCGGTACGAAAGAAAAATCACGGGCAGGAACAAAAGACTCACTGTTGTTTATCTGGTGGATGAATTTTTCATGAATAAGCCAGTTGAGAATTCCCATAGCCTGGGCCTGGGTAAGCTCGTATTTACGACAGAAATAATCCAGGGTCGGTGGAGGCTGCTTGCGGATAAACGCTCTGACACAGTCGATGATCATACGGAAAGTTATATAATTGCGGTAATCCCCCACCCTGCGGTCCCAGCGCTGTTTGGATCTTAAGAGTGGCCGGAAGTTCTGGTGCACATAGGCGATTTGGGTCCCCAGCAAAAATAGCATGGCTCCGAAATACAGTGACAACAGGAAAAAGGGAAGCAAACCGAATGTTCCATAGATAGTCTGTGTTTGAATTGAAAATTGAACATAGTACCCGAAACTTCTACGCTCCACTTCAAACAGAACACAGGAGATCACTCCCCCCAGCAGAGCAGAACGGAATTTCACTTTTGTATTTGGAAGAAACCAGATAAGCAGTGTAAAGGCCAAAGTAGTAAGAAGAAATGGGAAAAGTTGGAGCAGAAAAAAATCAGACGGCAGGAAACCAAAGAAACCAGCTCGTCTTACCTGAAAGGAAGCAAAAAACAAAATCGGGCTGTATACAATCACCATTGTAAAGGTACGCAAACGATGGAAAAAAGAGCGAGCTCTCAAAACTTTCCATATAGAGTTGGTGGACTGCTCAACCGTTCCGAAAAGACCCATGGCAGTTACGATGAGCACACCAATACCGATTCCCCGGAGCTTCTGTGCATTCATAAAGAACTGAATGATGTAATTGGTCACTTCTCCGGGAGCAAAGGGCAGTAAAGCTGTAAGCACCCGTTCGATCTGCTCCGGACGAACCTCAGTAATACTGGCAAACATTATGGCAGCAGTGGTAATGAGAGGAATAAAAGTGAGCAGAAGCACAAATGCAATGCCTGAAGCGCGGCTTATGCAGTGATTGAGCATATATTCGGAAATGGCAACCCTAATGAAAACCAGAAACTGCACCAATGCATAGCGATAGCGGCTTTTCCGTGCTTTCATATTTTCCACAGCTTTGCCGGGGTTATGAATAATATCTTTAAGAAAATTGAATAGCGCCATTGCTTGCCGGTTCTCCTGGTGATTCTTATTCTCTTCCTCTTATAATAATCTAATATGCCGGCGAGTGAGGCACAAAGGTAATACTGATCGTAAGGGGATAAACCGGGGACGGACTTACTTAATTAACCAACAGCCGGGACGGAGTACTAATATCATGAATTTGATGCTTTTATTTAGTATCAGACTATTAGGTTAGTTTTAAGTGTATTCGGGGGATTGAGGCTTCTGAGAAGACACTTATTACATTATCAAATTGATTCCTGGCAAAGTTCAAAATCGCATTGTAAATTAAAGCCGCAATTGAATTTTTTATTCCTGACAAACTTTGAGTGAGAGTGCTATCAAGTGATAATTACATGTATACTTTTTCCGATTCCAAAATCTTCAATTTTGCTCCAAGCCTCACCAAAGTGGCTATAGGCGGGATCGTAATTTTTAGGAAATCGGCAATAATGGATAGAGGAAGAAGCTCTTCAATATGAAGTTTATAACAAAAAACTGCTCTTGCATCCGATATGACATCTCTTCTGCCCCGATGCATTAACTCTTCTTTGGTAATATTAAACTTTCTGCAGGTTTCATCCGCTACCTTTTCCAGAACATAATTGTAATCCGCTTTTCTATGTAACCGATGCGTTCTGATTTTATGCTGTTCCATTGCTTGCTTTACGAATTCAGGATTTCCGATTACTGCAGGCCACCCTTTAGAAGCCCCCACCACTTCAACATTTTCTCTTTCCGGCAACTGTCCGGCATTCAGATCATCAGTAGAATACCCTTGAGATAAAAACTTCATATAATTCTGAATGGCTATCTGTTCTTGATCACCGAACCTGCGAAGACATTCCACCCGATTCTGAAAGGCTCCTCCTTTGGCTCCTTCTCTTCCTAGCAGGTAACCGTGGCCACACCAAGTCCATTGCGCCAGTTCTTCCAATGATTTCACTTTCTCTGCGCGCAACGGATTTAAATGTATGTACTTAATGAGTTGCATAGCATAGTTCTGACCCTGGCACAAAATGGATTTGAATCTGTCTTGAAACAAGTACCCTTTTCGTTTATGCTTTTTATTATAATACCTTGCATAGCCTCCATTTAATGATCGCATAAGCTTACACATGGGCAGATAATTGGTACGCACAAACAGATGATAGTGATTATCCATGAGAGTCCATGAAAGGCACTGGTAACCTGTTGTCTCCAAACCTATTGTCAAACGCCTGAGAAACTCAATTCTATCTTCGTTATCTTCAAACAAATTTTTCCCATCTATGGAATGAGCCATAATGTGTGCGAGTGCGCCCGGCATTTCTAGCCGCATCATTCGAGGCATACATAATCTCCGGTTGAATTTGGAGAAAACGGGTTCTGAATATGAAGCAAAAGAATCACCACAATATGTAAAAGTGTAAGGTGTTGATTTTGTTAAGTCACGAGGAAAGCTAATGTTCAGATTTCAAATTTATTGCTGAGATTTTCCCATTACTGAAAAAAAAAACGAATCCCCTACACTCTCTTGAAATTGCTTGTCAGTTTTCAAATCCATTCTTTCTATAACGTCATCACAAAAACTCCCTCAGATGCGCATCAACTACTTTTAATTCATGGCTCTTTTATTCATTAAAAACGTCCTATGATTTGGAGAACTATTCAAAAAAGATGCATAAACCGATATTCTGCTTAACCATTCTCATGATCCACATTTCTCTTGCCGCCCAACCGGTGCGGCAAGTTCAGACTCTCATGCCTGAAATAGTCACCACAATTCCACATGATCCTGAAGCCTTCACCCAAGGGCTGATCTGCCTGGATTCGCTTCTCTACGAAAGCACTGGACTAGTCGGCAAATCATCACTGCAAAAACTCGATTTAAAGGGAAATATTTTAAAAAGAATCCAAGTACCGGAAGTGTTTGCTGAAGGAATTGCTGTTTTAGACGGAGAATTGGTTCAGCTTACATGGCAGGAGGGGATTGCAATCAGATACCAGTTCCCGTCATTGACCACCAAGGGTACTTACCACTACGAGGGCGAAGGTTGGGGGCTGAGCTCCGACAGCTCACAATTCATAATGAGTAACGGTTCTGATTCCATCTATTTTCGAAACAGCCGTTTCGAAATTGAGAGAGCAATACAGGTAACTCTCAATGGTAAACCGATTTCCCAAATCAATGAACTCGAATTTGTGAACGGTAAAATCTATGCCAATGTATGGTTCCAAAACTTCATAGTTGAGATTTCACCGATGACAGGAAAGGTGAACCGAATCATAAACTGCAGCGAACTGGTAAAGCGAGAGCAAATTTCAGATCCGAACCAAGTTCTGAACGGAATAGCATACTGCAAAGGAAAGAGACTGTGGTACTTAACTGGAAAAAACTGGCATAATATTTATGTTGTTCGTATTCCTGATTGAATGACTCAGCAATCAAGGAAAGCAGGGACGAACTAATCCTCTGATACTTAATCGATTAATCCCGTAAGGTCCGTCCCCCATCCCGTAAGGTCCGTCCCCCATCCCGTAAGGTCCGTCCCCCATCCCGTAAGGTCCGTCCCCCATCCCGTAAGGTC
>JAEZKC010000137.1 GCA_023436205.1 Fibrobacterota bacterium
TCGTCGATGGTGAGGAGGGAGGTCAGGCGCCTGTGTCCGGTCGGAAACATCGGGGCAACTCGCGCTCGGTGAGGATCAATCAGCGGTCCAACCGCCATCGACGAGGAGTGATGCCCCCGTCACGAGCGCGGCGGCATCGCCGGCGAGAAACAGGACGGCCCCCATCACATCCTCCCCCCGGCCGATGCGACCAAGCTTGATGCGCGCACGCACCGCAGCCAGCGCGTCGTCGTCCAGTCCGTAGGAGCGGGTCAGCGGCGTATCGATGAAGGTGGGCGCGATGGCGTTGACGCGGATATCGTGCGGCCCAAGCTCCACCGCGAGCGCCTTGGTGAGGCCCTCGATCGCGAATTTCGAGGCGACATAGAGCGACCGGTTGGCCGCGCCCACATGCCCGAGCTGCGACGAGATGTGGATGATCGATCCCGGTCGTCCAGCGGCGATGAGCGCGCCGGCGACGCTCCGGGCGAGGAAATAGGCGGCCTTCACGTTCAGATCGAAAACGGCGTCGAAATCCTCGGGCGTCGTGTCGACCAATGGGCGCGGGCGATTGGTGCCGGCATTGCTCACCAGAATGTCGAACGGCTCGGTTCGCGCCAGCGCGTCCTGCATCGCCAGCATGTCCGTGACGTCGAGGGGCAGCGCGGATGCCGCGCCGCCGGCCGACCGGATGGCGTCGGCCCCGGCCTCCACCTCCTCCACCGTCCGCGCGCACAGCGTCACATGGGCGCCCGCATGCGCCAGGGCCGCGGCGGCCCCAAGGCCGATGCCGCGCCCTGCTCCGGTGACGAGGGCGCGGCGTCCCTCCAGACGGAAGGACGGTGATTCCGGCAGCGGAGGCAGGGCCATGCCTCAACCGCCGAGCCGGGCGCGCAGCTCGCCCAGCGCCGCGGCCGCCGCTTCCACTTCGCTTACCTGAAAGCCGGCCGCGAGGTCCGGGCTATAGGCCGAAAGCGCACGCTGCGCGGCCTCGGAATAGACCACCCGCCCGTCACCGCTCACGCTGACGCCGTCCGCTGCCTCGAAGCCCTTGTTCCAGGCGACGGCCTCTTCCTCGGTCATCCCGTCCGGCAGGTCGAGCGCCACCCGGCCGCGATCGACCCTGACCGGATACCCACCTGGCAGGCCCGCAGGTCCGGGCACATGGGCCCGGATTTCACCGTGGCCGGCAAGCGCCAGCAGCACGGGGACGGCGGCGGCGCCGGAGATGGCATTCAGATCGCGGTAGGGTAGCTGGACATGGCGGGTCCAGCCGTCCACGTCCTCCACCTCCTCCCGGCCGATCCAGGCGCGCACGGGGGCGCCGGTGCGTTCGGTGCCGGGCTTGCGCCACTGGACGAGATGCTGATGGTGGCCGAGCACGCGCACGCTGGCACGCTGCTCCGGAGGGCCCAGGGCCTCGATGATGGACGAGAAGATGCCGATATTGCCCACGCCGCAGGTGATCGGCAGGCCGGACGCCGCCAGAACCTGGTTCACCCCATCCGGATAGCAGGTGTTGACGAAGGCAATGTCGGCGCCGCCGGCCTTCACCGCGCGCGCCGATCGCGACGGCAGCAAGGCATGGAACGCGATGGTCATGCCGAAGCCGGCCTCCGCCACCAGCTTCGACCACGCGCTGTCCAGCCGGTCCACCTTCCAGGGGGACTGGAGCGAGGCCGACTGGACCACCACGCGGGGGGCGGCGGCGGCGATGGCTTCGCCCACCGTCTCCGCCGAGGACTGGTCGACCGCGAGGGTATCGAAGGTCGCGGGCGTTCCGAAAATGGCGGCGCGGGCGTTGCCCGCCTGCGCAAGCCAGGTCATGCGCTCGCGATTGCGTCCGCCGATGGTGATCCTGACGGGCGCGCGCGCCGTGGCCGCCAGGTCACCGATCATGATCTCGGCGAAATAGCCGGTTCCGATGATGAGAATGTCGCTGTTGGCCACGGTCTGCCCTTTGTGCTCGGGGATCACTTCAGGAAGTCGTTGGTGAACACCTTGGAGATGTCGGTCTTGTCCTTCATCATCTCCATGGCGATCAGCTGCGCCTGAAGGCTCTCCCAGGCCGCGGTGGTCGAATGGCCGAGACCGTTCTGCTTCACGTCCGGCGACTGGGTGAGCTTGAGAACCTCGGGAAGCTTCAGCTCCGCATACACCTTGTCGGAGCTGGGATTGGCCTTGATGAAGGCCTCATAGGCCGCCTTGGGATCGTCGATGGCCGCCTGCCAGCCCTTCAGGAAGGCGCGGGTGAAGCGCTTCACGAGCTCCGGCTTCTCCTTCACCAGGGCCGGATTGGTGAGCAGGGAGGTGGAGTACATCTTCATGCCGAGGTCCTCGAAGAGGATCCAGCTGACATCCTCGCCCGTCGCCCTCAGCTTCAGCGCGTCGTTGAAATAGAAACCGACACCCACATCGATGCGGTTGGAGGCGATCATGGCGACGAGCGCGCCGTCGGCCGGCACCTCCCGCAGCTTGGCGGGATCGAGCTTGAGGTCCTTCTTCATGGCCTCCCACTGGCGCCCGGTATTGCTCTTGAGCTGGACGCCGATGGTCTTGCCGTAGAGGTCGGTCT
>JAEZKC010000139.1 GCA_023436205.1 Fibrobacterota bacterium
TCTGTAACATATACCGTTTCATACACTTTATTGTCTTCTGCTTTAACGATCTTCTTTATCTCATGTCCCAGAGCGGTCTCAGTCCGTTCCAAAGCGGTAAAACCACCAGCTGCATCTTCATCTTTGACAAGTCTGCCCAGATCATCATAGGTAAACCGCGAGGTATTGCCTTTTGCATCAGTGAAGGAGGACATGAGCCCGCCTTCAAGATAGGTGCAGGAAACGGTTTCACCAGCCGGGTTGGTGATGGTGCTCAAATAGCCATCATTGTTGACTGATAATGTCGTCTTCTGTCCGAAGGGGGCCACAATGGCTGTGGGATTGCCCTGGGCATCACGCTCGATAGTTGTTATGTTACTGTCGATATCGACAATGCTTGAGAGATAGCCGGATTCATCGTAATTAAAGGTGAAAATGGCTTTACCGGTGAGGGCATCAAGAGTGCGGAGGTGCTTACCGTTGGGGTTGAAATGAAAGATCTGGGAGGCATCTTCGGAGGGGATGAGAATATCTTCAGAAGTAAAACCTGGAAAGTGGGTCAAGATTTTACGTATTCGATTATTCCAGTAATCAACAAAATACAGATTGCGATCAGGACCGACTTCTAGACCATTTGGATACATACTGCAAGAAGTGGAAGGTTCACCATCTGTAGAGTAACCAGCTGTTCCATTGCCAGCAATTGTTTCTATAATCCCTGTACTACTGATTTCTCGTATTCTATAATTTCCTGCTATAAATATTTTACCGTTTTGATCGACAGCAATACTATTTGGATAAAAACTTGCATCTGTTGCTAAGCCACCATCACCATCATAGTTTGACCAACCGTTACCGGCGATAATTGAAATAGTTCCATCTGTGCTAATTTTCTGAATTCGTGCATTATATCTGTTTGTAATGAGCAAATTACCATTAACATCAAATTTTATATCTTCTGGCCAAGCGATTCTTGCCTTTGTTGCAACCATATTATCACCATCACAGCCTTGTTCACCTGTTCCAGCTACAGTAATAATGATACCATCTGGAGAAACTTTGCGTATACAATGACTTTCAGCATCACCAACATATAAGCAATTGTCTGGACCCCAGGCAACACAAAGAGGATAGCGAAATTTAGCTTGAGTCGCTAAACCACCATCGCCTTCATATCCAGCCTCTCCTGTTCCAGCAAAAGTAGTAATCATACCTTGTTTATTTACCTTACGTATACAAGAGTTCATAGCATCAGCGATATAAAGATTACCACTATTATCAAAGGTAATATCTGACACATATGAAAGTTGTGCTTCAGTGGCAGGACCTCCATCTCCGCTATATCCCCAACCTGTGCCAACAACAGTAGAAATAATACCATTGCTTATTTTTCTGATTTTACTATTATAGCTATCGGCAATGTAAATATCACCGTTATTCCCAAATGCTATGCTGGATGGGTACATGAAATTTGCATCTGTTGCATAACCACCATCACCACTGTTCCCAAAAGCGCCTGTTCCTGCAACAGTTTTTAATGCGGAAGTAAGAGACTTGGCATTTCTTTTTTCACCATTACCCATTTGTAATTCGTTTGAGAGAGTTGAGTAACGATGTATAATATCAAGTTGAAATCCACTTAACCCGAAGTCCGTATCAGAATATAAACCGAGAAATTTCTTTTGTTTTTGCCAAATTATGATTTCCTGACGTGTCGGGTTTCCAGTTATCCGCAAACCTGATGAACTCCCAAAACTATTAGCGAGCTCTTCTGGAATATTGTAAACACCATCATACACATAGCCTATGTTAACTTCAACCTTTT
The DNA here is from genome assembly GCA_023436205.1 of Fibrobacterota bacterium. Taxonomy (GTDB): domain Bacteria; phylum Fibrobacterota; class Chitinivibrionia; order Chitinivibrionales; family Chitinispirillaceae; genus JAEZKC01. The sequence goes on from JAEZKC010000139.1 coordinate 1,805, forward strand.
GTTTTCCCTTCAATTCTCGCCCATAAGCATCGTAACCATCCCAGGTAAAAACAGTTGAAATGTTCTGTTCAGGCAGGAAGCTGTCAATAAAAACCCTCCCGGCAATTTTAATTTCGAGATCAATTCGCTTCAAAGGAGCTGGGATGCTACTATCAGTTATTGGAATCTCTAATCTAAAGGCAGCTTTTCTGCCTTTTACTCTGTCACTTGTATAATGCAGACCATAGGGAGAGCCAGCTATTTTTAGTGCTTCTCCTAATGTTTGGTTTTCAACTTCAATAATTGACCCACATGCACTGGAGGAATTATCGATAATTTCATCAATTTTCGGTTCCTGTAAACTTGGCGATGATGCACCACTTGGAGCAAACGCCCCCCAATTACAATCCCACGGAGTAAAATGTGTCACCGGCACTCTCCACAAACTCTGCCCGGCAGCATATAATTGACCCAGCTTCTGTAATTCTTCTTCGTCTATGCCCAAGGCAACCAAATCCTGTTCACCAGATTCAGAACCACTTCCAATAACATCCAATACTGCGCGACCGCTCTCGACAGCCAAAACGTTGATGATTCTCCCATTTTTAGAAGGAACCCACACCGCCCTCTCTTTATCATAGTACCCCGCTGGCACAATTCCCCCCACCGGAAAGTTCAGGAAATTCTCCACATAGACAAATACCGGCTGATTGAATCTCACATCCTCCGCCCCATCCACACTCAACTCAACACAATAGGTATAGCCTATCTGAGGCGGCAAATCGGCTGGCATTGCATTGGGACCATTTTCTCCCACAGTGTATTCTGTTGCTCGTACGTTAATAGATTGAGCATTAAAATTTACTACCTGAGTTCCTTTGGGAAACAATATCGTAGCTTTACGAGTACCATCATCATCTGTTACCTCGCTTCCCTGTGCCACCTGCATCTCGGTATTATTGAAAAGAGAAATGGTGGTAACTTTAGGATCAGGTTGAATCATGATCACATCCTGTGCCCATACATACTCCTGCCAGGGGACATCCACCTTCCGCTGAGCTTTGAAATATTGGTCTTTCTCGTACTGGAGAATTAAATATCCCCCACCGTTGACCGCTAGGTCGAACACGCCATCCATGCGGCTGAGAGTCTGGCCGAACTCCGGGTGATCATGTACGGTCACCTTTACTCCGGGAAGCGGATCACCGTTTCTATCAAGAACTTTTCCTCTGATAACGGCTGCTCTGACAGGAGATATTAGATCCGGGGACATACCAGTCTGAATGAAATTACTTCCGGAATAGAGAAAAGAGGTCGCACTTTTGAGGTCAGTAACAACAGTTCTGTCAAGTTCAGGTGCTACTGTTGCCGGATCGGGAGGCAAGGGAGAAGAATAGGTACGAAAAGTAATGGAACTGGTGCTTTGATTTCCAGCTCTATCTTTGATGGTGATATCAACAGAATGAACACCATCCGGCATGTCCCACTGTGGCGTAAAGCTGAAATTTTCTCCTGATATACCAGTACCTGATACAGCTCTCCCGTCAAGAGTAATATGTATAGAATTTACATCGATTCCAGATAATTCATCTGAAAAGGTTGCGGAGATCGTGGGGCGTGCTGTATTCAGATATGAACCATTACCTGGTAAAATGCCGGTTATCACAGGTGCCCTTGTATCAAGATATACTGAAACTGAAGCGGTCCCGGTTCCAGCAGAATTAGTTGCTGAACGGCTGATGGTATTCTGGCCCTCTTTCAAATCTTCAGTTGTACTGGTAGTCTGCTCTACCCCGTTGATAGACCATGCAACAGTTATCGGCGAATGATTGAAGTACACTCCATCAGCAGGAGAAGTTATAACCACATCGGGTGAAAGAAGTGTCTTTGTTCCCCAAAAAGAAATTTTTAAAGCAGCACCTGGTTTACTCTTAATCGTAACCTGTACCGTGTTATCTGACTGAAAACTTATCTCTCTCTCCAAAAATTTCACTTTCTGATTGAAATCTTTCTCAGAAAAAACAGTTTTCCCGTTGACCAGAACATTGGCACTGCTGACCTTGTCATATCCGGCTGGACCATTTTCCACTCTTATTAAGAATGGGCCCTGAATTCCCTGTGTCCCGAAATTGTAAGTTTCAGTCTTTGGAGCCGATGTGGACCGGGAAAACAGTTTTTCAAACAAGACGGTCTCAGCGGAAAAGGATACATTGATGGCCAACAGGAGAAAAACGCCTAATTGCAGAATGTTCCGACTCATGAGTAACTCTCTTTTATAAGTTTTATAACCAGCATTTATCAATTACCAGGGGTGCTTGTGAAAGCAGTCGAAAAAACGCGTAGCCTCAGTAGCACCAGCAAGAACTCGGAGGAGTAATATCATTAATGGATCGCGTTCCGGTCAAAAAAAAATCTGGAATAGTCCCTTTCTGTTTTCAAAACTGTTCAGGTTCGCAATGGCTACCAAATCTCTAGGACATACCGAAAATGACATGAATTGTTGTATATTGTAAACGCCATCGAAGTTTCCATCGAAAAACAGAAATTCCCTCATCACAAAAAAAAACAGCACCTCTTGACAATTCCCTTCCGTATATACTTATATTTATTTCATACGACAATTGCTGTATACCACTTATTATCACACTCTTGATCATGTAAAGCTGCATGATCTCTTTACACCAAACGCCCCGACAAAGGGCAAGGAGGATAGTATGGCTCAGCGTCTGCATCAATCCCACTCACCAGGCTTGTGCATCAGAAGCGGCAAGCGTCATGTCAGGCTTTGCACACAGGCCAAAGGGGGCGAAGTACTTTCTGCCGCCATTTCAGGTCTGATTGCCGTAGCGGAAGAGAAGGCATCCAGAAAACGTACAGCGGAAGATGCCCGGGATGGCTATTATGATATGCTGATTTTTCACGATGCAGAACTGGACAACCGGGTCCGCACTACCGCTTCCAGGTGCAAAGAGTACGACCGGGAAAACCCCACCGCTCATCTTTATGCCACAATCTTCCCAGAAGATACCTCTGCCATTATCCAGGTAAACCCGATGAACGAACCGGCAGAAGTAAAAAAAGTGATCACCCGCCTGCAGTCTCTGGGATCAGCTCATCCTCTTTTCCAAATGGCGGACTACCTGACCGAGGCGGTGGAAAAAGTTAATGAAATTGTACCAAAATATCTTGACTCCGTAAGCCAGGTGGGCACCACCGATGCCGAGCTGCAGATAGCCAAAGCGGACCTCATCCGCCAGTATCTGCACAACATGTTCGAAGCTGAGAAGATGTTCGGCAGAAACTACGCCGACAAGCTCTTCCCCAGACTCAGCCGCAAATCATCCAAGGAAGATGAAAGCGACTCCGGGGAGGATGATCAGTAAGCCGCTGAGGGTAAAAACCACCATCAGGTCACAGAACAGGTCCCGTGCAGTGCGGGACCTGCCCACTTAAGCCCCTTACCTTTAAAAAACGACCAAAATATTTACATGTGATCAAACTGAACGTTTTTACCGTCATAATAGAACTTCTATTGCACCTGCACAAGCGTTCTGCGGATCGCAAAAGAAGTTTCAAGTAGATGAAAAAAACGTTCTTGGGATCGAAATAGTGGTTCTTTTGAGCTGCCAAAAGCGTTTCTGTCACCCGCACAGAAATTCTTTGAGGCTTCACACAGCGATTATATGCACGGAAAAGAAGTTCTATGCCTGTCCTCTGAACGCCAAAGCACCTCGGGAAGAAGTTCTTTGAGCTGCCCGAGAACGTTCTGCGCTTTCACATGTCAATGTCGAGTTGCGGTCTGGACGAGTTGGCAGGTGTGAAAGGGATTATTAGTTTTCATGACCGAATCTCATGATATTACCCCTTATAGGAAAGAAAAGGGAAAAGGACGATAGCGAAACCGATAGCGATTTGTTTCTAAGAACAGTTCTTTGAGTCGGATTTGAATACATTGAACCTGCGTGCACCGAATGCCTTTCAAAGCCTTGCTATTCGGGATTGAGTCTCTAAAAAACGCAAAGCTTTTACCCTCTGCGCCCTTCGCCCTCCTCCATAGCAGGCATTGCGGAGGAGGGAGCCTTCTCTGCATTTAAGCCCTCCCCCACGCAACTTACAATCTCTTCGTCAACAAGATACTTAACCACCATGTCCTGCAGAATGTGCAGGACCATGACCGGCAGTATCGAATCGAAGGCGATGTAGAGCAGTCCGAAAAAGAATCCCAGCACCATTGGCTTTACGGCCTCCACCCCCTGGTAGATGTGGCCCAGTCCAAAAACGGCGCTTGAAATGAGCAAAACACCTATCCATGGCAGCTGCGGAAAGAAAAACGCCAGAGAATACATCAGATAGCCTCTATAGAGGATCTCCTCGGTAACGCCGGCAGACAGTGCCACAAATGTCCACATCCTCTTTTCCCTGTTTGAAATGGGAAGATAGATTTTAATCTCCTCTGGAATCCTGGCCGACGCCTCCCGGCGGGTCTGATTGCTGAGCTTCAGCGACAGGATGCAGTATATGTTGTACATTGCGTACAATGCGCTCACAGCCAGGAGTGCATATTTGAGCCATGGAGCCGCCTGTGCTTTACCGATGTTTATTCCTCTGATCCCCAGGTCCCCTGGCCTAATGCCGAACAGTGGCATAAGCACAAGAATAGAGAGAACCGGAATCCATGCCCAGAGGATAGTACTTCTGTACCCGGCGATTTTCATCTCCCCGGTCTGGCCTGAGCGGGCCTTTTTAGTTTTGAGGTATCCTTCGACAGGCTGGATTATTGATGCATACACGATCACTGGGATAAAGAGTATGAATTGATTCATTGCGTAGCTCCATTGGGTATTAGGCGCACTAATATAAAACACGCATCGCCGGTGTTCTTAGGGAACTAAACAAAACAGAGCGTCTGCACCAAGATAGCAGAAGTGCTCTGCCTGAAACCGTTATCCTTAGGTTGTGACAGCCGATAGTATATTATTTAAGGTCGCCCTTTTAATATGAAAAACAAACAAGTTACATTTTATGGGTGAAAACCCCACGTTACTGCGGCTTTGTTCAACATATAATACTCATCAAACCAGGTGCGAGGGAAAATGGTAATAGATACAATAACTATGGAAGAAAGAAAACTGTTGGCAGTTGTATTCTCAAAATCTTTATTCCTCGATCCGATGTATAATCAGATTTTCCCGGAAGAAGAGGAGAATCTGTATTATTTCACGCGGTTTTGGGAGCAGATGATCGACTATACATACAAATATGGGTATGTGATGTCAACTGACAAGAAGACAAGTGTTTTATGCCTCCTGCCTCCTTCGAGGACTGATTTTTCATTATCCCTGCTGTGGGGAACCAGGTTTGGGATTCCATTATCTGTGATGCGTTTTCCCTTTGCAAAAATAATAATGACTTTTTCCATTCTCTTTTCTATGGGAGCAATTCAAAGCCGACTGATTCCGGAACCGCACTGGTATCTGATGTCGCTTGGAGTTCTACCAGAAGAGCAGGGAAAAGGAAAGGGAAAAAAGCTGCTTACTGAGATGCTGGAGATTGTCACTCGGGATAGCAGGCCGGTGTATCTTGAAACGGAAACTGAAAAGAATGTGAGCATTTATGAAAAATACGGTTTCAGAGTTGAAAGGGAGACGACCCTGAAGAGGCATAACCTTCATTATTACCTGATGATAAAACGGTGATGTTTTCCACATGGACACGACCTGGTCGAATGAACCTGAATCGGAATCGCTATCGGGATCGGGTCTCGTCGGGCATTTTTCTACCTCCAACCGCATCCTCCAATCATACCCCAATACCATAAAATGTCATCACGAAACCCGAACCCGATTCCGGTCCCGACCTATGGACCGATTCCGAGCAAAAAAAAACACTATACATCTGGTACAATAATAGCTCCTAAAACCTGATAATCTCCCTAAAGGAGCCCCATGCAGAGCAGAATTCATTTATTCCTTGAATCTCATCGAGCCGAATTGCTTCAGTGGTTGCAATCCCGCTTTGACATAACCACTTCAATCCCACAAAATGATTTCTCGCTTTGCCTCACCGACTTTCAATCTCTCGATAGAATCTCATCCCAGGTCAGAAGAATAAAGCAGGGCAATCCCCAGCTCTATATGCCGGTTCTCCTATTGGTAAGCAGAGATGACATCCTGCGGATCGATGGGCATTATAAAGAATCAGTCGATGAGGTGGTTCTGGAACCGGTGGTCTTTAATGAGATGGAATTCAGGATTGATGCGCTTTTAAAGTCTCATGAATTTTCCCTGAAAGCTCAGAAGCTTCAACAGAATCAAACAAAATTGCAGCTTCAGGCACAAAGGCTGGCCAACCTTTCAGAAAACGTACCCGGAATGCTATTCCAGTTTGCAGTTTTACACGACGGAACACGTAAATTTGAATACATCAGCGAAGGAATCAAGGACATTTTTGGTATTGAACCCGAAGAGGGACTTAAAGACCCGATGAAAATCATTGGCACGGTACATCCCAATGAAATAAATCTGTTTCTTGCAACCCTCAACCACGCTGTAGCTAATCACCAGCCCCTTTTCTGGCATGGTCGCTATATCATAAACGGAAAGACCAAATGGTTGAGAAATGCTTCCACCCCGCATGTGACAAACTACGGTGAAACCTGGGACGGGGTTATAGTCGATGTGACTGCATTCAAAGAAGCGGAAGACAAAATTCGGGACCTGGCCAAATTCAATGAACAGATTATCGAAAATACTCATGAGGGGCTGGTGGTATGCGATACTGCTCTGCGTATCACTAAATGGAACCGCAGCATGGAAAAAATTAGCGGACTTCCTCGGGAGCGGGTTATCGGACAGCATCCACTGAAAGTGTTTTCGTTCTTCAACACCGAGGAAAAGGTTCTGTTTGAGCAGGCGCTTGAGGGCAAGCGGGTGCAGACAGGTGATTATCCTTTTGAATTTACAGAGAGCGGTGCCAGGGGGTGGGCCCAAAATACCCATGTTCCCCTTCGCAATGCAAAAGGAGAAATTATCGGAGTACTCTGTGCAGTAAACGAAATAACTGCCCGAAAAAAATTTGAACGAGAGCTCAGAAAAACCGTTATTGATTTGGAAAGAACTAATGAAGAATTGAAAACAATCAATACAGAACTTGAAACCGCCTACGAAAGGCTAAAAGATATCGACAAAGCCAAAACGGAATTTGTCAGCACAGCATCACATGAAATAAGAACACCTCTGGCGGGCATTTTGGGTTATGTGCAGACGATTCTTTCACCAGATCTCGATATCCCCGACAAAAAAGAAAAAGAGTACCTTCAGATCATCGAATCAGAAACCAGGCGTCTGAATGAGCTTGTGAATACTATGCTGAATATATCACGGCTCGATGCAGGCAAGCAAAAGCTTCAACTGAGCAGTTTCTCCCTTTCAGATCTGGTGCGTGCCACAATTGCTGCCACTTTTTCAAAAAACAGGAATGAGGTTCTGTTTAAGGTGACAGAAAAAGACCGGGGGTTGGTGCAGGCAGATAAGCAGCAGATAGGTCTTGTGATACAAAATATTCTCTGTAATGCGATCCGCTATACGCCTGTGGGCGGAGAAATCGATATCACGATCGATATAGCACCCGGAAAGGTAATCGTGTCCGTTAAGGATCAGGGGCCGGGTATTCCCGCGGATAAACTCGAGGTTGTCTTTGAGAAGTTCTACAGAATCAAAGAAGACACAAGCACATCGGGTCGGGGAAGCGGGCTGGGGCTTTCCATTGCGCGGGAGATTATAAAAGCCCACCACGGAGAAATCTGGGCTGAATCTGTTTTGGGTGAAGGGAGCACGTTTTATTTCACGCTGCCTGTATCGGTTGACCGGCAATAATAACACTGAAAAGGCATATTTCATGATGCTAAACATTGGCGAGCACCGCAGCATAAGCGTGGCTGTGGACTACAAATTATTTCTGAAACTGCTCCCCCGTCCCCTCCTCAATGTCTTTAAGCCTGGTCTGCAGTGCATCACATGAACGCTGAATCTCAAGAACTGAAAGAGCAAGTGAAGCCATCAGTGCAAGAAGCGCTGTCACAAAGATTACTTCCGAAGCCACTACAAACCCAAGAAAGAGCGTGAACATGGAAAGAGTACAGAGAAGAAAGCTTACAGCCCCAAGAAACTGCATGTTGCGTATGAGAAGAATGCGCTTTTTAATGCTCTGAATCTGTGAAAGGAGAATAGTATCCGGGTTTTCTTTATACTGACGGTGGAGTTCACGGATAAGAGCGGCCAGGGCAAGAAAGCGGTTGGTGTATGCAAGAAGCAGAAGAGATATGGCTGAAAAGAGTAGCGTTGGTGTTGTCAATGTAAACTGCATGTCCAAGTCCGGGAGAAAGGATAGACGGTGGTGATAGAGATTACAAATTTGCTCAAGAGCTTCACTCCATTGGTTTTAATTTTTTTTGAAGAGAATCAGAATAACCTTTCATGGACCAGTCGTATTGAGGAAGCTATTCCCTTGGTGGTCAAGGTTCCCTCCTTTGGCATATATACAACCTATAAAAAATGTAATATTTCACTTAGGCCCCGCAATCGAAATATCATTTGTTCACGATGAGACGAAGCCAGTCAATGCTAATGATAATTTTACAATTAGTGAAGGACTTCCTTTAACCCCATGGATAGTTGCAGAAGGTGGTTATAGAATTTTGCGCCCGCTTGAACTTTTTGTCAATTCACAGTACGCTCCCTATGTGCTTTATGCTTCAATACAGATTTTGAGGCTGGAATGCGGTTCGGTGTGTCACTTGGAGTTCGTTTTTTCTCAAGAGTTAAAAAATATCTATGCTCTGAAAATAGCACAATTATCCACACATTGAGTTCTGTATTATAGATTTTTTAAATAGCAGAAACACTAAAATGGATTCAGATTAACCCCTGACATTATTTCAACCCCCAACTCAATACTTACATTGTTGCTGAAAGAAAAGAACTGGTGGTTCTTTTTCTGGCCTAACTTTATATTTTCTATACATCCATTCATAGACTCTTTCATAATAAACCCTGACAGCAGCACTATCATTTTTAATTACTGCGGCGCTGTATGCATTGCTCAACTCTTGTTCCAGAATCGGTTCCCCGGGGTGATAATACGATAGCGCTTTCAGAAACTCATACTGAAGGGTGGTGGCAATACAGTTGCCCTGCATTTCGAAAACTGAATCGGCACACTTTGTTATCACGTGATCAATGGCGTTTAGTTGGCCTGTGAATAACAGTTCTTTCATGGCTATCTCTTTTTCTTCATACCCATGTGCACTATCGAAAGACTTTATCAGTGCCTTTACCGCATCGGAATCACCAAATCGGCCCTGCACCTTGAGAGGAAGCTCATAGTCATCCGAGAAGAAAGCATTAATCTCTTCATTACTGAACCTGAGGAGTGCGGCCATCTCAGCTTTTGAAGACAGTGATATGTACTTTGTATCGAAAAATTGAATAATTCTCTTTTTATGAGGAAGTATAGCATCATAAGAGGTCCTCTTTGTCAAGAAATTGAAGGTCTGAATTCTTTCGCTGATCGACATACTTGTATCGCAAAAAAAGGATACATAAAGATCAACAATGAATGGGTCATTCACATTTCTTTTCCCGATATTACCAGGAAATTTATGGAAAAACCTGTTAACTATATGCTTGATATCAAAAACCAGCGAATCGGATAGTTTGCTCATATCTTCCTTTTCTAATTTTATTATCCAATCGTATCTGCATTGTTCGTCTTCAAGCTGGTTCATCGAAATTTTGCAAAGGCTGTCCCGAACGACCATCTTTAGATACTCCAGATGGTCTGAAATACAAAGTCTTGTATCTCCGCAAGCATGCGTACATATAAACAGCATGAAAAAAATGATAAATGATTTTTTGAAGCAGAAGGTTCGAGATGTCATCCAAATCCTTTCGTAACTGACTCATCAGAAGTTCAGTCGATTGTGAGATTTAAGCCATTACTGCCAAATCTCGTCGATTGGATTATCACAAATTTTAAATCTGAAAAAACGACACATATCAACCAGCATTATAAAAATAGTACAAATAAAAAAAAGCGGCCTGAAACTTTCGTTTCAGAACCGCTTTTTTTTATGGTCGGGGTGAAAGGATTTGAACCTTCGACCACTTGAACCCCATTCAAGTGCCCTACCAGGCTGGGCTACACCCCGATCAAGTGCATCAAATATAGTTTCCGGTTGCGGGGCAAACAAGCTCAAAAATCGCTGCGCTTGTCTCCCCTCTCAAATAATAATTATCATTCTTCAAACAACAATTCCTCAGACTCCCTCAAAGACTTCCTGCAGGTGCTTCTCCTCCGGAGCCCTGGTCAGCAGACTGACCACTATGGTGGCGATAGCCGAAATCGGAAGCGACACCACAATGGGATCAAGGTTCTGAAGCCAGGCTGCACTGGCCAGGCTATCCACGCCAAATAGTGCCTTGCAGAGGCCAAGAGGCTTTGATTCTTTAAGATGCACAAAGGCCAGCCAGAATGAACTCATGACCACTCCGCTTATAAAGCAGGCCTTGGCTCCCGCCTTGGTGATCTTTTTACTGTAGAGCGCCCCGAAATACATGGGCAGAAACGCAGCGGCGCACAACCCGAAGAAGATGGCTGTGCCTAAAGCGATAATGGCAGATCCCTGTTCGAAGAACTTGGGAAGAAAATATGCCAGAAGCGCACTGATAATAATGGTGAAACCCATGGCGATCTTAATGGTAAGCACCGGATTTTTTGTTTTCACATTGAATCCGTGCTGCAGTACATCACGCCCGATTGCCGCTCCCATGGTGTGAAACTGGGAAGACAAGGTGGACATGGCTGCAGAGAGCAAGGTTACCATGAAAATGGCTGTAAACCAGGAGGGCATCGCTTTATTGATAAACAGCGGTATGATATTGTCAGTTTGTTTGTCAACCGCAAGAAAGGAGATCTTTCCCATGGTATCCGGGAGCACGTCGTGAAAATACACATTGCTCAGTGCACCCACTATGAATGCCACTCCGGTCATGAAGAAAATGAAAATGCCACCCACCAGAACCGCTCTGTTAAGCTCCTTGTTGCTCTTAACGGTCATGAATCGAACCACAAGCTGAGGTTGAGCCAGAACACCTATACCAACCCCCAGCACAATAGTGGTCACAAGCTGCATCCAGAATGGCGAACCGAACCGGGGCATTGATGTCCATCCCTGATGTCCCGCCGCACCGAACACGGAAATCGCTTCCCCTTTTATCGCAGTAAGGGCCGCATGAGCCTGCCCTACTCCGCCCAGTTTTGCATAGGTGAAGATCAGAAGAAGGGACATACCGATAAACATGATGGCCCCCTGGAATGCATCGGTGTAAAGCACCCCCTTGAGCCCTCCCAACACAACGTAAACAGCCACTATGGCGATAAAGGAAACCAGGGCAACATCATAATTAATCCCCATAGTCTGGAAGATGAACTGCGCACCACCGATAATCACTGCACCGGTATAAAGCGGCATAGCCACAAAAATCAGCAGCCCCGAAGCAGTCTGAAGAAACTTTGACTGAAAACGTTTACCTATAAATTCGGGAAAAGTGTGTGCGTCGAGGTTATGGCCGATTTTACGGGTGCGCTTGCCGAATATGGCGAAAGCAATGAAAATACCAACAAGTATATTGAGAAAGGTTAGCCAGAGGATACCCATCCCGAAAACCGCAGCAGCTCCTCCAAAACCAATGATAGCGCTGGTGCTGATAAAGGTGGCTCCGTAAGAAATCGCCATCACGATGGGGTGGCTTTCTCGCCCGGCAAGCAGGTAATCAGCGGCACTGCGGGTACGGCGATATCCCATGTAAACCAATACGCCATTTATCAGAAGAAAAACAGCAACTATACTGCCCAGAAGCACCATACTCATTTTACACCTCCGGCCATTTCTGGTTCTACATTTTCCGGATCATGCTGTTCCCAGGCAATCTCCTCCTGTATCTCCTTTTTCTCATCTGTCTTAGGCAAATTCCAGTTCATGATTCCATAGACAACACAGAGCCCGGTAGCCACGATGCAGCACAGATATGCCAGCACCACTCCGGTTCCTTCAAGACCAAGAACCATCGCATTTCTCCTTGTGATTTTGTGAATATATGCCGTTCTCTAAAATTTTTAAATACAAATCCCATTCACTCAAATACTCCTCACGCACTGCTTGCATTTCTTTACCCGAAGAGATGCGAAGGACGAAGTCATTTCTGGTTTTAACCAGAAGCCATACAAGAAGGTCCATAACCTGCTCTTTCGGAAAAGCCAGTCCCCTCTCGCTTACATCTCCGAAAACTTCATTAAACCGTGAGAAAAAGATCCTGCGGATATCAGATTGCAGCTCAGTATCGGTAACGGTTCCACTTTTAACTATAAAAAGTATTGATGATGGGTGCTCGATGTAAAAGTCAATGGCAATGGAGGCGATCATCCGGAAGCGGCAGAGAATATCCTGTGAAAGCTGCAGAGATTTTTCTGCAAGACGCAGTTCGATAAACCTGTACAGTGCAGAATACACATGATCAACAATAAATAAATAAAGGTCTCTTTTACTTGATATATACTCGTAGAGGCCGCCCTTGGATATTCCAGCTCTTTTTATGATTCGATCTGTGGAGCCCTGCTCATAACCGTGGGTGGCAAACTCCTCGATGCAGGCCTGGATGATGGTTTCCCGCTTGGTTTGAGGAATTTTCTGAAAGCTTTGTTTCAAAGAAGGTCCTGAGATGAGTAATGCAGCCAACCCGACTTGCAAGTCGGTTTCAATTTGCATCAATATACTATTTGGATACGAATCCAAAACAGATACTTTACAGGGTTTTATAACAGACAGATAGGTCGTGCAGCGGGCAATTCGGGGCAGCTATTCTACCCCGAACTTCATAGCCTATACTCCATCGAAAACTTTCTGCAAATGATTTTTCTCTGGTGCCTTACTGATATAGCTGAAAAGTATGGTCGCCAGAGCGGAGAGGGGCAGCGAAACCACGATAGGATCCAGAGTCTGCAACCAGGGAGCACTAGCCAGGCTGTCCACTCCAAATAGAGCCTTACACAGTCCAAGGGGCTTTGACTCTTTAAGATGAACGAATGCAAGCCAGAATGAGCTCACTGTTACCCCGCTTATAAAACAGGCTATTGCGCCGGTTCTGGTTACTCTTTTACTGTAAAGAGCCCCGATATAGAGAGGAAGAAATGTGGCCGCACAAAGCCCGAAAAAGATTGCGGTACCTATGGCAATGATGGCTGAACCCTGTTCAAAAAATTTAGGAAGACCGTAGGCCAGAAATCCACTGATTACAATTGTAAAGCACATCGCGATTTTTGTTGTAAGCACAGAATTTCTGGTCTTGATTTTCAGGCCATGCTCAAGAACATCTCTGCCGAAAGCCGTTCCCATAGTATGAAATTGTGAGGAAAGTGTGGTTATGGCTGCGGCCAGAAGAGTGACCATAAAGACACCAGTAAACCAGGAGGGCATAGCTTTATTTATGTAAAGTGGCATTATATTATCGGTCATCTTGTCCACCACCACAAAAGATACCTTGCCCAGCGTTTCAGGAAGATAGTCATGAAAGTAGACATTACTCAGTGATCCCACAATATACGCAACACCGGTCATTACGAAAATGAAAATGGCGCCGACAAGCAGTGCACGGTTCAATTCCCGGTTACTCTTTACAGTCATGAAACGCACCACCAGCTGAGGCTGGGCCAGTACACCTATACCTACTCCCAGAACGATGGTGGTTACCAGCTGCATCCAGAGTGGAGACCCGAAGCGCGGCATGGATGTCCACCCCTGATGACCCCGGGCGCCAAAAAGTGCTAATGCCTCCGGTTTCAAGGCACTTAGGGCAGAATGAGCTTCAGTTACTCCGCCCAACTTCACATAGGTAAAAATGAGCAGCAGAGCCATTCCTATAAACATGACCGACCCCTGAAATGCGTCTGCATACATGACCCCTTTAAGGCCGCCAAAGAGCACATATACCGCCACAATCGCCACGAAAAACATCAGCGCCACTTCGTAGTTTATGCCTAAAGTCTGTTGAATGAACTGAGTTCCACCGATTATAACTGCTCCGGCATACAGCGGCATGGCCAGAAAAATTAGAAGCCCGGATGCTGTTTGCAGAAAATTTGACTGAAAACGCTTTCCAACAAATTCTGAAAAAGTGTGTGCGTCAAGATTATGACCAATCTTACGAGTGCGTTTTCCAAAAACGGCAAAGGCAATGAAAATGCCAATGATGATATTAAGAAAAGTTAACCACAGCAGCCCCATTCCGAACACTGCTGCTGCACCTCCAAATCCGATGATTGCTGATGTACTGATAAAGGTGGCTCCATAGGAGATGGCCATCACCATCGGGTGAGTTTTACGTCCTGCAAGAAGATAGTCGGTGGCACTGCGGGTTCCACGAAATCCAAGGTAAACCAGAAATGCGTTGATTGATAAGAAAATTACCACAATAGTCCCAAGCAGCATCATATTCATTTTGAGCCCCCCTCGACAGGCGCTTCCGCCAGGTCCGGATCGTGCTTCTCCCAGCTGATTTCCTCCTGAATCTCCTTTTTCTCATCTGTTTTAGGAAGATTCCAGTTTAGAATTCCATAAACAACGCACAATATGGTAGCGAGAATACAGCAAATGTAGGCAAGCACCACTCCGGTTCCTTCAAGACCCAGAACCATTGGATGTCTCCTTTGAATTTTGTGAGTATAACCCGTACTTAAGTATTTCTAGGTAAGAGTGCCATTCACTAAGATACTGCTCTTTTATGGACTCTACTGCTGCTCCGGAGTTGAGCTTGAGCACAAAGTCATTTCTTGTTTTTACAAGAAGCCAGACCAGCAGATCCATTACCTGTTCCTTGGGAAAGGCAAGTCCAATACCCTCTACATCCCCAAACACTTCATCGAACCTGCTATAAAAGAGATTTCGAATCTGAAGCTGCAGCTCAGGATCGCTCACGTATCCGCTTTTAACTATCAGCACGATTGAGGAGGAATTGATGATGTAAAAATCTATGGCGATAGAGGCGATCTGCTGAAAACGCTCCAGAATATCTCTTGGTAGCCTAAGGGACCGTTCTGTTATCTGCGATTCAATAAATCTGTAGAGAGAAGTATAGACATGATCAACAATGTACAGATACAGTTCTTTTTTGCTGGAAATGTATTCATAGAGCCCCCCCTTTGAAATTCCGGCTTTTTTGATAATGCGATCTGTGGAGCCTTGATCATAGCCGTGGGTGGCAAACTCATCAATGCAGGCCTGAATGATAATTTCCCGTTTTGACTGGGGAATATTAAGAAATGTCTGTTTCAAGGAGTGGACCCCAAGTTGATAAGATGACTAATATAATATATGGGTCAGGCTATCTTCCCACATTCATCCCGTTTTTCAGCTGTTGTGCATTTTGAAAATCATAACCTGTTAAATACTGCACACCCCTCCTCCATCAAACGCTTAACACAGGGAATTCCTATGGAACTCTAATTGCTCTTGTATACAAACGGGAGCTTCACACGATAGGAGCTGGTTTAAAGATAACAACAATGCGCTTACATGCTTAAATATGTTTTAACAGAGGGGATTATCATGAACAGGTTGCTGCAGAGTTTATCAATTGTTTTATGTACTACACTCCCTCTTTCAGCTGTGATTCCGGTACAGGATATGGGTTCCAACTCTCTGGGGGTGGAATATTCCGGTACTGCCAGCGGTCAGCTGTTGCTGGAAGATCAAAGTGAAGCAAGCTACATTCTTCACCTGTTCCAAATCCAGTATTCGCCAGTTACGCTTCTTCGCTTATCTCTGGGAGCCGGGAGCAGCCGTTTGGGGTTTAAAGATTCTCTTTTTGAATTCAAGGGCGATCCTGGTGTATCGGCTTCCGCCGGAGCAGCGTTCTACATTCCCAAGTTTCAAAAGATGCTTTCTCTCACAGCCGGTGTAGAATCCTACTATGTCAGTAGTCAGAACGTAAACTACTCATCTGTGGGTCTTTTGCATTCCCCCTTTGCCGGGCTAATCGTCCATCTGAACAACTACGTAGACCTGGAGCTTGGTGGCAGCTATTACTTATACGACTTCCAGCTCAAAAACAGCAGCACCAAAGTGTCTTCCAACCGCACATTCGAACAAACCAGATTCTACAGTTCCCTCACTCTCCACGACCCCGAGAGCGGTGTATACCTCAGTGGTGGAATGAATACGGCCGGAGCACTATCCCAAAGCTGGAAAGACGGAGAACCATACAAATCATCCGTATGGCTTCAGTTTGGAATAATTCTCAAGCAGGACAGAGAATTTCAGGAAACCGAAAGAGAGATAAGGAGATTTTTTCCCGGTTATCAGCAATTGAAAAATCGCCAGGAAAAGATGGCTGAAGAGATCTCTTTTGAAGATTAACAAAACCTGATTGGAGAGATGAAGCTATGCCTAAGTTCGTCTATAAAGCCAGAGACATGCAAGATCGACTGCTTACGGGAAGTCTTGACGGGGCCACGGTGGATGATATTCTCGAGAGGCTTGAAGAAAAGACCCTGGTGCCAGTTTCCGTGGAGGAGCTCAATTTCGACGGAACAGTAAAAAACAGAAGTTTTTGGGATAAAGTGAATGAAGGAATTCTGCGCATGCAGAACAAGGTACCTTACCGGGCAGTGGTGTTTTTCACCCGACAACTAGCAACAATGCTTGAGGGTGGGGTCCCTCTGGCGAAGGCACTGGAGCAGCTTGGGAAATCGGAAAAGCCCGTGTTCAAGCGTGTAATAGCCCTGGTTGCCGAAGACATTTCCAATGGGAGTACCTTCTCCGATGCTATCGCCCGCCATCCGGGAGCTTTCAATAACATGTACGTATCGGTGGTACGCTCCGGGGAGGTATCGGGGGCTCTGGACGTTGTTCTCGATCAGCTCGCCACCTACATGGAAAACGTGGAAGCCATGAAAGCCAAGGTGAAGGCGGCAATGCGATACCCTGCGGCCATAGCATTTTTCGTTACCGCTATGATAATAGGAATTCTTGTCTGGCTGGTTCCTGTTTTTGAAGACATGTATTCAAGTTTCAATGCGAAGCTTCCGGGGCCCACTCTTATGCTGATTTCCATTTCCCGACTCATAAGAAACAATTTCCCACTTACCATCGGCATTCTTATCTGCCTGATGATCGGCATCAAGATTGCGCTTACAAACGACACTGTTAAATTTTACTTTCACAAATACTCTCTCGGTTTTCCTGTCTTCGGTGGCATCATAAAAAAGAACATACTTTCAATTTACAGCAGGACAATGTCGCTGCTTATGAACAGCGGAACCCCCATTCTGGAAGCCACTCAGATATCCGGTGCAGTTGTTAACAATAAGCTTTATGCTCAGGCTCTGGAGCAGGTTTATGGAAATCTCAAAAAGGGTGAAATGCTCAGCTCCGCACTAACCAAAACACAGGTCTTCCCGGTTCTGGTTACTCAGCTCGTATCCACCGGTGAGGAGAGCGGCAAAGTGGATGAACTACTGCGCAAGGCTGCAGAATTCTACGAAAGAGAAATACGAAACACCGTCGATTCCTTGGCCTCCATAATAGAACCCTTTCTCATTGTCATATTGGGAGGAATCGTGGGGTCGGTGCTTATAGCGCTTTACATGCCAGTATTCATGCTGGGAAAAATGATTAAATGAATTCAGGACAGCTGGTGTCCGAATGTTTTACAAACAGCAGGAAATAATTGCAGGGTCCGGGGGGCTGGACAGAAAGAGAGGCTATCAAAGACGAATTTACAACATGATTACAGATTTATGCCTTTAAACGACCAAAGAACAGTAAGATTGGCACTCTAGAAGGAGATTTAAAAATGCTCAGAAAAATCAAAGATCAAAAAGGTTTCACTCTGGTGGAAGTAATCGTGGTGGCAGTGATTGTTCTTGTTCTGGCCGCGGTGGCAATACCTCTTTATAACGGATATATTGAAGATTCCAGAACCAACGTGGCAAACAACCTCGCCGGATCGGTTGCCAGCGGGTTTGGAGCTGCACTCCAACAGGGAAATACACCGGCCAATACATGGATTACCGCTGCAACAGCAAGTGCTTCCGGCAAAATTTCAATTCCCAATGCCGATGCAACCAATGCTGCTGCTAATATCATAACCATTCCCAAGGGGTATACTGTCACCCTAAATACCACCACAATGACGGTTCAAGCAAGCTATACAAAGGGTACCAAAACTTTTTCTTCCGACACTTATAACTACGGACAACCCTAAAACGATTGTTGTCGCCATGCTTAGCGGCATGGCGACTAATTATGGAGTGTTTCATATGTTAAACAGTAATCGAAACGGATTCACATTAATCGAAGTTGTAGTGGTGTCCCTCATTGTGGCCATTCTGGCCGCAGTTGCCATTCCTCTTTACAACGGTTATGTTCAGGATACCCGACAGGGGGTTGTGGACAATCTGGCTCAGACTGCGGCAGCTGCTGCCAACGCATATTGGCGCAAAACCGGTGCAGTACCAACTCTAGGTCAATTAAAGCTTTTCTATGATGAAGACACTTACGACATAGCCATCGGTACTACCGACATAACGGTGACTCATAAAACCAGATCCGGGTTAACCAGCACAGTACCATTCACCAATTGAGGTTAAGAGAATGAAATATTCAGCACTGGTTCTCAAGAACCAGAAAGGATTCACTCTCGTTGAACTTCTCACATCAGCGCTGATTTTAACCATTGCAATAGTTGCTATCGTTTCTGTTGTCCGTAAAGGACGTGATATGCAGATTGTAGACTATCACCGTCGTCTCGCTCGGACGATCATTCAAAAGGAACTTGAACAAAAATTTGACTACCGCAGCTTTCCAGGACCAGTAACTGTTGTAAATGACAGCGTAGTCATTGATGAAAATCAGGGTATGCAGCTCAAAGCCCACATGAGCGGGACTGTCAGTGAAGACACGATAACTGTGAGCAGCACAAATATGATGATCAAGAAAATCGCAATAACTCTCAGCTGGCAGGAAGTAGACGGAAGCAGCGAATCGGTAACTCTTTCAAAATGGTTGGCGAATGCAAAATGAAAACGAACAGGTGCTCAGGATTTACCCTGGTAGAAGTAGTTGTAGCGGGCATACTGACAGCAGTACTTGCCGGTGCCGGATTCTCACTTTTCATGATGTATACAAACGAAACTAGAAAAGTGGCCGCAAATCTCAGAATGCAACGCCAGTACGAAACGCTTCTTGAAGAAATCTCAAGCAAAGCCAGAGAAGCCACCCTGATTCTTTCCACTGATGAAAATCTGTCCAGCTATTCCAGCTCCGCGCCAAAGGCAACAAAAGAAATCTTAATGTATAAAGGTACAGAAGTAGTGGGTGGCTTTCGTTTCACAAACAATTCAGTTGAAGAGCTTGACACATATTCCGGTGCAGGATTAATCTGGAAGTCATTCACAATCGATGGAGATCAGGTCCAGGTGGACGAGGCACAGAGTAAGTTTATTCTCTCCAACTTAAGAAAGCAAATTGAAGTTGACATAGTTTTAAGACTTACCAATAGTAAAAAACAGTACCAACTCACAACTATAAAAGGCCTCTATTTATGTCGTATCTGAAAAAAGCTCTTAAAAGCAAAAGCGGATCAGCCCTGGTGGGAGTGTTGGCTCTGAGCATTATCATGGCTATCGGAGCGCTGGGGTACTCCGGAGTCACCAGAACTACCATTAATCATGAATATCAGGCATATGGTGATTCCAGGGCTTTTCTAGCAGCCGAAGCTGGTCTTCTCATTGGAACCGCCTGGCTGAAAAACCAGGCTAACTGGGATCAAACTATTGCCGGTTCTGGAATTACGGATCTCTTGAGCACTATTTCTCCAGAGCAGAAAAACGTCTATCCGGATTTCAATGTAGTTATAACCTTAGAAACTATCAACGACTCCATTAAGGTCATCTCCACTGCCGCCTCAGATCTCCTTCCATATAGTAAAAAATTAAGCTGGATACTGTCAGAAAAGGACATCACAAGCGGAGCTTATGGATACTTTGTCAACGATGCCTATACCGCTACCGGGAATTTTAAGGGGTTGCGTTCTGAAACCTTCATCGGCCCTTTTCATTCCAATATGCCACTCTGGCTCTTCAACCCGACTACCGGAAATGAGGCGTCGAACAAAGTGACATTTAATGGTCCAGTCACTGTTTACAATAAAGCTCCGACAGATTTTTACGGTAACTACGGCATCGGACGGAACAATTACAATTCCGGGGTTAAAAGCGAAGTGGCAAATACAGCCGAACTGCTTGACCAGGTCTTTCTTGACTCTTACAATCCAAACGGACCAAAACTGGATGTGCACTACGATCCCACTGGAATAGATATCCATATCCTCCAAGCCTCCGCAAGCAACACGCTCTCTTTCGGAGTGGATAATGGTACCCCCTATTATACCTACGACGGGACCAAGCACACCTACAGCTCTGCCCAGCCACTTATAGTAAGAGCCAACAACTTTGACCTTACGATTAAAGACGGTACCATGAAAGGGAACGTAACAGTTATGACCGATCCAGGAAAGAAAATTACTGTAGATCTAAATGAGGGGAGCCTCAAATACGACGGGGTCTCTCTTACAACCAATGATGGAGCCAATAATTACGGGGTAGATACTGATGACATACTGGCAATCTATTCCGGCAGTGTTATTGATTTAAGCGTTGCAAAACAGGGTGGATCAAAAAACCCTGTACTCACCGCTCAACTGGTTGCAGCATCTGCCAATGGAACCATAAATGCTACGGGAGTAAACAAAACGGAATTTACTATAATCGGTTCCGTTTCTATAAACAAATGGTGGGATCCGCCCCACGGAGTAAATGAACCAACTGTTCGTGTTCTTCACGACAGGAGAGCAAAAACTGCTCCCGGACTAAGTATAGTTGAATTAAATGACGACGGATCAATCGTGAACTCAATTGTTAAAAATAATTATTCTGAAATTAACATACCTAAAAGTTGAGAACATCGGAAAGTGAGTGGTGACATGAAACAGCTTAACAAAACAACAGTTGGCTTGGAGCAGGACTCTCAGTCGATCCGAGCGGTAAGACTCAGCTGGGGACAAAACCGGCAGGAGGATTGCCGCATCATCAATGCTGCTGAAGTAAGAGGGAAATTCAAAGACGAATCGGTTTTAATTGAAGCGCTCAAAAGGATAAAAGAAAAAATGTCCATTTCACTAACCGACAAGGTTGTGACCTGCGTTTCAGGAAAACAAACTTTTGCGGCCCAGATTGCCGTCAGGAAAGTACCCGATGAGGAAATGAAGTCCATGTTAAAACTTGAAATACGTAAAATCATTCCGTTTGAGGTTAGTGGTGCCACAGTTGATTTTCATTTTCTCCCGACCGATCCCATGAGAAAGAGTGACACTGTGCCAGTAGTGGTGAGTGCAGTATCCAGTATACTGCTTAACAAGCACCTGCGCAGTTTTGAGAAAGCTGGAATTAAGCCCTTCGTGGTCGATGTTCTCCCCCTTGCGGTTGCAAACTCCTTTTGGGCTCTACGAAAGGACAAAAGCGAAAATGAAATCTATGTGGTTATCCATGTGGGACCGGAAACCAGTACTCTAGTCATCGATGGGGATTCCAGTTCATTCTTTAACCGCTCCATATACTTCAATGCGTATGAAATCTTTGGAGATCAATCGGAGCAGACAATTACACCAGACCTGGCGGCCAGGCGAATGGAATCTTTTGCCGATGAAATTATAAAATCTATTTCTTTTTACGAAGCCACATACCAGAGCGGAAAGATAAACTCAATTTACCTTCTTGGTAATTATGCTGCTCACAGACTCTGTGACGCTTTATGTCACAGAACAGGCCTGAATGTGGTCACTCTTGACACCGCTCAGAGACTTAATCAGAAAAAACAGATTCTGCCGGGAAAATACGAGCTTGCAGCTGCACTAGCGATGAGAGCCTGATGGGGAAAGCCGTTTATAATCTAAAAAGGAGTCATCTGTGATTAAGTACAATGTTAATCTGGTAAGGACAATCAGAGAAGAGGAGAGAAGGGCGCAGAGTCAGAAGCTCAGTGTACTTCTAATTTCTCTGTCCTGTTTCGGATTTTTGCTGGTTTCTGCATTCTATTCAACGCTCCAGATTTTCAGTATGCGACATCTTATCCAGGAGGAAAGAGATAAGTTAGCCCGGGTCGAAGCGGAATACAAGAAGTACAAGCAGACTCAGATGACGGTGGACAAAGCAGATATCGAGCTTCTCGATCATTTGCAGACAAAAAGAGTTTACTGGACAAGAAAACTTGAATCCATGGCCAGTCACCTGCCTGATTCTCAGCCAATCTCCTACTGGATTACTCAATTCGGTTTCAAGCAAAGCAGTTTTACAGTGAAAGGATACGGCTATATCACTCCCAGGCAGGAGCAACTTGTTGAACTGGACAACTATCTGAACAACCTGCGTACCGATGACGCTTATAATGATGTGTTCCCCATCACTTTTCTCAATTCAGCGGTAAGATCCGATGAAGGCGAAAGGGAAAGGGTGAGTTTTGAATATTCTTCGCTTAGAATGGGGGCAACCAGATGATTATCAGAACAGGAAAAATGTTACTTGCGTTTGTCATACTGATAACTGTAGGGGTAATCATAGCAGACCGGCTTTATCTTGCGAAGTTTCAGGAAACATTCAAAAATGTGGAAAAGCAGAGAATAATCGTTTCTAATAAGTTGGCCACTGCAAAAATCGTACAGGAGAATCTAAATCATGTACGCGACCTGGTTTTTAAAAACATGGATTTTGCCGGACAGCCCGACACTGCCTCTCACGAATCTGTATTCTTTGACTTTGTTACTTCATGTGTCAATGATTTGAAATTGAAGCTTGTTTCTGTCAAGCCAATCAGGCCAATTACTGCTGATCGGGTTACCACTTTCGGATATGACATAGAAATCGAGGGGGACTTTTTCAGATTCGGAGAGCTTTGTGCCAAGTTCGAAAACAGCAGAAGAATAATTTCCATTGAGTCCTTTGAGGTGGATTTGACAGATGTTTCAGATGAACTGAAAACAAACAATAAAGGTGTTAAGATAAAAATGAGAGTAAACACCTACCGTGTTAAAAAAGTTTGAGAAAGGCAGAGTAAATGAAAAAGTACACTCCACTAATTATTGCCTCATCACTGGCAGTTCTTCTTGCCTTCGCAATGGGGATTCGAATCAATTCCCAAAGAGTGCATTTTGAGAAAACTGTGAAGGAAGCCCTCAAAACATCTGAGGGATATGATCAGAAATTCATAGATATGGTTACCCGTTTGGAAAATGAACTTGCTCTCAGAGCAAGTTTTGGTTACGTCGGAAAAAAGGACCCCATGACCGGAAGAGAGCGGTTGGTTGCCACAAGGCCCGCTCCCCCCAGAATCGCCAGGAAAAAAGTTGAAAAAGCAGTCGTTGACAGTAATCCAGCCCTTCAGGCAGAAATTGATCCTGTAAAGCTAACTGCAATCATTTATGAAGACAGCAGAAAAACCTACACTGCAGTCGTTATGAATGGCGAACGTTCATTTTCCGTAGAAGTAGGAGACAAAGTGGCCGGAAGAAAAATCACTAAAATTACAAGTGAACATATATACATGGAAAGTGATGGGGAAATTTTTACCTACAGAATTGACGGAAGCAGCTCAAGAAAAAACAAGTAAGCAAATAATCATAGTAAACACCCTTTAAAGGAGGTTTTCCTTGAAACGCTCAAATATCATCACATGCACAGTGGGAGTTTGCGCCTTGATTTTGTCAACGCACCTCCCTGCCATTGCACAGGCAGAGAGAAAATATTCTCCTATTGTTACCGAAGATGCCAATCCGGCTCTGAAATCACCGATTACCCTCACCGCCAAAGACGCCAACCTCTCAGAGGTGCTCAGAATTTTGGCTGATAGATCAGGAATGAATTTTGTGGTGGGAGAAGGGGTTGAACGGGAAAAAATCACTATCATTCTCAACAGGACCCCTCTGGATGAATCCATAAATCTACTTGTGAGAGCTGCCGGTCTTTCATATGAAATAATCGGCAATTCAATTCTCATTGCAGAACCGGGTAAACTTAAGGACGAAGTGGGACTTTCATCGTATGTGGTGGAATTAAAATATGCAAAAGCTGAAGAAGTTGCAACCAATCTTTCCGACTTGACTAAAAACATCAAAGTAGATAAAGGCGGCAACAGGCTTATTTGCTATACCAGCCCCAGAATAATACTGGAAATCGAAAGAATTGTAAAATCAATAGATCACCCTCATATACTGGTCTTGCTTGAAACCCGACTATTAGAGGTTTCCATGGACAGGCTGGGCCAATACGGTCTGAACTGGAGTCAGCTCTCCCCCGTTGAATCTGGTATAGCTATACCCTCGCAACCAATTGACCAGGCATTCAGCGCACAGGGAGCTATCCGGGGGCCGATCAATTTAAGACTTGCACTTGACCTTATGCTGTCAAACGGTGATGCACGCATTTTGATGGATTCAAAGTTGACAACAACTAACAACAGGGAAGCATCTCTGCATATCGGAGAAGTTGTTCCCTACGTAATCCAGTCGTACAATCTTTCAGCTTCCGGTGGTGTAAACCAGCAGATTGAGAAGGAAAATGTGGGGGTTCTCCTGACCATGACACCCCATGTTAACGATCAGAGTCAGATAACTCTCAACCTCAAACCTGAGGTATCAAATATTGTCGGCTGGAAGGGACCAAACGGTGACATTCCTCTGGTTCGAGTCCGTAAGACAAATACAACAGTGAGAGTCGAAAACGGGCAGACTGTTTTGCTTGCCGGTCTTTTGTCCGAAGATCGTTCAATGGAAATCCGGAAATTGCCGATTCTGGGCAGCATTCCCGTTATCGGACTGCTTTTCCAGAATCGAAGAGAAGTGAATCAGAGGAAAAATCTTATAGTGGAAGTTGTTCCGAGGATAATCAATGATCCTTCAGAAATTTCCAAAATAATGCAATCACAGTTGGATTTGAATAGTTCCTCTCTCGAAGAAAATGCCTCTATGGTTCCCAAGTCTCAGGGAGAAGTCAAAGCTGTACCAATTTCTGAACCACCATCTGCTGAAACGCATTCCGGTGAGCAGAGCAGAGTTGTTCCGAATACGAATAAAAATGAGCTAACAAACACGTCCAGCTCCAAGTGAGGAACAAGAAATGATTCAGGAAGCATATAATACCGCTCAAGTTCGGAAACCGGCAGAACCGGTTTCTCATATCCGTGATCTATTAGTAACTGTTGTACGAAACAATGCCACCGACCTACTTTTAAGCGTCGGTCAGCAGCCTCAGGTCCGCCTGAACGGGAAACTGGTTTCCCTTGATTATGCTATCTTAACTCCGGACAAGACCCTGGAGCTTTGCTATCAGGTTATGAGTGAGTTTCAGCAGAAGAAACTGGAGGAGGACTGGGAGGTTGACTTCTCCTTCGGAATCCAGAATCTTTCCCGTTTCAGAGCCAACGTTTACATGCAGAGAGGTTCTGTTTCAGGTGCTTTCCGCCGGATACCGTACCAGATCCTTTCTTTTGAAGAATTAAGTCTTCCTCCCGTAGTGCAGCAGATGTGTGAAAAGCCAAACGGACTTGTTTTGGTTACCGGACCAACTGGTTGCGGCAAGTCAACCACTTTGGCAGCCATGATCGACAGAATTAATGCGACAAGGTCACAGCACATTATCACTATTGAAGATCCCATCGAGTATTTACACAACCATTCCAGATGCACAGTCGACCAGAGAGAAGTTCAGGCTGACACCAAATCATTTCACAATGCTCTTAGAAGTATTCTGAGACAAGACCCGGATGTCGTTCTTCTAGGCGAGATGCGTGATGCTGAATCGATTCAGGCAGCCCTTACCATAGCAGAAACGGGCCATTTGTGTTTTGCTACGCTGCACACAAATTCCTGTTCACAGACGCTCTCACGCATCGTAGATGTTTTCCCGGGTGACAAACAGCAGCAGATTCGCACCCAATTGGCGATGAGTCTTAACTGTGTGTTCACCCAGTCTCTTTTGCCTAGAATAGGAGGTGGTCTGCAACTGGTGCTGGAAATAATGGTTGCCACTCCCGCCATAAAGGCCATAATTAGAGAAAACAAGCTGCACAACATCGACAACCATATTCAGCTTGGGGCAAAATTCGGTATGCAGACCATGAATCAGTCCCTGGCTGCAGCTGTAAAGGCTGGCCTGGTATATGAGCAGGATGCACTTTCGGTTAGTTTGGATCAGGAAGATTTCCGAAAATGCATGCTCACCTGATTTGGCTTGGATTTTGTTGATATTACCTGAAAGCAGAGTTGATAAATTCAAAAAGCGAGAACAGAATGGAAACCGCAATCATTGAAAAAAGCACAGCATCTCTCACTGTCGCTCTTCTGGGATATTCAGATGCCGGGTTCAACTACTTAAGCAAGCTTCTATCACTTATCGACTCCGGAAACCCTGTCGATATTTGTAAATACAGCCTGGCGAATCCGGTTAATGCAAAATGTGATCTGGCAATTGCGGTTTTGGAGAAGATGGCCGATTTCAATCGATACTGTACAGATATTGGGCTGCTGAAGAAGCAGGCCCAATATCAGATTGTCATCTGCGCGGCACGGGAAAAAGACCGCAAATTTATTGAAGAACACCGTCTTGAACTCCCTTCCGACGACATTCTGTTCCTTCCCTTGAAACCGAACAATTTTCTAAAAATTATCAGAACACATATTGTAAGCACTACAATAGCCAAGTCAAAAACATCCAAAGCTGAAATCGGTTCTCATCATCAGGCTTTCGGTCAGTTACTCGTCGATCATAAATTGATTAATGCCATTGAACTCAAAAAAGCGCTTGATCATCAGAAAATAACAGGCAAACGGCTGGGCGATGCACTTGTTGAACTTGGATACATCGATGAAGACCAAAAAACATCCTTTCTTTCGAGTCAGCTTGATGTACCGCTCGCCACCGCTCGCCAATATGCTTCCGCAGACATGAATGTGGTTGCTCTTATTCCAGAACATATGGCAAGGAGATTTTGTTGTGTCGCTCTGGAGAAAAAGGAGGATGAACTTTTAGTCGCTATGACAGATGTGCTGGATCTTAGACTCCTTGATACCCTTAGGGATACTGCCGATCTTAGAATTATTCCCATACTTGGCAAAAAAGAGGATATCACCACTTCCATCGAACGATTCTATCGAGACATATCTTCTCATAAAGATGCATCAAGACTGGTGGCAGATCTGGGCGATGATGTCGAATACATCAAGAGCAAAGAAGAAGAATTTGATCTTGAACAAATGGCTGCGGCAGGTGCGGAACTGGGAATAATCAAACTTGTGAACATGCTTATTACAAACGCCATAAGAGACAAGGCGAGTGACATTCACATTGAACCTATGGAAAAGGATGTGATGGTCAGATATCGTATCGATGGAGACATGCGAAGGGTTATGTCCCCTCCTAAAAAATCACATCATGCCATAATTGCCAGAATTAAAATACTGTCAGATTTAAATATTGCCGAACGGAGACTTCCCCAAGATGGAAGAATGGTGATAAAAATGTCCAATCGTGAGGTCGACATTAGAGTTTCTATTCTGCCTACCATTTTCGGGGAGAAAGCTGTTCTGAGAATTTTGGACAAGGAGGCTTTCGAAAAAAGCACCGCTAATCTGGGGTTTACCAGCTACGATGAAGGCATCTTCAGATCACAAATCGCAAAACCCTATGGTATGATCATTGTCACTGGCCCAACAGGAAGCGGAAAATCGACCACGCTCTACAGTGCCTTACAAATAGTAAAAAATGTTACTCGCAATATTATAACTGTTGAAGATCCGGTCGAGTTTCACATGGAGGGAATAAACCAAGTACATGTCAACACGAAAATAGGTTTGACATTCGCCAATGCCCTAAGATCAATTCTCAGACAGGATCCCGATATCGTTCTTATTGGTGAAATACGTGATGAAGAAACTGCTGATATCGCCATAAAAATGGCCCTCACGGGGCATCTTGTGTTCTCAACTCTTCATACTAACGATGCAGCAAGCTCCATAGCACGATTCGTTGACATAGGAGTTCCTCCGTTGCTGCTTGGTTCATCACTCAATCTAATCATAGCGCAACGGCTGGTGCGAAAAATATGTCCAAAATGCAAAACTGAGTACATACCCGATCCCGAACTGCTTGAAGGGCTTGGGTTAAACCCCGCATCGGTACCCAAATTGTACAAAGGAATCGGGTGCGTGACCTGTAACGGAACCGGGTATTCAGGAAGAACTGGAATTTTTGAATTGCTGACTGTCTCCAGAACCATTCGCAAAATGATTCTCAAGAACAGTTCCACTATCGAAATCCAGGAACAGGCCGAGAAAGAGGGTATGAAAACTCTCCGCAAGGCGGGAATCGAAATGGCCCTGAAAGGAATCACCACCATTGAACAGATAATCGCAGCGACAACAGAAATTTGACAATCTAGGGACAAAATCACTGCCCAGACATTTTTTAATTTTGTGAAAAAGAGGTACTCACCTACTAAAGGATTTCCCCCGCTGTCTACTTCAGACTTAGTTTCAACTTGAAATCATTGGTGCTCGTGGCATTGAATAGCGCTTCCTCTTCCGTTACAAGGCCCGAATTTAATAAATCCAGGATTGCCTGATCAAATGTCTGAGAACCATACAGGTCTCTTCCTTTAGCCATGTTATCTATAATTTCAAAGGTTTTCGAGGGATCCAGAATGTAGTCTCTTATTGCTGCATTTACAACCATAACTTCAGAAGCCAGTACAAGCCCGGTACCGTCGGCACGGTTAAGCAGGCGCTGGGATATTACTGCATTAAGATTGGATGCAAGCTGGAGACGTATCTGCTTTTGCTGATGAGGAGGAAATGAATCAACAAATCTTCCGATGGTTTCTTTGGCATCGGTGGTATGGACAGTTGATAGTACTAGATGACCCGTTTCTGCTGCACGCAATGCAATTTCCATCGTTTGAGCATCCCGAAGTTCTCCCACCATTATGACATCAGGATCCTGTCGCAATGCAGCCTTGAATGCAGTGGAGAAATCTCCAGTATCGAGTCCGACCTCGCGCTGGTTTATTGATGAAAGTATGTCACTGTGCAGAAATTCAATTGGATCTTCTATGGTTATGATATGATATGCAAATAAATTGTTTATGTAATCAACCATTGCGGCAAGTGTCGATGATTTCCCGCTACCTGTAATTCCGGTTACCAGAATGAGGCCACGCTTGGATTCAGACAGCTTTTTTATTACGTCTGGAACCCCCAGCTCCTCAAGGGTGGGCACTTTATAAGGAATAATTCTTAAAGTTAAGGAAAAACTGCCTCTTTGTCTGAACACGTTCACTCTGAATCTGCAGTAACCGCTTAAAGAATAGGAAGTATCGATCTCCATGCATTGGCTGAATTCCTGCCAGTGTTTCTGCCCGAGGAAATGTTTTGCAAGGTCAAGCGTGTCCTGAGGTTGGAGATGGGGAGCATTAACAGCCTTTAAGAAGCCTCTAACTCTCAGCAGTGGTGGTCTACCCACCTTGAAATGAATATCGGATACACCTTCCACTGCAAGATTTTTAAGCAATTCATCGTAATTCATAAAACCTCCCAGCTTTTTGCATCCACAAATCTTTGTATTGTGAAGCAATAACTGAACCGTTCTTCATCCCGGAAGATTGTTATTTTACTGAGAGGGACCTGGGTTACTCTTTTCGAAAAGCTATAATTGCAAATTATTTAAAATGGGAGGTGTATAACTTTTCAATAGAAGTGAAAGTGTTACCACAGTAACCGAACTTAAAGCCATAGCCAAACCGGCCAATTCCGGTCGGAATGTCCAACCGAACAGTGGATTGAAAATACCCGCTGCCAATGGAATGAGGGCAGCATTGTAAGCAAAAGCCCAAAAAAGATTCCATTTGATTCTTCCCATAAGCTTTCGTCCCAGTTGAATAGCTGCAGGAACTCCCAGCGGATCACTTTTGACCAGCACAACTTCCCCACTTTCCACTGCGACATCGGTTCCGCCTCCCATCGCTATTCCCACATCTGCCTGAACCAGAGCCGGAGCATCATTTATTCCATCACCGACTACCGCCACCACTTCACCGCGAGATTGCAGCTCTTTAACTTTTAGGGATTTCTCGTTTGGCAGAACTTCCGCCAGAACATCATCTATTCCAATCAGCTTAGCTACGGCAGAAGCAGTTCTCGCATTATCACCGGAAAGCATCATCACTTTGAGCCCCATATCGTGCAGAGCTTTGACTGCGTTTAATGAAGTACTTCGGACAGTATCGGCGACAGCAATAACACCCAGTGCCGATGTATCCTGACAAATCACAACAACAGTTTTGCCCTCATTCTCGAGAACTTGAATCTGTTTCTCCTTTTCGGAACTGATCACTACTCCGGACTGAACAGCCCCCTTGAAGTTACCTGCAAAAATTTTATGTGATTCAAGCATACCAGTCACTCCGGCACCTTCAATGATACCAAACTCCCGACACTGACTAAACGCTACTCCCTCCCCGGTTGCTTTCTCAACCACCGCCTCAGCGAGCGGGTGCTGGGAGTTCTTTTCCAGCGATGCAGCAGATGCGAGCAACTCTTTTTCGGTACCGGTCCAAACAACAATATCAGTCACCACCGGCTTCCCTTGAGTCAAAGTCCCGGTTTTATCAAACACTACAGTGGTAAGTCTTTGCGCATTTTCCAGAGCTTCACCATTTTTAATGAGAATTCCCATTTCAGCTCCTCGACCGATTCCCACGGTTACTGCAGTTGGAGAAGCCAATCCCAGAGCACACGGACAGGCGATAACCAGTACCGCAATCAGAGTAGTCAATGAAAACAGCAGCGTTTCACCCGCAATGAAGTACCATCCACAGAAAGCCAGTACAGCAATGCCGAGAACTACAGGTATGAACCAGGCCACCACGCCGTCAGCAATACGCTGAATAGGAGGTCTTGACGACTGAGCTTCCCGTACAAGACGAATTATCTGCGAAAGCATGGTGTCTTTACCCACTTTAGTAGCTCTGAATTTCAAAACACCATTCCGGTTAACAGTACCTCCAACCATTTCCGCTCCCACCCTCTTGTGAACTGGAAGCGATTCACCCGTAAGCATGCTTTCGTCAACCGAGCTTTCACCCTCTATAACTTCTCCATCTACAGGTATCCTCTCTCCCGGTTTTATAAATATTACATCTCCAATCGAAATATCTTCCACAGCCACCACTTTTTCACCTTTATCAGTGATTATGGTTGCCGTTTTAGGAGCAAGATTCATCAGCTTCTTTATAGACTCTGAGGTTTTCCCGCGTGCCCGTGATTCCAAAAATCTGCCCAGCGTCAAAAAGCCGGAAAGCATAATGGCTGTTTCGTAGAACATAAACTGATGCCGGTCCAGTATTCCCACAGTTCCAAGAACACTTGCAGCATAGGCGGTGAAAATACCCATGGAGTACATCACATCCATAGTGAGATTTCTGGAACGCAGCGCTTTGATTGCGGCGGTAAAAATCGGCCAGGACACGTAAAGAAAAACCGGAGTTGCAACTGCAAACATTATCCAGGACACAAGCAGGGTGACCAACTGATGGTTGAACATGAGAAACATGAGGGGAACACTCACCCCGAACGAAAGTACTATCTGTAAAATCCGGTTTCTCTGCTCACGCTTTCGCTGAACCTCTGCTTCTTCTCCTCTGTCAGTTTCATCTATGAGTCCACGGTATTCGTAGCCGGCTTTAGTGACTGCCTCCCGGATTTCCCTGGGACCGATGGACTGAGGTGTGAAGACGACCTGTGCAGAATCTGTTGAGGGGTTTACGGATGCATCCAGTACCCCCGGAAGCTTAAGCAACTCCTGACGTACACTGTTTGCACATGATGCACAGGTCATTCCGAACACCGTGAAAGAGAGAGAATCCTGTACTAAACGGTATCCGGTATCGGTGACTATTTTCTCCAAATCCGTTGTCGTAAGTGACGAGCTGTCGTATTCAACCCGGGCGCTTTCAGTTCCGAAATTCACCTCAGCGGAGGATATGTGGGGATTTTTCTGCAGAGCCTGTTCCAGATTACGTGCACAGTTCGCACAGTGCATTCCATGTATGGAAAGTTCGATTTTACGCATATCACTCATAGTAGGTCCGATCATTCAAAGTTCAAATGGGATTACGAATAGCTGCCCTTAAAGATTTAAACAGTTCCGGAACCAAGAACCCAGTTTAAAACAACATCCGCCTGTTTAGCGGCAGCAATGGCAACACAGGGAGCATAGGGCTTGACACTCTGCCCCACTGCGGACTCCTGATCCCCCACCAGGAAAAAATTCTCCTTCACTTTTCTGGTCACGATTCGGTCACTGTCTCCATATCCGCCCAACCCGCTGGCACTGACAAGCAGCTTGGAAGAGTTTAAAAACTCACCCACAATCATGGCTTTTGCTTCTGCCCGATCGAAAGCTTCCACGACAACCTGGCAGTCTGCAAAAATGTGCCTGCAGGATTGTGCATCCAATTTATGAGCATGAGCCTGAATTTCAGCCTTGGGATTGAGAGATTGTATTATCTCCCTCAGGCACTGAGCCTTGAGTTTACCGACGTGTTGAGGGAAATAGACTTGGCGATTCAGGTTTGAGGGCTCGACCAGGTCAAAATCGGCAATAACAAATTTTTCGAAACCGCTTCTGGCGAGCATGAGAGCGCAGTTTGACCCCAGTCCCCCTGCTCCCGCAATGCCGATTCTGCTGTTTTTTATGTGACTCAACTGCTCTGGAGAGTAAAAGGAGCGGCTAACCTCATCGAAATTAAACATTTGTTTTACCTTTTTGCAAAAAAAACTATATAGTTGATTTGTTTTTAGTATAATTTATATAAAGGTGTGCTCGCACCGATATGAGTGATTTCTGAAAAATGTTAAATCGCGCAAATTGTGGCAGTTTAAGCGCTTTTTCTTACACAGGGGGATGTAGGGTATGAAAACGAATCGCTGGTTAAGCCGGTTAAGTTATGGTCTAGCCTTCTTAGTCTGCATGGGAATTCACGTAAGGGGCCAAGTTAGCTACAAAGATACGATCTGGGTTCCAGTGACTTTTTATGATTTTCACTCAGATCGAACTAACCCGGAGTTTGAATGTCCCCATGAAGGTGGCCGAAGAAGAGGAATGGTTGATAACACTCTGGATGCAGATTTTAAACCTCAATTAGGCTCCAACCCGTATCGCAATAACTTTATCAAGTACTGGTTCAGAGATTGGGCAAACGGCGGAGGCAAAGGTGATTATACTAAGCCTTGTTATGATCCTGATCCTCCTTACCAAACTAGAATAGGCAATGAGTTTAATACCCCTTTCACCACGTGCGGAGTGACCACAGTAAATCACGATACAGCATTTATCAATAAAGTAATCAATGAGCATCTAGTTTTCCGTCATGATCCAAGACAGCCAGGTACATATTATTTTGATAACGCAGAATTTTTCCCTCTTGATAATCGGGGCTTTGGCAATGAATGGAATACTGAAAACCGAAATCATAACTATTCATTCACCATGGAAATGGTATGGCGGTTTAAGATGGAACAAGGTCTTCGCTTCACATTTAGAGGGGATGACGATGTTTGGGTTTTCATAAATAACAAATTAGTTATGGACCTTGGCGGAATTCATGGGCCATTGGAAGAAACTGTAATTGTGGATGATTTAGGTCTTGAACTCGGTAAAAGTTATGACTTCAGGCTTTTCTATGCTGAGCGCCATTCTTCAGGTTCTTCAATTAGGATAACAACCAATATCATTTCTTCTCCCCCAGATAGTCTAAAAATTGAAGTAACCCCCTCTGATACAATCAAAGCTGGCGACACCTTATTTGCAAAAGCCCGCTTATGGGCAGATTCGGGAGAAGTCAACAGTTTTCCAGGGTCATTCACATGGACAATGAGAGACGTACTAGGAGTAAACCCTCCTAGTACGTTCCATTGGAATAATAACAGCCCAGACGCGATGTTTATCCCAACCAAAGCCTATACAACTGTAGTTATCAAAGGTCAGTACTTTGATCCTGGATCCGGTGTCACTGTGAAGGATTCAGTCCAAATTTATGTTAAACCTGGCGATATTTCTCAAGTAGTTATTGAAAGAGATGATGACTCAACCCGTAGCTTACGCGAAATTGATTCCTTAGTTATACCGGTAAGGATAGGGCCTAGTCAAACCGAAAACAGTAACTTTTATGCCATTTTCAGAGATAAATTTGGAAACTGGGTGTCACCTGCCGGAAATGCATCCTGGGGGACATTGCATCCCGCTATAGCCTCAGCAACCCAAGGGCAATTGGTTTCAAGAGGTCAGGGACGGGCAATCAGGGTAGCACTTAAAGGCAATACCCGCATAACCGTATCAGCCGTTGCAAAAGGAATTACATTCAAAGATGATGTAGCTCTTATTATTGATGAAGTAACTTATGATTCTTTACAGGTTGGAATAAAAGAAAATGGTATATTTAAAGCAGTAGATACAGTAAACGTTCGAACCGGAAGAGATACCACACTCTGGGTACGCCAAAGACGTAGTGATAATCAGGCCTGGGAAGAGGTTCCGGCCAGGTTTTCGCTTAACGGGCTCGTTGTGCTAACTCAGCCACCAACATCAAGTGTTATATCGTGGAGGCTTACAGCCACTGAAGTAGGAACTGGTACAGTCAGTGCATCTGCACCAGGTAAGAACAGTACCACGATTTCTGATCAGCTTGTAGTAGTAGTTAGGTTTGGCGACCCAGAAACAATGGTATTCTATCCTGCTTTAGGTAACCCGGCAAGCATGACTCCACTCAAGTTATACGATACTATTACTTCTGGTACAAGCAAAAATATCTTTGCGAAGCTATTTGACATTCAAAATACATTCTTAGCCGATTACGAAACGATTGATTCTCTCAGAAATCGAATTACTTGGGATGTTCAAGGCCCTAACACTGCACGGGATACATTGTTCCCCGTTATGGGGAACAAATCAACTTTCCGGAGCACTCTAGCCCATAACGAATATACCATCACAGCAACATATAGGTATGGCGACAGGATAATCACACAACAAATTCACATATATGTCATACCTGGCCCTCCTAACAGTCTAGTACTTGAACCTAGTAATGATGGTAGGCTCACTTCACCAAACGATCCCATGCGGTTTAAAGATACTACGATGGTTATATCCGCCAAGGAAACATACAGTCGTGCTTTTGCCGTTTTGCGCGATAAAGATGGAAACTATATACGCCCCTCAGGTTCCTTTGACCCCAAGAATCCAACAATACCCCAAATCACTGATTGGGCGGTACTGGAACCACCTCACCCACCAATCATCCATTATGAAAAAGGTATTGAAATCCAGGGAGAAGGTATTGTCTACCGGGATTCTGCTAAAGGAATCACCCGTATTGTAGCGGTGGATAAAAACACAGGATACACAGATACTCTGAAGGTCCAACTTATTGATTATTTTTACACGGATCTCAAAATTGTCGTAAATCCAGGAAGTGTTCTAATTGATGATTTGTCAATGAACACTAACCAAGATACGACCTTATTTGTAATCGGAAAGAGATCTTCTGATCAAGAATGGGAACCAGTTAGATCATCTGTAATCTGGGAATATTCACCAAGTTTGAATGGCACTCTCAAGGTTCCGCCAACAAACCTCGCTTCGTGGTTTATTTCTCCAGTCGATACAGCACATGGCTGGATCAGAGTCAGCGTTGGAAACGATAACGAAACCACCCCAGATTCCATTCAGGTCCTCTTCACCCCCGGACCTCCAGTACGGGCTGAATTTAAAGTTATTACTCCCGCAGACAGCCTGATCGCCGGAAATCAGATCAGAACCGAAGTGCTCATCTACAACCAGGATGATAAACTGGTTCATGGTGATTACAGTTATGATCTCAATGTCAATCCAGCATACTATAAAGATATTCTGGGCAAAGGCGGAGATAAATGTCCGGTACCGACCTTTTCAACAGATGCATCATCGAATGTCACCCTCACCACCAGTTTTACAACAGGTGTAAGTCAGACATTCCAAAGCGGTCGTGATACCGTTCTCTTTACTCTTTATTACGCACCCAAGGACCTTACTCACCAGCTATCACTTAATTTTGTAGATGGTAATGACATCATTTCAGCCTCCACAAACCCGTTCCTGCTCAAAACCGGACCGCTTGACAGCATCGTTCTGGTGGATGGCAACAGAGTGCCTCTGGGTGACACTATCAGACTTAACCATGAAACTCAGGACATTCTGTCTATCATCTCTGTTGGATACGACAGATATGGTAACTACATCGGCGAAACCACCAGCAACTGGTCAACTACCGGAACCATTCCTGAAGTACGAATCCCGGAAGCTATCCAAATCATCTATGAAGCAACAGACTCAGATGACAATGCGAGTGGTGCCATCAATGCCTCCGCAAAGGATAACCCCAATGCTCAGGACCACGTGGTAGTGATCATCTACGGAGTCAAAACAACCCTGGCAAGTGCGATCACCCGCGACTGGAACGGTAACGGCTATCTGGATCACATTGAGCTTCACTTCAATAAACCGGTATCCTCCACAGCAGGGCTGGATGTCACGGTAAACAGAAGTGTTGTTTTCTTCGGTGTGGAGAACATTGCCACCAGATCAGGACAGCCATCCGATTCTGTACTAATTCTCACTCTTTCGGAAAACCAGCAGCAGAAAATCCCTCAAACATCCTGGCAGCCAACGGTAAGCTTCCCCGCTTTTGGAGATGTGGGCGCGGCAAACCTGGTAGCCACTGATGGTGCAGGTCCAGTTGTGTGGGATGTGGTTAAATATTACGATCAGAAGAAAGAGGTTGCTGCCAACCGTATCGTAGTTACCCTCAGCGAAAGCATAGTCAGACATGACGGTTTCGCTCTGGATATCAATAACCCGCCTGACACAGTATTCTTTATCTGGGAAGACAGCAGCGGCAGCATTGTAAAAAAGAACTTACTGGATGGAATCGCCACATTCCAGTCTGCACCAAATGACAGCACACTGATATTCCTTACCTCTAATGGTCAGAATATCGATACCAAGAACCTGTTGAACTTCAGGACTCTTCCTCATTATGTGCACGACAAAGCTCAGTCCAATGCTCCGGATACTCTCAACAGAAAAGTGAGAGTGAGACTGGGTAATCAGCCACCCGAAAATGCCAAGCCTATTCCCAACCCAAGCAGAGGTGACCCGAATCTTGTACCTCCTAAAACTCTGAACGTTTATCACGACCCCAGAGCTTATCCCCATGTAACTAACGGTGGTGGCGGTACAGTAACAAGATTTGTGATCTATGTCCCGCCTCAGGACTCCCTGAGGTCCTGCAAAATCGAGGTCCAGGTTAAAATTTACGACCTGGCCGGAAATCTGGTAATTTCAGGCAAGAGCAAAGACTTCGTAATGGATTCCAAGTTTGAAGCGCAAGCCGGAAATTACGTTGAGGCCGACCTTTACTGGAACGGTTTCAATGCAAAGGGAATGAATGCGGCTCCCGGAACTTACAGACAGATTATCTATGTCCACTACACTGCAAGCATTTATCAGCATCTGGATAAACGTCTGCAGAGTACAATCGGAAAAGCGCCGTAATAAACCTTTGTACTTTTTTTGCAAAGGCTCGGTACCCCCCTACCGAGTCTTTTTTTTTGCTGATTTCATGATAGTACTGTCAGCGATTCCCAAGGGCGTAAACTACCGTTTATGAAAGCCAACCCTGACGGATTTGACTACTATCACACCGACACCAGTATAACGACCTAATATCTGAAATCATTCAACTGCACGAAAATGGAAACCAAGTTTTACTAGCAGATTTCCTGATCTCGGTGATTGATAGACTCTGATGACTATGTTCGATGGATTTTCAATGCGTGAGAGATGATCTGTGTCCTATGAGGCGTCTTCGCCGTTACCAGTACTATTCTCTGTTTGAATACAGGCAGTGCTGGGATGATGAGTTGTTCAAATCAAAGCAGATTGCCACTGCAACATAATGTTTCCATTCCCGAAGTATCAATATATACATGCCTCAACCATAACTTTGCTTTACAAGACCCTGATTTCTAAGTATCTTTCAATAAATCCACACATACCAAGGTGAATATTGAGGACATCGATGCATATCTCAGAGATATTGAACAGTAACAAAATTTCCTTCAGCTTCGAATTTTTCCCTCCCAAGGATCAGGTTGCATCCGAACAGCTGTACACAGCAATTTCAGAACTGACTCCTTTGCAACCCGCCTATGTGAGTGTGACCTATGGCGCCGGGGGCACGACAAGGGAGCTTACCCACGATTTGGTAATCCGACTGCAGAAAGAGACCAGTCTGACCGTGGTGAGCCATTTAACCTGCGTCGGGTCGGATGAAAAGGAGCTGAGATCGATCCTTGAGGATTATGAAGCAAACGGTATCAGTAATATAATGGTACTTAGGGGCGACAGACCAAAAAACACCAATTCGGTGCTGCCGTTTACCGGTGATTTCAGCCACGCAGCCGACCTGGTAAGCTATATTAAAAAGCATTTCCCAAAGATGGGAATAGGCGTTGCCGGATTCCCGGAGGGACATCCTGAAACTCCCAACCGGCTGAAGGAACTTGATTTTCTCAAGGCAAAAATCGATGCCGGTGCTGATTATATCTGCACCCAGCTTTTTTTCGACAACAGAGATTTTTACGACTACTGTGAACGTTGTGAACTGGCAGGAATAAAAGTGCCCATTTTGGCAGGCATCATGCCGATTACCACCCGTAAAGGCATGCGGCGTATGGCCGAACTTGCCCTGGGCGCCCGTTACCCGGCAAGGCTTCTGCGTGCACTTTCCCGAGCCGAAGATGATGAGCATTTCGAGAAGGTTGGCATACACTGGGCTACTGAACAGGTAAGAGACCTTATTGACAACGGAGTTAAGGGTGTTCATTTCTACACCCTTAACAAATCTAAAGCGACATTGAACATCTACGATTCCCTCGGAGTGACAAGCTCCGCGGGGTTGTCGAGGTAATTTGACGAAAGATCATGAAATGACAAGCGCCAGATTCCTGGAGGGAATCGCGGAGATCAGCCGCGCCATTATGGAACGCAACTATCTTGATGATTTGCTTGCACTGATCGTATCAGTTACGGCAAAAATTACTGGATCCAAAATATGTTCCATTCTACTGCTTGACAAAACAAAAGGCGAACTGATTCTTCGCGCATGCCAGTCTGAATCGGGAAAATACAACCAGAGATCAAATACCCCTTTGGGAAAAGGTATCGCCGGTCGCGTTGCCCAGACAAACGAGCCCATAAAAGTGCTAAATGTCCAGAAAGATCCCCGTTTTATCAATAAAAGAGTGGCAATTGAAGACGGACTGGTTTCTTTGCTTTCCGTGCCCATGAGTATTGAGGGTGAAGTTATTGGAGTGATCAACTGCTACACTCCGGAGGAATACGATTTTTCAGGCGAAGACATAAATATGCTTACTGCAGTAGGTACCCAGGCGGCAGTTCTACTTAAAAACACCGAGTTGCGGGTAATGAAAGAGATAGTGGAGCGTGAACTTGAAGAACGCAAAACTATTGAGAGAGCCAAGGAAATACTGATGGATAAGAAACAGATCAGCGGTAAACAGGCTTTTGAAATGATGCGCAAGCAGAGCATGAACAGTCGCATATCCATGGCAAAGCTGGCAGAATCCATAATTGTTGCTTCAACATTTGACTAATTAATGCACATAAGGTAATTTGTACATTCTACACAACAATGGCGTTGTGTAAAAATTGTGTATCGAAGAAGATGCCCGATTCTCATGATTCGTGAGAAGTCGGGCTTTTTGTTTTTATACGGATTTTTGGTAATTTAAAATAAACCCCTTTCAAGGAGCTCCAAATGTCTTTTGATGTCACCTCTTTTATGGAAAAACTGAAGGCCAGAAACCCTGCTGAAAAAGAGTTTCATCAGGCTGCAGAGGAAGTTGTCCATTCGGTTGGACCTTTCATTGAAAAGAACCCCAAGTACCTCAAGGCACGCGTTCTTGAACGTATGGTAGAGCCTGAAAGAGTTATCATGTTCAGAGTTCCCTGGGTTGATGATAAAGGTGAAATTCAGGTAAACCGCGGATTCCGTATTGAAATGAGCAGCGCCATTGGTCCCTACAAAGGTGGTCTGCGTTTCCACCCTTCAGTAAACCTTGGCATTCTGAAGTTCCTGGCTTTTGAACAGGTGTTCAAGAATTCACTGACCACGCTTCCCATGGGCGGCGGCAAGGGTGGATCCGACTTTGACCCCAAGGGTAAATCAGATAACGAAGTGATGGCGTTCTGCCAGGCTTTCATGTCGGAACTGTTCCGCCACATTGGTCCCGATACCGACGTTCCTGCTGGTGATATTGGTGTGGGTGGCCGTGAGATCGGTTACATGTTCGGCATGTACAAAAAATTGCGCAACGAGTTCACCGGTGTTCTGACCGGTAAAAAGCTTGGCTGGGGTGGAAGCCTTATCAGACCTGAAGCCACCGGTTACGGTTGCGTTTACTTCTGTGAGGAAATGCTCAAGACACGCGGTCAGAGCTTCGATGGAAAAGTTGTAGCGGTGAGCGGTTCGGGTAATGTGGCCCAGTATGCTTGCGAAAAAGCAACTCAGCTCGGCGCAAAGGTTGTCACCCTTTCTGACTCAAACGGCACCATCTACGATCCCCAAGGTATTACTCCGGAAAAGCTCGAATTTGTCATGGAGCTTAAGAATGTAAAGCGCGGAAGAATTAAGGAATACGCTGACCAGTACAAGTGCCAGTACATCGAAGGACGCCCTTGGAGTGTCAAATGTGATATCGCTCTACCTTGCGCCACACAGAACGAAATTGACGAGAACGAAGCTAAAACACTTGTCAAGAACGGCTGTATCTGTGTTGGTGAAGGTGCGAATATGCCCAGTGAGCCCGAAGCAGTTAAAGTCTTCCTTGACAGCCAGATCCTCTTCGGTCCTGGCAAGGCTGCCAACGCAGGCGGTGTGGCCACAAGCGGTCTGGAAATGACTCAGAACAGTATGCGTCTGAGCTGGACCCGTGATGAGGTCGATCAGAAACTGAACCAGATCATGAAAGCCATTCACACTCAGTGTGAGACATATGGAAAAGAAGGCGACTTCATCAATTATGTCAATGGTGCAAACATTGGCGGATTTGTGAAGGTTGCCGATGCCATGATCGATCAGGGCGTGGTATAATTTACTTTTAGATAAAACGGGCAATGCAGACCGGAGCAGGTTTTTGCTCCGGTCTTTTTTTTATGTTATTAATTCTAATGAAAACTTATATTCTACTCTAATTTTTACTACTACAACCCCCAGATTATTACTGGAGAAGTCATGGAAAACCAGAGTTCCAGAACAGATAATATGACTGACCACGTTGCCAGCTTTGACGGGGAATTGCAAAACAGTGAATCTGAAGGTGACCAGCACAATTTCGGGAGTCAACCAGAAGAACCCACGGCATCTCATTCGCAATCGGATTCTTCCGTTCTCAGAAAATCCTACAGCCTAGGAGAGCAGCTAATTCAGGCACTGCACATTACGTTCAGTCCTAAAAAGACTATTCGGCAGCTCTCTTCTTCTTCTTTTTCCATAATCGCGATTCTAATCAACACCTATTTTTTCAGTGCGAGAGTACTGCGTAAAGGGGATCATGTCCGATTTTCTGAATACACAGGCCTGGAGCCGCAGGTATCATTTGTAGCACTCATTCTTCTTTCTGTTTGTGCACTGTTCATCTGGGCTGCTATTTTGAAGCTCCTAGTTCTGTTATTTGGAAAGAAGCTGAGTCTTGCCAAAGTGGTTAATATTCTAGGCTTTTCCCAGGCCCCTCGCCTGTTTATATCTATGCCGGCATCCATAATAGCAGTACTGAACCCCGGTTTTCTTTTCAAGGCAATTGCAAGTGAGCTCAATATTCTAATGATTGCAGCAATTGTACTGGGGGTAGTGGCGCTGCTGTATTCAGTTTTTCTGTCTATTTACGGGTTGGTTGTAGCGGAGAACGAAAACTGCGCTAAGTAGCGCCAGACCACATTTTGACAAAGATCTTTTTACGCATGCCCCGGATGAGCCACGATGAGCCTGCGCTTCAGCTTCTGGCTCGCCTCCACTCCAAATACTGATGCGAATTCGCTCAGTTTAATTGAAATTACCTCTTCCCTACCGTGATTCTTTCTTTTAAACAGTGAAAGTTCAAACCGTTTGCGTGAATACTGATGCAGCTCTCCATAAATATGAGCATTGGCCAAATGAATAATGGTAACATCGGGAGCGGACCGAGACCAGCTGTCTAAATAATCTAGCGCCTCGTGAAATGCTCCCATTCTGCAGAGATGATATGCACGGGTAATCGCCTCAATGCGGTTCAAATTCAAAGTTCGATGAAGAAGCTTGCGACGCAGAAGTTCCACATCACCCGTAGGAGAGTTTTTCTCATAAAAGTGGATTAACCGGTGTAGCCCCTGTATGTTGTCTGAATCTCGCGCCAGGAGCCGCTTGAGAACCGATTCCAACGCACACGGCTGGTCATTTTTTTCGTAAAGATCGGCAAGTATCAGGTAGGTATAATAGTTTCCCGGAGCAACACTGATCTCCTGCTCGTAACTTTTAATGGATTTTTCCACATCACCCGTATGCTGGTA
This sequence comes from Fibrobacterota bacterium, assembly GCA_023436205.1. Lineage (GTDB taxonomy): Bacteria > Fibrobacterota > Chitinivibrionia > Chitinivibrionales > Chitinispirillaceae > JAEZKC01. The sequence continues at coordinate 44,663 of JAEZKC010000139.1, forward strand.
TGAGATGGCCAGACTGTGATAAGCCACCGGATACTGGTCATCTACAATGATGGACTTCTGAAACCAGCTGATACTGTCTCCAAAATGTTGGGCATATTGATACATCTGACCGATCAGCAGGTAAACCTGAGCTAAATCCCGACTGTTTTCTTCATTTTTGTTCTGCAGATTTTCAAAAAAGACAACAAGTTTCTCAAGCTGGGAAACCGCAGAGTCCAAATCACCATGTTCGCATTCATAGTAAGCCTTGTCTTCTATACTTTCAGCCACGTCTTCATAAGGAACACTAAAGGTAACCACCTTGTCACAGAGATCGGAAAGAGTCTCTAAATCCTTATAAATCAGACTACTATCGGAATGGATCATGAAGGCCTTTCGCACTACCCTGTTAAAGTCGACAATTTTACTCTTAAGCAGTCTTTCCATTATGCCTTCCTCTACTCGAAATCCGGAATGAGATCCTAGTAGAAAAGGCAAATAGCAGACCAATATTTTTATTTTATTGTACGGTAACCGGTTTTGCAATGTCTTAACGCCAGACAGTTCATAATTCGCAAATCGCCACGTAGATCAACCGGCATTTGCGCATTTTCACGGTTATCATTCACCCATTCTGACGTATTGGGCAGGGGCAGCTATCGGTGAGCCGAGGATTATCCTTCGACTCCGGCGGACCTACGCTCAGGATGAACGGAGCGAGGTCGAATCGTACATCAGTACAAGTCTTCTTAATGCGCAAATCGGGAATTGAAGAAAAGAGCTCCCAGCCCGATAAACTCGGACTGGGAGAGATGCTTATGAAGCAGGGTCCTGCTTTACAGATTTCTCAACTGGTTCAACAACTGGAGCCTGAGCATCCTTTTCTTTTTTGGCTTCTGCCGATTTTGAAAGCACACCGGCCAGAGCGTTAAGATCCCCTCCCCCGGCAATCCCGATATCCTTAAGAAGCGCATCCACCAGAGGTGCCTGCCCTCTATATCGAAGTGCACTGCTGACGAGCTGGTCAGCGAAACTTCCACCCTGAGCGCCCGTTGCATCAGCTCTCACTCCCCCGTTACCACCAGTCAAGCCATCCACCTGAATGATTTTGAAATCCTTTATAGCTTCCACAGGCTTCATGCTGGCAGCAATGATAGAGGCCATGTGCTCGATAGTGGAAAGCCTTACTTTCATTCCAATAATTTCCTGAGACAGCAGATTTTCTGCTTCGTGAAGAGCGCGCTTACCTTCAGCTTCAGCAAGATATTTGGCCTTGATCGCTTCGGCCAGCATTTTTTCAGAATCGGCCTGTCCCTGAGCGATAAGTCGAGTTTTGGACGCCTCAGCTTCCGCCGCAATATTGATAGCTCTGGCCTTGTCATCCGCAGCCTGCTTTTCCGCTTCGGCGGCAACCGTGATCCCGATAGCTTCTCTCTGGGCAGCCTGTTCGGCCTCAATAAGCTCAATCTGCTTTCTACGTCTTGCCACTTCAGTTTCTCTGACGGTGACAACCTCTTCCTCGGCCTTTACAGCTGCAGCCCTGGCCTGGTCGGCTTCCGCCTGAGCAACCGACTGCTCCTTAGACTTTTCGGCAATGGCAATCTGACGATCCTGATCGTTAAGCTGAACCTCTTTCTCCCGCTTGATTTCCGCAGACTGTAGGAGCTTGGCTTTTTCGATATCCTTCTCCTTAATAGCCCGTTCTTTATCGATGCGTTCCTGCTCCACATTTCTTTCGGCCAGGATCTTCGTAAGCTCAACCTTCTGACCAGCCTCAATTTCAGCTTCATCAGCAAGACGCTTGTTTTCAGCCTGTTGCTTCTGAGTTTCCATGGCTTCACTGGATTTTCTAACCTCAATCTCTCTGACCTGGGAAAGACGCGCATACTCAGTCTTCTTGGCAAGTTCCAGCTTTACAAGCTCAGCATCCAGGTTTTTCTGACGGATTTTCACCTCTGTATCCTGCTCGATATCATTACGCTGCTTGCGTCTGGCCTCGATTTCCTCAGTAAGTTTTGTCAAACCTTCGGCATCAAAAGCATTCTGCGGGTTGAGAAAATCACGGTTGGTCTGATCAAGCGAGGTCAGTGAAACCGATTCAAGCTCAAGACCGTTCTTAAGAAGATCTTCGGAAACTGCGGCCTGCACTTTCTGCACGAAATTGACACGCTGCTCGTGGAGTTCCTCCATGGCCATCTCAGCGGCAACAGCACGAAGAGCATCAACAAATTTACCCTCCACCAGTTCCTTGAGAGCCTGAGGATCCATGGTGCGCTTTCCCAGGGTTTGAGCCGCATTGGCAATAGCTTCAACGGTTGGCTTGACACGCACATAAAATTCTGCAGTAACATCAACGCGCATGCGATCTCTGGTGATAAGAGACTGTTCGTTACACCGCCTCACCTCCAACCTCAAGGTGTTCATGTTCACTCCAATGATTTCATGCAAAACTGGAATGACAAGGGCTCCCCCGTTCATGATCACCTTCTGACCCCCAAAACCAGTCCTTACAAATGAGTGTTCCTTTGAACTTCTTTTGTACAGCTTGGCAAATACGATCATCAACGTTAAAAGTGCGACAAAACATATTACTCCAATGATTACCGCATTACCCAGATTAGTAATTAGTTCCATTATACTCTCCATATTTTAAGGTGTTAAAACGGAAGCCGGAGCTTCAATAGCCTTGTAAAGTGCTCCATCTTTACTGACAATCAACACTTGTTGTGACTGGTTGAATTCCGAATCTTTGTCCTGGGGCTCAACAATGAGATAATGTGTACAACCGTTGCGATCCTGAAGCTTTGCTTCGGCTGGCTGCCCGCATTTTGCTGTTCCCCGGATTATTACAGCCACTTGGCCGATGAAGCTGTTTTCAGATACTGCCTCAGTCTCATCTTTAATCAGAATTTTTGAAAGTAAACCGGTGAGAAGACGAATCACTGGTAAAGAGATAATCAGAGGCGCCCAGATTGCCAGATACCAGGGAAGATAGAAAGGGAAAACGGAGCGAATCGTTGACTGCAGTATAAAACCGGTCAGACCGAAAGTGGTTAAAAATATCAGCAATACCATAATAAGCGGTACTTTGCCGATTCCTAGCCAGCCTAAAAAGGTCGGCGAGTCAGCATCCACATCGATATCACCAACATCCGGTCCCAAACTGTCCAGAAGATCCCCAAGCCCCACTCCCACAAACAGCGATGCCAGCTCCAACAAGGAAAGAAAGAGCATCAGGATAATAGCAACTGTGAACGGAAGGCAGTCTGGAGATGCCAAAAGCTGCAGCATGATCTCCACTCCTAGTTATGGGCTTTGTACTGGGCCAGCCGTTCGGCGATTCGATTTTTACGGGCCAGGCTTTCCAATTCGGCAAGCTGCTTTTCGGTAGTGGCGCTAGCGGCCATCTGCTCCCTGTCCAGCAGTCTGCTGAAAGTGTTCTCAGCTTTGTCAAATCTATTATCGACAGAAGGAATGGAATTTGAGGAGTTGAGAGCCGTGGAATCCTGCTTTGCTTCAGCTCTCATTTTTTTGAACTCCTGAAACTCCTGAGTCAATTCACGTTTTTTGGCCACCAGAGCCGCAGTGTAGCTTTCAAGCTCCTTTACCTGCTTATCCTGTTCAACGATGGATTTTTCCAAAACGGGAATCTGAGCTTCAAGATCAAGCTGCTTTGAAACTGCTGCCTCAGCCAGATCCTCCCGATCTTCTTTAATGGCAAAAGAGATTTTTTCTGAGAGGCTTTCGTGACTTTTTTTGATTTCAGCAAGCCTGTTGGAGGACATGTGCTTCTGAGCGATTACTTTCCCCAGTTCGCTTTTAACATCGAAGATTGCTCCATCTATTTCTCTGAGTGCCTCCTCGAGCACCATTTCCGGAGCTGCATTTTCAATCATGCTCACTACCTTATTGGCTCCGCCCGTGATGATCCTTCCGACCCTTGACGCCAGATTTTCTTTCATGGGAACTCCTTTTATATAGATGAAAAAGCGGTAATAAATCTATGGAACTCGACAAAACCAGCAGCTTCGACGATCTTCCCAGGTGACAGCAAAATCAATATACGAGATGTAAAAAAGAGAAGAAAAGAAAATTAAGATTTCTATTATGAATAGCTTGTTGAATCAGTTTAGAGCTTTTTCTTCTAAATGGTTTTTCTTGCCACCAATGTAAAAAACATTTATATTACTGGTCCGATTGGGGTGTCGTCCAATGGCAGGACTCTGGATTCTGGTTCCAGTTATCGAGGTTCGAATCCTTGCACCCCAGCCACTTTCAATTTTTGATTTTTGATTGATGATTGCGGATTTGAAGAGTTGGAATAAGATCTGAATCAAATATCACAAAAATATGGCGCTATCGTCTAGTGGCCTAGGACGGGTGGTTCTCAGCCATCAAACCGGGGTTCGATTCCCCGTAGCGCTACCAAGTTTAGACTCCGAGAGCTGACATGGGTGATCGGGGTCTTTTTTTTGGACACATCAATTATATGTTACAGATCTTCTCATTGGTATAAGTTTATACTCCTTGATTGGCCAGTTTCCTCAACTATGAGCTAACACTGGATCGCCATCTGCTTGACCTGAATTTGGGTTTAAAACACTTTACATAACAACTGTTGCAGTTGTATTCAGATAATAACATGATTAAAGCTAGCGATCACAAAGATCTTATTCTGAACCCGCCACCATTGGCCCGTCACTAATAATTTTGTAAACCGCTTAACCCCACACAAAAAGGAGTCCAAATGAAAAAACAATTGCTGCTTGCTGCTGCTTTATTTGTGGGGTGCCAGAACCCCACTGATTCGATTGACGAAAAAACTGACTCAATGCAGGAGACTACAATACTTGTTACTGTAGACCAAAAATGTGCTGTTTTTGTAGATGGGAGCGACCAGTTGACCACACTTTTCGATCCCTTTGGTCCGGAATTTTCACATTTTTATGATGATACAGCCTACTATACTAACGCACCTACAGACCCTGATACCGTGGCATTAATAGTTGACTATACCACCAGTTTTACTGGTGCATTTCAGGGCGGTCACTCTACTCCCCTGTTTTCGTCTGATTACCTTTTAAAAACATCGGATTCACAGGTAAACATAGAGGTTATCGAGTCAGATTTGTCTATCATTATTAGCCAGAACGAGGAAAATGAGAAGTTCATTCTTAAAAAGGACAGTACACTAGTTTTAAGAGATACAATCTTTGAGACCTCCGGAAACCCGGCCCAGGAGATCAAAAGATGCTTTGAGATCACTATCTGCAATAAAGGGTCACGCAACTTGTACCAAGAAAAATAATATTTCGAATGTAACTTTTTTGGAAGGCAGATTGTATCAACAGATACTTCTGCCTTCTCTCTTTCGGCACTGAGACTTCAAATCGTCTGATCGTCCGTAAAAGGCCTTGACAGAAGTTTCTTCCCCCCAATCTTAATCCCAATCAACCCCAGCGGAGCGGTATAAACAATTGATAAAACCGCAATGGCCAGAATTAGTTCTCCCTGGGGTAACCCGTTTGCAAGTGCCACTCCCCCCAGGGCCGCCTGAACCGTGGCCTTGGGGATGTAGGCAACTATACAGAACATTTTCTCTTTAAGAGAGAGATCGGACCAGTTTGTAGCCAGTAGCACCCCAATGGACCTGAACAAGAGTCCAATCGTTATTACCAGAACACCTTTCAACCCGGCTCCCAAGGCTACTGCAGGATCAACAGAAATCCCTATCAGCACGAACAGAACGATTTCTGCCACCACCCAAATTTTAGATAATTTACGAGATAGTTCATGGGCAATTTTTTCCTCTTTCTCAAGAAGAATAAACCCCACTGTCATTACGCCCAGCAAAGCGGCACTGTGCATCCAGTCGCCAATCTGTACAAGCACCACTGCGATCATTAAAAGGATCAGGGCTTTTTCAGTAGCTCTGATTGCGGTAAACTTTTTTTTAAATACCCAAAGCAAAGCAAACCCTACGATAATTCCGGGTATGATTCCCAAAAGAAGTGAGAGTGGGATCTCATAAAGCACTCTGGAAATGGCAATCTGCCCGGTTGTAGCCATCTGTAAAAAAACCGTGAATGCTGTAATTGCAAAAACATCGTCCACCGATGCTCCTGCAAGCACAATGGTAGGTACCTCGTTCTCTCTTCCATAGCCCTTGTCTTTTAGGTTGAGCATGGAGGGAACAATCACTGCAGGAGATACGGCGGCCAGCATGAAAGCTGTCAATCCGGATACTGCCCAGCTGAAATTAAAAAACCAGTGGATAAGCACAGTGAGAGCGGTTCCCTCAAAAACGGCTGGAACGAAGGTCATCAAACCTGCCGAAACGCCAGCCTTCTGCAGAGTGCTCTTGTTTATCCCAAGCCCAGCCCGTAAAAGAATGACTATCAAGGCGAAAGACTTCAAGTAGGGTTCCAGCGGATAAAGAACAGGTGGGATCTGATCTCTCCAAAAAAGCCCGATACAAATGCCCCAGGCAACCATACCCAGCACGGAGGGTAATCCGATCCTGGAGAAAGCCCTCCCAAGCAACCATCCCCCCAGCAGTACAAGCACCACAAATAGATTAAAAGGCATTATAATCTCGACATTGTGAATAAAATTTGTCAAATAAAACACCTGAATACCGGAGCACTGTAGGAGTCATCAGCCAGTAGCGGCATTTAAGGTGGAACCCCCCATCACCGTTCTAAAAATAATTATTGAAGTAATCTATACCGATTTTTAATCAAATCGCTCAATACCACTTTATACAAAAAAAACATTCGGAACCCCAAGTTCCGTTTTTTGGATACTTGAAATGCTATTTTGATTAGAAAAGTAATCTTAGGGCAAAAATGGAAGCAAAAGCCAACAAAACAGAGTCGATTTTTTCTTTGCCGCTGCTCTCGGAAAACCTTGTTGACCAGCACGCCTATCACGAATGCCCCTGGGAACCGGTGATTCGCACCGATTTTCTCAAACTTATTTATTGCGGTACACTTCTCTCCTTCCCTCGTTCGAAAGTCAGATCATTCTGGGCAAAACACCCGCTCTCATTGGGGCACAAATCGTTTTCTGATACAGAATTACTCAATTTTTTCTGGAACAGCAGCTCCAATGTGCCTATCAGCTACATTTCAGAAGTACTTGGTGATCTGGAGTTTGCACTTAGTTCCTCAAACATTTCAGCGGATCTCTTTCTCAGGAGATTATACGACCACGTTGGCTCCGGGTCCTTTCTTCCGACCAAAAAGCTGTTGAGCATCTCAAAACATCTCATCGAAAGCTTCGTGCGCAGCATCGATCTGCGCACTCATTTACTGCGAAACCTGCATGAAGTAAATCGCTACTTCGCTCCTGATACCCCTCATTCGTTGAATTCGCTTAAAGAAATGGATGGACTGATCAGGGCAGTAATGATTCTTATCCCGGATCGACTATTTCGTAATCGCTACCCTGGGCTCGACCCCTTCACCTGGATAGTGAGCACGGTAAAAAATGCGCCTGCAAATCTTGGTCTGGAACCATTTGAGCGAGTCAGTATGCTCAGCGACAATCGGCATATAGACGAAATCCTTGCCAATGGAGAAGACCTACAGCTGATTGACAGCTGTTTCCTAATAAACGGAGAGGAATACGGGCAGATCACCTCATTTACGGATTTTTGCAAGAGAAATGCAATTAAACCAGGACATTTTGGTTTTGAAACCTGCAGCGTTCTTGAAATAACCCGAGATTACATCTGCCCCGTCAGAAAGCGTACGGTTCTCCATAAAGGGTGCTGCTACGGTGCTCCAGTCTACTTTTATTCGGTGAGTTACAAGAAAAGTCATCAGAAAAAAGGGTTTCTTCAGAAAGCCATCGAAAACACTCAGAAAGAGAAACAGTCTTGGGTAGAATTGGAAAGAATGCATCAGGAAGCCATAAAAACAGAAGAGTTATGCTTTGTTTTTGATAAGAAAGAACAGGCGATTTCCGTAAACCACAAATACCTGGTAAAAGGAATTCCAGCCCGCATTCTTTCAAGAATGATAAGTCAATTTGTTGATGGGAGCAGATCTGCTTTCAGCTACAGCGAATTCCTGCACGATCGTGAAGTTATTACGGAGCCGTCTAATCCAAACCTGGCCATACGGTTCAGCAGAATTGTATCCATTCTCGATAAGAAACTGCCGCAATTTTCATTGATTAAAGCTGGGCGCGGAAAACTGGCAGTCAAAACTCACTGCGCAATTAAATTTGTAGAGAGATAATCCTTCAGAACAGAATCCAGATTTTGACTATTACCAGGTTTCTTATCGATTCTCATAATGATAGAATGCATGGAAAGATCTCTCACCAGATCCTCACTGTACCAAAAACACCATCATACCCACTCTCGAGTTGCACCTGTTTATTTCTCAGACGATCGATTGCTTCGGCAACCCGGGGTTCCTCTTTGGAAATCTGTTCCACAGGAACATCAAGCAGAATGGAAAATTCACTTCCCAGAGCAAGCAGCAGTTTTTCATAGCAGTTTGCAACCTTTTTACTGGACTGTCCCGTTCCGATCACCTCCGAAATGAGACTTTTTAGAGAGGTCAGTGAATAAAATGGTTTTCTGTTTTGTGTGGAAGAGATTTCTTCTGAATCAGCCAATTCACAAACTCGACTAAGCACCCCAACGGTGACTTTCTTTCCGCAAACCGGACAGAGCCCGTCATGAGATCGAGTAGTTTGGGGATCCCAACGAACGCCACAGGTTCTGTGTCCGTCAAGATGATATTTGCCCTCTTCGGGGAAGTATTCCACGGTTCCCCAGAGCCCATCTTTATTTTTAAGAGCATTCACCATGGAAGAGAAATCCATATTGGTATCAAAGATGGTTGCTTCCCGTCCAAGGTTTTCGGGCGAATGGGCATCAGAGCTTGAAATGAGAGAATAGCGGTCCAGAAACGAACATTTCCAATTCATGGCCGGATCTGAAGAAAGCCCTGTTTCGGCGGCAAAGACATGAGATGCCAAATCTCTATAGCACTCATCAATGTTGTTAAAGCCGGATTTGGATCCGAGCACTGAAAACCAGGGGGTCCAGATATGTGCAGGAAACAGAAATGCATCATTACCAGCTTGAAGAACTATTTCCAGAAGATCTCGTGAGTCAAGACCAAGAATGGGCCTTCCATCAGACGTAATATTTCCTATTTTTCCCAGCTCTTTCTGGATTTGTTTCATGGTGGCGAAATCGGGAGCAGCGATGACATTGTGTACCTTGCGTACTTTCCCCTGGGCCTTATAAATACAACTGATCTCGGCAGTGAGCATGAAAAGAACCTCACCACTCCAATTCATTGATTCAGAATTACGAAGCTCATTTTTCAACCTGTAGAGTCCACTCCCGGTATCATCGAGAGAACTTTCGAGCTCCGCCATCCATTTTGGATGCACACTGTCTCCTGTCCCCACTACTGTAATGCCCTTTTTGCGGGCCCACAGTTCCAACATAGGAGGAGTAAGCTGAGAGCTTGTGGCCATGGAAAATCGGGAATGAATATGTAGATCTGCAATGAATTTCATAATGTTTCTACTAAATAACACCAAAATCGATTGTTTTGATCTCCATCTAAAATTTTAGAGGAGATCCCGTTGCAAGAAATAAAAACTTATTTTCCAGGTTCTTCTCCCGTTTTACAGCTCTCACCCAGAGACCAAAGAGTATCCTTTTCAACGATAAGATCGAGTTTAACGCCATCCTTTGTATCTTCCCACTTAGTAAGGAATTTGGCCTTGAAATAACCATCCTGAGTAAGATAGGAATCGATCTGTTCCTCAAAAGGCGTGCGGGAGATATTGCGGTTGAGTACATATACGTAGGAAGGATGCCTGAAATTTCGGGAGAGTCTTTTTTCAAGGGCATAGTCCCCATGAGCGTTTTTGTAAACCTCTATGGTAGTATTGCGCCGTAGCTCATTGTGCGAGGACCCAGCCATAAGCCAGGCGCTATTCGTATAAAAGAAGAAAACGGTGAAGGAGATTGTCACTAGCGCTGCCCAGATTTTTTTGCGTGTTTTCAGAAGATTGAAAAAGAATTCCGTAATAATTACCTGTACAGAAAAGAACATGACATTGTCAATCAATTCTGAACGAAAGGATACCTTGAACAGATCCAGAAAAAAGGCTGCAGCAAGTATCAGAACATATACTGTATAGCGAATTTTTTTATATGGAACCCATCTGTTGAGACAAAAACTCAGCGGAATGATAAAGACAGGAAATAACCATTCGATGTATAAAGCTGCATTCATTACATTCTCCCTATTTACCAAAAAGAAGTGAATTACCGGAATAGAATGCACCAGTGACGCAGGCTGTTAACTCGGCTACATGTCCCGGTATTCGCATGAACTTATGGAAGATTAAAGCCAAATCTCGAATCAGAAAATGTAGAACGGTGATCAGTACCGAAAAGAAGATGATTATTACGGCCGATATTTTGAAAATGAAGAGTGCTAAAAGAAGCTGAAGCCCTGTTTCCCAGCCCATACCTCTCGAATTAGCTCTTTTCCAGTTAGCTGAGAGCAAAGAAGCCGACGCAGTAAAGATGAATTTAACGCAGAAGCTGACGAGAAGATTATGCACTGGTTACAACCTGTTTAGTCCCACTTTTTTACAGCATTGAAAAGTATATTATGCCAGCCGAGAGAACATGCAGTATTAGAGTGGTTAAGCGCTGTTCTCTGATCTTTTGGGCTCGTGATTGATAAACTCTGATGACTATTTTTGACAGTATCCCAAAGCGGGTTGAAGACCGGTGACCTACAAGGCGTCTTCGCCGTTGAAAAGAAGATCATATTTCGACTTCGGAAGACCTGCGCTTCCTACGATAGGAATCGAAGGACAGGCAACGTAAGCGGAACAGTTCTGACCTCTGGCTTCTGACC
>JAEZKC010000017.1 GCA_023436205.1 Fibrobacterota bacterium
TGTCCTCTGTCCTCTGTCCTCTGTCCTCTGTCCTCTTACTTCTCTCCCTTAGCTTTCTCATACTCCTGATTATACACATGCTGCCCCGGCGCAACCGACTTGGTTATCCAGGTGTTTCCACCTATGATGGCACCTTTTCCGATAACCGTCTTACCGCCAAGAATGGTGGCGTTGGCATAGATAATCACGTCATCTTCTATATCCGGATGGCGCTTCTGCCCGGTTCTGGGATTGCCTTCCTTGTCGAAAGGCGAAAGTGCACCCAGTGTGACACCCTGGTAGATCTTCACATTGCTGCCGATCTTGCAGGTTTCCCCGATGACTACACCGGTACCGTGATCAATGAAAAAACGGGGGCCGATGTCTGCTCCGGGGTGGATATCTATCCCGGTGCGGGAGTGAGCGCGTTCAGACAATATTCTGGGGATAATGGGCACATCCAGTTCATAGAGCTGATGAGCGATTCTGTAGGTGGCAACCGCTTCCACAAAAGGGTAGCTCAATATGATTTCATCGAAGAAACGTGCAGCAGGATCGCCCTCCTGAGCCGCTTTGATATCCTGAAGCAGCGTGGCCCTAATATCCGGAAGCGATTCGATGAGGCTCACCAGAGATTTCTGCGCGCGGTCTTCACAATTGCATTTCTTGCAATTGTCCTTCTTGCAGCGATACTTGAACACTTCACGAATATGCTTGCCCAGCCGGAAACTGATATGGCGAAGCATGTCTGCCAGGAAGAAATTCACGTCTGATTTGGTGACTTTCTCCTTGCTATAGTACCCGGGAAAAAGCACCGCCAGAATATCATCCAGTATTTCATATATATCATTTCTGCCGGCCAGATCGAGGCCATCATCGATTCTGCAGTCTAGATTGTCGCTGAAATCCTGTTCGAGTCGATCAACAATCTGCGGTAATCTTTCATTCATCCACTGAGTAAGATTCATACTGCCAGACCTTTAATACGAAGTTGTTTCATGGATGAACTTTATCCACTGGGAGAAGAACTCGGTACGATGTGAACGCCATGTGTTGACCGGATTCTTCAAATCCAGATTTCTGGGCGGCTCCACGTCTGTTCGACCCTTGCCCTGATCCCGCTGATACTCTTCGATAAGCCGTCTGGGTTCGTACTCAGGGTGGCCCAGATGAATCAGGAAGCGCTTGTCGGTACTTTCAAAAATGGTGTACCCGGCATCTTTGGCGTGAGCGAGCAGATGCACGTTGCCCTTGTCCCGCTCAAGCTCCAGAATATCATCGGGAATGCCTGAGTGGCGGCTCTGAGCACACCAGAATACATCATCCATCTCTCCGGTCACCCGGTGTTCGCGATCGAGATTCACCGTTTCATATACACCGAAGATCTTTTTATCGTAGACTACCTTGTCGATATCAAGGAATTTGGCCAGTGCCAAACCACCCCAGCAGATCCCCAGAGTGGAAGAAACATTGTTTCTTGCATACTTGAGGATACGTTTCACCTCTTCCCAGTAGATCACCTCTTCGAAGGGGATCTCCTCAACCGGGGCACCAGTGACAATGAGGCCGTCGAGGTGCTGCTTGGCGACCGCTTCCTCAAAGGGCACATACAGTTTTTCAAGGTGCGACTGGTCGCTGCTGTTGTATTTGTGGGTTTTCAGACGGATCCATACAGGCTCAATCTGCAGAACCGACCTTCCCAGAGGGTGCAGAAGGCTGAATTCGTATGTCTCGGCTTTGGGCATGATATTGAGAATGCCGACTCTGAGAGCCCTTATATCCTCCCTGAGAGCCTCTTCCTGAGTAACACACTGAACTTTACTGCTCTCAAGAGCACTTACCCCGTGGTAGTCCTTGGGTACAACTATTGTCATTTCCTCTACCCTTTTAAACTTTTGAAAAGGCGAAAGAACCTGGACCTTAATCCCAGAACTCCGCGCCGAAACCAGTGCGGACTGCTAAAAATAATAAAAATATTTGGTTCAAGGGATCTAATCTGTTCCAAAGGGATGTTTTTTCCCCTGAAGTCCGGACTTTGCAAAGAGAGTACGGATGATGAGCGGGTTTGTTTCAACAGAGATATGAGCAAACGAATTCCACAACAGATAAGGAGCTAATCACTTTTTGCTTGAATATATACGATAATTGGTCGTATTTTGATTATATGAAAGTAACAGCACTAATACCCGATGAAATTGTTAATGAAGTAAAAGAGCTCACTCATGGTAAAAATATAACTGAAAGTTTAATTCTTGCCCTATCAGAGTGGATCAAAATGCAGAAGCTGAAGCAATTAAAGGAAAAAATCAAATCTAATCCATTATCCTTTCAAAAGGGATTTTCAGCTGATTCAGTGAGATCGATAAACAGAAAAACATCATGATCATAATAGATACTTCTGTTTGGATAGAATTCTTTCGTGGAAATCAGCCGTATTTTGATCAGGTTTCAGAGTTGATTGACAATAATGAAATAATTGGTTTAAGCCCTGTTTTTGGAGAGTTGTTGCAAGGTGCAAAAAACAAGAACGAAAGATCAATAATTACAGATTTTTGGATTAATATTTTCAAAATCGATGAAGACGATCTTTTTATCCATGCAGGAGCAGAATCAAGCAGATCCAAGTGGTTAAATAAAGGTGTCGGTCTAATAGATAGCGTAATTATCACTGCAGCAAAAAGCTCAACAGCCTTTATATGGTCTTTAGATAAAAAGCTAATAAACCTCTTAAAAAAAGAGGAAAAATATACTCCCTCTTAAAATTCTGAAAACCCAATGGGACATATCTAAAAAATAAAGATATTCCCTTCTCTGAATATGAAGCCAAACCATCATTTTTTCCTCACCTCTGTGTTAAAAAAACCTACCCAATTTGAGACCCGACGATAGATAAGAGGCATGCTACAATCACTCATTAAGGATAATAGGGACAAAAATATGTCGTCCCTACCATCCTTTACATCCTACGTAGCAGACTACTACGGAGTACGAGTGCACGAAGACGTGCTTCGGAAGGCAGGCGGGACGAGGAGGATTCACGGTTGTTTCATGTGGCTATAAATATTTGATCCCTACGGGACCACGGATATAAAACCCGAATCATTTGAAACACCCAAGTGTGTCTCTTCTCCTCTAAAGCGAAGCTATAGTCTCTGCGACCTGCTTTGCTGGCTCTGGTAAATCGACGTATCGGCATCGGGAGTTCCGGAGATTAATACCCGGAAGGGTGAATAGCCCCATTTGCCACTCTCCAGCTTGCGGATACCGTTCCGATATTGGGCAGTGTCTTTGTATACAATGGAACCAACAATTGGATTATCCCACCCCCAGTATTCATGAGCCACTATCCCCACCGGCCGCCAATACTGGTCATAACTAAAGATATGCAGAAGCGGATAGTCACCAGTAAATCTCTTCTCCAACAAATGGGAGCTCTCGATATTGTGACAGCCTGCAGGTACATCAGCCCAGCTTACCCCAATAACTGTGATAGCCGATACAATAAGAGAGAACGACACGAATCGGTTCATACTACCCCCTTCGGTAAAGATGATGAATAAGTTTTACTGGGACGCTGCTTTAGAATTAAATGGATGAGAACAGCCTGTTATAAGAGCAACTTTCTATCCATAGGCAATCTGTGAATTTCGCGGCAGGAACTGCGAACTCGACTAAGCTTCAGTTATTACCAAAATGATAAGGAGGAGAAAAAAAGCGTGAGAGGAGGGATTTTCTTCTTACCTCTGTGTCTTGCCTCTGCGTTCTCTGCGCCCTCTGTCCCCCTCCGTGGAAACTACTTAGGAGGACGGACGTTAAAAAGAGTTGTCCTATTTGAAACGAGGCTGTGTTTGGGGGACATATCCGTTCGGCATTTTGCTTTTCTCTTTCGACCTTAGATCACTAAATGCGCCAGTTTCTTTTTAGATGGAGCATTCTCTTGAAAGAACAGGAAAAGTTGAAACGCAGAGGTCAGTAGAGGTCGCAGAGGCTTCCCACATACTCTGAGATTATTTTTTCAAATCACTTTAAATTTGATCGTTCAGCATTGCCTGAATATCACCCTCAACTATTCCCCCATGATAGCAGATAATTCTCTGTGGTGCAAGGTCTCGAATTTTCCTGATACTCTCAACGCTGGTTTCAGGATCAAGAGTAAATTGAGGGTTTGCAATTACCAGCACCCCGTTTTCCGCCGCCAGAGCATCACCGGTGATTAATGTATGGTCATCTTCACAAAAAAGCGAAATATGCCCCGGAGTATGTCCCGGGGTGGAGATAACTCTCAGGCCTGGAATGATATAATCTCCATCTTTAACTGTTTGGTCGACCTTGCTATCCTGTATTGTCTTTATATAATCTGCAAACTGAATCCCGAATTGCAGCTCATCTCCAGTGAGCGTCTTATTAAGTTCTTCCGCCTGGATCAGCCGTAAGGACTTTTTTTGACCTTCGATATAAGGAGCCTCAATCTCGGAGGAAATCACGATCAGGTTTCGATTTCGTTCTCTCAATTCAGACAAGGAACCCCTGTGATCGTGATCATGGTGAGTAATCACGATTTTTGTAATGTCATCGACGGAGAAACCATTTTTGTTCAATTCGCTATTAATCTGTTCAACCTGACCAGGATAACCTGCATCACACAGCACCAGTTCGGAATCGTCGAAAACTATGACAGGGTGGGCAATTATGTTCAGTGAACCGATAGTTTGAGAAAGGGTTAGTATTTTGGTGAATGGCATGTTTTTATCCTCTTGCGTCCTTTGCGAATTTTACCTGTCCCGTAGGGACGTAACATTTATAGGAAAAATGCACCACGAAAGAACCTCCTTGTCCCGTAGGGACAAAATATAAAAAGGAGCGAAGATAATGGTTTGCTCCTGTGGTATTTACAATAAAATATTACGTCCCTACGGGACGAGGAGAGGTTTACAGTTGTTTCCTGTGGCTATAAATATTTGATCCCTACGGGACCGCGGATTATAAAACTACTGATTTACCAGACTTTTAAACATTTGCTTTTCGGCACCCATTCCGACGACACATACTCAGCCGCAATGTAGTATCCGGTCTCTTTTCCTGACTTATCTGTAATGACAACCACCTTCAAACCAGTTTCACAGTACTCGCACTCATCATAGCTGACCTTTGGTATTAAATTCCTGATTTGCTCGGCTGCTGCCGTTTTAATAGGATCTCCTGGTACAAAACTGATGGCAAATGGAAGATGGCTGTTTTAAAGAAGGTTACTCTATAAGCGTGGTCTTCCCGTGGCCCGCCATCGCAAGTAAACGCAATCAGCAATTCTCGGTCGTTCTGGCAAAAGGACTGCAGAATAAAGTTATCAGGGCACTCAATTTTCAGCTGATGGTTTACTTCTTTAATTCCTTCCATATTCCTGCTATTCCTGAGGAGGACTCCTTTTCTTTTACAAAACCATTCTTCTGCCCTGCTGTCCAGCTCGCGTATGGATCTATTTGTGATCCAGCAAAGGAGATTCTTGTGTGTATTTGAGTATACATTTTGGAGAGAACGATGTGAAGTGGATGGTAGCGGCAGTAAGAAACTCTTCACAGGCAAAACTGTTTTGCGCTGGTCACTTGTCCAGCACTGCAACCGAAAGTCGAGGTGAAGCCGGATGAGAAAAGAATACCATACGTGTTTTATATGTTGCTTTTTTTTGCCCTAATCTGTAATATATGTTAATTAAAAGTGACCAACTACCAACCAAGCGCTTATATAAATCTAAAGAATCGCTGCAACCATAGTCTCACCGATCTGCAGCTATCAAGGAGATCAAAATGAAACTATCCCGTGTTCCCGCATTGATAACTCTTTGTTTTCTCAGTGCGTTACCGCTTTATGCAAACAGCGGTCTAGTGATGGGATTACATTATAACTTTGCTGATTATAAACAATCCGACTCCGGTATTACCGCAAACCGCAACCGTCCACTATCAGTGACTACCGGGCAAACCATATACGGCACCACGGATGGTACCCCCACTGCTGGTGCCGCTATCATATACAGCGCTGGCTGGGATAATGGAAGCGGAACGAAAGCATGGCATATCTCCATGACTACAGAAGGTTTTCAAAATCTGACACTTACATATTACCAGAGAAGCCGAGCGCAAACAATAGGCGCAGTCACAGAATACGGACCTCGCGATTTCAAGGTACAGTACAGCACCGACAGCAGCAGCTGGACCGATGTTTCCGGAACGGTTCATGCCCTTTCATCATCATGGCAGCAATTCAGCGAAACATTCCCCGCAGGATGTGAGAATAAAACAAAGCTCTACCTGCGCTGGGTAATGGTGAGCAACACATCTATTAACGGTGGAGCGATTGCGACCGGAGCACTTTCCGATTTTGCAGATCTTCGAATACGTGGAGAAGAAATACCCAAAGCTCCGACAGCAATGGCTCTCAGTAGTTCCTCGGTCTGTTCAAGTATGCCTGCAGGAACAACAATCGGAGTCTTGAGTGTCACAGACCAAAATGTGTGGGACACCTATACCTACAGCATCATTTCATCTTCACCTGAAACAGCGATTTCTAAATTCGCCATTTCGGGTGATACTCTCAAAATCACCGAACCTCTCCCAAGCGGATCATATTCCTTGACAATCAAGGTTTCCGACGGAACCTATGATTATACGACACTATTTACCATTAATGTCTCTGATTACCCTCTTGTTTTGGTTGAGAATTCAGACTGGAATACAGATTGTTATATTATCAGGGTTCAATGCGGATTAATCAACAACAGTTCGGGGATGTCTGGAGAGAATAATGCCTCGGGATACAGTGACTTCACGGGATTTTCCACGAACGCGATCAGGGGAGATTCCTTGAAGGTAGTGGTCACCGATACCGTGATCAACAGTTATGGGGAAAATCTAACAGTGTATTTTGACTGGAACGCGGATCATGATTTTTCGGATGCGAATGAAACCTTCAATCTAGTTACAGGAAAGAATGTGATCGGTAAAGTCATAGATTCTATTACCGTTAAAATACCCGATGATGCAGCTCTTGGTACTACCCTGATGAGAATTGCACTGGATTTTTACGGAACCATGGCCCTGGGAACTCCTGATTACGGAGAGGTTGAAGATTACACTCTCAATGTTGTAGATACACCGGACGTTGCAACAGATACAAAAACAAACATACAGGCAACCACGGTCACTCTTAACGGCTCGGTCAACCCCAATAATTCCAGCACGATAGTATCTTTTGAATATGGTACATCAATAAGTTATGGCAATTCTACAGTTGCTGCAGAGAGTCCGGTCAGCGGAACTGCGGCTATTCCGGTTTCTGCCGCGCTTTCCAATCTGCTTCCGGGCACAACCTATCATTACCGAGTCGCGGCAACAAATGCCGCAGGAACTGCATACGGAGCCGATTCGACCTTTACCACTACCAAAGGTCAGTTGACAATTTCAGCTCCCGTTGTGACATTGAGTAAGACATACGATAAGACACGGACAGCGACCGTCACTGCTGGTACTCTTTCGGGAGTTGCCCCCGCTGATGCCGGTAACGTTTCGGTTATAGCGACTGCTGAATACGATGATTCAACAGTCGGAACCAGAACCATCACGATCACTTACTCGATCTCTGGAAGTGCAGCCGATCGTTATATTACTCCGGTTAGTTCGGTTGTAACTGGAACCATTACGGCAAAGCCGCTGACCATAACAGGCGTTACTGCACAAGACAAGGTTTACGACGGCACAACAGAAGCAATACTCATTGGCGGATCACTCGACGGTGTCCTGACCGGTGATATCGTTGGCTTCACACTAGGCACCGCTACTTTTGATAATAAAAACGTAGGTGATAACAAAGCAGTAACCGTTTCAGGATGCGCACTTACCGGCAGCCATGCCGCAAACTATTCCCTGAGCGGCCAGCCATCAGGACTGACTGCTTCAATAACGGCAAAGCCGCTGACCATAACAGGCATTACTGCACAAGACAAGGTTTACGACGGCACAACTGAGGCAGCTCTCAGCGGCGGATCACTCGACGGTGTCCTGACCGGTGATATCGTTGGTATTACACTAGGCAACGCTACTTTTGATAACAAAAACGTGGCTAATAACAAAGCAGTAACCGTTTCAGGATGCGCACTTACCGGCAGCCATGCCGCAAACTATTCCCTGAGTGGCCAGCCATCAGGACTGACTGCTTCAATAACGGCAAAGCCGCTGACCATAACAGGCGTTACTGCACAAGACAAAGTTTACGACGGCACAACAGAGGCAGCTCTCAGCGGCGGATCACTCGACGGTGTCCTGACCGGTGATATCGTTGGTATTACACTAGGCACCGCTACTTTTGATAACAAAAACGTGGCTAATAACAAAGCAGTAACCGTTTCAGGATGCGCACTTACCGGCAGCCATGCCGCAAACTATTCCCTGAGCGGCCAGCCATCTGGACTGACCTCTTCGATAACGGCAAAGCCGCTGACCATAACAGGCATTACTGCACAAGACAAAGTTTACGACGGCACAACTGAGGCAGCTCTCAGCGGCGGATCACTCGACGGTATCCTGACCGGTGATATCGTTGGCATTACACTAGGTAGTGCTACTTTTGATAATAAAAATGTTGGTGATAAC
>JAEZKC010000007.1 GCA_023436205.1 Fibrobacterota bacterium
GTATTATCTAGAGCGATTGATATTATTCAATCAGGTATATCTGGAATAAAGTCAGGCAGTGGAGCTTCACGAAATATCTTCTTTCTTACGATCATTAAGTTGCTAATTCTCTTACATGGAGAAAGAACTTTAGAAGTTGGAAGTTGTTAGATTTTTTGGTGTTGGGTGTTTATACACCCTTTTGAATAGGAGGTTTTGCATGAAAAATAAATTGCGAAGTTTTTGCATAGACAAGGACTATTTTACTTGTGGAAGTAATTTTCAATATATGAAAATGTTTGACTTAGTAGATCAAGGAGCATCTATACACGACATAGCATTAATTATATGGTTATGTAGTAAGAATGTTGAATTGGCTATCATAGAAGAAGAGGTTGCAGATTTATTTAAGTCTGATGTAGAGTAGTGCTAGTCAAAATTTATTATCTGGAGGTATGTTAAGTGAGAATGTTCGAAGAAACATTGCAAAATAATAAGATTTATAATGGCAGAGTAACGGATTATTCAAAAGTTTCCTACAAAATTGGTGGAGAAGAGATTATCTTCTCAACAGAACAATTAATGCGTGATTTGAAATCTGCAGGTTATGATGATATTCATGTTTCGATGCTACTTGAAGCAATCCATCATCATGACGGAGCAATACACTCAATAATTGCACCAAATAGTGATGGAGATCACGTTTAATATTAGTGAAAAGGAGGTGTTGGGGGTATAGTTGTCTTATTACCCCTAGATAGTATGAATAATAGAAACGTAAAGAATATTGGTTCTATTCATCCTGCAGAATTTTTAGACATAGCAAAGTTTTCTGATTGCACTTTGCCAATCGATATAACAAAGGATGTGAAATCAGAATTACATGATATGCACCCAAGTATGTTTATTGGTGATCGGTTGACGGTATGCTTATTTAAGGTGACCTATCGCTATACAACAAAGCGTGGAAATAAAAGAGAGAATTATAAAATATTATTGACTAATGATACAATAGGACTAGATGCATATGAAAGTGAAATAATGGTTGAAACCAAGTTTCAAAATTGGATCAGTGATTTTAATTTTGCTTTCCCTTTTAAGGCTATTTCAAATGTAGAAATTCTTGATATACAGCCTTATTGTAATGCTAACGTACTTGTTGGTTAGATTTCCTTTACTCATGGTCTTATGTTCCCTTAGCTAAGGGTTGTTGTGAGAGGTAAAGAATTTTATCACGAATTCTTTACCTCAAAAAAGTGACGAGCTAACAACGTAAAAGGACACGCTCCAAGTATGGCTTTACCCATAACCAGGTGAAATATCTGATTATGGAGAAAGAGCATGACGAAGGAAGAGTTAATTGGCTTACAAGCCTTGCCATTAGAAATTAAAAAAAACAAAAGTAAGCTTAGAATTAAGGAGTGGATTGAAAATTTTGGTATGGAAAAGATTTACATCTCTTTTTCTGGCGGTGTAGGTTCAACAGCATTATTGTATTTAGTAAATGAAGTGGTAAGAGAAATGAATTTAGAACTTGGGAAGAATCCGAAAGAAGATTTTATTCCAGCATTATTCGTGAACACAAGAAATGAATTTCCTGAAATCGTAAATCATGTCTATCAGATGAAAGCATGTAACAATGAAAAATATAAAAAATGTGTTCGCAATTTATCTTATAACGATAAACGATTAGTGGCTGATCAGATAGTTATAAAAACACCTGAGAAGAAATTTAAAGAAATCCTAAAAGAAACAGGTTATTTAATAGCTAGCAAGAAAACGTCACGTTGTATATCGGATGCTCAGAAACTTAAAAGCAAGTATCCAGATACATACAAAACAAACGAGCGTTATCTTTCACTTACCAATACAAAGAACCAATTTTCTGTACCACTTATGTATCAAAAGTTTATTGATTCCTCAATTAAAGTATCTGCTAACTGCTGCCATCTTCTCAAACATACTGTTTATGCAAAATACGAGAAGGAAACAGGACGATGTTACCCGTTTACAGGCGAGCAAGCAGAAGAATCTTTTCTACGAACGAAAAGTTATCTTTCTAGTGGATGCAATCGCTACGATGCTACGCATCCAAAATCAACACCGTTAGGTTTTTGGACCTCTTCTGATTTGCTTCAATATATATTAGAAGAAAATATACCATATGCAGAATGCTATGGTGATATTGTCTATAAAAATTCAAAAGTTTGCACCACAGGGGAAAAACGCACGGGCTGCATAATTTGCACGGCAGGTCTTGGAAGAGAATCAGGAATGAAAGAAAATAGATATCAAAGAATGGCGAGAAAGTACCCAAAGCATCATAAAATTATGCTTCAGAGTTTAGAAGAAGGTGGTTATGGTATGAAGCCAGTTCTTGATCTTATGAATGTTAACTATTATCCCGAAAAGGTATTTGAGTTAGACGAGTTAATAGAAATGTATATGTAATGAGATAAAAGTGGAGCATACTCCACTTTTATTTTTGTTATTGCAATTTCCTTACAAAAATGGTAAAATACACTTGTATTTAATTATTATTTTATTATGAATGCTAAGCATTCAGTGTTTTGCTTATGAAGTGCATGAGTATAGTCTTTATTAGTTTACTGATAATGGCTATTTTTTTATGCAAAATAAGCGTTCTTTATCTTTAGTTTTGCCAATTGTAATTATAGTCCTAGCACCGATGATTAGAACAATGAGTGATCTCTTGCTATATTCTTCGTAATGTATGGATAATAAAATACGGTTGAGCCTATTTTAAAGGAGGTGTGCCTTGCATAAGTCGTAAACGCAGTAAGGCGAAATAGTATGTTTAGTTTTAGAGGATTTATGTGCGAGTTTGTAACAAGCCGTGAGTATGAAACAGGTAACGCGCGAATTGACCTAGTTTCAGAAGATGGCAACCTTTTGGGAGTATTAACAGAAACAGTCCCTTATCCATTAGAGGAGGATACTGTTATATTGAAACAAAGTGGTTACATACTTGAACTAATTGGCCGACTTCATGAACAGAACATATTATCAACAGCTGTCAGAAAAGAACTTACCAGAGATGGTAAGAAAGTTCTGATCAGCAACTTAGTATCATCTCAAACGTTTGCAAGAG
>JAEZKC010000078.1 GCA_023436205.1 Fibrobacterota bacterium
ACCTTGGAAACAGAACCGTCTGCATCCGAGGCTGCTGCGGTAATGGTGATGGATGCCGGTGCAGTAAACGTCGCATTGTTTACAGGTGAGCTTATCGAAACCGACGGAGCCTGATTGGGGTTGCTGACTGTAATGGAAACTGCAGTCGAAGTGGTGACAGCCCCTGAATTATCGGTGGCTTTGGCTGTGATGGTATAGGTTCCCGCGGCAACATTTGTCCAGTTGTAGTTGTAAGGTGACGAGTTATCTTCACCCAGTTTGGTAGTTCCGTTGAAAAATTCCACCTTGGAAACTGAACCGTCAGCGTCCGATGCAGCTGCGGTAATGGAAACAGATGCCGGTGCGGTAAACGATGCGTTATTTGCAGGTGAGCTTACTGATACTGACGGAGCCTGATTGGAGGTTGAAGAAGCAAAATTCAGCCAGTTCAGGTTCAAGAGTCCGTCCGCTGCTCCGGAAAAGGCTAGTCGTAAAGTATGATTACCTTGTGACAATGATAAGGTGGTGTTGAATGTCTGCCAGTTCTGCCAATCACCTGTAGTGGGGACATTGAGTGTTCCTGCGTCTGCACCATCAACTTTGAATGTTATTGTTCCGCTATTGAGTGTCGCCGCTCTTACGTCTACTCTGTAATTTCCGGTTGATTGCACATTTATGAGGTATTCCATCCAATCGCCATTGTCAATATATCCCACATTTTCTCCGCCGCCCGCATCGAGAGTGGTTTCTGTTTGCACTCCGGACATGTTCGAGAAGTTCTCGGCTTGAATTGTTCCGGGGATATCATATCTGGTGGGGGGCACTGTCACTTCCGTTGAGTACTCGCGCAAATACCTGCGAATGAATTTTCCAGAAGTTGTTAAGCTGGATTCTGACCATCCTCCGCTGGAGCTCGCACCTCCCACCAGAGCTGATGCTGTTTCCGCCTTGTCGGCAATTGACCAATTACACCAGCTCAGTTTGTTCTGATCCATGAAGGAAAACCAGGTCTTTGTCTCGTTTGTATCCAGAGTGCCGCTTCCCGTGTTTTCACAAGTTCCAAACTCAGAAACAAAAAGAGCAACACCCTTGCTCAGTGCACTTGATGCCTTGGAGCGAAGGGTTGCCTTGTGTGATGCTGCGTAAAAATGAAGCGAATAGGCGATGTTGGATTTTCCGGTTATGGGATCGTTGGCGGCTATATCCACATCCTGGCACCAGGAGGGAGTACCCACGATAATCAGGTTATCAGGGTCGATGGCTCGTATGGCATCAATGATTCTTTCAGAATAGGCCTTCACTCCGCTCCATGGTACTTGTAGCGGTTCATTGAATATCTCATAAATGACATTGGGATAATTGCCGTAGGTTCTGGCCATTTCCTCAAAAAATGCCTTTGCCTTGGCTTCATGATTTGTGGCATTATGGTCGTGCCAGTCGATAATTACATATAATCCGTTTGCAATGGCGGCATTCACTACTGTTCTGACCCTGTTACTGTTTGCAGCTGAGTCGGAGAGATATGCCGGATCTTCTGGATTTGAGGTCTCCACTCCCATAGCCGCACGAACGACAGTGGCTTTCCAGTCACTGGCCAGCCAGCCAACCACATTGCCGTTCCAGTATTGCTCCATCCACTGACTCCAGAAAAAACTCATGCCTCGAAGCTGAACTGGGGAACCGTTTTTGTCCAGAATTTTGTTTCCCTGCACCTGGAGTTGGCCGTATGTTTGCACCGGGGTAGCAGAAGAGGTGAAAAGGAGGCTGCTCAGGGTGAACAGTATAGCCGCGAGGTGTAGTTTTTTCATCACTCCTCCATTAAACGCTTAAATTTAAAGAAACCGTTTGCTGATTCATTACAACATAATAAATGATTGGCTGAATTTTGTGATCTTTTTTCCCTTTCTGGCTCATTTTGACCGCGGCCGCAATTTTGCTCTCTCTGTTTCGCAACGATTTCCCCCTTCGAACTCAATGTAAGGCGTGCCATGAGTAGACTTGCAAGGGTGTCCACAGCCGATGTGCGTGCGTTTTTAATGGGAACTGATGTGTTTCTGGTCGATACTCGACCTGTTGATCAATACAATGGCTGGCTGGCTCAGGGGCAGATTCGCAACGGGCACATTTTCAGTGCTAAGAGCCTCCCTTTGAAATGGTGCAGGTATCTTGACTGGTTGGATGTTGTTAGATTTAAAAAGATTGCAGCATCAAAACCGGTTATACTGTATGGTCAAAACAGAGATGAAGTGGGAGAAGTTGCCGAGCATTTAATAAGAGCCGGTTATGGAGATGTGCGGGTATATTACGATTTTCTGGAGGAGTGGGCAGGCAGTTCGAAGGCACCCATGTCTAAACTGGCCCGTTTTCGTCATCTGGTTTCAGCTCAGTGGGTGCACCAGCTTCTTTCGGGTAAACCTGTGCCGGAGTATAATGAACAAAAATTTGTAATCTGTCACGCTCATTATCAAAATCACCAGGTTTACGATAACGGGCATATACCCGGTGCCGTGCAGATTGATACCAATACCTTAGAAGACCCTGAAACATGGAATCGCAGATCTCCTTCAGAGCTAAAAATAGCTTTTGAGAAGGCGGGCATCACATCTGATACCATGGTTATACTTTACGGAACCTGTCTTTCAGCCGACCCGGATGATCCTTTTCCGGGGTCGAGTGCCGGGCATATTGCCGCCATGCGCTGTGCGTTTATCATGCTCTATGCGGGGGTTAAGGATGTACGCATTTTGAACGGTGGATTTCAAGCATGGAAAGATGAGGGGTTTGAGATTTCCAGAGAGGAATCAGTTCCGGAGCCTGTGCAGGATTTCGGAGCTGACATACCGGCCAAGCCGGAGTTTGCGGTGGATGTGCCGGAGGCTAAGCAGATTTTAGCAGATTCCGATAAAAATCTGGTATGCGTGAGGAGCTGGAGGGAGTATGTGGGAGAGGTGAGCGGTTACAACTATATCCGGCAGAAAGGGCGAATTCCCGGAGCGGTTTTTGCCGATTGCGGAACGGATGCCTACCACATGGAAAATTACCGTAATGTCGATCATACCACCCGTGAGTACCACGAGATTGAACAGTTGTGGGCGAAATCGGGGATTACACCTGACAAGCACAATGCTTTTTATTGCGGAACAGGTTGGAGAGGCAGCGAAGCGTTCATCAATGCCTGGCTCATGGAGTGGCCTCGAATTTCTGTTTTTGATGGAGGTTGGTATGAATGGAGCAGTGATGGTAACAATCCAGTTGAAACAGGAGTTCCTACAAAAACTTAATGAGGTTTGGATGTCAGGATGAAGCAATTTTTTGAAAACGAACAAAAAATAGTATGTCATGACCTTGCGCAATCAGTGTTTCAAACTTTAACCTCCCTTCAGCGGTCCATACCAACTGTTTTTCTTTATGATGCTCTGGGTTCCAGGCTGTTTGAGAAAATCACCCAACTTCCTGAATATTATCCATCGCGGCTTGAAATAAACCTTCTCACAAAATTAGGTGCTGATTACCTTAAAAAGTTTGAAAACTGCGATATTGTGGATCTTGGCAGTGGAAACTGCTCCAAGATCTGCTGTCTATTCAATAACATGGACTATTCAGGTTTCAGCTCCTTGCGGTATGTACCTTTTGACGTGAGCTGGGAAATTCTTCTGGAATCGGCAAAACTTCTGATTTCCCGGTTTCCTCAGTTAAACGTGCACGCTTTAGAGGGTGATTTCCTTACCCAGCTTCATTTGCTGCCATCGGGGAGAAAGAAGCTGGTGTGCTTTTTTGGCAGCACTATTGGCAATTTCGAATCGGGCCAAAGGGTGTCATTCCTTTCTGATTTGTCTAAACAGATGAAAGAAGGAGACAACCTTTTGCTTGGAGTCGACTTGGTCAAGCCAATGAATGTCTTGGAAAGGGCTTACAACGATTCCGGAAATGTGACAGCTCTTTTCAACCTTAATATCCTTAATTCTGTAAATGCTCTGACTGGCAGTGATTTCAATACGGCCCTCTTCAGGCATGTTGCCTATTACAACGAAGAACTGTCCAGAGTTGAAATGTACTTGGAAGCTCTCGAGAGTATGGCAATTCACAGCCCCGCATTCCCCCGTGATGTGAAAATATCCAAAGGGGAACGGATTCACACCGAGAATTCGCATAAATTCACAATCGTTCAAATTGCAGATGAGGCCGAATGTGCCGGGTTGACAGTTGAATCATTATACACAGACAATAACAAATGGTATTCTCTTGTGGAGATGAAAAAGGGTGGCGATGTTTAATGTAGATGAAATTCGAAGAGATTTTCCCATTCTCGCTACAAAGGTCTATGGCAAAAATCTAGTGTATCTTGATAATGCCGCCACCACTCAGAAGCCCATGGCAGTCATTGATGAAGTGGTCAGGTATTATTCGCAGGTGAACAGTAACATCCATCGTGGAGTTCATTACCTGAGCAGTCTGGCCAGCAGGGAATACGAAGCTGCCCGGGAAAAGGTGGCTCAGTTCATTAATGCCAACAGTGCCCGGGAGGTGGTTTTCACTCACGGGGCAACCGAATCCATCAATCTGGTCGCAAACAGCTTTGGTTTAAAGGCAATTTGTGAAGGAGATGAGATAATTGTCAGCGAAATGGAGCATCATTCAAATTTGGTTCCCTGGCAGCAGCTGTGTCAGACAAAAGGAGCGGTTCTGAAAGTGCTCCCCTTTGATGATCGTGGTGTACTTCAGGTTGAGCTGCTTTCTTCGCTTCTGTCGCAAAAAACAAAACTGGTTGCAGTCACAGCAGTATCTAATGTGCTTGGGACTGTAAACCCCATCAAAGAGATTGTCGCACGGGCTCATCTTCGCAACATCCCGGTGCTTGTGGATGGGGCGCAGTCGGTTCAGCATGGCCCAACAGATGTGAAAGAAATGGATTGCGACTTTTTTGTCTTTTCCGGACATAAGCTGTTTGCCGAAACCGGTATTGGTGTGCTTTACGCAAAGGAGATTTTGCTCGATTCAATGCCTCCTTATCTGCTTGGGGGCGGCATGATTGATTCTGTCGACTTCAATATCACTACCTACACTAAACCGCCTGCTCGTTTTGAGGCCGGGACTCCAAATATTTGCGGGGCTTTAAGTTTAAAAACAGCCATTTCCTACGTACAATCCATTGGACTTGAGGAAATTGCCGAGTACGAGGAGCAGTTACTTCTCTATCTGCAGGAGAAAATGCAAAAATTTGACCAGGTTACTATCTATGGAAATGCCAATAGAAAAGCATCCGTGCTTTCTTTCGGCATCGATGGGGTCAGCTCTTTCGATGCCGCTTCTTTACTTGATAAGATGGGGGTGGCTGTGCGTTCCGGCACTCATTGCGCCCAGACGGTCATGAGGCACTTCGGCGTGAGTGGAATGATTCGGGCAAGTATTGCTTTTTACAACAACCGGGATGATATCGACGCTTTCACTGGAGCATTGGAGCGGGTTTTCGCCATTATCTGAAAGGGTTTTGTCATGGAGATAGATTTATTGCAGAAAGAGGTGATACAGGAATTTTCCAATCTTCAAAGTTCTCTTGAAAAGTATGAATATCTGCTTGACCTCGGAAAAAAACTTCAGTGTGAAGAGTGGATTAAAAAAGAACAGTACGCATTGAAGGGCTGTCAGTCACAGGTATGGATTCATGCAGAAGAGATTGAGTGTAAAGTTCATTTTCGGGCAGATAGTGATTCACTCATTTTGCGTGGCGTACTTGCACTTTTATTGAGAGTGTTAGACCATCAGAAGGCGGATGACATTATTGGAGCCAATCTTTTCTTTCTGAAAGAAATCGGTTTGGAATCAGGTTTTTCTCCATCCAGAGCTAATGGGGTTTCCACTATTGTGAATTCTATTCGTGGAATTTGCGAACAATTTGTACGTTCTGACAACTGAAATGGCAGGGCCTTGGTCTGGCCCTGCTTAGTTATTCCGGTCTGTTATCTGTTCAGAAATGAATCCATGATTTTTTTCTGATCGGGGACCTCTTTTCTTGATTGAAAAATATCAACCGGGTTGGGCCCCTCGGTTTCTACTCGATAATCCTGACCTTGTTTGCTGATGCATTCGGAAATGACTTTTTGAGAAGGGACAAATGATCCTGCATTTACCATATTCTGGTACTGCATGTACCTGTCTTTGCTTTCGGACTGCTTTAGTGGTACGAATTTTGTGCGATCACCGGAATAATTCACCTGGTTTTGGAGAACCTGCCTTAAGTAATCCTTTGATGATTCAAGTATAAGCGGTTCCGGAAAGGAATCCGGGTAATTTTCTTCAGCTTCTTTCTTCTCAAACTTTTTCATCATCTCTGAAGCCATGTGAAGATGGGTAATTTCATTTTCGAGGCAGGTCTGCCAGACCTTCCTTACCCGATCATCAACTTCCGACTGCATGCAGGACCAGTACATATAACATTCATTGTATTCGTGAAGAACCGCCATTTCAAACCAGCTGGCACGCGGGTCGGTGAGGGAGCCATAATTGGTAACGTGCTGCTCCTCTATCTGAGCGATTTCCTGGTAAAGACCCCGTCCCAGTGGGTCGTCAAACCGGTTTCCCACATTCATATAATAGTTCATGGTCTGCTGCTCGGCAGCTATGATGGTTTCGATATGAAGTTTGGTGATAGCGCTTGCATTTTTCCTGTTGGTAAAATTTCTGACAGTATCTATGGGATGGCAATGCTCTACAACCGTTGGACGTCCGGGAGTGATTTCGGTAAGATCTTTTACGATGGCCTCTGCTTTTCGTTCATCTGTCATTGCGAGGAGGTTTGCGTATCTGTAGAGATGGTCGAAATCTTCAAGAAGGGCAAAATCCAGGGCCGCTTTTACATAGGGATCAGGTTCGCTTTTGGCCATGGCGGCTGTGAGGTCAACCGCGAGCTGTTCGTAGCCAATAGTTACTTGCAGGGTGGATTCGTCTGCGGGGATCATCCAGTTCACCATTTTTTGCTGCTGCTGTTCTATTCTTCTAATCTGGGCCAGATGTTGTCGCAGTTCAAGGTCGTCGCTGTGTCGGTGGAAATTATGATAAAAAAGTACCGCCTCCACTTCTATACCGTTCATAAGAATACCTCTGGTGCGGGTATAGGGGTGAACAGTTTTACTATCGTAAGGCTTAGTATCCAGCTGAGACCAGGACATGGTCTGCTTTTCCATGGGGATACCTTTTTCCTTGAAGGGGTTAAAACCCATAGCGAGGCTCCTTTGATGAGGTTAGGTTGAAGATTCTGAGAACCTGGCGAATGAATGAGAAATTCCTGCCCTAGCCCAACGCTCTTGGCTTCGGGCAGGATAGAACCTAGAGGAAGTAAACAGGATCGGCTTTACTCTTTTTCAGTAGTTCTTCAGTTTTGGGAATTTGCTGTTCGTCAATTTTAATCCAAAAAAGCACTGCTCCCTGTCTGATTCTGGAAATGAGCTGGGATGCTTCCCCTTCTGGTAAGCCTGCCTTCCGCAAAACCGGCCCCAGCGAACCTTTGCCCTCCACAAGAGCGCTTCTGATATAGCCTTCGATGGATTCACCGGCAAAGCCGACGGAACCGGCATCACTCATGTTTACTATTGTACAATCGGCCAGAAAATGATCGAGCCAGGGCAGCTCCTCTGATTTCATCTGCGGAAGCTTCGAGAGATCGCCACCTTCGCCTTTTGAAAGTGCTCCTCCGGCGATTTCTTTGAAGTTGCCTGTACTTGGGCCTTCACTTAATACTTTGGAAGTAACAATCACATTGGAATCGTCTCGATCAACTACCTCTTCTTTAAATAATAGCCCCGTTCCGTAGCGGGCCAGATCATAATCGGGAAAAGTGGTCCATAAAAATTTCATATCTCTGTCCTTTCTGCTTGCCCTGATAATCTGGCTGCAAACGCCAGGCCTGATGAAAGGAACTTAATCCCCGGGGCGTATCTCCTTGTCCACAGAAAGCTTCTCTATGTGTAACTCCTTGATTTTCATGGAATCTATCTGGGAATCTCCCAGTACGAATTTCTTGATTCCCAGTCGTATTATGGCCAGCGACCCTATGGCCATAGTTCCTACTGCAAAGGCTCCGGTGGCAAATGCTCCCACTGCCAGGGCCGCCACGCGCATGGGCGGGAACGAATGATGACCCATGCATTTTGAATGTTTAGCTTTCCTGTGAAAACCACATCTTTTTATTTTCATGGCTATCTCCGTTTTTCTGGGAATACTTCAAGCTTACTGTTCATCCACCCGCGAATCATGTGCCGTAATTGAGCGTATGTCATTTTTGAAATGCTTCTGTTTTTCGCCACCTGTCATAACTTATATATAGGAAGATTGTTCTAACCTTCAGGAGTTAAAATGGAGACGATGCTGACCTTTGCCGAAGTGGATACCCGGACAACTGAACTGTATCTTAAATCAAAAGAGGTGGGGTACCGTCTTCTGGAAGGGCTTGCTCTGGAAAGCCAGGAGCTGACCGCCCGAGCTGGAACTGATCTTTTCACTCAATATGGCGGGGCTGTGATCCGGATCAACATCGGTATGTTCAAGCTGATGTGCGGGAAAAAAATGGTGCGTTTTATCGGCAAGGATGATCTGGTTGAATGTCAGCCTGAGATTTGGGAAGGCTTCACCTTGATTTCGGAGTTCGGTTCACGACTTTCGGTTTTCCCGGCAGAAGCTTTCTATTCAGCTGTTTCTGCCAGTAATGAAAAAGAGGTTTTGCTTCGGCAATATCGCATGATGAACCATTCTCTGGTGGCTCGACTGGCTGCCGCCTACATTCAGGAAGACCTTCAGCCCGATTTCCAGCATAAACAGTTTGCCCCAGGAGAAGCTATTATAAGTGAAGGTGAACACTCTTCAGAAATCTACCAGCTCATTGATGGCTCCGCGGTGGTAACAGTAAAGGGAAGAGAAGTGGGAGAGGTTGTGGCCGGGGAAATTTTCGGGGAAGTTAGCTTTCTTACAAGCTCCATCCGTACCGCCACAGTGACTGCAAAAAGGACATGTATAGTTCAGAGTATGACTGAAGAAGAATTTCTGAAAATGTCCAGATTGCGTCCAAAGTTGGTACTGGATATGTCAAAGGTGCTTGCCAGAAGACTTGTTAATGTAAATGAAAAACTTACGAATGTGGTTTAGTCAGCCACTTTAACGAATACTTCCGGGGCGCAGGCACAAAGCATTCAGCCGGGCAGTTTCCATTCCCTCCAGAACCGCTGCATCTAAATCACCACTTTTATACCATGCGGAGGCAAAGCCGGCAGTAAACGCATCGCCGCAGCCGATTGTATTTACGGGTTGAATCAAATTGGCTTCAACTGCGTGGATTTTATACCCATCGTGATAGAGACAACCCCGGCTTCCTCTGGTGAGAATGCTTTTTGTCCCATGGGTTTTAAAGATGTCTCCCATTTTTCCACTTACCATCATCTCTAATTCCTGAGATGTCTCGTTTTCCCAGACTTTCAAGCTGTCAAGAAAGGATTCTGCAAACTCGCTGAGATTAGGTTTTATAAAATCGGGGGAATAGGGGAGTGAATTCAGCAGATCGTTTCCCTTTACGTCCAGTATGATTGTGACTGAAGCTTTTTTTGCGGCCAGCACCATCTGCGGGTAAATGCGATCTGAAAATCCGGGCGCTTTTGTTCCTGAAATTATAAGGGTATGCGAATAGGGGAGAAGCGAATAAAAAAGATTCAGTACCTTTTCCTCAGCATCTTTTCCCACCGGTAAAGTCGGTTCAATGATTTCAGTAGTTGTGTTGTTGTGCTTATTTATGAGAGTGCTGCAGTAGCGGACCTGTGAATCCGATTCCGCAAATGAAACCTCAATGTTCGATTGTTTGCAAAGAGAAAGAAAAAGACTGCTGTCTCTGCCACCAAGGGCGGTGAGGTGAAAAACGTTGTTGCCCAGTTGCTGCAGAATGCGACTGACATTCACTCCCTTTCCTGATGCATCCAGCAGCAGTTCGCTGCAGCGGTTCACTTGATCTTCACGGAAATCATCAAATAGCATCGTTTTCTGCAGTGTGGGATTCAGGCAGACTGTGAGGAAATGCTTATGATTTGTCATTTTATTTGCTTTCAAAGGCAAACGAGGGAGGTGGGAGGCCAAACGGCTGTATCCTGTAGCCAGGATACAGCCATCACCTCAAGAAAAGAATTCTTTGTACAGAGCGTTTACGGCTTTCTTCTCATCTGAGGCATCGATACCGAAGATGATACTGATTTCGCTGGAACCCTGGTTTACCATTTTAATGTTGACCCCTGCATTCGAGAGCGCTCCGGCAGCTTGAGAAAGTACTCCGATTTTGTGAATGAGACCCTCGCCAACCACTGACACTAGAGCAATGCCAAATTCGGTTCTGATTTCATCGGGTGCGAGCCGCTCGTCAATTGCCCTGATGATATTGTTAACGGTTTCCGGTTTGAGCTGATTCTGGTCGAGGATGACAGAAATGTTGTCAACTCCTGAGGGGCAGTGCTCATAGGAAAGGTCCATCTCCTCAAAAATGGAGAGCAGTTTTCTCCCGAAACCCTTTTCCCTGTTCATTAAAAACTTCTGGAGGGTAAAGCTGCAGTAACCGCCTCCTGATGCAACTCCGATAACATCCTTTTCGCCGGGAAGTCTTTCTGAAACGATGAGAGTACCTGTATTCTCCACATTGTTGGTATTGCGCAGGCGAATCGGGATCTTCTTGCGCATCACCGGCTTTACAGCTTCCTCATGTAGCACGTTGAAACCGATATATGATAATTCCCTCATTTCCTTGTAGGTGAGGGCACCGATTTGAGCGGGAGTATCCACCATGTGAGGATGTGCACTGAAAATTCCATCCACATCAGTCCAGTTTTCATATTCAGCGGCATCAATAGCTTCAGACAGAATAGCACCCGTGAGATCAGAGCCACCTCTGCTGAATGTGGCCACATCACCCTCTGCAGTGTATCCGAAAAATCCGGGAAAAACCACCACCTGCTCGGCGCAGAGCCGTTTGAGCATAGCCAATTGTAAGGCTACATCCGGAATGGGCTGAGCATCGCCGAATACCGGAGTCACAATGAGGCCGGCATCTTTGGGAGAAATATACTGGGCCTTAATGCCAATGACATTGAGATAGTTGGCAAACAGTTTACAGTTGATATCCTCGCCGGCAGCCACAACCAGATCGCGGAACTTGCCCTGATGATCCATGGGAGAGCTGAGACGCTCGTCCAGATCGGCAAGTACCTTGTCCAGACGGTCGCGGCTGACACCCAGTGCTTCATAGATGGCCAGAAACCGGTTCTTTATTTCCTGAAGTGGCGCTGCGTAGTCCTGGTGCTTCAGAGCCTTTACTGTTGCATCGATGAGCAGGTCTGTAACTTTGATATTGAAACCGGGCGCTTTGCCGGGAGCCGAAAGTACTATGCAGCGGCGATTGGTATTGAGCTGCATGATTTTTACAATCTGCTGAATCTTCTCGCTGGTGGCAACCGAGCTTCCGCCAAACTTGCTGACTATGAAATCCATGAAAAACTCCGCGTAGTGATTGAAAATTGAATGTCGTGCATACTCAATTTTTCAGATATCTGGTAAATCGTTCGAGAATTTGGATTAAGTGAACTTTTCACTATCTAATTCCCGATTCTGTATTCCTGTGGGGTTTTCCCGCAGTGTCTTTTAAATGCACGAGTGAAAGAATTTCCATTAGGGTAGCCTACTTTGTAGGCAATGTCTACTATCTGTTCATTGGAGCATTCAAGCATATGTTTTGCATGCTCCATGCGCACAGAGGTGATGTACTGATAAAGCGTTTGTCCCGTTTCCTTTTTAAAGAGGATGTTCAAATAGTTGATATCAACCGAACACTCCTTTTCAAGCTCTTTCTGGTGTTCCATGCCGGAATAATGGAGATCCATGAAAATTTTTGCCTTGGCAACCAGACTTTTAGCCTTGTTTTTGGGAAACTGACTTTCCTCTATCAGAAGCAGTCGCTTTTTAAAAAGCACAACCAGTATTTCTAAAAGTCGTGAGATGCTTGCAAGTCCCAGCATCTCCTTTTTGTTTGATATCACCTGCATCAGGTCAAATGCCAGATTTTCAAAATAAAGCCGTTCATTGCCTTCCAGAACCAGTTTCCCCTCAATTTCTGTGTTCCAGTAGCATTTGGCAGATTGAGAGGGCAGTAATGAAAAAAGAATCTGGAAACACTCGAAATTGCCTCGCTGGTGGAGGTAGCTGTGGCGTTCTCCACGCTCCATTATGCCCAGAAGACCGGGTCTGGCAGTACCAAAAGTGTTGCGAGTGACATTCTGCAGAATCCCGTTTCCTTCCACCTGATACCATAATCTGTAACAGTCTTGTTGAAAACGTAAGGGCGAAGTGGTAAGATTAGATTCTGAAGAGGAGTGCTCGAGATAATCTATTGAGAGGATTTCGATTTTGACCTTCTGGAGTTCAATAAGAGGGCGGTCTTTCCAGTCCAGAAGGCATCCAATGGTCCTCAATGCCGGAAATGAGGGGTGAACCGCGAAAACCGGGTTTCGAAACGACGAAAGTATTTCATGACGACTGGGGAACATGGCCGATTAATATACATTATGTTTCGGTGAAAATCTCCAGAAAGCATTTTGTAATTACTATTTTAACCGGGTCTATGATGTCCCGGAGATTGTGCTTCAACTATGTCCTCTAAAAATTCAGAAACGAATCGATTCATCACCGATGACGGATCGCTGGCGCTCTATTTAAAAGAGATAGGCAGGTATAAGTCTCTTTCACTGGAAGAAGAGGCCAAGCTTGCTGTGCGGATTCGTCAGAACGATCGCAAGGCGCTTGAAAAACTGGTCAAGTCCAATCTGCGATTCGTGGTCAGCGTTTGCCGCAATTATCAGAATCAGGGGCTTCCTTTAAGTGATCTTATCAATGAGGGTAACCTTGGTCTTATCAGGGCGGCTAAACGGTTTGATGAAAAGAAGAATTTCAAATTCATCTCCTATGCGGTGTGGTGGATTCGCCAGGCTATTTTGCAGGCGCTTGCCGAGCAGTCCCGAATCGTTAAACTTCCGCTTAATCGGGTGGGAACCATACACAAAATCGGCAAGGTGCAAAGTAAGCTTGAGCAGAAATTCAACAGGCTTCCCAATGTGGAGGAGATTGCCGAAGAGCTTCAGGTCGATACCGAAGAGATTCGGGAGACCGTGAAAATAGGCAACAGCCACATGTCCCTGGATGCACCTTTGCAGCAGGGGGACGATTCTCGTCTCATTGATATGCTGCAGGATGAATTTCAGGAGAAACCCGATGATGGAGTCCTGGAGATTTCTCTTCGGCGGGAAGTGGATGATGTTCTGGAGACCCTTTCTGAAAGAGAGCGGGAAGTGGTAAGGCTTTATTTCGGCATAAAAGAGGATACCGCTTACACCCTGGAGGAAATTGGTCAGCGTTTCAATCTTACCCGCGAAAGGGTTCGCCAGATCAAGGAAAAAGCCTTAAAGCGACTTAAACATAGTTCAAGAAGCAAAAGATTGCACCATTACAGGGGTTCCTGAACTTTAATAAAAGGAGCAGTATGCGGAAATGTGCGTGTTGTGGTACAGGTATCTTTATCGGTGGGCGAAAGGTTGGAGACCTTGATTTCTGCAGCAGTAAATGCGCCTCTAATGCACAACTTATTCAGGTGGCCTCCCAGGTCCCTGATGATATGCTTGATGAGTATGTAAGAAAAGTACACGAGGGGCAATGCCCGCACTGCAAAGGCAAGGGGCCGGTTGATGTACACATGTCTCATCAGGTGTGGTCTGCACTGCTGCTTACATCCTGGAAAAGCAAACAGAAAATCTCCTGCAAGTCCTGTGGTATCAAAAGCCAGTTTGCTCAAATGTTTATTTCGCTTCTGTTCGGCTGGTGGGGATTTCCCTGGGGACTGATCATGACACCTGTTCAGATAATCAGAAATGTTGTTGAAATGATGGGTGGGCCATCGCCACTTCGCCCATCAGACAAGCTTCGCTTTCTTTTACGATTGAACATGGCGCAAATCTACCTGGATAAGCTTAAAGAAGAGAGAAAAGAGCCGGAAGCGGTTCCCGCTTAAGAAAAGCAGCCCTAATACCATCCATGAATCAATTTCAACTTTTCAGGATTTCCTGAAAAGTTGACCTCCATCAATAAAACGTTCTCTGCTCCAACCTATGGTTAAAGAGAAAGATCTTTTATCAACAGGAGATGGGCATGAATTTTCAAAAATATCTGGCTACGAATATAAAAGAGATCATATCAGAATATCCTGCGGTTGGTTCCATTCTGGAAGCTGCACAAATCGGTTGTACGACCTGCACCGTGGGGACCTGCCCCCTCGGTGAGATTGTCAATGTACACAACCTATCGCCGGAAGTGGAAAAACAGCTGCTCACGGATATTGCAGCAGTGCTGCTTCCCGGTGAGCCGGTCGAGATCCCTCTCAGAAAAAAGACTTCCGTTGCGGAGAAAAGCCTTTGTCCGCCGATTCGCAAAATGATTGAAGAGCATGAGGTGATAACCAGATTTATTTCCTGTATTCCGGAGATATGCAGGACCTTGAAGCTCCAAAAAGATCATCAGCAATTGATGAAGTGTGTTGAGTTCATCAAAGAGTACGCAGACGGGTATCATCATGCAAAAGAAGAAGCGGTCCTGTTTACATTTTTTCGTAATTCCCGGGAAATTATCGATTCTTTTTTAAGGGAGCATGAGATTGGAAGGGGCTTTGTGAAGGAAATCGCAAGGGGAATCAATACAAATGATATGGATAGTATTTGTGAAAGTTTCAGTTCCTATTCGCAACTACTTACAGAGCACATTTCCAAAGAAAATTCGATTCTTTTTCCCTGGATGAACAGGACACTCTCTGATAAGGAGATTGGTGTTCTCTTCGCAAGGTGTTCGGAGGTCGATGAGCAGTACGGAACGAAGGCTGCGGATTTGGAAATGTTTGTGCTTGATCTGGAAAACGTTCGTTAAGTGGAGATTGGAAAACGGGCAGATCGTCTGCCCGTTTTAGTCTTTGTTCTGGTTTGGGTTAAAGCAGGATGCCAGGTGCTCACTGCCGAAATCGACTAACTGCGGACTGTTTTCTCTGCATTTTTCGGTGCGGCGGGGACAGCGCGGATAGAATGAACATCCGTTCAAGTTATGAGCTGAAACCTCCTGGTCTTCTGCTGGAGTGGAAACCGCTTTGTTTACTTTTTTATCTATTCCCGGAACACTGTTGAGTAGAAGTGATGTATACGGATGAAGCGGTGAGGAGAAGATCTGAGCCTCACTTCCCATTTCCACAATTTTACCCAGATACATCACCGCAACTCTGTTTGCCAGATGGCGTACAACTGCCAGATCGTGACTTATGAAAAGCAGAGTTTGTTTGTAAATTGACTGAAGATCCTGAAGCAGGTTGATTATCTGGGCCTGGATGGATACGTCAAGAGCGCTCACCGGTTCATCTGCCACAATAAGCTCCGGGGATGTGGCCAGTGCCCGGGCAATGCCGATTCTTTGTCGTTGTCCACCTGAAAATTCGTGCGGATAGCGGTCTAGATAGCTTTCTGATAACCCCACCTGGTCAAGCAGCTCTTTGATTCGGGCTGTCCTTTCCTTTTGAGATGTTGTTCCGTGTATCACCAGGGGTTCTTCAAGGATCGAACGTACAGTCATTCGGGGGTTCAGGGAACTGTAGGGGTCCTGAAAAACAATCTGAATCTGCCGACGAAGATTTTTACGTTCCGTTCCGCCAAGATCATCCCAGGAGATTCCCTGATCTTTGAAGTTCCCCAGGTGCAGTTTTATCGTTCCTTCTGTAATCGGAGTCAACCCCATGATCGCCTGAGCGGTAGTGGTTTTGCCGCATCCGGATTCGCCGACCAGCGCGAAAACCTCGCCCTTTTTCACGGTGAAGGACACCCCGTCAACCGCCTTGGTCCAGCTGTTGATTTTCCCCATTAACCCACTGCGGGAGGGGAAATGCACTTTCAGGTTTTCAACTGTAATTCCATTCTGGTTATTCATATAGATGACACCTTACCAGATGATGTTCTTCTGTTTTGTGAAGTTCAGGGTGTTCGGTGCGGCATCGGTCGAATGCCTGCGGGCAGCGCGGATGAAACGGGCAACCTGCGGGAATCTGCAGCGGTGTGGGAACATCCCCCGGGATCACTGAAAGCCGCTCCTTTTTGCTTGTCAACTGAGGTATTGTGTCCAGAAGACAGCGGGTGTAGGGGTGGCACGGCGAATCAAAAAGATTCTTAGTCGGTGCAGATTCCATAACCTCGCCTGCATACATCACCATGACATTGTGAGCCATATCAGCCACTATTCCCAGATTATGGGTGATCAGGATCATGCTCATACCCTTGCTCTCCTGCATTTTTTTGAGCAGTTCGAGAAGTCGGGCCTGAACGGTGACATCCAGTGCCGTAGTGGGTTCATCGGCTATGAGAAGCCGGGGAGAGCAGGCGAGGGCCATTGCGATCATAACTCTTTGGCGCATTCCACCGCTGAGCTGGTGGGGGTAACTTGAAGATGCTCTGGCCGGTTCGGAAATGCCCACTTCCTTTAATATGCTCTGTGCCCGATCCGTTGCCTCTTTTTGATTCATGCCTCGATGCAGCTTCAATACTTCCTCAATCTGGTCTCCGCAGGTGAACACCGGGTTGAGAGATGTCATGGGGTCCTGGAATATCATGGATATGTGCTGACCTCGTATCTTGCGTATCACTTTTTCTGGAAGAGCAAGCAGGTCTTTTTGATCAAACAGTATTCGGCCGGAATCGATTTTTCCAGGAGGAGAGGGGATGAGACGCATGATCGAGAGTGCGGTGACGCTCTTTCCGCAGCCTGATTCTCCGACGATGCCAAGTGTTTGCTTGTCCTTTAGTTCGAAGGATACTCCGCGGACCGCACGGGCGGTTTCTTTCTGTATTTTGAAGGAGACGTGAAGGTCGCTGCAGGCGATACAGTTGTTCAAGGTTTTTCCGCTCTCCTATTGCTCGGTGCTGAATCCCGTAAAAGTGACACTATTCATAATCTGATTAATGGAACCGTGAAAAGACAACCGGTTTTGCAATTCGTTGTATCTCAAATTGATGCAGACTAATGAGTTAGTTACGGTAGGAAAATAATTGCAGAGATGGCAGTTGCGGGCCGGATCTGGAACAGAAGGAGAATGGCTGTATTCAAAAGGATTGAAAAATAGATATTTCAAGTGGTTTATAGAATACAACTATTCATTGTGATTCAATGTGTTACATGCTTGAGTAATTTATGATGTTGTACTGTGGAATACGTTATCGCTATGCTGTGGGTTGACTGGGTGTTAAAAATTCTTTATATTGAGGTAGTGAAGACAAGGCGGTGGGAGGGCAAGTGGCCTGACCCTGTGCAGGTGAATGTCATTTAGTACGGTGAATGGCAGAATGCAAGGGGGCTACAGGATCAGGCGGGGGCGGGCCCTCTTCCGCTTTTTAAACCGTTTAAACAGAAGCGTGCCATGACAAAAACTCTCTACGAATACATGGATTATCGGGATTTTCTGCGAGATTTTTACACCGCCAAGAAATGCGAGCATGCATTTTACTCCTACAGGCTGTTTTCGCAGAAGGCTGGTTTCAAGTCTCCCAATTTCCTCAAGCTGGTTATCGAGGGTAAACGTAATCTTACAAAAGAGAGTGTGTTTAAATTTTCCAAGGCGCTTGGCTTAAGCAAGGGTGAGGCGGAATATTTTGAGAATATTGTTTTTCTCAATCAGAGCCGGTCGCTTGAGGAAAAGAATGCCTATCTATCCAAAGTGATGAAGTTCAGAATCAAGACCGATCCCAAAAAAATTGAAGAGTCTGAGTATGAATACTATTCCCGCTGGTATCATCCAGTGATCCGCGAACTTGTGACTGCAGTGGATTTTAACGGGGATTTCCGGCGCCTGGCGATGTCGGTGGTTCCAATAATTACTGCCGCTGAAGCTGAGCGGTCCGTTGCGCTTCTTTTAAATCTCCAGTTTATCCGCAGGTGTGCAGATGGCAGTTACAAGAAAACCGCTTCGGTGCTCTCCACAGGACCGCAGGTGAGATCAGTGGCTGTGGCCAATTATCATAAGTCTATGCTTAAGCTGGCTTCAGAGGCCATAGAGCGCTTTCCTTCATCCAAACGTAACATTTCAAGTCTCACTCTCAGCGTTTCCCAGGATACATTTGCTTCCATTGTAACGCGCATTCAGCAGTTCAGGCAGGAGCTTCTTGAG
The DNA here is from genome assembly GCA_023436205.1 of Fibrobacterota bacterium. GTDB lineage: Bacteria > Fibrobacterota > Chitinivibrionia > Chitinivibrionales > Chitinispirillaceae > JAEZKC01. Next base: position 18,227 of record JAEZKC010000078.1, read on the forward strand.
CTGGCCGAAGCCGACTGTGATCCGCAGAAAGTGGTACAAGTAAATCTGCAGGCATTTCCGCTCACCGTTGATTTCAAAGAAGCCGGGGGTGACCAATGAGGGCTATTTGTTACCTGCTGGCGATTATTGCTGCTGTAATGCTGCTGTGGGGCTGTTCGGGAACAGAGACCGGCAATCCTGATATCTCTTTCAGCGCCAAGGTGGTGTTTGATGCTTATGACTCAAGTGATACCTGGATGCCGGAGAATTATTTGCGCTACGGTTCCGAGCAGCTCTCTCCCGGGGTGATTTATTCCGATATCGAGCTCTACTTGTTGAGAAAAACCGCTCTAAGTTCGCAGACGCAGGCCGATTCCCTGGTCTGGATTGACACGGTTATAGTTGTCAATCCGGTTATCGTGACCGACACTATTATTACCTATAAAGATGAAGTGGATACTTTGCTCAACGATGAAGGTGATACCGTTGTGGTTACTAAAAGGCTGAGTGATTATTATATCGTAAATGACACTGTTTTTTTCTATGAAACTACTTTTGTGGAACGGACTTTACCTGTACAGGGTGATTCATTGCAGATTGTTCTTTCTGCTAGTCAAGCAGATTCGGTCAGCACCTATCTTGTGGATGGTGTACCCATGAACAAAGTTTACTTTCGAGTTAGTAATGATATTACTGAATTTGTTTATATGCCCAGTTCAAATTATCAGGTAGTATCCACAGCCAACATGGCCCACTTGAGCAGACGCATGGTAAAGGGGGACACGGTGGCTTTCGAGGATTACAGTGACGCTGACGGTGATAGTTTACTTTTCAGATATAAACAATCCAAAGGGCCACTGGTAAATCTGTATGCGGAATACGATGTTCCGGGAAAAGAAAAAACCACCATTAAATCGCTTTTTGATGGCGGTGATGATATGGAGGTCAAGACTTCAGCTAACAATCGCATTCACTCTCTTGAGCGTCAGATCATTGGTGCAACGACATCTGAAAAGCTGCTCTTTGAAACTGATGTGAAGAACGGCATGCCCAAATTCACTCTTAATAAGATTTTCAAAGAAGCTCCTCTGGAAAGTCTGACAATCAAGTGTGATTTTGCCGGTCCTGCTGATGATCACCGGGCGGCTACGCTTTTCAAAATCAGAAAAAATCTGTTTTACAGAAGCGGTGAGCTCAACAGGATGGATCTTGAACTGGCGTTCAGTGAACCTGTAGGGTATCAGGAACGGGGAGGGGACTGCTATTTTACCTTGAACACTGAGTTGTTTGGTGGTGTAAAGGGGAGATTTGAAGGGCGGGTGCTCAATGGCGGAACTCAGATAATGGGTATTTACATAGAAGGTAACCGTAGGTTGGCGGTTCAGGCTTATAAAGATGGCAGGATAGTATTTACGGATCTAAATTGAAACCGGAAGGAGGATGTATGAGAGGGCGTCTTAGCTGGATGATTGTGCTGGTCAGCTTGCTGCTTTCAAGCGCGGCAAGAGCAGGTATCGATTTGAATTATTTCAGATCCACATCAATAGACTGGGTAAGCTGTCCGGTGGACATCGATTCTCTGGTGGTACAAACAAATGTGAATGCCGGTGTGGCACAGACAGAAATGACGTTAGTGCTTACTCCACAGGTGCCGTCATATAAAATTTCTGAAGGTGTTGATCAGATTGACTCTTTGGAAATAACCACCTCAATGTATGGACTTACCGGCTTTGCCATGCAGGAACTCTATCTGTGGGTCAATGGTGAAGCGCAGAGGGGCTACATTCAGGATAAATGGCTGGCTCAGGATCAGTATCAGACTATTGTGGGTCGCCGTCTTGATCCGGCACTGCTCTCCACTTGGGGTGGGGGAAGTTACAGCCTACGGATATTTCCCGCTCAGACAGGCAAGAGCCGCAAGCTGTCAATTCAGTTTCAGCACTCATTCAGGGACAGTGCGGAGAGTATCTGGGCGAACCTTCCGTTTTCCTTCGGGCAAGGGTACTATTATTATGAAGGAGTTCCCAAGCTGAAGTTCGCATCATTTGAGTTAAGTGCTACAGATACCAAGTCGTACTCATTTGAAATGGAGGGAATAGGCAGCGGAACGTTTACTCACTCAAAGCCGCTCACTTTAACTGCTTCAGACATCTTTAAACTTGGAAACGGGATCATTCGCGCTGCCGATCCATCTGGAAGTGATGTTTACGCCTGGCGTGGAAAAGATCTTGTTGATAATCGCCATGTGACTGGTTTTGAAATTCCCGTTAACGAGAAAACGGTTGTGCTGGAACCTGAACCTCAAACCCGGGTGTTGTTACTTGATGCTCAGAATGAATTCTGGTCTCAGAAGGATTATTATGAACAGTTATACCGGGTCAGAAATTATTCCTATAGCTACTATGATTATTACTATGGCTGGCAGAAAGATTCCATTAACCTTGTGCAGAGGATAAAGAAACTGGCGGTCGTGGCTCTCAAGTCCTATGTCGCTGATGGGCAGTTGTTCAATATTGTAACAGATGAAACTGGTCCACTATTTACTTCTGCAGTGGCCCCCACCGAAAGTAATCTGAACAGGGCATTTGAGGCTATTGCCAGGTTTAAGGTTTCTCGTACACCGGCTCTGGTGAGAAAAGTGGATAAAGCTGTCAAGAGCTCTTCCGGCGGAATTGTGGTGCTGCTCAGCGATGCTTTCGAACCCTTTGACTACTACGATAGCAGCTATTCTGTTACATCTTCAGGTCAGAAATATAATACGATGATCGATTCTGTCGATTCGATAATCACTCAGAGCGAAGTGACACTGTTTACCATAACTGATTGCTACAGGCTTCGTGATATCGCATACAGATCGGGTGGCAGCTATTTAAATGGACTGAGGTATTACTATTATTATTCAGAAGGAACGGAAATCAAAGTGACCTCGCTTCTTCCTGATCTGTATTCCAATAATTACGGAATTACAGGTTTGCGGGTTGAAACAGATGCTGAATTTTCTGATATGACATACTCAATTGACGATGCATACTATTATCCGAGAATAATGATCCTAAGGAGCCCCATGCTCATGAAAGGGGCTGCTGTTTACCCGTACTACTATTCAAATGATGCACTGCTCAGAATTACTGCAAAAGCTCATGGTGGCACTGTTCCACAGAAATTTACCTGTACAGTACGAGGTAAAATGAAGGGAAGGGCCTTTACTAAAGAATGTGTTGTTGTCCCAGATAAATCACCTGTATTTTTGGAATCTGGTTCCAATGTCCTCTGGGCTCTTTCCAAAACAGAAAATTTCAACGGTGATGATTATCAGGCCTTCTATGACACATCAAAACAGATTGGACTGAAGTATCACATTGTGACTCCCATGACCAGTCTGTTAGCTTTGGAACCCGGGATGGAGTTATGGATTGATTCTTCAGCACGGGAGGAAAAAGCAGGAGCGGCATCTATGATGTCAACTGATGCTGTTCGAGCTTCAACAACATCTGACACGTACTCCTATTCTGTGTTTGACATTGATCAAATTGCTCTGGAGGACTTGGTTGCAGATGAAGCTGTTGATGTTGCTGATGCAAGGGTTCAGAGTGTCCGCACTCATGATGTAAAAGTAAAGGCTATAGCCCAGGGAATGGAACTATTTTTGCCATCGGAAATCAGCGGAAAGAAAGTGGAACTTAAGCTGTTTGATCTATCTGGCAGACTGGTTGCCGCTAGAACTTTGAGTGGCACTGAAACGTTGGGTTCCAAAGTAGTATGGAATTTGGCCAAGATTGCCTCAAACCGCTACTATGTGGTTAAGATCAAGAGCGAGTCTTATCAGAAGGCGCATAAGGTCTTGTGGGTCAGGTAGGACAAAAGGCTAGAGGTCAGAGGTCAGAAGCCAGAAGCCAGAAGCC
>JAEZKC010000061.1 GCA_023436205.1 Fibrobacterota bacterium
ACCTAGTGATAATACTAGATGTTAAAGAAAAAAATAAAACTATTAGAGAGATATTTAGAATAGATAGTAGCGGAATAACTCTATTATGGGAAAATGGATCTCTGTAGAAAGTATTTAAATAGTACAACAGATAAAATAAATAACACCAATAATGATAACGTATAAAGATATGGGGGTTAACATGAATAGTTTTGTTATGGCTTTATTGGTCGGATTTGTCGTTGAATTGATTTTTTATTTACTTTATAGGGTATTAAAGCGCCTAGAATAGTACGCAAAATTAATATTTAGAGATGTAAAGAAAGGAGTTGTATTTGATGCATATAACAGTTGAATATTTAGTTGAGGAAGAAGAATTTGAAAGACTAAAGCTGATTACTGAAGAGTATAAGAAACAAGGTTTAGATAAGGATTTCACTCCCGAAAAAATGTTTCAAGCTATTATGATGACTGGTTCAAAGTATGATAAAGATGAAAAGTTCAAATTTCATGAGTGGAAAGTAGGGTTAAGAGAGGATTATAAATAAACATTACTGTTCTATGGTGATGCTCTCCTGAATCGGATCTAACTTAAAATTTGAAAAAATAAGGTTATAACGAAAGGGTGGATATACATAATGTCAAAAATTATTAGACTGGATGATAAAAAATATGAAGAACCTATGAATGCAGGATTTTATTACTTCTTAGCAGAGAAAACTAGAACAGAAGATGAAAAAAACTTAGACACATATGAGGTTATGAGAAAGCAGATGTTAGAGCGTGGTATTTGTGAAGCAGATGTGGAACTTTCCATTACAACCATCAAAAAACTTAGAAATAAATAAGACCAATTAAGATTTAACTAACCATCTCGACGATGAGAGCGAGATGGAGAGAGGAAAACATGAAAAAGTTAAAAAAGTATGCAATTAAAGCAAATGGTAAATATCTAAAGGAGTTTGTTGAAAATGATAGCTATTACAAAAGTGGAAGAAGTATAGGCTATGCGCTTCATGCTGAAAGCGAATTTGAACCAGTATTCCAAGATGAACCTAAAGAGTTTGATTCAACAACGTGTAAAGGTTATTTATCTTGTTTAATAGAGTGCATTAGATGGAATGGAGTAAGTATTAAAAATTTTGAAGTGGAGGTTGTTGACTGATGAATATTGCAACTTATGTGATTCGTGGAATTGCATTGTATTTTACTGTTAGTAGACCTTTAGGAAAATATAAAGCAAGGCAATACTGTAAAGAAAGATACGGTAATATTCTTCCAAAATTGAAGTGGTATCAGTGGTGGATTAAGTTAGCTGAAACAGAATGTATAAGAAAAGGAGAATAATTATGCTGTTAAGAATTATGTTATTGCCATTGTTTTTATTGGATGACTTTCCTGTTGCTATGGCTCATTATAAAAGCAATAGAAAATGTATTAAGCATTGGATTATTGATGGCTGTAAAGATATAAAGCTAAGTTAAACTAAACTTTAGATAATGAGAGGATTGTATATTATGGTTAATTATCAAGAAAATTTGTTCAAATGTTTTAAGAATATAATAGTTAATGGTTTGTTTTTATTCTTTGGCATAGCTGCATTTATTTTAAAAATGGTGGTAATCGGGTGGATTTGTATTATATTTTTTTTAGTGGTAGAAATTCTTTTATCAATATTTGCCTGTCACTATATGAAGTTAATTGACAAACAAAACAATAAAAATGGTAACTAATTATAAGTAGTGTACCCAAAAAATAAAACTAGCTTTAATATTTAACGAGGTAATTATGGACGAGAGTATAAGAAGTACTAATCATAAAATTAATATTTTGATGAGTAATTGAAGGAGTATATCGTGGAAAAAGATAATAATGGTCGGCCAGCTTATGGAATATATATTATACTGATTATTAATGCAGTTTGTTTATTTGGTGGTATCATGTATTTATTGTTTAGTTAATGAGTAGATACTTGAAGGAAGGCAGGTGAGATAGATATATGGAAGGTATAGATAAAAAAGAAAAATCATTAATCAAATTGGACACTTTTAAAACTATTGACAGTGGATATATAATTGGTAAGAAATCAAGTGAAAAAGATTTCATTTGTAGTGTTTGTGGTAAACATTTTGGTAGTTCTGCTAACATCTTTTCAATACATATGAAAACTACGCATGGGATAGATATAATCCAAGTTGATATACTCGGTAAAGAATATAAATCGTTAATCTAAACATTTGCTAATTAGTAAATAAAAAGGAGCATAGATAATGACATTTTTAAGTGCTAGACAAAGAAAATCAAGAAAGTTTTTTATTACACTGATAGTTTCCATGAGTGTTATGGTTATACTCTTATCAGTGCTGGTTTATATTGAGCAGGATAAAAAAAATGTATACACAAAAGAGGAGTTAATACATGATCATGATGGGGATGGTATACCAGATCACGATGTAAATTCTCATTGATTAAAACTTATTTAGTAAATAATTAAATTACATACAATGGAGGATTAAAAGTGGAAAATTTAGTTTATATTATTTATGTAATAGCAATAGTTCAAATTTTATGTGGCAGACAAAAGAAAGGAAATATTTCATCAACTCCACGCGGGCAAGCATTTTATCGTTCTATAAGTATAATAGATTTTACTATAGGATTCATTGGAATGATGGTATTTAACCTTTTTTTAAGAGATAAGGGAATTATCCCGCTGTGGTATTTTTGGACTGGATTCATAGGGTTTATGTTATTTGTGATTTTCGGTATGATATATTTCTATAAAATGATGACAACCACACAAGCATAATTAAACAATAATTTATCTTTTACCAGAGAAAATTCTGGAGAACATATA
>JAEZKC010000101.1 GCA_023436205.1 Fibrobacterota bacterium
GTGCAGCAGGTCGGTTCGCGAGATCCCAGGATGAGCGGCAATACTCGTCAGGCCCCAGCCGGCTTCGACGCTGCGGCGCTGAAGCTCGAGCGCGAACATCAGGCAGGCGAGCTTGGACTGCGCGTAGACGGGCATCGGCAGATAGGCCTTCTCCGCCTGAAGATCATCGAGATTGATCGCTGCATTCCGGCGCACGGCGATGCTGGACAGCGTGATCACGCGAGGATCCCATCCACGCCTGAGCAAGGGCAACAGATGCGCCGTCAGCGAGAAGTGGCCGAGATAGTTGGTCCCGAACTGAAGCTCGAACCCGTCCGTCGTCGTCTGGCGCTGCGGCGGCGTCATGACGGCCGCATTGTTGATCAGAGTGTCGATCCGCTCCCGGCTATCGCCCAATCGCCGGCCGAATGAGACGACAGACGCCAGATCGGCGAGATCTACCGGTTCGTAGCTCACGCGCGCCTCCCGCACCGACTGTTTGATGCGAGCGACGGCGTCGCTCCCTTTGCGCGGGTTTCGTCCGGCGATGATGACGTCGCCGCCGGCGCGCGCAAGGGCAAGGGCATCGTGGAAGCCGAGGCCACCGGTGCCCGTGACGACAATCGTCCTGCCATCCTGGGACGGCATGTCCTGAGTGGTCCAATTCCTTCGCATCGGGAAGCCCTTTCGTCGCCTCAGGAGGATGTCGTCTGCAGAGGCTGCAAGACGGCTTCGGTCAGCGCCGCCTCGCGCAACGGTGCCGCCCTGCCCCGGTAGTCGGCATCCATTGCCATGTCGGCAAAGGCACGGCGGTTGGGGTAACGGACGAGAGCAACCGCGTCCCAGGCCTGTCCGGGCTCTGCCGAAAGAGCCGGGAGGCCATTGCCTACATAGACGATCTCCGCCCCGAAACGGGCGACGATCGGCGCGGCGACGGCGAGGTAGTCGGCGTATCGCGCCCTGCCGCCGTCTTCCTGAAACCGCAGGAGATTCAGCATGACGACGGCTTGTCCGTCGTCTTCTTCCAAGAAGCGATCGAGGGCATCTTCAATGAGAGTAAGCATGCCAACCTGGATCTGGGATCATTGACGGGTTTGACCTGATGCTGCCGTTCCGGCGGCCATCCTTGTCGAAGGAAAATCGGCAACGCGCCGGGTTGGCGATCACAAATCCAGGCTAAAGGGACTGTCCAACAATCAGAATGCCCGAACCTTCAGGAAATTTGCCTATTCCTGCAGATGGGACGCCTTTGGAGGGATGGGTGCGGCTTGGGCCGCGCAAAAGATTGGAGGCCCACATGACCTCATCCCCGTCGGCCGCCGTCGACGCGCCCATCATCTGGAGAGGCGATCAGGAGGACCAGAGAGACCGCTCCCTACAGTATAGCCGGGACCGGTTTCCCTCAGGATATGGCCAGTTCCCTCAGGATATGGCCAGGCAGCTATGCAGTCTGCATCCTGCGACCGACATATTCGCTATACAGGCGCTGCTGGTTCATGACGTCACGCTTCGGAGCCACTCCGAACATCCGGGAATATTCACGGCTGAACTGCGACGCGCTTTCGTAGCCTACCTGGTAAGCCGCCTCGGCGACGTTGGCATCTTCCATCACCATCAGTCGCCGCGCCTCGAGTAGCCGCAACTGCTTCTGGAACTGCAGTGGCGTCATCGACGTCATGGCCTTGAAGTGCTGGTGGAATGACGAAAGGCTCATCCGCGCCACGTCCGCCAGTTCCTCCATACGAAGCGTCCGGGCGATGTCCTCGTGCATGAGATGGAGGACTTTCGCGACCCGGGCGGCATTCGACTCAGGCTCGGCCAGCTTGCAGAGTTCGCCGCCATTCGGGCCGGTCAGTAGCCAGTAGCAGATTTCGCGCATGACGGACGGAAAGAGGATCGGCATGGCCTTCGGCGTCTCACACATCCGCAGGAGGCGCACAACACACTCTTCCAGGGGCTCATCGACCTGCCGCACGAACAGGCATGGCCCGGAGCTGGCGGGCGGCGCCGGCGGCACTTCGAGCTGTTCCAGCACGTCGCGGATCATCGCCACGTCCAGCTCGAGCGTTATTCCGGTATAGGGCGCATCCGGGCTTGCCTCTACGATGTGCCCCGTCGCCGGCAGCGTCATGCCAACAGCCAAACACTCCATGGCGCCGTAGCGAAGCGCGTCCTCTCCAACGACGATCTCCTTCGCCCCCTGGAGCACCACGCATATCGACGGCTTGTAGACCTGCTGCAGCCGCATTCGCTCCTTGAATGAGCGGACAATATTGAAGCCGCCGATCGGCGTCGGGAACACGCCCTGTCCCCCGCCCTGGGCCTCGATATAGGCGATGACGGCCCCGAGCAGCGATGGCGGCACGCGCACCTCCGGGGGGTTGCGAGGCCAGCGCAACACCTGGCCCCCAACTCGCAACCTATCGTCGGCTGCAGGATTGGGCAAGTTTTTTGAGGCTTCCGGCATTCTGATCATCAGACGCTCCATCTAGCTTGAGGATGCGAACCAAGCGAGGAGTGCGTCAAACATGGCAGGAGCCGCCGCGCGGTCAATAGACATACGAAGAAATATTTCGCTCCAAACAGAGACATTTCCAAAACAATATGCACGTGGATGGCGTGTCGCTGCGATTTGCACAACGCTGCTTCTTATCAACGCATTTTCTCAGATCGACAGAATACTTCCCTTCATTTTAGCTGAGTCTATCAAGGCGGACCTCGGGCTGAGCGACACCCAGATGGGCCTGCTTACGGGCCTCGCCTTCGCAGTTTGCTATTCGCTGCTTTCGTTGCCTCTCGCCCGAGCCTCGGATCGAGGATCGCCTCGCTTTGTGCTGGTTTCGTGCATTCTGCTCTGGAGCGCAATGACGGCGCTCGGTGGCTTCGCCGCAAGCTTTCTGCTGCTGGCGGTCACGCGTTTCGGCGTCGCGTTCGGAGAAGCCGGCGCAGTACCTGCCGGCCATGCGCTGATCGCCCGCAAGATCCGGCCGGAGCGTCGCGGCCTGGCGATCGGCCTTTTCGCCATGGGGATTCCTCTAGGCACCATGGTCGGCTTCGCCGCAGGGGGCGCAGTCGGCGACACGCTGGGATGGCGCACCGCCATGATCGGCGCCGGAGCCATCGGCGGTCTGGTTGGTCTGTTGGCCTTTCTTGTCCCGGGGCCGACCCTGACGCTCGAGCGGACGGCCGCCAATAACGAACCGTTCCTGCGATCCAGTCGGCGATTGCTGGCCTCCCCGGCGTTTCGCTGGCTGTTCATCGCAGCGATCTTCCTCGGCTTCGCCGCAGCACCCTTCTACGCCTTCGCCGCTCCGTTTCTCATCCGCACGCACGGCTTCAGCGCGAGCGAGGTGGGACTGGTCTTTGGTCTCTTGCAGGGCCTGATGGGCATTGTCGGCACGCTCCTGGGCGGGCGCTGGTTCGACCGCGCGGTGAGCTCAAGCACTGGAAACGTGCTCGGGCCGCCGGCCATTCTCTTCCTGATCGCCAGCGCAACCACGAGTGCAGCCTTGTTCGCGCTGGCCGGCTGGTTGTCGATCGCCCTGTTGGTGCCGGGCATGCTGTCCTTCTCATTCCTGCTGCCATGGGCCTTCGGCGCCGCCCATCTCCTGGCCGGCGAGGGTAAGCAGGCACAGGCATCCAGCCTCGTGATGATCGGCTCCGGCCTTCTCGGGCCGGCCCTTGGGCCTCTCATCGTCGGCATGGTCAGCGACGCGGTGACAACGGCGCAAGTGGCCAATGGCCTTGGCTTCGGGCTGTTGGTCGTCCCGATCGCGAGCGTCCTGACAGGCATCGCCTTGCTGATCGGAAACCGGCGCATCGCCGCTTCGCTGGGGCGACCGTGACCTTCGTCTCCTTCGATTAGCCGACAACAGGCCTGGCCCGCCAACCGCCAAGGCGGGCCGCACCTCTCGCAAGCAAACCACTCGTATCGAGAAAGGGACCATCAGAATGTCGGATGCTGACACCTCACGCCGCACCTTCATGACCCTCGCGGCCACCGCTCCCGCGGCTCTCGCCTTAGGAAGCACGGCTTCGGCCCAGGGAGCTATGGCCGGCCCAACCACTCTCCCTGGCGCTGTTAAGGCCGCCGTCGTCACCGGCTCGTCGCGGGGCATCGGCGCTGCCACGGCCAACGTCTGGCGCGCGATGGCTTTGCCGTGACCGTGAACTACCTCACGGACCGTGATCTCGCCGCCCGCGTTGTGGCCGACATCGAGGCGGCTGGTGGACGCGCCATCGTTCGCCGAGCCGACGTCGCCAATCCCGAAGCGGTCAAGGCTCTTTTCGACGCCAATGAGCAGACATTCGGGGGCGTTGATGTGGTGGTCAACAATGCAGGCATCATGAATGTCGGCCCCTTCGCCCAGATGACGGACGCGGCCTTCAATCGAATGATGGCAACCAATGTCAAAGGCAGCTTCAACGTGCTTCGCGAAGCGGCGCGACGTACGCGTGACGGCGGCCGGATCATCAGCCTGGGCTCGAGCATCATCAAAACGCCACCTCCAGCTACGGGCGCGTATGCCGCCACAAAAGCGCCCAGGTGCTCTTTTCCAGCGTCCTTGCAAAGGAACTGGCCGGTCGCAACATCTCGGTCAACGCGGTGGCACTTGGCGCCGTCGATACGCAGTTCCTCCGGCAACATGGCGAAGAGGCGCTTCGCGGAATTCCCGAATAGACTCCGCTCGGTCGCCTAGGCCTGCCGGAAGACATCGCCAGCGTCATCGCGCTTCTCTGCTCGCAGGACGGTGCCTGGATCGACGCTCAAACCATATT
>JAEZKC010000126.1 GCA_023436205.1 Fibrobacterota bacterium
GCGAAGTAATTACTTGCAGAAGTATGCAAGGGCAGAAGCTTAAGCCTGCGCGGTTTGGCGATGTTCATCTGCATCTGCTCTCTAAAGAGGTAAAAGGGGAGACTCAGTATAGCCTAAATGTGATTCAGCTTCTGGATGGATCGATGAATGATTGGAAGAAAGCGAAACCTAAATTGACGTGGGAATTTGGGGGGCAGAAGTTTGAGTTTGTAAAAGTGAACCCTCTCAACGGGAGATTAGTGGTAAATGTCCCTTTTACGGAGGACATGGTGGGATTGAAATCGACTTTACAGGCAGAAGTGACTCAAAGTCCATCGAAATTTGATGGGATGATGGTGGAAATGCCAGGGCAGAATACAAGCATAACTATGGCACCCAGTTTGGACGATTTAACAATAATTCAAACAAAAACGGAGATAACAATCACGCTTTGGGCTAAATGCATACCTCCAAATAGATTTGTAAAATTTATCATCACAAAACAAGATGCATCAGACAAAGAAAACCAGTGTATTTTCAAAAAGTTAGCCTATTCAGTTACCGGACCTGGTGGTTATTGCAAAATTAACAGTATTGGCCAGTATGAGGCGGTATTGAATAAAAGCAGATTACAAACAGGACATGTATTGTTTCTTAGAATCTTGATGGTACCAACAATGGATGGGACAATTGATGTATTTGGTCAAACCGTCAACGAGATTAGCAATGAGATAAGAATAATCTAAGGAGCCAAATATGATTCGGTTTACCCTATTTGCAGTTACGATATTTATTTCGTTTGTATCCGCAGATGATACAAAAGAAATTTTTGACATACACAACTACTCACACTTAAGAAATCAAAAAGTTTTCATTTCACAGTGGGCAATAGACAGTTCCGAATTACAGGCTAACACTAATGAAATTATTCTCAGAGTGGGAAGTTTGGCTAATTTATCTGGATTATACGGTGCTGTTTGGAGCAATTCTGATTGGGTGAGTATACGTTTAGCAACATTAGAAGATACTCAATACCTCTGGAATAAGCGCGCTAAAGAATTATGTATAAAATCGGGCCTTGATAGTAAATGTTTGATACCACCTGTTACAATTCAAGTTGGCGGTTACCGAAATTATGATTTCAAAGGTAATGCGGGATACTTTTCATTGTCAAATGAATTTTGCTTCAACATAACAGATTCAGCTGCAATAGCTCTTAATATTGATACATTATTCGACGGCATAAGTTATGGAAATTCAAAATTAAAAGCAAAATTGAACAGAAATAATGTAAAACAATATTCCTTTCAAATAGTAGTTACGTCGGGCACAACAGGTTATGAGAACTATAAATATCGATCTCAACAATTCGACACCACCTTTACCACCTATCCAACCTACCGTCTTTTCCATATAGACAATGGCGAAGGGGTTTTTGTCATCTCCGGCGGAGACCCGGAAAACGAGGGCGATCTGGTTTGTGAATTTTCCATAACCAAAATGGGAGGGCAGTATAAAAATTTCTTTAACGATCTGGTAATTGGTGACAGCGTGGTGCATCAGACCATCTACTCGGTTGACGGTTCCTACGTCAAAAGAAACCGCATCGAAACAGATGAGAAAACCGGCCGCAGAATGAGCTACAAAGCCCGTTATCACGGTATGTGGCTGCCGGATAATGAGAAGGAATCTAAATAGTGGCTATTGAATGGGGCAGCACCATTTCCGGTTCGGCAGAATTTGGAATGAACCGTGCTTCGACTCCGGCGGACCTACGCTCAGCATGAACAGACCTGAGTACGAGGACGAGGGGATCAGGAGTTATCCGCAGTAATATACCTTACAAACGCATCCTCCAGTGTCTCGCCCTCCCCCACTATCTCCGACAACTTTCCCTTCGCAAGGATCTTGCCCCGATTCATGATGGCAGCGCTATCACAAAGCCGCTCCACCTCTGAAAGTATGTGAGAATTAAGCAGAATGGTGACACCCCGGTTCTTCAGATCTTCCAGAATGATGCGGAACTCCCGGTGGCCAATCGGATCCAGACCGGTCGATGGTTCGTCAAGGATAAGCAGCTGAGGATTGCAGAGAAGCGCCGCCGCCAGCCCAAGCCGCTGCATCATACCCTTCGAGTAGCCACCGATCCTTACAAATTCCTTTCCCTTAAGCCCCACCTTTTCGATAAGCGGCATAATCCGGCTCTGCGCCTCTACATCGTCCCGTATGGAGGCAGTCCTTTTCAAGTAAGTGATGGCATTCAGGTGCTGCGGCAGACGGATATTCTCGGCCAGATAGCCCAGCCCCTTTCTCGATTGACTGTCGCCGCTGGGAAGGCCGTTTACTTTGGAGGTCCCGCTGTCGGGTCGGGTGAAATCAAGAAGGATTCTGATGATAGTGGTTTTGCCGGCTCCGTTAGGCCCCAGCAGTGCGAAAGCTTCACCTTTGGAAACATTCAACGAAACGCCGTCAAGCGCTTTGTTTTTACCATAGTTCTTCACCAAATCTGTAAGCTCTATCATATTATCGTTCTCCATTGAGAAGATCACTCTTCTGCTTTACCGCAAGAGGTTTCCAGCACTTTTCCAATGGAGCCAGTCGACGACGGTCTCCAGCCGATACCTTGGCAGCCACCTGATCACCAAGATAGTTTTGCGCAGCAGTAAAGGCCAAATCTGATTCAACTGAAATATCCGGCTGTATGCCGACAAGGTCATAGGCTGCGCCGGAAACTGGCCAGAAGAGAAGACTTGTCACTTTGGCCACACAGGAATCCGGCCCCACGCCATAGATCTGGCCTCGCGCCTTGCCGTAGGTACGGGTTCCGAACGTCACCACATCCGGACGGGCGCTTTTCAGTCCCGCAATCACCACCTCCGAAGCGCTGGCTGTCCACTCATTCATAAGCACAAGCAGCTTTTTTGATACGGCCTTACCGCCGCTATCCGTTCTGACCACTACAGAATCTTCAAACACCATGTGGGTAGCTGCATCATACCCACGCTCAAAGGAGTTGATTATAGCAGTACCGGGTTCCACAAGGTGGGAAATGACATCTTCACACTGAGTAAGGTACCCTCCACCGTTGTTGCGCAAATCAAGGATAAGCGTCTGAGCCCATACGGTACTGTCAAGAGCGTCTGAAAACTCCCGGGATGTTCCACCCGGATAAGCAGTCTCATTAAGGAAGGAAAGAACCTGAATAAAGGCAGTGGCACTGTCCACTTTTTCCCAGAAAACCGTAGGAGAAGAATAAAGAGCATACGTGAGCTCTTTCACCATTACCGTTTCACTGCGCTTAACAGTAAGCGAAACCTTGTCACCGACTTCCCCGTAAAGGAGATTTCCGAACTCTTTAAAGGTAATACCTTCAAGAGAAACACTCCCCACGAAAGTTAGGGTGTCCCCGACTAAAATGCCCCCCTTCTGCGCCGGAGCATTGGGAAACACATTCAGCACCACATAGCCCGTAGAGACAGAATCCACCCTGATCCCCACTCCACTTCGCACCGTTGAGAGCATGCCGAAAAACTCGTAGCGCTGATCGGGAGGATAATACTTTGTAAATGGCTCATTCACATACTGATACAATTCAAGAGGATCTTCGAAAGCGTAAAGGTCGGGGGGCAGTTTGTTTCTGAAGATGAAGAAGGCATCCAGCATGTCTGCAGCAAATCTGTACCTTTCAGGAGCACTGTCTTCACTCTGAGACGAAGGGAATATGCAGGAACTTACAACCATCATAACTGCAAGCAGTGCAAGCACCAGTTTTTTCATACCACCAGTTCCTTCATGGCTGTTATGACATACGTGGGTTTGACCGCAAACGTTTGGGAATCACAGCGGCTCCAGTTTACAAAGGCAGTATCCGTTCCGGCGGATGCCCCGCATTCAATATCGAAGGAGGCGTCTCCGACGAAGAGTCCCTCTGAAGGCTCACTGCACCCAAGCATTTCCATAGCCTTGAGAGCCGGTTCAGGGTTGGGCTTATGCTTCAGCGTCTCCTCCGGAGAAATAATCACATCAAACAGGCCAAGAATTTTTGTCTCCAGCAGGAACATCTCAAGCGACGGCTTGAGCCTTGAAGATACTACCCCAAGCTTCTTGCCCTTGAGTTTGAGCAGCTGCACCGTTTCCGCGACGCCGGGAAAGAGCCGGATGTAGTCGCGAAAGATCGAAAGCTGGTATCCCATGTGCACCTTTTTGTAATCCTCGAAAAACTGATCGGTGACCTCTCCCAGATACACCTCAAGCTGCCCTCGCAAAGGCAGCCCGATATTGGAATACACCATATCCTGAGAAACCATCGGCTTATTAAAGTGTTTAAAGGAGTGTTCGAAGCAGCGCCAGATCATCTCGGTGGTGTCAAACAGGGTGCCATCAGCATCAAACAGATAGAATTGGTAATCCTTCATCGGTCTCTCTTGCAGGTGGTGAAGCATAATATTACAGTAAGAAATATAAATGCAGGAGACAAGGATTTGGCCGGATTTCGCGGATTATAAGACCGTTCAGCCTTAATCTGTTTCAGTGCACACCTGCAATAACATATTTTTCCAATCCAGACAGCCTGGATATTGCAGCAATTAACCCGGCCAACGTTTTCGATACGTGGCCTCACCTTCAGGAAGTCTCTATGATTGCCATAGTGGATTACGAAGCGGGCAATTTGACATCAGTCAAACGGGCGCTTGATTATTTAGGTATAGCAAATGTGATCAGCCCCGACCCCCATACCATCACCAATGCCTCACGAGTGATTTTTCCGGGAGTGGGCCACGCCTCCTCTGCCATGGAGGTGCTTAAAAAACGGAAGCTTGACACTGCACTCAAAACAGCGCTCGACAAGGGAACTCCCATACTGGGGATCTGCCTGGGGACCCAGATAATTCTGTCCCGCTCCGAGGAGGGCGATACTGAATGTCTGGGACTTGTCGACGGGTGCTGCCCGCGTTTTGACCTAAAGGATAAGAGCCTGAAAATCCCCCACATGGGATGGGACTCAATCCGTATCACCAGTGATCACCCGGTTCTGGCTGACATCAAAGCAACTGACGAGTTCTATTTCGTTCACTCGTATTATCCCTGTCCATCCGACAGTGCCGATGTAAAGGCTGTGTGCGATTACGAAATTGAATTCGCCGCCATTATCGGCAGAAAAAACCTTATTGCCACGCAGTTCCACCCTGAAAAGAGCGGACCTGCAGGGCTCTCCATTTTAAAGAATTTTTCACTTTGGGACGGTTCCGCATGCTGAGTAAAAGAGTGATCTCCTGTCTTGACGTGAGAAACGGCAGACTGGCTAAAAGCGTAAAATTCGTCAATACCCAGGATATCGGCGACCCGGTGGTGACCGCCGAAAAATACTACAACGACGGCATCGATGAACTGGTTTTCTACGATATCACCGCCTCAAGCGACAACCGCAACATCATGATAGATGTGGTGAGCGAAGTGGCCTCCCGCATCTTCATCCCCTTTTCAGTGGGTGGAGGCCTGCGTACGGTGGATGACTGCATGAGAGTTCGCATGGCGGGGGCGGAAAAGGTAAATGTAAACACCGCCGCCGTTTCCAACCCTGACCTGATAAGCCAGGCCGCACGGATTCTGGGAAATCAGGCTGTGGTGCTTTCCATGGATGTACTCAAAGTGGGCAAAAGCGACTCCATCCCATGCGGCTACGAAATAGTCACCCATGGCGGCCGTACCCACACCGGTATTGATGCACTTGAATGGGCACGCCGAGGCGAACAGCTCGGTGCAGGCGAACTGGTGGTGAATTCCATCGATGCCGACGGCACCAAGGATGGCTACGAACTGACACTTACCCGCATGATTGCCGACGCGGTGAATATCCCGGTCATCGCCTCCGGTGGTGGCGGTAAACCGGAACACCTGTACGATGTGCTCACCGAGGGTCATGCCGATGCAGCTCTCATTGCATCCATGCTTCACTATGGAGAATACACCATCAGGGAAGTCAAAGAATACCTTATCGGCAGGGGACTCAAGATTCGCATGACCTGAGGTTCAGCTTCGGGCCAAGACCGCTGCACCTTCGATTTCGGCTCCGAAAGGGGCCTTTTTTACAGGTGCCGCGCTTGTAAGTGACCCCACGCCTATTATATACTTATCAGTTCACGAACTACTATTTACCGTTCTCCGGATTTCGAAAAAATGACCAGACTACCCTTTCATTCTGTTTTTCTGAAATTAGTGCTGTTGATGTATGTAACCATCCTGTTTACTTCTTCGGCACAGGCCCAGTTCAGCCCTAAAGCTTTTGAGCGAAGCGGCAGCATGTTCTTTGTGACCCCGCAGCACATAAGCGTCCTCTCAACTGAAACCAGAAGCGCCCACTTTCTATACCGGGTGGAGGATGAGACATTCAATCTGAAAGATGTCATACAGGATGGAGATCTTCTCTGGGCCACCAACAATGCCGGAGCCCTGATCTGTGTCAATATGCTGACCCGCACCGTTGATGAACTCAGCAAAGGACGCATCCCCGAAGGCGGCAAACTGGCCATGGATAGAAGGTTTGTCTGGGTGGCCACATCAGACTCTCTTTACAGGATGGAGATCACCAGCAAAGAGTGGCTTTCTTTCCCCATGAACACTTCACGCCTGCAGATTCAGGGCGCAATCAGCTTCAATGATCAGATACATATAATCAGCAGTAAAGCCACCCACATCTTCAGGCCGGGAATGGAGGACTGGGCAATGATCCCTCATCCTGAATTCACTCTGAAGAGTAACGACAACCTGATTTACAGGAATGCCGTTTTTTTTACTGAAGACAGCTCTTTTCTGAGATACGACCCGGCTACCCGGCAATGGTTCCGCAACAAGCTCAATAATAAAGTTGTCGGCACATATCTGGAATGGGACAACCTGACCCTCGCCACATCATCAAGACTCTACCAGTTCGATTTCAGAACAAATCTTCTGGAGCCCAAACCTCCGACACCGCTGCTTAAAAATGTCAGAGCGGTGACATCATCCGGACAGTCGATAGTGGGAGCCATTGACAAAGGTCTTCTTTTCTACTATTCACCATTTGATCTTGACCTTGTGCGCTATCCCGAAGACTACAGCCCTGAGCAGACCACTAATCTTTTCAGGATGAACCAGTACCTGATACTTCAAAATGATCAGTTTTTGCTTCTGTATGATGCTGCGCACAAGTTGTGGACCCGCGTTTCCGTGCAGCTTCGCGACCGCGATCCGCAGGGGCAGTATGCCTGGAGCCAGAATGGCACCTTTACCCGCCTTCCAGCTGATCACCTTTCATCACTGCAGGGCACCTTCACCGCAAAGCAATTGCCTCAGGCCACCTATGATGGTCCCGGGAGCCTGGAGACGGTGAAAGGCAAGTTCAATGCAAACGGCACCCTCAATCTGCACACTACAGATCAGAGCGGACGGTTTCTGGATCTGTATGCAGACAACTCCCCCGCCACCTATCCTCCCCAGAAGGGTTTCTACTATAAAGGAGCCACAGGTGATATTTTAACAAACGCAAAATTCGGGTTTCACAATTCCGGTTGGAACAACTCCCCTCTTGCCCCGCAGGTGTTCTCTGAAGGCATCGAAGCCAGAGCGGGAAGCCAGCGCACAACAGAAGGTCGCGACCGAAGTCTTATCAGCGCCAACGTAGGAAGCGGTTATGCACTGTCTAGAACAGAGTGGGCATCATTCAACTATGCCGTTAATGGTTTGTATTATCTGAACATTCCTGTAGATCGCTCAGTTCTACCCTCAAGCATCCGCCTCTTTGTTGATGGAAGCGAACTGCCCGGCACTGATTTTGTCTTTCTTCCGCAATCCAACGCTGTCCAGATTCTCAGGAAGGAGAAGACTGATCCCACAAGTCACATCCAGATCAGCTACTCGGCGAAAATTCTCCCCGACAATCCTTCAGCTGTGGAATTGACACCAGCCAAACATTTCGGCAAAACGGATTTCGCGGAGATGACGGTATCACCACGATCATGGCTTTCCGCTCATACGGGCTTCATTAACACCGAGGGTGAAAGCGGTCCCATCCTTCATACGGGGACCGCCATCGAATGGCGTGATTACGAAAGAGATCGCATGTTTCAGTTTACACCCGATTTCGCCTACGACAGCAAGCTTGGAGGATATGCGGCGAACGCCTCCTGGTATGGACGACAGGACAAATTTTTCGGTTCCTACAAAGGACAGTACATCAGCCGCGATTTCAACTCCACCGATAAACTTGCGTTTGCAGATGAAAAGCTCGAGGGTGAACATGAGATCAGTGCCGGGTACAATGTAAGCGATATTCTGAGGGCAGCCTATACCCAGTCAAACCGAATCACCTCCGGCTCTTCAACGTCTCACTATGAAGTCAGCGGTTCACTTGCCGGCGACCTTCTCCCCGATATCGATCTTTCGCTTTCATCAAACCAGTTCGAGATCGATGACGGATTCGATGTTCAAAACAAGAGCGTGCTGAAATTAAGGCTCTCTGATCCGGCATCACGATTTCTGCAGGATAAGACCGGCGCTTACAACTTCGGTTACGATTTCGCCTTTACCGATTACTATGCGGACGACGACCGAAACGGCCGTATAATTTACGGATCAGGAAGCATCTCCCCGCTGCCATCGCTCTCTTTCACAGGAGTGGGCACCTACAGGTCCAACCCCGATGATTCCTACCTGGCTCGGGAAAAGAGCCCCGCGGTGATTATCACCGCGCGGGACCTGCCCAGGGGAATCGATGCACAGGCGGGTTACATGACCTCCCTTTATGAAATGTCCGATGGAAAAAGCACCATGGGTGTGCAGAGGAATATTTCGAGCTTCATTCGCCCCGGGGAATACGTTGAAATTCTGCAGATGGCCACACTCTATCTCGCCTATTCCCAGATTCTGGAATCGAACATTCCCGCAGATGTGTCTCCCTTTGAATCGGCAATTCGCGCCAATGAGTATACGTCAAGGAGAACAACCGTGGAGGGTGGCGGTCTGATTCTCACTCCGATTGACAATCTGTTTTTAAGCACCCTCAATCAGAGGATCAGGGAACATGAAACCCCCACCTATCAGAGCTTCAATCATGCAAAACTCTGGCTTGAAAACAGAAGCAAGGTTGAGGGGTACCTTGAAATGCAGAAGCATCTTAAATGGTGGTATATCCATGGATCATCCAATTATGAGCATTACTGGAACAGCAGCTTTCTCACCGGTACAGGTGTTTTCATGACCAGATCCTCCGAGGGTCCCGCCCTGTATCTCATCGGCGGCCCCCAGCTGAGCGCATCCTACAGCAAAGTGTTAGGTAGAGGAATTCGACTGGAAAACAGCCACTTTTTGAGACTTTTTGCTGAAAAGCAGAGTGCTCCCTATACAAGCGGTTTGATTTATAATATCTATTTACGACTGAAATTCCCGAGAGAGATTTCGCTTCTCTGCGAGCTGAACACTTCCATGCGCGAGCCTAGAATAGCCGAGGCCAGCGGCGGCATGTACATCAATGCAGCATTCTAATCTGACTTTCCGGCCAAAGTCGACCGAAAAGCCTGCGATTTCTAAAGGAGGAGTCGTGCGGACTCCTCAAACCACACAAAGCTACATACCGATGCGTTTACAAAAGAAGTATGGCATTCATTCCTAAGATATTGTAGAATCAGTTGAGTACATCATTATCAGACACGAGTTTACACTGAAACCACTTGAGAAATGAACATTCTTTATATCTCAAACGAGTATCCCCCCGATACCGGTTACGGTGGAATTGCCACGTACACCAGAAATATGGCCAGAGCCATGGTAAAACTGGGCCACACGGTGCATGTCATCTGCCGCTCGGAGAAAAGCGAAGGCGCCGTTGTGGATGATGAGGGGGTTACTGTTCACCGCACCGTCTGCGGCCCCTACCCTCTTCCTGTTCACAAGGCCTGGTATCCCCTAAGGCGGCTCTGTTATCTCTTCATCTCTCAGGCGCTGCACCGGCTAGCCTGGGCCAAAACGGCCTGGAAAAAGTTCAAAGAGCTGAGCAGGTCCATTAGATTTGACATAATAGAATACCCTGAATGCGGGGCGGAAGGTTTCTATTTCGCAAAAAAGTGCACTGTTCCCACAACAGTACGCCTGCACACACCCTGGAGTCTGGTGAGGGAAATTGACAAAATCAAGGAACATCCTCTCGACAGATTTCTTCAGGCGTATATGGAAAAAACATCCATCTCGAAAGCCGATACAATGACATCCCCCTCCCGTGCACTGCCTCTCCTTTTAAGTGAAAGGTGGAACATTCCGCATGCGACGGTGTACCCCAATCCGATCAACAGCCAAGACTACTCTTCGCAACGCGGGAATAGCCAATGGATTTACACCGGAAGACTTGAATACCGAAAAGGCGTTCATGTGCTGATTGAGGCCTATGCCAGGGTGTGCACCACTCACAATCCTCCTTCCCTGCTTTTAGCGGGAGCAGCGGTGGGTACAATGGATACTGGAGAGCATTATGGCGACTACATCCACGGTCTCATAAACGATTTAGATCTGAAATCAAAGGTGCAGCATCTTCCGGGAGTGCCTCACAGTCGCATCGCAACTTTGCTCAATGAGAGCTCGGTGGCCTTTTTCCCATCGCTCTGGGAAAACTTTCCCTACGCCTGCATGGAGGCTATGGCCTGCGGGTTGACCGTAGTGGCTTCGGACTGCGGCGGACTGCCTGAAATGATAGTTGATGGAGAGAGCGGCATTCTATGTAAAGCCGGTGATGCCGATGCTCTGGTTGCTTCCATGCGCAGCATTCTTGACAATCCCGAGAAGGCATCGCTGCTCGGTAAGCATGCGCGTGAACGGGTGCAATCACTCTTTGACCTCGAGATTGCGGCTATCAAGGCTCAGGAGTTGTATCTGCAAACAATTCAAAAGGAGAGCAGAACATGAGCGGTGACAGACTGATTAAGAACTCTCTGTTCTCTCTCTTTAACTCGCTTTTCATGTTTGTGACCACATGGATAATCTCCATCTGGGTTGCGCGCGCTCTGGGTCCTTCGCAATATGGGATTTTCAATCTGGTGCTGTGGTTCGGAGGGACGATATCCTGGGCTGTGGGGATGGGGCTGGTGCATGCGGTAACCAAGTTCATCGCTGAATTCCAGGGGAAGAACGAGAAGCAGATGATGCTTCCCATCATACTGTTTATCCTCAAGACAGAGCTTCTGGTAGCTCTTCCGGTAACAGCAGCAATGGTTTTCCTCCGAACCCATATTGCCGATTACTTCTTTACACCCAGCGAATCATTCTATTTCTTTTTGGCAGCTCTGGGACTTATCCCGGGACTCCTCACGGCCATCTTTTCCGCTGCCATCGAAGGCATGCAGAAATTCGAATACTTCACAGTGTCAAACCTGATCATCACCCCGCTCTCTTTTGCAGCCAAGATCTGGGTTCTGATTCAGGGCAAAGGAGTTTCAGGGCTTCTTACGGTGATGGTCATCTTTTCCATAGTAAACACCATTTTCTACTTTATTATCCTTACCCGTGAAGGTCTCTTCGACAAGAAAACATGGCGTCTTCAAAAAGAGGTACAGAAGAGAATCAGCGGGTACAACAGAAGCGTTCTGGCAATAATACTGTGCGATAAAATAGTGTGGGACAAAAGCGAAAACTACTTTCTGGGCAGATTCTGCAGCGCCTCGCAGATCGGTTTTTACAATCTTGGGTTCAACATAACCCAGCGGCTCACATCCATTCTGCCCAACACATTCTGGAGCGTTCTCTTCCCGGCCATGTCGGGGCTGTTCGGGTCGGGCGATAGAGAAAAAATGAAGCGGCTTTTTCACCTGTCCACCCGCTATCTGGCCTTTTTCTCTTTCCCCATGGGGGCAGCGGTCGCAGTGCTTGCCTTCCAGATAGTGAAATACCTTTACGGGGCTGAATATTCAGGGGCACACAAAATAATTCAGATCATTGCCGTGGCATCCATTTTCTCGAGCCTCTCAAAGCCGGCATCCGCGGTTCTTTACGGATTCGAGAAGCAGTCATTCATCTATAAGTATGGATCTCTTCTGGCGGTGTTCAATATCGGACTGGACCTCCTTCTCATAAAGCCGTTCGGGGCAACCGGGGCGGCGATCTGCTACGGAGTGACCACGGTGATCGCCTCAGTGGGTGGCCTGATCTACACAACCCGGGTCATGAAAATCACCTACCCCTTCGTTTCTCTTGTGAAGATTCTCTTCTCCACCATAATAATGACACTGGTCATGGAGATGGTGATTATGAAAGACGGGTCGATTGTGGGATTTGTGCTTTCGGCAAGTGCTGGGCTTGTCACCTATCTGGCCTGCAGCTTCTCCCTGGGCACGTTCTGCCAGGAGGACTACCGGCTGCTTGGCAACGTGAGAAACATGCTGCCCGGGAAGGTGAAGGCATTCGCCGATATTTTGATAAACGCGATCATCCATTTGAAGAGATCAAATGACGTTCTTGCTTCACAGCAGCAGATTGCAGAAAGCAAGGATGCGGATAAGGAGAAGAGTGAACACCCCGTTCCTTAGATACCTACTCATTAGTTTGCCGCCCCGTTCCGCCGCTCATCCTGAGCGTAGTCTTCGGAGTCGAAGGGTCATGCTGAGCGTAGGTCTGCCGGAGTCGAAGCATAATCAATGGAGACTGCAGAACTTCACGACTGCTAGACTGCACGATTAGGAAATGATTGTCCCATAACTCATTCTCCTCGAAAATAATTTTTGAACATGGCACCCTTTCAGGGCTGAAAATCATATCACTCCACACCCGGGGCTGCGCCGGCGGACCGGCTTACCCCGGGCTCTTACATTTCAGCCCTTCGGGCCTTCGGATATGGAAAAGAGAATCGTAATGAGAGGCGTTTTCTTCAGAATGGACTGGTCTTGTATCTATTTAATATAGATAGAATTTGGAATATCTTGGGAATAATGAAATCACCTTTAGTGGCAACCATTCTCCTGAGCGCTGAAGGCGTGGAATGTGACAGCCCGGGGTAAGCGGTCTTCCGCGAAGCCCCGGGTTACAGCAGACCCCGGTTTTGAGCTCTGAAGGAGCGGCATGTTCCTAATCCCACAAGTATCTTTCATCGTATTCGACCTGATGTTTTTCAAGTAGCTCAATTACCTCCTTTTTATAATCGATCTTTTGGTGATGTTTCCTTTGATTCTTTACATAACTGATAACTTTATTCAGTTGAGATTGGCTTACTGAAAAAGATGCATACCCATTTTGCCAGGCAAAATTGTGAAAAATCGGATCTGTTGTTTTAAGCCATTTCGAAGAAGCTGACTTTACGTTTTCAAGCAGCTTGCCTATTGTAATAGTTCTCGGTAATGTACATGCAATATGGACATGGTTTTCTGTTCCGCCGATTTCGTATACATAGCTTCCTGTAACCGAGGCGGTTTTTACAATGTATGAGTAAAGTTCACCCTGGAATG
>JAEZKC010000129.1 GCA_023436205.1 Fibrobacterota bacterium
GCGAAGTAATTACTTGCAGAAGTATGCAAGGGCAGAAGCTTAAGCCTGCGCGGTTTGGCGATGTTCATCTGCATCTGCTCTCTAAAGAGGTAAAAGGGGAGACTCAGTATAGCCTAAATGTGATTCAACTTCTGGATGGATCGATGAATGATTGGAAGAAAGCGAAACCTAAATTGACGTGGGAATTTAGTGGACAGAAGTTTGAATTTTCAAAAGTAGTTCCTCTCAACGGAAGGTTAGTGGTTAATGTCCCTTTCACGGAGGATATGGTGGGAAAGGATGCCACCCTCAAAGCAGAGGTAACACAGAGCCCAACGAAATTTGATGAGATGATAGTAGAGATGCCTGGGCAGAATAGTGAGATAGAAATTGTACCTCGGTTTTATAAATTATCAGTATATATAAGTAATTCATCTATTATCGTGGCTGCTTGGGGAGAGTGCATCCCAAAAGATAGAGTTTGTACAATTACCGTATTAAAAGCTAATGCCACCGAAAATGAAAATTTGCAGCTCTCAAAGAAGATTACCTATTCAGTTTATGGTAGAGGTGGTACTTGTAAGTTAAACACTATCGGTCAATTCATTGGAAAGCTTCCCCAAAAAGGTTTGTCAAGCGGAGATCAACTAACATTTATCTTTAATATGGTGCCAGATGAAGACTTAGAGTATAGAGTTTTCGGTCAAAATGTTGTTCAAGAAATGATCCATATTGTTTTACCTTAGAAAGGACTATCATGTTTAAAAAAGTCATTATACTTCTCTTATTGATATTGACCAAAGTTTCAATCTCCTCTTCGTATGAGAATTTTGATATTCACATATTTCCCAAGTTTTCATTTAAACCGCTTCTGGTTTTAAGTTATTCAAAGGATAGTACAAGTTTGAAGCCGGAAGATGATCAAAGTATTATTCAAGCTTCATATTTCCAGGATTTATCAGGTTTGCCTCCATATGCATGGACAGCAGAACATTGGCTTTTAGTCAAACCCGTCTACCAAATAGACTCGAATTTAACCTATAAATACAAAATTAGAACTCATTGCATTCGTAACCAGCTTAAGCAAAAATGTATTGAACCACCAGTAATAATTGATGTGCTTTGGTTTCACAAAATAACCAGAAATAGTTCCGTACACCACTTTTATGGAGCAAACATCTTTGCCGTCAACATCAGCGACTCTCTTGGGATTGCCTTAAGTATCGATACTTTGTTTGATGGGAAATCCTATGGCCCGCGGCAAAAGCATTTGATTAAAAGAGATAGTGTTAACATTCTGACCTATAAAGCGGGATTAACTACCGGTACTCTTATATGCCCCGGGGGCGGATGTCGATCACAGTATTTTGACACCACCTTCACCACCTACCCAACCTATCGTCTTTTCCATGTAGACAATGGTGAAGGTGTTTTTATCATCTCCGGCGGAGACCCGGAAAAAGAGGGCGATCTGGTTTGTGAATTTTCCATAACAAAAATGGGAGGGCAGTATAAAAAGTTCTTTAACGATCTGGTAATTGGTGACAGCGTGGTGCATCAGACCATCTACTCGGTTGATGGCTCCTACGTCAAAAGAAACCGCATCGAAACAGATGAGAAAACCGGCCGCAGAATGAGCTACAAAGCCCGTTATCACGGTATGTGGCTGCCGGATAATGAGAAGGAATCTAAATAGTGGCTATAGAATGGGGCAGCAGCATTTCCGGTTCGACGGCACTTGGATTCAGCAGTAGGGTGAAATTCAGGGCCGTTCCCATTACAGAAGTAATAGATCTTAAAGCAAAGCTTCTAAAAAGCAAATACGAATGCAAACTTGAATGCAGTGGTAAATGCCGCAATCTGCCAGATGGACAGATTGGAAAATTGTGGTTCACCACCGTCTGGGAGGACCGGAAAGCTGAGCCGATCAGGACAAGTGTTCAGGTGAAATTCAAGCTTACAGAGGAAAAAAACGCGAAATTCACTTCTTTTAAGCTCCTTTCCTCAGATAACGATGTACTGATTCTTGATCCATTAGAATGTCACCTGTGGGGGAGAGGCTATGTCAATCTCAGACTTGAAATAGACTTTCCTCACGCACCCACCGTCGATCTGGAAAATGCATTTAATTTCAATTTTCCTGTAGGAGTGAATTTCACTGCTCAGAGGCTTGTTGGGGCCCGATGCTCAATAGAGCCAATTATCGATCCCATTTTCGCAAACTGCTCTGCAAAACTTAAACTGCTTGAAACTGATGCCGATGAACCTGAACCCCGAAAAGGTTTCGAAAGATCCGATTATGCAGTAGAATTTTATTGGAAAAAGGGTGATGACAAACCGCAGATATGGCATGTCGGATGTCTACAGAATGATCCTACCGTTCTGGCGTACTGTTCAGAAGCAGAGTTCAAGGATTTAGACATTCATGCTACGCTTTTACTCTCTCGCGATGATGAACTCTTCATTCCAGCCTGGACAAGCGATCCGCCGGAAACAGTTCCCAAACCTGTTCTTTCTGATTTCAAGCTTCACATCGTTAAAACACAATCTGCCTTCGAATTGCCAGCCGGAGAGTACCAAATACTAAAAACCCCCTCCTCTGTTTACGTCTTTTGGGTAGAGGGTAAAATCGATCACATCGCACGCGGGTTTAGTTTACCACTAGAAATAAGTATCTGTTATGGCATGAGGGAAAAAATCGAGGGCGTAATAGATACTCTTCAGCAGACTGTCTTTATTAATAAAGATGGTACTTTTAAATGCAAGGTCGGTCGACTCTTCGCTGAAGAATTTCCAGAAGTATCGGATTCTAAAGAGCTGACTTTCATGGCAGCCATCAGAGTTTGCGTTCAAAGTGTATGGGTTCATACAGTTCCTGCCACCTGGGTACTTTCGTCGACCTATCTCCCCGCCGACTGCTATACCGGTTCCGAGTATTTATACCATGCCGATTCATGGTATCTTTCAGCTGCTTCTAAGGCTGATGGAACTCATCTGCCTATGCGCCAGACGCTGGTTACAGTTGAGGAGTTTCAGTCAATTATCCCGGAGGCTTCTGCTGAAAACATAGCCAGATGCATTAAACCACTCGACAATATGTTCAGGGAATTTGAGATCAACACCAAACTTAGAATCGCCTATTTTCTCTGCCACGTGCCTGTGGAAACGGCAAATCTTGAAAAATTCGAACAGGTCGGAACAACTTCCAAGTTTCGTGGAAGAGGTATCATTCATCTTACCGGTGAAGGAAATTACAAGGCGTTTTTTGAGTACATAAAGATGCCCGAATTATTGAAAGATCCATCATGCGTCGCTACGGACCCTGAGCTGACCTTCCGTTCCGGAGGGTGGTGGTGGAGGTATTCGATGCCAAACAAGGATACAAACGATTTGGCTGATCAGGAACTATTTATTGAGATTGTGGCAAAGGTCAATAACAGGTACAATGGCCTTGCAAACAGGTGGGAAACCCTTAAGAGAGCCTATAAAGTGCTCGATATAGATGACTATACTGAAAGGCTGGCTAATATTAGAGAAAGCAACAAAAAACGATTCCGTCTGGCCTAGCATCACAATGAGAAAATGAAAACCGGAGCCTCCCAGGGAACATCCAGAATCGGACTGTCTAGATTGTTTTCTCCTGTTGAATGTATGATACTTTCAACAATATATTGGGATTGGGTGGTTGGATCATCGAGCCAGTCTGCATAGTGCTCATCATTTATAAACCAAAGCCCCTTTATTTTCAGACGGGCAATCCCGGTAGCTCGATCAATAAACCCTTCAACCTCCTGGTTTAAATCTATCTTTTCTTCCTTGTATATCCCGAACAGTTT
This sequence comes from Fibrobacterota bacterium, assembly GCA_023436205.1. Taxonomy (GTDB): domain Bacteria; phylum Fibrobacterota; class Chitinivibrionia; order Chitinivibrionales; family Chitinispirillaceae; genus JAEZKC01. The sequence continues at coordinate 3,816 of JAEZKC010000129.1, forward strand.
CCCGGTGATTCGAGATCTTACAGTTTCCTTCAGATATTCAATTTTGACATCAAGGAAACACTCTTCGTTATTCAAAAAACCCTTTACTCCAGGAATCCATTGGGCAGAAACAAGACGAATTTCTGGTACTGAATCGGGAGCGCTTTCGACAATGAGGTCTTGGCCGCCCTGTTCAGGAGCTTTTTCAGGCGCAAGACCCAGATCGTTAATATCATGCCAGACACCGGTCATATCAGGTCCGTTCAGTTATATTTTGAAAGGATTATACAAGTAGTGAGCAGGAGTAATTAATATACATGACGGTAAAGCTGGGGGGAAAAGAAGCCGGTCCAAAAGACCAGCTTTGAGTGCCAGACTATTTTACCAGATTGATATTTGAAACGTAACTTCCGCTGGAATGCTGCAGTTTTAAAAGGTAAGTGCCAGAACTCAGCTTTTGAGTATTAAGGAAGTACTCCCGCTTGCTGCCATTGAATTTGTTCTTTGCAATACACTTGCCCTGCAAGTTGTAAATTGACATGGAAACGGCTTCTGCGAAATTCTCAAGGTGGATTTTAATTCCCGCTTTAGATACACTGGTAGACATTTTGAATCCAGGGCTATTGATTTTCTGCATTGACACCGCCGAAGAATGCCCGGTATTGGCGGTTTTCTCCAGATACCCTAAGACAAACACCCAGGGAGCATTCTGATTTATAGCATTTTCATTCGATGCCCAGCTGTTTTCGACATCTACATAGCACTTAGCAGGAGGAGCGCCAGATTCAATTTTGAATATCAGATCTTCATCTGCTCCATCAGTAAACTGATTGGGACCACCGACCACTAATCCCGGAACAGGTTCCTTCACCCCGTCGTCGGCACTTTGCCGGTGATGAGGATAGAATGGTGACATGGTGCCAAGTCCGGTTACGAAACTGCGTCCTAAAGGGTTGCGTCCGAAGAGAAAATCTGCTGACAAAACCAGGGCATCCAGATACTTTTGATCTCCAGTGATAAAATGGGCATAAGCCAGAATCACTCCAAGGTTACCGCAGTTTGCAGCAGATCCCCATGTGTAATGTGCCGTTGTCATCGGGATCATAAACGGGCTTTGAAGTGTGGTTGATGCAATTTCATCTGCTTTCGAAATGATTTCATTTCGAACATGCATGCTGTCCTGCCCTGGGATGGAACCGTTTACTGCAAGAGAGAAGAATGAGAGTGAGTTTACATCCTGCCACCATGCCGGTCCGCTGATGTTTTTATCAGTAATAATTTTCTTAAGACTGTCTACATAAACTGCTTTTTCTGTACTTATGGCCAGTTCGGTGAGAGCCCAGAAGAATTCATCTGCATAAGTCAGATCATTACCGTCTTCGTACGGCCCGGTACCATCCTCCCGAATTGGGTATTCTGTTTTGGGATTTGCTAAAGCCCATTGCCATGCTTGTTCTGCGCGGTCGAGACAATTCTGTGCGAATTGAGAATCATAGTCCTTGTAAATCCTTCCAGCCATTGCCATAACAGCGGCGAAATCCAGTGTGGAAGTGGTCGATTTACCTATAATATAACGCGTGGTCCTATCTTTGGAAGGCATTACCATATCATACCAGACCAATGGCCCCACTTTGAAGAAAACACCGCCATCACTGTCCTGCATTCGTATTAGCCAGTCAAGTTCGTATTTAACTTCATCCAGCAGATCATTTTTACCATTGCCCGATTCGGGAATGTTAAGTGTACCGTCGTCAAGAAGGTCTGGAAACAGTTCGTGAAGTCCCATCAGTGTACCGCAGGTGATCCCCGCATTTACCGTATATTTGCCGAAATCTCCGGCATCATACCATCCGCCACGTACGTCGTAGGTCCCTACATTTGGAAGATTATGGGTAGCCAATGATGAATCAGCTTTGTGCCCTGCGCTGCGGAACCATTTCCCGGCATAATCGGAAGGAAGATCAACGCCGCATCTCAGGTAGTAGTATGATTTAGCGACGGATTTGAGCGCTGAAGCATAACAGGTATCAGAAACAGTGAATGAATCTACAGCAGAATTATTCAGAATAAACTTGTAGGATCCGGGAGTGGTAATATCTGCAAAATCAGCAATGGAAACGTAGTCATTTGAAGCCGTATATACACCTTTGGATGAAAGATCTCTCTGTATTACAATTTCTCCTTCAGCATTTTGTATGCTGAAAGACCTTGAGCCTGTATCGGTTACTGCGATTTTCTTTGCATTCTGATAATAGCCGATCTGGTTTAAGTGGGCAGCCTGAAGTGATGTTGCACACAACACCGCGGTTAAAACAAGTTTCATCTCCACGTTTGCTCCTAATGTTGAAGTATCTTGTAACATATTAGTGGTTTAGAGTGAATCGGAAGTTTTTAGTAAGTCTGCTTTAGTACAATTTAAAAGGAGGGCGGAAAGGAATCAACATTGAGGTAAAAAAGGTGTTGTCAATTGACAACACAGGAGAGCGATGAATGGGGCTGGCCTGCACCAAAGCAGGCCAGCCCCGACTAGTCTAGTTGGAGTTTAGAAGTCCAAATGTCTCATGCGTTACACCATAGAGCCGGATATCATCGAGGTAGATTTCGATGGAATCGTTGACTATCATTCCGTAGCTCTGATTGATCAAAAAACTGACATAGCAGACCTTTTTCATTGCATCTTCCCAGGTAAGACCATCTGCCTGTGTCTTTGACCAAGCCTTTGGCTTGAAGTCCTTTACGGGGATGATATACTGCTTCCATTCATCGGTCAGGCTGAAATCCGTACCGAAATGCCCCCAGTTCTGACCAGCCGGGTATCCGTTTTCAACCGTATCCGATGTAAATTCAACCCGCATCTCCCCATAACCCTTGGCCCAGAAAGAGATGGAAGTGAGGTCGGACAGATCAGTCCACTCCACATTGTATTCGCCGGTAAATATGGTGCCGAATCCCAGGAATGGGTAGGATGATCCGATGAGATTACCCTTGGCGTGGAGACCACGTCCCTGCTTCCCCCAGTCCCCAATAAGGTTCCCGAAGTTTGGGTCTTGACCTGTGGAGTCAGCTTCATCGTAGGTTATGATTCTGATTCCCTGATAGTCGTTGACTGAACTGGAATCGTTATACCATGCAGACCACCAGCAGCGGGAGGAGTCCAGATCAACACGCTTTTGATCTCTGTAAAGAGGTGCCAAATTATTCTGGAAATCAAAAGTGTCCTCAAAATCATCAAGAACAATAAACTGCGCGCTCCCCGGATCGACAGTAAGAGTATCGGCTTTTGCCAGTTCAAGGTACTGTGCGTAAGTTTCTTCCGGTTTGAGCAATGCATTTACAAGATAACTGCGGGTGAAATCTGTGGAATCATCATAGATGCCGAAGTCAAAATTGTATTTCCAGTAGGCATAGGACCAGCCTCTGGCCTTGGCCTGCTTTGCGATAAAAGATGTGTAAAGCACTCTGGAAACTGTATCAGCTTTGTCAAAAGCACCGAATTCCCCAAGGAACACCGGTACATTGGCAGCATTCGCCCAGCTTTCAACCTTTGTGAAATGAGAAATTACCGAATTGGTGTCTGACCGGCTTGCGCGCCATTTGGTTCCAACCCACGTTTCGTTGCTGTCAACCCATGGCGCACCCTGATGCGTGAATGCATCCGGTCGATAGTAGTGGAAGGTAAGAATAAGAAAACTGTCCTGCGGAAGAGTAAGCTCGCTCATACCATCAACACTGTTCCAGAGTCCAGGACCAATAAGAACGCTTCGGTAGGGATTTGTACTGCGTACAGTCTTCAGGACTTCCTTTGCATAGTCGTTCCATAGTGCCGGAGTGAGCTGGTTCATCGGTTCATTGCACAGTTCAAAGTAAAGTTCGGGGCCATAATATTTGAATGTGTCTGAAATCTGCTTCCAAATAGATAAAAGCTTGGCTTTTTCCCCTTGCGGGTTTGACATCAGTTCTTCATAATGATGCACATTGATAATCACTCTCAGATCATTTTTCTGTGCCTGTTCAACAGCCCATTGTACCCGATCCATGAAATCCTGATCGATTTTATAGGGGGCGGCAGATGCGGTATGAGCAGACCAGCGGGCAGGTACTCGTACAGCATCGAAACCTAGCTGTTTTACATGAGCAAAATACTCCTCCTTAAGCACCGCTCCCCATGCTCCTTCGGTGGGAGCATCAAGTGCATTGCCAAGGTTCATGCATCTGCCAAGCTGTGCGTTCTGGTTGTAAATTTCCCAATCCTGCACGTTGAGAACCGGAACCTGAACAGGCGCAGGATTGTCAACCGTACAAGTAGTAAGTGCAAGGGAAAAAAGCACTGATGGAAACAGTATTGAATGAATAAACTTAAGGGACATACAAACCTCTCTTGAACAGGATGATGATGGGCTAGGCCTTTGTGGAGCAAATTGGATGATAATAAATTAAAATTCCTCTAGAGCTGTATCAAGGTAAAACTTGCGAAAAGCTTACGGCGCAGATAGAGTTTAGAATCGAAGTGTTATAGGGTTATTAGAAATACACACTTAGGAAAGTAAACAGGGCAAACCCTCCGATGAATGCCAGAGCGGCAAAGCGGCTCTCATCCTCCCGATGGCCCTCCGGGACAATCTCCTCGACTGCAACAGTTGCAAGTATACCGGCGGAAAAGGAAAGGAGGGCGAGGTGGTAGATTTCATCGCGCCCGCGCAGAAGGTAAAAGCCGATAAGTGCACCTGCCAAGGCGGGAATGAGAAAAGAAGCGGCTAATAGCATGCGCATCCAGCGTTTCATTTTGTAGCGTTTTAGGGATGCCATTCCGGCAAAGCCCTCCGGGATATCTGCGGTGGTTTGACCCAGGGCAAGAAAGAGCCCCAGCCCGGCGGATATAGTGAAACCGGTGCCGATGAGCAGACCATCGGTGAAGAGGTCTATCGCTATTCCAAAGTAGATGGCCAGGGCGGATGGATTCTTTACACCCGTAACCACGGCCAGCATATTTGTGATAAGGTGAAGGGACCGGTCGATGAGAAGAAAGAAAATGCCACCAAGTACAAAGCACAATATGACCGGCCAAGCCGGTTCCGCCTGAATAATGCGGGGCATAAGTTCCACACCGATTACTGCAAACAGCACTCCTACCGCTCCGTGCAGGGCAATGCCTATGTGGCTTTCGGACACTTCGTAAAACTCGGTAATTACTCCACCAAGAAAATTGCCGGCGGTGGGGAGTAACACCAGCAGCACCACAGCTAGAAATTCAGATTCCATATCGGAAAAAAATGCAAAATCACTGCCATTGTCCTCTCATCCGGTATTTCATTTGCACAACAGTATACTATGGACCCGATCCTGATATCATTTCTGGTGGGAACTATAGGAGGTGCTCTGGGTGGGCTTCTGGCCGCCATTGCGGGAGCCACTATCATGTATAGCGCCAGTCGTCAATTCCGTGCTGCCATACTCTCCTTTTCTGCCGGATTCATTCTCTCCACAGCATTTCTTGAGATGCTCACCCGTGCTTTGAAGAGTTTATCCGGATGGGAGATTGCCGCAGTTGTAGGAGGAGTCTTGGTGGGAGCGGCCATACGCGCCACTGCTACTTTCATCACTGGACATTACCTCACTGGCGACCTTCAGAAGGGGGAAGCCGGTTATCGTCACGCTGAAGCCAGAAAAATAGCATACAGTTTGGTAATTGTAAACGTTGTTGAAGGGCTTACAATAGGAATAGCGTTCGTTGTCGGAAGGGGACTGGGGGTACTGATCAGCTTTATCATGATATTTGAGAATTTCGCGGAGGGAATATCGGTCAGTGCTGAACTTGCCCAGGGGGGATAAAGTCAAGATACATGTTTTTACTAAATATTATTCCAGCATCAACCCTGGGAATAGGCGCTGCACTCGGGGCATTTCTCGGAGGCCTCACTCCCGATTTACTCAGTGCACTCCTTGGCGGGGGAGCGGGCATTATGTTCTATGTGGTAATGGATGACATCATTTACGATGCTCACAAACTTGCCCGCGGCCCTGTGACTACCGGTCCTGTTATTGCCGGAATTATCACAGGAATAATCATTACCGCATTTTGACAAGGCAGGCGTGTGATTCAGCTCTTTAACGTATGAAAATAAGCAGCGTTCCCTGATATAAAACAAGCGCAATGAATCCCAAAACTGCAGATTTGAAGTTCGACAGTTTGCTTGCCGCTTTTATACCTTTGGTGAACAGAATTAAAAACCAGGTGAAGTAAATCAGAAACAGCGTCAATAAAAGGTTACGCCAGAAAGTCGGTTCATTCAAAGCTTTTTCGTAGGCTTTCATATCTATAATACCCACAAATGCCAGAAAGGAATCTGTGAGATCGTGCAACATAGTGCTCCATGACGCTATGCCGATACTGATACCAATCACTGCGAACAACTTATCGTAAGTTGCAGTTCCCTTCATTGCTTTTGATAACAGATAAATTGTCGAAGTTGTGACAAATATGCTGAAAAAATATCCTGGAAGAGCGAGAAATATATCGTAGAAAAAGTATTTGTCTGCAGGAATTGCAAGCCATGGTTTGAAAGTCGTGGGTGCTCCACCGGCATTGGATGCCATGATATAAAAAAGAGTGTAGCCGATTGCAGGGAATAGAAGTCCGAATAGCCCGTACTTAAGACCATTTTTGTCTTCTGTGAGCAGATTGAAAGTCCGGCTGGGACGGATAATAGTGTTTAAGTAGTAACTCCAGAAAGATTTCATTTTCATTCATCACCTTGTAAGTTTTTGCTATATTTTATCGGGAATTTCCGCCATGTACTTTGCCCCGCATCGGTAACAGGCTGGAAGCATGCTTTTTCTTCTCAGCTCAATAAAACCTTTGCGCTTTTCACCATTCCAGATTTCCTCAATTGTGGAATCTTTAACATTACCAAAAACCACGTCTGGAAAATCAACACAGCAATTTACATCACCATTGGGCTGAATGTCAAGCAACCTTTCGGCATTTGAACAGCTGCTGCTGCCTATTATAGTGTAATAACTGTCAAACCACTCACTGTACTCTTCATCGGACAGTTCCATATAGGGAAAACTTCTGATTTCACCAAGCTTGTTTCTAAATTTCTGCAGCTGCCTGATCAGCCTCTCTTTGTCAATACCCGGATCCTCTTCCTCAAATCCGCTGCATGAGAATGCTTTGATTCCAAACTGCTCAAGCAGCACCATCTCATGCTCCTGTGAAGCTTTGGACGGTAACCAGTATCGAGGGACTACGGTGATGGTTTGCATATTCAAAAGCCTGGCGATATCCGGAAGATCCATGAGATATTCATAGTTGTCATGTGATATGGTGAAGGTGGCCGATTTGCTGATCACTTTCCCCAGTTCTTTTTCGTATTCGGCAATAGCTGAGAAATTTTTCTGAATCGAATCGAAACATCCGTTCAAGCCCCGGATTTTATCATGTATCTGAGGAGGGCCATCGATGGAAACTGTAATATGTATATTACCCAAGGAAACCAGTTCACGGGCGAATTTGTCCAGAAGTGTGCCATTGGTATCGATGGAGATGAATATGTTTTTTGAACGGATATACCTGATTAATTCCATTATATCCGGGTAAAGGAATACCTCTCCTCCTCGCAGTAGTACAGAACCGGTACCTTTTTGAGAAAGTTCATCCACCAATCGTTTCCATATATCCACACTCATCTGCTTTTCGGCTCTGACCTTGTTCTTGATATAACCATCAGGTCCCCATTGTCCGCACATGCGACATCGGAGGTTGCAGGCATTAGTGATGGTAAACGAAACGCTTTCAGGAAAGGTCAACGTGGACTTTACCGTTTTACCCTGGTGCAGTGTGGAATCGGGCCTGGTCATTATGCCTCCGTACTATCAAAGCAGTTTTAAATACAATTTTTCACTTTTTGTGCTGAAATAGCCGTTCTTTTCATAAAACCTGTGCGCATCTGTTCTGATGCAGTTACTGTAGAGTACGATTTGCGAAAATCCACGCTCACTTGCAAACTGTTCAGCTGCATCAAGCAGCAGTTTTCCTATTCCGTTTCCTCTGTATTGTACATCCACAATGAGCGCGGCGACCTCGATGGCGGGTAGATAGAACTGCATCTCTCTAGTCATAGCGTGAATGTAACCGACTACTTCTTTGGTATTTTCAGCCACCAAAAGAAAATGATCCTCTGACAGTAGAATATGTTCCAGTTTTTCGTTGATAGCAGCGGAAGTGCACGGATATCCCAACTGGGTTGAGAGATCCGCGATGCGTTTGGCATCGGATTTCTGAGCGGGTCTGACTACTGGAGGACAGGTCATTAATACTCTTTTGATAAGTGACTTGATAATATATAATCTGGAGATGGCAGGGCTGCAATTTGTACAGAAAAGTGATTTGATGTTGTGAGCCTTTGGGAAAGCCGGTTACAAACGCAGATTCCTGAGTAGCTCTTCCACTGGTCCTCGTAAAATCCTCCTGGCCTCAACAGTGACTCCCACAAGATCCCCGGAAGGGGTGAATGTCACATTCGCATAATACGAATTGTCGTTTATGGATCCGCTCTGGTCCCAGACTAGGAGGCTGTCTCTGAAAGTCAAATGGTATTCTGTAACAAACGGTTTGGCGTTGTACAGAGAATCGCAAGTGTAATTGGCAAATGCTGCCGCAGTTTCGCACATCCGGTACAGTTGCCGGGGTTCTGACCTTTGTGTGCCACAGGAAGCAAGGAGAGAAAGATACATTGCATAAAGGTAACATAAACTTTTCATGATGATCGCCTCTATTCTATGATATAGGTGATATAAGCATTGTTAGTAATCTTTATCACCCCGGGTTCTATTGATTCACCACGCGCCCCCCCAGCCTTCAGGCCTCTGATTCTTCCAAATTCATAGCCAATTTCTCCAGGCATTGACTTAGGGCTCTCATTGGATAGACTTTCTATTTTTGCCACCTTTACTCCAGCCTCCTCCGCCAATTTATTTGCTGTAAACTGTGCATTTCTGACCGCGATAACACCCGCTTCATTCAATAGACTGTCGTATCTACTGTGATCGTAAGTGATCCCTTCGATCTCGTTACCTTTGGTTTCAAGAATGGTTTCTGAAAGTTCGCCGAATCTGGAGAGATCTCTGAGGGTAACATTAAGAAAGGCCGAGGAGTAGTATCCTGCAAAAACCTGAGAATTCTTTATCCATTTGAAATGCTTTTTCACTGATATGTGGCTTGTCTTGATATCCTTTTCACTGATACCCATTCTCTTGCATATTTTCGAAAGTGAATCGAGAGTTTCGGATGTGGCTGTGTATGATTGCTTTGCACTGCTTCTAAGAAAGCTTGATCGAACATTCAAGTTCACCATGTCAGGCACAACTTCAATCTCACCATGACCGGATACGGATAACGTTTGCTCCTGAGGTGCATTACATCCGATTAGCAGTACTATTGCAGCTGTTATTACCTGTATAGCTTTCATAATTTCCTCCTTTGTAGTACTAACGACATGGAGGATCGAATGATTACTTGCAAACTTTATGGGTATTTTCTATCCGCGGAACTGGTTGTGAAAAGCTATCTATGGTTAACGGCGAAGACGCCTCCTGGAGCATCAGCGGTCTTCCCCGCACCGAAGCATTGGTGACAGTAGGCATCAGAGTATATCGATCACGAGTTGTAACCTCACGGCGTTGGTCTCAAATTCCTTTACCCTTCTACTCTGGAAACATCCGCTCACGCGAGTAGAAGGGGAGTGCCTGAATAGTGATCCTAATCAATAATCGTTAATTCACGAAAAGCCTTCTGCCCCGTGCCCTTTAGTTCTATTGTAACCAGATAGTTGCCTGAGGGTAACCCCAAAACAGGGATACGGCAAGTCTGGCGAGGATCACCGAGTCTGGACATCACCAGTTTACCTGACAGGTTATACACACTGACGCTCATCTGTTTTGATTTTACAGATGATGGCAAGCTGATGGTTATGAAACCCTTCCTGTAGTGTACTTTCGCAGTGAGATATTGTGGTGTATTTTTCTGCTTTTGCGGTAAAATGGTCGAGGTCCCGTCTTTTTCTAAAGTAAGGACGGTTCCTATGGGGCCTACCGCCACGAACTGCTTATCATTTTGAGACATTGCATAAACGGGAGTACCAATGCCGGTGTTTGTCTTTGTCCAAACTATCCCGTCTGGAGACGTGAGCATGATTGACCGTTTACCATCACTTGTCCAGGCAATAATCTCGTTTCCTGACCAAATGGCACAGTAAACCGGGTAGATCTCACCCCCCATCCGTTCAGTCCAGTTACGGGCATCGGGGGAGGAGAGAATGGTGCCGCTATCTCCATAGGCGATGTACTGTGTTCCGGCCCAGATTACCCCGTGAAGGTTTACTTCTGTAGGTGATGGCTGCTGTTCCCATGATGTCCCGTTCTGTGAAGAAATAATGATACCGGAATCACCAACTGCCACCAGTAATTCATTATTGTAAACAACCGATGTCAGAGGACATTTGGCACCGGAAACCTGTTCTTCCCAGCTCAAAGCATCTGTTGAGGTCTTAATAGTCCCGGAATCACCCACCGCTACAATCTGAGATCCTGCCATAGTTACACTAAATAGATGTTGCCCTGTGCCCATGCTTTCACTTGTCCAGAATAGCCCATCCTCAGAAGTGCGTACCAGTCCCCTATAACCCACTGCCACGAATTGAGTCCCGGTCCAAACTACAGAATAAAGCTCGTAGTTGTTGTAGTGTGCACTGAACCACTGTGCGCTGTCATTTGAATAAGCATTGCAATAGCCAACTGCTGCAAACGTGGTCCCTGACCACGCAACAGAATTCAATCCCCTTACAAAAGGACTTGGCCTGCTGCTGCTCCAGCTGTCTCCACTTATTGATGAAAGGATTGCTGAGTTGGTCAGTGCCCAATATTTACCCTTGGTCCAGGTTATAAGTTTCACATTCTGGTAACTACTTGATTTACGCACCCAGCTTATTCCATCCTCTGATAGGTACAAGTCATTAGTGTTGCATACTGCTACCCAGCCGCTGTCTCCTGCAGTAACCGATTGCGGTTTGTAAGAAAAGCTTCCATTAGCGTAATACCAGGTAACTCCCTTATCCAGTGATACTACTGCCCCCTGATACACGCTGTAGTAACCGACCGCGACGATGATTCCATCTTTTGCTGCCACTGATTTGAGATCGTATTGAGTATTTGACATCCTGCCGGTCCAGGTTGTTCCGTCCGGAGAAGTGAAAACAGCACCCAGATAACCAACTGCCACAAACTGATCTCCTGTCCAGATCACACAACTCAGGTCATTCATGGTTTTTGATTTTTCTTTCACCCAGCTCTGTCCATTATCCTGCGAGCTAATGATTAATCCAGTATCTCCCACTGCCACAATTTTACTCCCGGAGGATGCCATAGAGCTGATTGCACTCGGCGAAAGACCGGTGGCCTTCTTTGTCCACACAAAGCCGTCAGGGGAGATCAGTGCAGTATCGGCTTTTGCCATGGCAATGAAATTACTGCCACTCCAAACCCCAGCAGTTATTTTACCTGGAGTGCCATTGTATGCATTTGTCCAGGTTTCTCCATCTGAAGAGACCAGTGTTGATCCCGAAGCCGACCCCAGGACCACAATCTTTTCTTCGTTTGACATGATCACATTCATGGTGTCGACATCTGAACCGCTTCTCCATGTCCAGTAATTCCCGTCAAGAGCTGAAACCTCTGCTCCAGAAAGGAGTCCTGCAAGAATCATGAGTATTGCAAAATTTTTTATTTTCATATCTGTTGCTCCGGTCCTTTGTGTAGTAGAACCATAGATTATGGATTCGTTATCTCGTGATCATGAATGGTTTTGAAAAAATTGTTCCCCTGCGGGGCGATGTTACCTTAAGGATATAATTTCCCTGCCTCAGGCTACCTGCAGAAAACTTCATTTCAGGCCCTTTTCCCTCAAAATTGGCCTCAAGCCTGCCATTTAGGCCGTAGATTCTTATTGTAACTGATTCTCCGCTAAACTCATGCAGCTTCAGGTGCAGATGATTTCCATTAACCAGAAAGCGCGGTTTACTGATTGTGCCTCCAGGTAAACGGTTTGACTGTCGAACTTCTGTCGAAGGCTCCCGGGGGGATGTGAATATTATGCCGCTGTCTCCTGCAAGGACGTACTGCTCATCGTTGAAAGCAATTGTTCTCATAAGAGCTTTTGTATCGACTTTATGAGCTGTCCAGCTGGATCCATTCTGGGTTGTATATATGATCGAAGGATCGGATGACCATATACCTTCACCGGTAACCAGGTACTGGTGGCCGTCCCAGACGATATTGTTGATACTTTCAAAGGTATAAGGGTCATTCTGAGTCTGCGTCCAGTTTATCGCGTCATCAGATGTAAAAATCATCATATCTCTCAAGGTGTTTCCACCGATCATGTAATGAGTGCCACTTGATGCAACGGTATATAAATTGGCATAAACGCTTGGGATATTCATCTCCCAGTTGACTCCGTCCGGTGAAGTGAGAATGCATCCCGGGGAACCGACAGCCATGTAGATGCTTCCGCTCCAAACGACAGCATTCAATTGATTCATGGTTCCACCATTACGCTTTGTCCATTCGGTTCCATTTGGGGACGTATAGATGGAACCGCCTTCACCCACTAATAGAAACTCATTGTTTCCCCATACTACCCCGTTTAAATCATAATTGGTGGTGTGAGGCTGGAGAGCTGACCAGTTCTCTCCATCAATGCTTGTCAGAATATATCCGGAATCGCCTACAGCAACGATCTTTTGTCCGTCTGAAGCTACGGAATTTAGAACCTGTCTGGTAGGGGAGGTATGCCCGGTCCAAGTGATCCCGTCCGGTGAGGTCACGATAGTACCTGTATTTTTTCTGAAAATGTTGCCGCCAACGCCCACAAACTGACTTCCAGTCCAAATAATGGACTTGATGATCTGGGAAAAGTTTTGCCCCAGCTGGGTCCAGTTTACACCATCAATTGAGGTCAGCAGAGTACCTGCTCTCCCGCCGGCTACAAACTTGTCGCCTGTCCATGTCACACATTGAAGGTCATTTTCAGTAATCTTAAAGGCTGCAGACCAGCTTGACCCATCATATATACTGCACTTGCCGCTGTCTCCTACCGCGATGATCGTATCTCCAACCTGAACCATAGATCTGATTCCTTTTCGGGACACGACATCGCTCCAGGTTTGCCCGTAATCATCTGATTGCACGATATAACTTTGTGTTGCGGCAATGATGCCGTTTTCGGTCCAGATTGCGCACTTATAGTTGTTAGACTTGACTGGTGTCCTTTTTGCCCATGTCAATCCGTCTTCTGAAACGGAAACTATTCCTGAATCGCCGAAGGCGATAATAAGACTGTCGGTGTTTATAGCAAAATTCCAGGCTCCGTATGTACCAAGTGCCAAAGTCCAGCTGTTACCGTCAGAAGAGATGTAATTCCTCTGTGACTGGTAAATAAAGTTAGTTCCTTTATGACCTACAGCTATCAGTTTGCTGCCTGTCCAAAGTATCGATTTCAACTCTGACCCGGTGATCAGGGAATCGCCTTCTGTAACAGCACCAGTCCAGGTGATTCCATCCGGGGAGGTGAGGATGGAGGGAATGGTCAAATGGCCTGTACCTCCCACCACAATGTATTTATCGCCAGTCCAGATAACCGAGTGGAAGCGGTTGATGTTATCAGAATTGTCATTAGCGGTAAACCGATGAGTCCAGCTTACTCCATCCGGGGAGGTCAGTATGAAGCCGAAATCGTTGGTAACCGCAACATACTGGTTGTTAGCCCATACAATGGAGCTTATGTTGTCACCCGGGGTAGAGGGATTTCTCCAGGTCCAGGTATTCTGCGCCCATACTGGCTGACATACAGATAACACTGCCAGTAAACAGCCGATCACTGTAAAACTGTTGCATTTACTGTTCTGAATCATACTCTCATCTCCGATTCAGTAAGGATAGTATATGGTAATTTGGCATTCATGAAATCTGTTCCTAACGAATGATGGTGAAGTCTTTAACGGTTCTGATCGGACCAGCTTTAAAGACAAGCATGTACTTGCCCATACCCAGCTTGTCTGTCAGTTCGTTTAGAGTATAGCGGCCTGGGGCCATGCGCCTTTCGGTAAGTGATGCCACACAGGCACCCTTGAGATTGAATATCTTTGCTGCAATAGTAACATCAGAAGAAAGAGAATAGCAAACTGAATTTCTCCGTTGGTGTAACAGCACAGGGGTGCTGAGCGGGAGTGGTTTCTGCTGTGTCATCGTAATGACATCAGGTCTCTGCCATCTCAGGAACGGATATCCATCGTTTACTTCCGGATTCATTCCCCAAATGTTTGTAAAATCCCACCCGGAGTCGGCATAGGTGGACATCTGTTTCATCTGAGCTGTTGAAAAGCCCTGTTTGTACACATTAGCTCCCGCGGATATCGAATCCCAGAAGCAGGCACTTCCGAATTCGCCCTGCAGTCTGATGGGAAGTCCTGAAATAGTGATGGGGCCGGCTCTGTAACACTTACTAATCTCTTCCACATCACTGCCCACCAGACCGTAAACCACAGACATTGTATTAGGGACAGTTCCCGGCAGGTTTACCGAAATGGAACAGAGACTATAGGAATTACTGATAATATCATTTGCACCGGGGTTATAAGAGTACACCAGCCCTGCAATGTAATTGTTAAGGGCATTTCCGGTCAGTGGGCCTGTGGCAGCACATGCGTACACCAATCCGGCAAAGTTTCTGGCTACCAGACCTCCTATGGTGATGGATTCACCTTTTCCGGTGATCGCACAGGAACTTTGACATCCGTAAATATCTGCGTTGTTATCTCCTGCAATACCCCCTGCATAATTCCCGGCCCCGTTACTGACAATTGTTCCTGATGTCATACAGCTGCTGATTGTTGGAAAACCGCCCGCATCACCAACCAGTCCACCTATATTGATCCAGTCTTCATTAATGTCGATAGCGCATTCGGTAGTACAGCGGGATACAAAACCCCAGTTCATTTCACCGATCAACCCTCCCACACTGCCATCGAAGTCACTCATTGTTATGCTTGGGATTACTTTACAGTCTATCACTGAATCGTTGCTGCTTCTTCCAATCATGCCACCTACCAGATCACCGGCAGTATCAGCCGTTACAGTTCCCGAGAAGAAACAGTTTTTGTAGTTGTTGGTACTTGAATACCCTACAAGTCCTCCTATCCATACCATCGAGGAACTTAAGGCATTATCAGATGAACAGTATGTTGATGTACTGGTGCAGGATATGATCGTGCTTGACTCTGCCCGGCCAGCCAGTGTTCCGATATATCTGAATCCCTTGACCTTCGCATTCGTTAAATTGATGTTTTTCAGGTAACTCTCTCCGCTTACTCTTCCAAAAAAGCCACAACTGGAAAGGCCCGGTCTGCTGATAGTCAGGCCAACAATCGCGTGCCCTCCGCCATCGTAACTACCTGTGAAGGGAATGCTGTCTGTGCCAATTGGAGACCATCCGTAGCCCGATTCCCATCCGCCTGATTCTGATGCATCGATCTGAGCCGTTTGCTTGAAATACTTATCCCACTGATCAGGTGATTTGGAAAGCCACACCAGGTTTGTAAGTGTTTGGATCAGGTAAGGATCGCTTTCAGTACCTGAACCTGATGGGCGAGTGAGCGCCTGAGCAATTGGTTTACGCAGTTGAGGATACCCATCGGCACTCATGCTCCATGTATTGGTGAAATCCCAGCCGCTGTAGGTAGACTCCGTTTTCATCTCGGCAGTGGATTTTCCGGATCCTCCGATTTTAGATGTGTCTATCCCTGAAGTCTCTATATCCCAGTAGCAACTCTGTATAGGATGGTTGAATCGGTGATAGCCGTATCCGACAAGCCCGCCGAACCAGTACTTGTCCATTATATCCACTACAAACCGTGAACTGCTGTAGGAGTTCATCATTGTGCTTTCAACCCAGTGTCCAATTAATCCCCCCAGATTGGATGGACTCACAGCTGTAATGGTGCAGTTGCTGTAGCTTGTCATGACACTTGACGAATCCATGGTGCCCACCAACCCCCCAATGGATACTCTGCCGATCGGAGCGGAAAGGGCCCCCTCAACGGAGCATCCGTCAATGCGGGCGTGGCCTGCCAGCTTGCCTGCGATTCCGCCGATACTGGTCTGGGTCAAATTGGTGTATGATCCTGAACTCTTTGTTCTCATAGTGAAGTCAATTCCAGTAAGCCTTACCCAACTTATACTGCAACCGGGTCCCTTGGCATGGCCGAACAAACCTAGAAATGTCAACGAGCTGTCTCTGTTGAATGCAAGATTTGATATGGCGTGGCCGTTTCCATTGTAGGTTCCGCTAAAAGGGTTTGTCCAGGTACCGATTGGTTTCCACCCGGAGCCTGCATTCCACTGAGCAGTAGGTGCGGCATCGATATCTGCTGTCTGGATGAAATGCGAATTCCAGATCTCTTCGTGTTGAGAGAGCCAGAACAGGTTATCAAGACTTGAGATTCTGTAGGGATTACTGGTGGTGCCTTTCCCAACAGGCTGTAACTGAGAGATGTTGCGCAGCTGGGGATAGTTCCCGGGAGTGATTTCCCAGATGTGTTCAAAGTCCCATCCGGCATAGGATTCTTTCGTCTGCATCTGAGCGGTGGTCAGGCCAATTCCGGTCGCTGAAGAGGAACATCCGCTTTCCATATCATAGTAGCTGGTGGCAATACTGCCGATTAAGTTTCCACCCACTAACCCTCCAAGTTTTGAGTCAAATCCTGAAGAGAGGATTTTTGCTGCGCTGTAGCAGTTTATAAGAGAATTAGTGCTGTACGTATAGAATGCTCCGATCAATCCGCCAATAGATGTGCTATCACCTGTCGCATCAACTGTTCCTATACTGAAACTGTTGGAGATGGTGCCACTGTGGTAACCTACCAGTCCGCCTGAGAACGTCCTGCTGGCGGAAGTGGTCACGCTTGCGTTACTGCTGCAGTAGAAAATTTTGACAGCACGCGTATAACCACCCAGACCACCGCCCCACCGTTGGGCGGTGACAGTACCGGAAACATGGCAGTAGGTGATCGATGCCGAATCACAATAGCCCAGGAGTATTCCAACAGTATTTCCCCCTTTTATATCTGCATCAGTTACAGAAAGATTGTAAATGCAGGTTTGTGCTCCTGAAACCCTCCCGAACAGGGCGATGTTATGAACTGAATCTCTATCAATGAATAATCCGGTTATTGTTTTGCCGTTTCCATTGTAGTCACCTGTGAATGGTACCGTGCCGCCGATCGGGGAGAAGCCGTCACCGTTGTCCCAAGTTTTCGTTGGCGTTGCATCTATATCGGCTGTCTGGAGGAAATAGGCTTTCCAGGTTGTGCTGTCCTGGGAAATCCAGGCCAGGTTATCGAGAGTGGCAATCTGATAAGGATCATCACTTGCACCTGTGCCCAGCGGTTTGACCGGGTTCTGCGCCCATGCTGTGGCTGCGAGCAGCAATGCAAGCATCTGTGCAATCAGACATTTGTAAGATCTCATTCTATTCTCCCGAAATACGTCTCTTGAGAACCGTTTTTGGACATTTGCATGGAAAATATGATGTATCTATTTCAATAAAATATGTATTAACAATGTTCAGCATATTTGGTTCAGCTATATAGAGTATAAATTGTGGAAGAAAAGGGGTGATGAAAAAACCGATTCGGGGGAGAATCTGCCAGGAGGTCTATCGTATCAGTTGTTCACCGTCGATACTTGTCTGATTTCTCTTAACGGCGAAGACGCCTCGTAGTGCACCAGCGGCCTTCCTCGCATCGAAGCATTGGCGACAATAGGCATCGGAGTATATCAATCACGAGTTAAAACCCGTGCATCAGTCGTGTGGGTTTTTAAAAATCGTGATTGACTAGCTCAGATGACTATCTTTGAGGGTGCCAGATAGCGGGAGAGATACCTGGTGACCTGTGAGGCGTCTTCGCCGTTAAAAAAAAGTCAATTCACCAACTAGTACTATGAATTATGCTTCGACCGAGGACTGCTCAGCATGTGCGGAGTCTGCACGAAGAGTTATCACTGATTCGCTTTCATTAACGTCTGTCTTCTCCATAAACCTCCGGTATCTCCTATACTTCCCATAAAGAAAATGATAATGAAAAAGTACTGCAAAGAGAGCGGTCAGGACATAGGCCATGTTCCACAGGCGGTGATGCACATAGAATTCCTTATAGTTTTCGTTAAGCAGGGTTGCCGCCGAGGAAAGAGAGATGAGAATCCCTGCACAGATGAGCGCTCTTGACAGCACATAGCCCGCCACATCGATCAGCACCGAGAGGTTTGTTGGGACAGCAAGCACCATCTGATAGGGCTTCTTGCGGGGAGTGTTGAAGAGGTGAAGGTGCATGAAATCTATGATCTTCATGCCGCGCGGGTAGCCCTCGAAGCTTGTCTGCTCTGGGTTTGAAAGCCGCTTGTATTCAAGAAAGAGTACCAGATTTACAAGCATGATCTGGAAAAATATCATCCCCGGCCATCCCAAAAGCTTTAAAAATGAGTTCGATTCCAGTTCCAGGTCTGGCGTGATCAGATAGGTGGTGACAAGGTCCGCCATCCTTGATATCACCAGCAGAACTGTGACTTTCAAGAACTGCTTTTTATCCAGTTTTTCCATAGAGTTGTTCTGAATCATGATGTATTATCTTATTCGATAGCGGTTCAGGTTGTTATGCTTAATTATACAATATTCGGACAGTATAAATGGTAAACAAAATTGCTTCCATCGTTGCTTTTTTCTTTGCGCTGACGATTGCAGAGCTGCCTTCGGCCCATAACGGCAATAGCGCATTCGGTGTGGATGTCTCTCACCACCAGGGTACTATCAACTGGGAAATTCTTAAGAGGCAGGGGGTGCAGTTTGCCTACATTAAAGCCACTGAGGGCGGGGATTTTAGGGATTCTCTTTACGATTCTAATATCGATAACGCCCGGAAAGCGGGAATTGCGGCGGGAGCCTACCACTTCTTCACGTTCTGCCGTACCGCTCGTGACCAAGTTCGTAACTTTATAAATGCTGTACCGGTGAGTGAGGGGGACTTGCCGCCGGTGGTTGATGTGGAATTTGTGGGCAACTGCAGAAGCCGCCCCGGTATAGATACTCTTCACCGGGAGCTGACTTTTTTTATCGATTCACTTCGTTCAGTTTACGGTGTCGATCCAGTTGTTTACACGACAGAACAGTTTTACGGGCGTTACAAGCTGGGCGAGCTGAAGACTCATTTCTGGATTAGGAGTATTGGAAGAAAGCCCGCTTACTCCGCACTCATCTGGCAGTACGGGGTAGGCAAACTGAATGGCGTTCAGAAGGAACTGGATTTTAATATTTTGAACACCGCTGTCGAGAAGCTGCCCCGAGTTACAACTGTCAATGACCAGTGATTCTGGTAGCGCATTCCGCACATGCTGCTTGTCCTTCGATTCCTATCGTAGGAAGCGTAGTCTTCGGAGTCGAAGCATAACTCCCTCCGACAGATACGCCCCATGCTCCGCACATGCTGAGCGTAGTCTTCGGAGTCGAAGCATAATCCGACATAACCGATTCAGTTCAGTACAGGTTACCTTCACCTTCCCATACTATACGGAGCTGCAGCAACCTTTGACCGGTTGAAAATGATCTGTCCCCTAAGGTGATTTTTAAAGATTGCCAATGACCAAATCACTGGAAAAAAAGAGGAACGCGATAGCGGCCAGGGAAGGGGAGGGACCTCGACCGCATCGCGTCTGTGCAGCTGATGTCTCAAACTGCGGCATCACCCATCAATCCTAAAAAACAGTCAGCCTTCTCCTCCGGGTCGCTCCTTCCTCTTTAATCTCCACTATCAAGGTTCCACCGGTATATGCCATGGGCTTGTTGAAATTGTAAATGCTTCCGCTCCGTACATAGGCCGAACTGACCAGACGACCATTGAGAGAATAGACATTAACTCTTGCAAACTGAGAAGTTATCGGTATTATTTGTCTCTTTCCATATCTGAATTGAAATACTATGGAATTGCTGCTCTCTTTTAGTTTGTTTGTCTCAACCGCTGATACCTGTGCTCTTCTGATTACAACATCTCCTGTGGTTTGGGACTGTAATTCGCTTGTACCCTTGCTGATTCGAAACCGGGCAGTGCTTGTCTGGATATCGGGAACAGTGAATACAAATGATCCGGTATTATCGACTCCTGATGCAACTGATGTCCAATCTGTACCGCCGTTCACCGAATATTCAATTGTAACTTGTGGGACATTGCCCTCCCAGGACCACTTCAGTGTATCGCTTTCGCCCGCTTTCAGTGTATCTCCCTCATTGGGATAGGTAAGCACGAGTGCTGGGGCGAGTGTATCCATTGTAAGGTGCACCAGCTTTCGAGTTGATAGAATACCCTGGTGCTGTGCCCAGACATTAACGCTGTAGGGGATATTTCCGCCTACTCCTTTGAGCGTTACATCAAACGATCTGCTCCCTCCCGCCTCAACAGAATTGTATTGAGAGGGCATTGAGACCTCCACTCCATTAGCCTGGTCAGAAAATCCCAGCTCGATGTTTTTTGACTGTTCAGAGGTGTTTTTAACTGTAAGCTTAAAAGTGTGCTGTACTGTGTCTGGTAAACTGAACGGAACAGCAAAGAACGTTTTGTTGGCAACGAGTTCAATTCCGTCAACAAGCGTCACGAATTCCGCAGTAAGATTGACCGTGTGAACAATTTCTCCACGGGGATCATTAAATTCCAGTGAAACCTCATAGCTGCCCGAATTAGCCGATTGCACATCCAGAGCGAAAACCGATGGCGTTGTTCGTCCTGCACTTGATGAAAGCGGGTCCACAGATACTGTTGCTCCGGAGGTTTTTGTGATCTGAACCCCAACAGGATTTAGTACATTGACACCCGAATGGGTGGATAGACTCGTATTGAGAACGGAAAGGTTGAATATTAGCTTATCTCCGGCAAAAGCCGATTTGTGGGATGCATCTGGTGTGACTGTAAAGCTTACAGCCGGCCTGGAGTACAGGTCTTCAAAGGGATATGAGCTTAGAGATTGTGTTGAATCCACATCAAAAACATAAACACCGAATTTATTATCCACATACACATCCATAAAAGTTACATCCCAGGGCTCATTGTCAAAATAGGTGAGGCTGAATGAACGGGAGTGGGTGGTTGATGAAGACTGCGAACTTCCGGTGGTGAAACTCATACTCAGTTTCGTCCCCACTGAAGCCCCACCGGCTGTAATTTTAGCCATGACCGAGGCTCCGACTTCCACCTCCTGGGAAAGTGTCGTAGTCTGGGTTTGTGAGGCACTGTATTCTCTTGTAAATGGAAGATCGCCGCTGATCTGCACACGTTCAACAAAGCTCAGTCGAGGGGATCCGATTAGATCTTTTTTGATGCGGCTGCTGACAGGGTCTATGGCAGATGCATCGAGAACTTGCTGGATGAAATGCTGGTGATCCTTAAATTCTTCAGAAAGAAAGTTTTGAGTGACTCGCTTGAGAACCGTTCCACTGTTGGGGACTGGTGCATAGAAAAATTTGTAAACGTACCCGTCTGTATGGGCATTGGGATGTCCCGGTAAATAGGTCCTGCCAAGCGCCCAGCGAACTCGAATACCTTGGGTTACCACTACATCGCCCCGTCCCGGGCCCACTGTCTGCATGTTCTCTCCATCGCTGGTTTTGATCTCCTCGTTTTCAGAAATGGATACCGTGAATTCATTTGATGTTTCCACTCTGTAGTTCACTCCTGCGCTCACTTCAAACTCGGCACCCACATTGAGAATGCTTGAATTATACCCGTATCCCAGGGTAAGTTCAGCGCCAAGACTGCTTTTAACTGAGGTTGACAGAGATGTTGTGCGTTCAATACCCTGTTTCAGGGTTGCCTGGCTTCCGTCGCCAGGAGGATCGTAAAGCATCTGATAAATGATTCCGGGCACAAGGAAACTTCCTGTATCGTTTGCAACAGGCGAGGTCCGCCATTTAAATAGCAGTACCACCGTGGTATCTGTGGGCGTGTTGGCATTAGAGGAGATGTCTTTGTATTCATCCGGTGTTTCGAATAGGGAAACCGGAGCGAGACTGCTGGTGTCTGGCGGTGTGATGGTGACTTTTTCCCACCTGAGTACGTCACAGTTATCGCAGTTGAAGGTGAGAATGCCGCTGTTTTGAGTATCGGTGATCTTCAGGGATCTGCTTCCATCACCGTTTACATAATAGTTGATGGCTGCAGAAGCCCCCTTTACAGGGTTACCAGTTTCGTCAACAGGCCGGATTATCAGAGTCTGCGCGCTAACAGCCGTTGCAAGCGTCAGCGCCAGGAGTACTGCTCGCTTTGACATGATGAGACTCCTTTTCAAGGGTAAATGGTCAAGGAGCCGTATTGCGCAATTTGTATGCCGAGTTTAAATGGCTTAAATAGGGTGGAAACGAGGGTATGAGTGTACAATAATACAGGAGTGGCAAGTAAAAGAGTGACTAAAATATTGATGATTTTAGATTGTTGATTGCGGATTTGTCCCGTTCCGCTCATCCGGCCTGTTCTTCGAATCCTGTTGTTGGAAGCATAGTCTTTCAGAGTTGATGTATGTCCCGTTCCGCTCATACTGAGCGTAGGTCCGCCGAAGTCGAAGTATAATCCTTGGATAGTAACTACCTATTGATCTACGACCTACGATGGGCGATAAGTGAATAATGAATTGTTGCGGGGACAGTACCATTATCAGATTCACCATCCCCGCACATCCTAACTAAAATTCAATTCTACTCAAGAGCAATCTCCTCCACAATTGATCCGCCCAGACCTAGGTCTGGTTCAGATATATTGTTACGCATTAGAACCAGGCTCTGGTAATACATTTGTTCTTTATAATCGCTAGTGATCTCTTTTGCTTGGTTGATTTTAATAGATGCAAGCAGCATGGATGGTATTCTATCAAATAAATAGTACCCCTCCTTAAATTGATCAGTGCAGCTGCCTTTGTAAGTCCATAGGACGAACCTGTTGTCAATTATGAAAAGTCTGTTTATAACGCTATCGCACATCTGGAACTTGTTTGCGATAAGGGCCATAAAATATTCGATATTGATTGGATTCTCGCACTGATTAGCTGAACCGTCGAATTTGAGATAGCACTTTCCATCTGAAAACGGGGCGAACTTCTTCGGATCACTAATAGTGTTGTTTCCGTTAATGGATACCGTTACTTCTCCATTCAACATGGGAAAAGTGACTTCTTCACCCACACTCATGTCGTAATGAACTGTGTCAAAAAATCCCCCGTAAGACATAGTATGATAATAAAGGTCGATCATTGCGTTTACATTACCAGTGTTCTTAATAGTAAGACTGCAAGAGGGTATCATGTAAAAATGAACATTTCCGTTAATACCGAGCTCCGGTACACCTAAGTTATAGCCTTCGCTTTTTGATAAATCAATGGCTTCACCTGAAGCAATGAATTCTGCATCCAGCAAGAGAGCATTCAAGTCCATTTCTGCTTTCATAACAAGCAATGTGTCCACATGCTTTCTCGTTTTTGTTTTTCCTCTGATCTCCAGAGTTACTTTGTTTTCTCCCATTGGCATCAAGGGTCTTGTACCTGCCCCGTCAAGCATCGTCCCGTGGAATGCACTTAACTTTATGATTGGAAGTATGCCGATTTCACTCTCGGGCAGAAGAGAATCCATTCTTGAGGGGTAAACAGCAAAGTCGCTGTTTGAAATACTCAGGGTCACATCGGTGATTGGGCGGCTTCCAATATTATACAAAAGAAAAAAGAACGATGTGCTTCCCTTAATATCTCCAAGATTGAAGTATGCACTCCCTCCGTGTTGGATTCTCATCCCTTCGCTGGTTTTACCCAGCCCTCTCATGTAGCTCAGACCGAATTCACCCGGTTCCGCGCTGATGACTACCTCTTCCGGTTCGCTGGGGGAGTAGGTACATCCCGCAGTGAACATAAGCACCGCACAGCAAAGCAGCACCACTTTCTTCATAATCATATAGAAACCACCTTTCTTTGGTGTCCTGCTTAAGCCCGGTCAAGGCAGAAGCAGTTTCAGCTTACTCATCCCAACTTGCTCTGCAGCAAGGTAATATTCAAATTTGGGGATAAACAGTCTGGCCGCCATTGGAGTCGCAGTGATAAGCAGATCCGACTGGGGTAAACCGGAAAATGAAAAACGGCTCACCGAATCGGATACTGCAAAAAACGGTGAACCAAAAATTGACAGTACATACTGCTCCCCTGATGGCGTGTGATCTTCTGGCTGAATTCTGCCGGTCACTTGGTGGGGTGCTGAAAGTTTGCACTCTACTGTTGTATCAGCGGCATCACCCAGAACAAGGCCTTGCAGGAAACAGATCATTTCTGATCTGTTCAGAGTCAGTAGAAGATTGTAACTTCCTGATTGAGGAGTGCTGATTGTGATTTTTTGACCTGTGCAGAAGAAGGAATCGGCATATCCGGTTTGTTCAAATGGCTTGTAAAGAGGTGAAAAAAGGTGCGCCGTCAGCGACTGCACGGAATCCTTTTCAACGATTACTGAAACAGTGGTATCCTTAATGGTCACTTTGGCATTGACCGTTTCCGATGATCCTCCATTGCCCGATAAAGGCATGGAACAGAAAAGTGCACTCAGCAATATGCAGATTATGAAAGTATAAATTAGTAAACGGTTCAAGAGCTGCTCCCCGGTACCCTTTTTGATAAGGGATAGAACTGAGTGTTGAACTGGAAGACCTGATCCGCATCGCTGCCGCATGCTATTTCTGAAATATCCGCTCTCAATTGCCGAATGCGCTCGCGAATCCGTTCTATATCTCTGGAATCGCAGCTTATGGTGATTGTTGAAATATCTCTCTCTTCTTTGGGGATTCTGTTCAGGGCAGACTGGGCAAGCTGCATCGTCGCACTCTGGAATGAGTGGATAATTGCGGGTTCGATATCCGGTCCCGATGTAATCGCCGCATCCATTCTAATGTATATACCCTCTTCGCTCATGCCTATAAGCCCAAGCCGCAGAAGAAGCTCCAGAGCCTCCTTTGCCTCGGAGACCTTCACTGGAGGATTCAGAAGCGAAGCGACCTGCTGCTCATCCTTAATCTCCGTGACTGCGACCAGTTCTCTTATTGCCGAATAGTACCATTTTGAATAGTACCTCTGGCGATCGCGTTTCATCACTTTTGCATAGGTCGATCGGTAGGAAAGCATCCGGTCATGATAAAGCTTGCGCTGATCCTCGGTTTTGGCCTGATTATGGAGTACCAGCAGTTCAAAAAACTGTGCTTCCCGTTTGTTCAACTTCAGTGCTGATGCAATACGGATCGCAAGCTCGACAGATATGGTGCGTTTGCCCGACACTACCCAGGAGATGAACCCGCTGGACTTGAGATCGCATTTTTGGGCAATGTATCTGTAGGAGAAACAGGGCGTGCTCTTCTTCAGCTCTTCGCAGCGCTCTTTTATGAATATTCGGTAGTTGGTATAGGCGTATATGCTCGTCATCGTTGTCTCGGCTTTCCACGATATAATATACTTTCCTAAAAAGTAAATGTAAGGCGGCGAATAGAAGAAGTGATCACCTCAGGTGAGCAAGTGTGAGAAGAGAATTGTTGATTTATTAATGATGATTGTTAATCGTAGGATAATGCCCCCGTTCCGCTCACACTTGTAGGTCCGCCGGAGTCGAAGTGTTATTCCGATCCCTAAGATCTACGACCTACGATGGGCGACATCCGAATTATGAACTTCGGACCGTGACATTACTCTTCTCTTCAATTCCAACTTCGATCATCGCTCATCGTCTATCGCAATTTCCGGTTGATTGACAAAGCCACGTTCTTCTCGTACTCAGCACAGCGGTACTCGTACGCGTTTCTCGTACTCGTATTTTCTTCTCGTTTCGAATGCTTGTGTCCAATTCCGCACATCCTGCCTGTCCTTCGATTCCTATCGTAGGAAGCATAGGTCCACCGTAGTCGAAGCATAGCTCCTTCTTCAATCCTTGTTAACGGCGAAGACGCCTCACAGGTCACCAGATTTCTCTGCCGCTTTGTTGCACCGTCGAAAATAGTCATCAGAGTTTAGTTATCACGAAATGTAAGGACGAGGAGCATTGAAAACGCGGAGGAAGATGCCTCTGACTAAAGCCTGGTCTAAAATTGGGTAGGTTCCTAAAAGCCCGTAATGAAGTATCTTGATCTACGACCTACGATGGGCGATATGCGAATTAGGAACTTTCGAGCCATAGTACAGAAACTGCCCCGTTCATATCGTACTCAGCGCAGCTGTACTCGTACTCGTTCTCGTACTCGGCTTTTTTTCTCCATTCATACTCAAAATTCACCAGTTCACATCACAAATGTAAGCATTCATAATCAAAATTCACCAATTCACTTTACAAATATAAGCATTCATAATCAAAATTGCCACATGCAAAGCCGAA
The DNA here is from genome assembly GCA_023436205.1 of Fibrobacterota bacterium. GTDB lineage: Bacteria > Fibrobacterota > Chitinivibrionia > Chitinivibrionales > Chitinispirillaceae > JAEZKC01. The sequence continues at coordinate 30,322 of JAEZKC010000129.1, forward strand.
ATTCACCTGTTCACTATCACCTGGACGTGTAACAGTTTTCTGCGCACGTGTAACAGAAACTTGATCATGTGTAACGGAACCTTGAACGCTTGTAACACTATTCTGCGCACGTGTAGCAGCTTTCCGTTCACGCGTAACATACCTTCGTTTTCTGTTAACAGACCTCTGCGCAGCTGAAACAGTATTATGTTTTCCTGTCTGACAAGTGTTTTGTGCCTGAACTTAAGTCTGCAGACGCATTTTGCATCATTCCAGACAGTTATCAATCTCTGTTACACGTGCGCACAATTCTGTTACACGCGTACGGGTGGTGTTTTTCAGATGATATATCTTCTGTTTCACGAGAACTTATATCTGTTTCAAGCTCAGACGATACTGATTTTGTTCCGGGGGTTTATGATTGCATACTTTTTAATAGTGAATTCTTTTTTTTTGCTTTTGATTGGGTTAAATATGAGAGTGAAATGGATTTTTATGGTATTGAACAGGGGAAAGCTAGGGCAGAAGCATTGAAAATCCAGAGTGCACTATGTCCTGAACCTTTTTCAATACCTATGTCCTGGACCTGTACCGTTGTGAAATGCTGCCACCTTCCGCACATGCTGAGCGTAGGTCCGCCGGAGTCGAAGCATAACCCAGGATAGTATTACTGAATGATTCACGATCTACGATGGGCGATATGCGAATTAATGAATTTTCGGAGTCGTAGTACCGATGCTGCTTCGTCCTTCTCCTACTCAGCGCAGCGGTACTCGTACTCGGCTGTTTTTTCTAGTGATCCTACGAACCTAAAATGACTCTTGTTAACGGCGAGGACGTCTCATCAGGCACCAAATTCCGAATCTTGGTTGAATACAGTTTTTTATTGTTGCTCTTCGCAATCGGTATTATATTATCCTTTTGCTGGAAAAAGGTTCATTGCTGGTATACTTGACTACATTGCCTCCTACTCTATTATTGTATCCGCAATCAACTGCACATAATGATTCTTAGTAGTAACTTTTAAACATACAAAAGGCTTACGAAATGAAAGTGCTTTGCATGCGGCTGCCAAAGCTGGTATCGGTTGTTTTGTTCCTGTTTTCCATTTCTCTGAATGCTCAAACTGTCCCACCGGGCTATATTCTGTATGCAACGGGTGAATTAAGGTTGTTTGATCGTGCTGTGTCGGAGAGCTCCGGACTGCTTGGCGCTGGAGCAGACATTTTCATCGGGCATGATTCCAGACTGCAGAATTCTCTTACTGCGAGGGGCAGCATCACTCTGTATGACAGGACCGTTATCGAGGAGAATGCGACTGCCGGGCAGTCTGTAGCACGAATCAACGGCGCGGAAGTCCTGGGCCAGATTACCGAAAATGCTCAATTGTTAGCCTACACTATCCCTTACCAGTGTAACACCGGGAACTAAGGATACTCTGGTATTGAACGATAGGTCAATATCCCTTCCACCCGGCAATTATGGCAGCATTATTCTTCGGGACAGGGCATCGATAACACTGCATGCCGGTATATATAATGTAAAACAGTTTATCATTGGAGATGACGCCCGTTTAGTTTTGAATTTCTCTTCAGGTTCAGGAATAAGGGTAAATGCCGCTTCGGATATGAGATTTCTTGATCGCGTACGGGTGTCTTTTTCGGACGATCATAATACCGAATCGGTGCAGTTCTATTCTGGGGGAACCAGTACAGTTCAGGTGGGATATGAATCAGATTTTTATGGGAACATAACTGCCCCCAATGCTCCAGTGGTTGTGTATGGAAGGTCCCATTTTGTAGGGACAGTGAAGGCGAAGAGTATTGAATTTCAGAGTAACATAAATTTTGGTAGCGGAATGTTACCTCCGGAAGTAGTCATAGTTACTCCACAGAATGGTTTTATTACTAACCAGAGCCCGATTGAAGTAGTGTGGACCGTTGATGGGGTAGTTCAGACTACTGAGACTTCGGCAATTTTAGTTGAGGGCGAAAACATTGTTACTCGCAGTTATACCGATGCTGCAGGCAATACCGGAACTGCTTCGGTGGTCGTGACACTTGATACTCAGGTACCTGTGGTGACAATTCAGTCACCAGCAAACGGTCACCTGACCAATCAATCGGATGTAACCGTAGCCTGGGCAGTTGATGGCGTAGCTCAGACAACCGAGACCACGGCCACGCTGGTGGAAGGCGATAATACAATCACCCGTACTGCTACCGATGCAGCAGGGAATACTGGAACTGCTTCGGTAGTCGTAACACTTGATACTCAGGCTCCTGTGGTGGCCATTCAGTCACCTGCAAACGGTCATTTCACCAATCAATCTGAAGTATCGGTGTCCTGGACCGTAGATGGAGTAGCTCAGACTACTGAGACCACGGCCACTCTGGTGGAAGGCGATAATACAATCACCCGTACTGCTACCGATGCGGCAGGGAACACCGGAACTGCTTCGGTGGTTGTGACGCTTGATACTCAGGCTCCAGTGGTGGCGATTCAGTCACCAGCTGACGGTTATATCACCAATCAAAACTGAAGTATCTGTAGCCTGGACTGTTGACGGTGTATCTCAGACTACCGAGACCACTGCCACTTTGGTGGAGGGTGAGAATACTATCACCCGTACCGCTACCGATGCGGCAGGGAACACCGGAACTGCCTCTGTGAGTGTCACTCTGATCACACGTTCTCCCCAAGTCGAAATAGTCTTTCCTCCAGATCGATTCGCTACAAATCAGCTCACGACAAATGTAATATGGAATGTTAATGGTATTGAGCAGGATTCAGCAACCAGCGAAAGCCTTGTTGAAGGCATGAATATCATCACTCGCAGCGCAGTCAATGCAAGTGGTATGATCGGTACTGCATCTGTAAATGTAATTAGGGATATTGAAGCACCCACAATCACCGGGTTATCTCCGGTGAATGGTTCGACAATTCATACCTTGCGCCCAATCATTTCGGGATCTTTCAATGACCTTTTTAGCGGAATTAATCCTGCTGCTTTTGAGTTGTATATCAATGGATCAAAGGTTGTTCACTCGATTGATTTCTCTGAAGCAGGATTCAATTATACTCCACCCTTTGATTTTGAGCAGGGTAACTATATTGTAACTGTGTACATCTCTGACAGAGCCGGAAACAAAACAGAAATTTCGTTGTCCTTCAGAATTCTTTTCCTTGAGCTTCCACCAAATCCAGCAGATATAGCGCCGCAGCTTGATAAGACAATTGCAGCAGATATGCGAAGTGCTGTTGAATTTCTCTATACCGGTAATAATCCGGTTCAGAGAAACGTGCCGGAAAACACTATAGAGCCTCTCAGAGCTACGGTAATTAGAGGGAAGGTCCTTGATCGTGATGGAAGGCCGCTTCCTGAGGTGCGGGTATCTGTTCATAATCATCCGCAGTTCGGATACACCTTGTCACGACTGGACGGGATGTATGATCTGGTGGTAAACGGTGGGGACCTGCTAACTCTGGAATTTGAGAAGGATCAGTTTATTAATGCACAGAGGCAGGTTCAGACTCACTGGCAGGAGTATGTATGGGCTCCGGATGTTATTCTGATCATGCCTGACCCCATTGTCACACCTATTTCCCTTGTGAACAATACTACAATGCAGGTGGCCTTGGGTAGTGTGGTCAGTGATAATGACGGGACTCGCCAGGTAACCATTCTTTTCCCCCCTGGCACGCAGGTTACGAATTTCAACGATGATGTGATTAACGTAAGAGCCACTGAATACACCGTTGGGGAAAACGGGCCCAAGGCGATGCCGGCAGTTCTGCCTCCTCAGGTGGGTTATACCTATTGTGTAGAACTCAGTGTAGATGGCGTAGAGGATGTGCATTTTAATCAGCCAGTATATGTTTATGTGGATAATTTTTTGAATTTCCCTGTTGGAGGAATTGTTCCTTCGGGGTACTATGACAGACGTAAGGCTGTTTGGGTACCTTCAGATAATGGTAGAATAATAAGAATCATATCAAAAGAAAACGGGCATGCAGTACTTGATATTGAGGGCAATAATCAACCAGCAGATAATCAGTCCTTGGCAGAATTGGGAATTGCAGAAGAGGAGCTGACGCAGTTGGCGCAGCAGTACGCAGTGGGTCAATGTGTATGACGAGTACCGGTCACCCACTTTACACCATGGGATTTCAACTGGCCTGTCGGTGCCCCGGATGGTTCGGTTTCACCACAGATGCCGGAACCCACAAATGACAACATATTGGATGAGCCCTCTATTGGCTGTGGTTCGATCATCAAAATAGAGAACCAGAGTTTAGATGAAGTAGTAGACATTTCCGGATTACCGATAAACCTTCACTATTCCAGTGAAAAAGTTATTGGTCGAAAATCAGCATATTCACTTACAATCCCCCTTCTGGGTGAGACATATCCAACTCTTCTGAAGAGAGTCGAAATGAAGGTGTATATTGCCGGCCAACAGCATGTACAAAGTTTCGAGCCCGAACCAGATCTTCGTGTTTCTTACACATGGGATGGAAAAGATGCTTATGGGCGCGAGATTCAGGGTTCTCGGCCGGTGGAGATCGATATTGGCTATGTATATGATGGAGAATTTCAGATCCCATCCGATCAGGAAAACAGCTTTGCTGCTTTCTCAGGCGTTCGAATGCAGGGAATACCAGCGCGCCAGGAGGTAACATTACGGCAACGTCATGTGACTGCTGTTGGGCCATATTCTGCGAAAGAACAAAGGTTCGGTGCTTGGACTTTGGGCGAGCACCATTTTTACGATCCTGCCAGTGGAATTCTCAACTTAGGCAACGGCTTACGGTACAGTGCGGACAATACATCAAAAATGATATCCGCAGTTGCCGGAACAGGTGAATGCAGTATGGACATTGATGATCCGGCATCAATATGCCACCCTGTAGCGCTTGCCACGGGCTCTGATGGCAGTATCTATGTAGCCAGTGCTACTACCTGTCAAATTAAAAAAATTAATACCGAGCACACTGTAACTGATGTGGCTGGAAATGGTACCTGCTCATCTTGCGGAGATGGTGGACCTGCGAATAGTGCTGGTTTCAGTTTGCCCATAGCTATGGCGCTAAGCGATGATGGTAGTATATATATCGCAGATTGCGTTGATGACCGAATTCGCAAGGTAGACCCAAGTGGCATTATTACTACGATAGCTGGTACTGGTGAGAGTGGATTTAGTGGAGATGGGGGACTTGCGGTTGATGCACAAATTGATTATCCAAATGGAATCGCGCTAGGATCTGATGGTGCGATCTATTTTACTGATGCATACAATAACAGAGTCAGAAAAATAGATAAAAGAGGCATTATTTCCACGGTTGCCGGTAATGGTGAGCAGGGTTACAGCGGAGACAATGGCCCTGCAAGGGAAGCTAGACTGTTTTTCCCGAGATGTATCACGGTTGCACCAGATGGAAACATTTACTTGGCAGACTTATACAATTATCGGATTCGCAAAGTAGGACCAGATGGTTTGATCACAACAATAGCTGGGAACGGAACATTTGGTTCTAACGGTGATGGCGGGCTTGCAACCGAAGCGGAATTAGGTTATATCAGCAGTATTGCTCGTGCGCAGGATGGCAGCCTTTACATTACGGATGTCTCTGCTAGCCGTATCCGCAGAATAAGCCCAGAAGGGTACATCTACACTGTGGCAGGAAATGGCACACAGGGTTACGGTGGAGATGGAGGTGTAACTTCTGCAGCTGTATTTAATTATCCACATTGTATTTCGCTTGGATCTGATGGCGGCCACATGTATATCGCTGATACCTATAATCATCTAGTACGGAAAAATTCTCCAGTCTATCCCGCATTCACTTCAGAAGATCTTCTGATCCCCTCCCAGGACGGCTCCCAGATCTTCCATTTCAACCCCAATGGCAAGCACCTCCGTACTCTCGATGCGCTCACCGGCAAGGCCATTTACACTTTCAATTACGATGAGTCCGGCTATCTTGCAAGCATCGTCGATATCGACAGTAACATTACCACTATTGAACGCGATGCCCAGGGCAACCCAACAGCCATCGTGGCCCCCTTCGGACAGAGGACAACTCTTGCTCTCAATAATGAAGGATATTTGAGCACCATCACCAACCCGGCTGGTGAAACCGTTTCCTGCACCTATCTTGAAGGCGGGCTCATGTCATCCTTCACCGATGCAAAAGGCAACACTTCACGGTTTACCTATGATGATTTGGGCAGACTTATCAAAGATGAAGATGCAGCTGGTGGTTTTACCGCTTTGGAACGGACTGAGACCGCTCTGGGACATGAGATAAAGAAGATCGTTAAAGCAGAAGACAATAAAGTGTATGAAACGGTATATGTTACAGA
>JAEZKC010000055.1 GCA_023436205.1 Fibrobacterota bacterium
TGTGGCTGCAAACAGGGTGAAAGGGGTGAGGGCAGCATTGATTACCGATATCTACTCGGCTCATCAGGGGGTGGAGCACGATGCCATGAATATAATATGTATAGGGTCACGGGTGAGTGGAGCGGCATTGGCGGCTGATCTGGTGAGGGCGTTTCTGGGGGCGCGGTTTTCGGGGCTGGAGCGGTATGTGAGGCGTCTTGAGAAGGTGGCGGCTTTGGAGCGGGGGTGATAATCAGATTGGGAGTCTTGAGAAAGGGGAGTATCCGGATGAGCAGGGTGCCGGGGGTGTTTTAGTGATTAAGGAAGGGGCTTATGCGCTGCAGTGGTCTGTTGGCATTTCTATTGCCCCCATTATGATTGTCTAGTGCAATCAGTCTTCCCGTCCGGTAAAATCCGGGCTATGGCATTGCCGGTGCGGGGGGGACATCTTCCGTAATGTCGGAGAAAAGGAGGGCTTTATGGATATGGCAGCCCCACAGGGATATCAGGGAGCGGGAGCAACCCCCAGAGAGAAGACCAGTGCCAAGGTGATCGCCTCGGGGTCTTTGTCTGAAGGCATTTTGGGAGCAGGTGCAGTAGTGCTTGCCATTTTGGGTCTGCTGGGAATTTTCCCTGCACTGTTTCTGTACATTGCCACTATAGCAATTGGAGCGGCGCTGCTCTTTGAGGGTGGTGCAGTGTCCAGCCGTATTTCCTCTCTGACCCACGACCGTACGCTCAGTCGAGCCGAGGCGGAGGAGATCGGCACAGGGATGACAGCGGAATTTCTGGCGGGAATAGCCGGTGTTGCTCTGGGAATTCTGGCATTGGTGGGAGTGGCTCCAATCACTCTGACATCCATTGCCATGATCACTTTCGGTGCGGCACTTGTTTTCGGAAGCGGATCAACAGCTCGCATAAACAGCTTTTCTTTCGAGCACTATGAGAATGATACTGCCCGTCAGGTGGCCCGGGAGTCGGTGACCGCCGCGGCAGGCGTGCAGATGCTTGTGGGAATTGGTGCGGTGGTGCTGGGAATACTGGCACTTCTGGGCATCTTTCCTCTTATTCTTAATCTGGTTGCGGTCCTGGCGATTGGTGGATCGGACCTTATAAGCGGTGGTGCAATCGGGAGTAGAATGATGAGCATGTTCAGACGTTGAGCCGGTTGATTATTTCAGGCAAGCGGTAACGTGTGCTGCCGGGCCGGCTTCTTCCTCAGGGTGGGCCGGCAACCATCCGAAGGGCTGTGATTTTCCGGACGTGGTTGGTACAGATCACCGTTTGTCTGTTTTCTGAAAGGATGAGAAATGAAATCCCAGTTTTTCGAGTACATCATTGCCGGGGCCGGGCTGGCGGGGGTATCGGCAGTTCAGGCTATCAGGGAGCAGGACCCTCTGGGAAGCATTCTGCTTGTGGGGGCCGAAAACCGGCTTCCTTATAACCGCCCCCCTCTCACCAAAGGGCTGTGGAGTGGAAAGAAGAAATTTGAGGATATTTTCGTGCAAAGTTCCGTGTGGTTCGAGAAGAACGGGGTGGAGCTGCGTCTGGGCACCGCGATCAGTGCTGTTTCTCCGGTCACAAGGGAGGTTTTTCTGCAGGAGGGGGGTGCCCTTTCCTATGGAAAGCTTCTTCTGAGCACTGGTGGTTCTCCCCGCAGGCTTTCTCTGCCGGGAGAGGAGGATGAGTTCATATTCTATTACCGTTACGTAAGCGATTATGAACGGCTCAGGCCTCTGGTGAAGCCGGGGGTGAGGGTGGCGGTGATCGGCGGAGGGTTTATCGGCTCGGAGCTGGCCGCCTCGCTTTCTCTTCAGGGGGCGCAGGTGACCATTATTATGCCTCAGCAGTATCTCTGTTCCAGAGTATTTCCTGATGAACTGGCCCGGGCTGTCACCGGTGAATACACTAACCGGGGGATCTACATCATGGCACATGATTCGGTGCAGTCTTTTCATCGGGAAGGTGAGCAGATTGTGATTGAAACCGGTTCGGGGCTGCTCAGAAGTGATCTGGTTGTGGCCGGACTGGGTATAGAGCCGGAAACGGAGCTTGCCGGGCAGGCCGGTCTGAGAGTGGAGAAGGGTATCTGGGTTGATGAATATCTGCGGACCAGTGATCCTGATATATATGCAGCCGGGGATAATGCCTTCTTTCCTTATCAGGCTTTGCAGAAGCGGGTACGGGTAGAGCATTGGGATAATGCCATGTACCAGGGGTATACCGCCGGGCGCAACATGGCTGGTGGGGAAGAAGTTTACAGTCACATGCCCTATTTCTTTTCCGATCTGTTCGATTTCGGTTATGAGGCGGTAGGGGATGTGAACAGTGCCAACTCGACGGTGTCGGACTGGAGAGAGCAGAACGTTGAGGGAGTAATCTATTATCTGAACGGGCTGAATCAGATTGTGGGAGTTATGTGCTGTGGAATTTATGGTAAAATGGACCAGGCGAGGGATGTGATTCGCCGCAGGGTGACACTGGATCCCGCCGCTAAAGAGTTTCCTATCAGCGGAGACTAGTGCGGGTTCTGGCTGGGAACTTTAAAGAGGGGATGTGTGACTATGCAGATACCGCTTGAGATAACTTTCAGAAATGTGGACAAGACTGATGAGGTTGATGCATTGATCAGACGAAAGGCGGCGAAGCTCGATGAGATTTGCGACTATCTAATCAGCTGTCGGGTTGCTGTAGAAAAGGTGCAGCGTCATCAGAGCTCAGGGCAGCCTTACCGTGTGCGTCTTGATATAAAAATGCCACCCGGGCATGAGATTGTGGTGAACCGGGATCCTGCCAGGGCTAACCTGCATCTTGATCTGGAAGCGGAGATTCGCTGGGCTTTCGATACTGCGGAGCGCCAGATAAAGGAGCTTATGGAAAAACAGCGCCACGATGTAAAGAAGCACCCGTTTCAGGAGGTACAGGGGATCGTGGACAAGATTTTCAGAGCGGATGGTACCGGTTTTATTCTGAGCAATGATGGCCGGCAGATTTTCTTTCATCGCAATGCTCTGGTGAATACCGATTTTGTGTATTTGCGGGAGGGCGATGGAGTGCGTTTTGTGGAGACCATGGGGGAGAAGGGGCCTCAGGCGTCCACCGTGCAGGTGGTGCAGTCTCCTCCTAATTACTGATTGGAGCTTGTTCGAGGGGGATGGGAGTTGTGCTCTCATCCCTTCCATGAATTTCTTGCAGACCCAATGTTTAGAAATTTGCAATATCTTCTACATACGCCAAAACTTTTTTCTCATCCAGTTACTAAGTAGTTCTCCCTTATGACTCGCTTCTTTCATAAAAGATGAAATGCTGGACCGGTATAAATTCACCAAGGGGGTGAAAGGGAAGTGAGCAACGGAGAGAGCTAAGGATCTGGGTTGGAGAAACTGATATATCTTCATAAATTACAATATCTTACAAGTGTGTGATTTAACGAGTTGTTTTAGTTGTCCAAGTTGCTATGATCTATGGATAAAGTGATAAGTGCGGAAGGCTGAGGTTAGAACCTCAGCACCGCTGCAGCTTCTTTTGTGGCGGGAATCTGTTCGGGTTTAAGTACGAATACGGTGCCGCCTTTGAGTATGGTGTTGATTGCTGCCGTTTCCAGCAGGTCCTCATCTCCGGGCTCCTTTTGTTCATGTACAGTGATGTCCTGGCTTGAGGGTTCGAAAAAGCCCCATTTGTGTGTTGAACCGTCGGCGATGAAAAGGGTTTCGATTCGCCCGTTCACCGATCCTTGTACGATAGTCTTCAGGTCTTCTGTAGCTACCGGGCTGTGTTCACCTTTAAGCTGCTCGAAAAAGGAGAAGGTCTTCTTTTCTCCTTTCTGAAAATGCGGGAGAACGACAGGCCAGGCCAGGCGGTGAATCTCCGATTCTTCAGCATTCTCCAGGTTCTTTTCTATGCATTCTTCCAAAAGGTGGGGATAGGAGTTCTCTCCCCTGTAGAGCGGATTGTGGTAATCAATTCCGGCAGTAATAAGGGGGGCGTTGCTGTCGGCCAGGATTTTGGTAACTGCATTGTTTATGGTAGTGAAGTAGTGTATCAGGTCCTGCTTTGTTTTATCAGTTTGGTTTCCATAGCCGAAAACCGTTGGCGGGTTTCCACCCATACCCGAGGGTTTGCTGTAGAACTGGGTATTTTTCTCTTTATTGTCGAACCCCAGAGTTTCCACCATGCTTTTGGGCAGCAAGTCGGAATGTATGCGTCTTATGGAAAATCTGTTACCAGCATATAGCTTGGGGCCGCTCATATTAAGGGTAAGCACGTAGAACAGGGTTTTGCCGGAAAGCATACCCAATATCGGTTTGAAGTGAAAGCGATCGGTAGCCAGTGACAGCTGATTGAAGCTGTAGGGGACCCTGAAAACCTGAAGAAAGTTTTCGGAGAGAAACACCGCCAGACCATCGCTCATGTGCATCCAGAAATTTCCGTTGGTGAGAAGTCTTCGTGCCGGATAGATGAATTCAGCAGCATCGGTATGGCGCAATCCCATGTTCACCAGCTGCACCTCCGCCTCGCCCACCAGATTTTTATAGCGGATGGGGTTCTGCTGAGTGTCTGAACCCGTACGGAACGTGGGCATGTATATGGTAACGCACCTGCCCTGCACATCTGCAAGCTGCCTGAGGTTTTCTTCCGTAAATAGGTCCACAGATTCCTCCTGGTCAAAGATTTGAAAAGAGTAGTCCAGTATGAGTTTTTGCAACAGATATGCCAAGGAAGCGGAAATCAGAAAAGCCCGCAAGGCCCGACACTGGCCCCTCTTTTGCCTCCCTTGCACTTTATGAACTATTTCAGAAGGGGATCCTATGAATGAGCAAAGCAGGCAGTCTGCCGGTGAGCAGCCCAATGCCTTCGATCTGCTGAAAAAAATAGGCGGTCAGGTCAGACTTCTGATGCATAAGGAGGTGGATCTGGCCAAGGCTGAACTGAAAGCATCCATAAAGAATGAGGTTATAATGGTCAGCGGTATAAGTACCGCTGCGGTTCTGGCTCTCTTGGGGGTGAACATGCTCTTGGTGGCCGCAGCATTCGCGCTGGCTTTTCTCATCCCCGGCTGGGCTGCCTCGCTGATTATTGCAGGAGTCTTGTTTCTGGCAGCTCTCGTGGTGTGGCTTGCATTTTGGCCTTACCGGGTAAAATCGCCGCTGGTGCGCACAACTGAGACTCTCAAGGACGACTTAACCATTCCCAGGAGGAAGGCAGCGTGAATCGAATCCATGACCATACCAAAGCCACCCCCTCAAATGAAGCCGATCGCATCGAGGAGGAGATTGAGCTGATTCAGGACGATCTGGGCTCTCTCATAAGGCAGTTCATAAGCAGCGTTCGGCAGATGATCACTCCAAAGCTGCTTAAAGACAAGCGGGTGCTGCTGGCTCTGGCCGGGCTTTATTTTTACTGTGCCTTGAAGTCAGCGCTGGCCGGCAGGGCAAAGAAACGGCGTAAGCCGGCTCGTTCCTCCTGTTGCTGCCGTTAATCTAACCACTTGAATTAGCCTCTGTTGCGGGGAACTATTCAAGCTCCCCGCAACGAGTCTTCAGTATTTGAGCCTGTCGTAATATTCATAGAGCAACTTCTCGTAATCCCGGGTTACTGCAATGGAGGGGTTGTAGGCAGGGGTGTTTTCAAGATCCTCCTCGGTAATGGTGACATGCACCCTTGACATGCCCCAGTTGACATCTCTCACCCAGTGAAGGGAGAGAAGTACTTTTCTGTCGGCACGGGTGTTGACTGCCAGATAGCGAATCACCCAGTCTGCATCTTCCAGGATAAAGTCATCCAGAATTCCTGATTCTCCGGAGGTGGTCTCGATGCGGTAGCCCAGCACATCCCTGGTACTTCTCAGCTCCATCGTGAAGGTGCCCTCCTGGTCGCCGCTGGAGAATTCGAATTCCCGGGTTTCTTCATCGTCCGGTTCACCGGGCATGGTGAGCATGCTGTCGGAGATCTCCTCCTCCTCGGCCGGGCTTTCGATTTCCTCTCCAACTCCCGGTTCGCTGTCGTCTGTTTCGGCGGCATCTTCCTCGCTGGGGATCTCGGTGGGTTCGTTTTTCACTTCCCGGGTATCGAGAAAGGAGACCTGCCCCCAATAAACCGGCCACTCGTAGTAGCGGCGCAGGGCGATTTCGTACTGCCTGGAAATGGGCAGATCGAGATTTTCCTGAGGGCTGGCCAGGATTCGCTTCTTTGTGAGGGAAACCGGAAGAATTCGGCGTTCCCAGTCTGGTTCCCCGACTGAAATGGGGGAGATGAGCACCTTACGGTCCATTATTTTTTCGCTAATATTCACCACGAAGTAGCGCAGAGCCCACTCCGAGTCGTCGAATAGTATGTCGATGACGGTTCCGATGTAGCCGTCGACCGCTTCCACCCTGAAATCCAGGGCATCTTTGGCCTTGTGAAGCATTTGGGCAAAACCTCCTGCTGACGGTGATCAGCTCTCCAGTGCTCCTCGCCTTGGCGGGGGCATAACCAAACAGGGGGATCAAAGGGTGTGCCATTGTCCCTTTCTCACCCTTTTCCCAATCTGGGAAGCATCACTGTTGCACTTCCGGAAAAAGTGCCCGGGGCAGCATCCCCGCCGCCAGGGAGCCCCGGCACACCTTTTGCAAACAGCCTTTTTATCCAGAACGGGAAGGGAGCCAAAGTTCGGCGAGGGGCGCGCATCGCCGCTCTCAAGCTGCCTCATCTCAGCACCACAGTTCCACCATTTTCAAAGGATCCACAGTATGTCCCAGAAGCTTTACATCGGTAACCTGCCCTACAGAACCACCGAGAACGATGTCCGCAAGCTCTTCAACAAGTTCGAGCCCATTCACTCCATTGTGCTTATCAACGACAAGGATACCGGACGGTCACGGGGTTTCGGATTCATCGAGCTTGAGGAGCCCAATGCCGATGCTGCCATTAACGAGTTGGCAGACACCATTTTCGGGGGACGCAACCTGCGTATAAGCAAAGCGCGGGACAGGGAACCTATGGAAGCTCGTTCACCTCGCATTCATGCCATTCAAAGAAACTAATCTCCTTTGGGTAGAGCGAGGTCGCGGGTCTGTTCGATCGCGGCCCGCTTTTTTCCAATTGGCACCCCCATTGCTCTTTTCCTCTCTGAAAAAGGGAGGAGAGTGCATCTATGTGGCTGAAATGGTTACCCTGGAAATTTGTGCTTAAAAATATCGCCCGGGCACAGGGCTTTGTCGATCCCATCAATCTGCTTGCCAAGTTCAACCAGTTTTCCCAGCCCTCCGAGGTTCTGGCTCCGGTGGAGCTCCTCAGGGCCGGGGCGGTCATGCATGCCCGCGGGCTTATCAACAGTCAGGTCATTCAGCATAATCTCGACTGGGTTTGGCCTTACTGGGCAGAGCGGCAGTTCGATCCTCAAGACCCCTCTTTTATCCCCAGGGCTTTCTCTGTCACTCAGATAAACCTTACTCACCGCAACTGGACCGCGGTGGGGTTACCCGGTTTTCAGGAAGCTCCGGTGGTGGACCCGAGGGGGCTTGTGATGCCCTTTTTCGACAGCTGGTCCATCGATGCTTGGGTGATTGCCGAAGATGGGACCAAACTTATTCCCTCCAGGTCTTTGACGTCCTCTCAGCGGCTTGAAACAGAGGGCAACCTGCGGGTAATTACCGAAAGTGCCCATAACCGCTTTTCTCTCAAGACCTCCGCCCAGGTGGAACTCAGAAACGGAATTCCGGTTTGCCTTCTACAAATGGAGGGGCAATGTCCTCAAAAAGGATTTCTGATCGTTTCCCTTCGGCCTTATAACATGGAGGGTATCAGTTTCATTCACGACATCAGGCTGTTATCAAACGACATGGGCTGGAAGATAAACGGGGCGGAGCTTGTCTGGTTTGACCAGAAACCCGATGTCTGCCGATTCGCCTGTTACGATGAGGGAGATGTCTACCACTGGACTCTATCCTCCAGACCCGACAGTCGTCGGGAGGTGACCTGCAATGTGGGAATGGCTTCCGCTTTTGCCGGCTATAAGCTGGTCCCCAATCAAAGTGCAAAGGTAAGCCTGGAGATACCTCTTATTCAGAAAAACCTGACAAAGAAAGCCTACTCCTACGAATCATCGGCTGAGCAGTTGTGGCAAAAGAGTACCGAGGGAACTGTTCGCTGTCATTTCCCGGTGAAGAATTACGGCTGGCTTTTTGACACCGCAGTTAAAACTCTGGTACTGCATACGCCACTCGATTCCTACGCCGGGCCTTACACCTACAAACGGTTCTGGTTCAGGGATGCTGCATTCATAGTCAATTCTCTGCTAATTTCAGGTTTGTACGACCGGGCACTTATGGTGATAGGCCGATTTTTTCATCGCCAGACCTCTTCGGGCTATTTCCTTTCTCAGGAAGGTGAGTGGGATTCCAACGGTCAGGCGCTCTGGGCCATGGCCCGCTACTGTGCTCTTTGCAACTCCAGTCCCGACAAAAGCTGGGTAGAGCCTATTATCGCTGCGGCACGCTGGATCATGAACAAGCGGCGGGAGACGGCCGGTAGCAGGTATGAGGGGTTGTTTCCTGCGGGGTTCAGTGCAGAGCATCTGGGGCCAAACGATCATTACTACTGGGACGATTTCTGGGGTGTGGCGGGGCTGGCATCCGCATCATACCTTCTCAAGCTGGCCGGAAGGGATTTTGAATCTGATCTTTTTGAACGGGATCGTAAGGACTATCTGCTCTGTATCGAGCATAGTCTGGCCATGGCGGCAGGGGAGAAGCGTCGCCCCGCCATGCCTGCTTCCCCCAACCGCAGGCTCGACAGCGGATCGGTGGGATCTCTGGCTGCCGGTTACCCGCTGCAGATCTGGGAACC
This sequence comes from Fibrobacterota bacterium, assembly GCA_023436205.1. Classification (GTDB taxonomy): domain Bacteria; phylum Fibrobacterota; class Chitinivibrionia; order Chitinivibrionales; family Chitinispirillaceae; genus JAEZKC01. The sequence continues at coordinate 8,809 of JAEZKC010000055.1, forward strand.
ATCCGACCAGAGGCTCACTCTTACGGCTAACTACCTTTATGATCATTGCCTTATAGGCAAAGCCTTCTACCACGACATCAGCCATTCCGGAATCAACCCCTATCTTTCCCTGCATATCGCCCAGGTTCTTCTGGGAGCGGGAGACTGTAAGTTTCTGGAAATCATGGATGCTATTGCTGGTCTGGCCAGTCCTACCGGCCAGTGGCCGGAAGCCATTCATCCGCAGCTTAAAACCGGTTGCATGGGGGATGGACAGCACGCCTGGGCTGCATCAGAGTGGATCAGCATGGTTCGCAACTGCTTTGTAGCCGAGCAGGGTGAAAAGCTTCTGCTCTGCCAGGGTATTCTTCCGGAGTTTTTCGAAAATACTGACCAATTCTCTTTCGGTCCGGCTCCAACTCTGTTTGGCCCGGTTAGTGTAAAGATCAAAAAAGAGAATGCCGATCAGTTTACCGTGCTGTGGGAGGGCAGCTGGTTTTCCGGTGAACCCTCCATAGAGGTGGGCTTCTGCGGAAAGGAACGGGTGCGGGCTGTTTCCGGGCAAAATTCCATTACTGTATAATTTTCAGCAGATTACAAATGAATGTTGATGTACCTTTTTAATCTGTGGTTAATCCGTCTTACAATGAAACAAGTGTCACTTTATGAATATTCTAATGATGACCAACACCTACCTGCCGTTTGTTGGCGGGGTGGAGCGGTCGGTTGAGACATTCACGGCTGAATTCAGAAAACAGGGGCATCAGGTCATTATTGTAGCTCCCACCTACGGAAGAACCGATGAACGGGAGGAGGGCGTAATTCGTGTACCGGCCATCCAGCATTTCAATGGAACCGATTTTTCCGTGCAGCTTCCCATTCCGGGGGTGCTTAGTGCGGCTCTGAAAAACTTTCATCCGCACATCATTCATTCTCACCATCCCTATCTTCTGGGGGATTCCGCCCTCAGGCTTGCTGCTCAGCATCAGATCCCCATAGTTTTCACTTTCCATACCTTTTATGAGAAATACACTCACTATGTTCCCGGTAATTCTCCTGCATTGAAGCGGTTTGTGAGTGCACTGGCCACCGGGTATGCCAATCTCTGCGACACGGTGATTGCTCCCAGCAGGGCCGTGGCGGAGGAAATCGTCCGGCGGGGAGTGGATTCTCCAGTGGAGGTGATCCCGACCGGTATAGATACTGCCCGTTTCCAGCATGGGGATCGTCAGGGCATGAGGGCAACCTGCAAATTGCCCTCCGATGCTTTTGTGGTGGGGTTTGTTTCCAGACTGGCTCCTGAAAAAAATGTGGGTTTTCTTTCGCGGGCTGTATGTGAATTAATGCAAAGGGAATCGCGTGTTCATTTCCTTCTGGTTGGAAACGGACCTTCTGAAAACGAGATGGCCAGCTATTTTGAGCAGTGCCGATTACTCGATCGGTTTCATCATGTCGGAACGCTGGTTGGTCAGCAGTTGGTTGATGCTTATCACGCCATGGATGTTTTTGCTTTTGCCTCCAATACTGAAACTCAGGGATTGGTTCTCACAGAAGCCCTGGCTTCCGGAGTTCCTGTGGTGGGGCTCGATTTTCCCGTAGTGGAAGAGGTGGTTAAAGACGGCTATAATGGGTTTTTAGTGAGGGGTGGCAGTGAAACGCTTTTTGTAGAGGCGCTTTTGAATGTGATGAAGGGCAGTTTTCGTCTTCGGGGGCTGCTTAGAGAGCACACGGTGGAGAGTGTGCGAAATTTCGATCGGGAGAGCTGCGCTTTGCGGGCGCTGGAGATCTACGATTCGCTTCTGAGCAGAAGTTTTGTTTCTCGTAATCATGCAGACAGCGCCTGGAGCAGGGCCACGCGGATGATAAAAACGGAATTTGAGTTATTAAGGAACATGACCAAAGCTACAGGAGCTGCGATCAGTGATCAGACCCGTAAAGATGGGTAGGGGGGACTTATTGAGTACACGGGTTTGCATTGCCAGGGTTGGAGGCGGTCAGATAAAGATTGAGGGGTGGATCATTGCTGTTTCGCCAATTCTCATTCTGGTTCTTGTTTTCAGTATGTTTCCCTATTATTTCCGCAGCCTGAGTACTACACAGTATTGGTTAATGGGTGGGGCAGTTTTCTCCGGACTTGTGGGGACGATGCTTGTGCGGGCGGCTTTCGTGCTCTTTGCAGCGCATATTCTTGGGCTGGAGGCCCCTGTTTACGAGCTCTATCCTTTTGGGGGCATTCTGTGTCGGAATGAAAAGACATTGAACTTCAGGGGGGAGTTGCTGCTTGGTCTGATCGGACCGTTGGTTAGCATGGTTTTTGCAGGCGTTTTCTTTCTGTTGAACGTGGCGGGAAGGGAGCTTGCATGGTCAGTTCCCACATTGGGAATTTTTGTTTTTCTTTGCTGTTGGAACCTTCTGCTTGCCATATTAAGTCTGATTCCAGTATATCCTTTTGACGGGGGGCGGATTTTCGGGGCCGCTCTTGCAGCTCTTACCGGAAGGGCCCGCATCTTCTCGATTCTGGGCAGTATGGCGGGGAATGTTTTTTCGCTCTTTTTAATATTGGCATCCATTACATTGCTGTTTCGGGGGGTAATCGCCGGAGCTGTCTGGTGGATTCTGGTGGGGATCAGCGTCTTCTGTGTCACTGAAAGAGAACTTCTGGGGTACCGTCTGGCCCAAAGGATCAGTGATTTTTCTGTGGGTTCCTTTGCGGTTGGTTGTGGTAGGGTTTCTTCAGGCCTCAACGTTGGGGAATTGGTATCTCGTTGGCCTCCCGGTTCAGACCAGTTTTTTATAGTTTCAGACCGGGATAGTAGTCAGATTGCAGTTCTGTCTCTTGCACAGCTCAGGCTCATTCCCCGCAAGCACTGGGGCACTGTTAAGGCGGGGCAGCTCGCCAGACCGGTTTGGGAATGGTGCCCCATTCCAGGGTCAAGTGGGCTTGTTGATGCTCTGCATCTGTTGCAGCGGCAAAATCGCTCAAGCAGTTTAATATCTGATGATAACGGAAATGTATTAGGTATGGTGACCATAAAGGATTTAATTTTGGGTATTCAGAAGGGTTGCTGTTAAGGGTAACCTTTGAGTATCTTCCCTGTCGAGCTGATTGAAAAGCCCTCGGCATGTATTCTCAAATATTTTAATCGTTTAATATGACTAGACCTCCAGAACGAACCTTATACGGTATGAGTATTTCCCCGGGATTGGCCTCGGGGCGTGCTTTCATATATACCGACATTCTGCTCAGGGATCATGAGCTCTACACTATTCAGCAGAAGGACCTCAAGGAGGAGTTCGGTAGAATTGAGCTCGCGTTCCAGGAGGTGGCAAAGGATCTGCAGACTTCGGCTGATCGCATTGAGCGGGAGCTCAATTCCACGGTGGCCGGAATTTTCCGTTCACAGCTGGAGATTCTTAAAGATCCTCAGCTGGTGGGGGAGATCCGGGCTGAGCTGGAGACAGAGCTTATAAATGCCGAACAGATCGTGAAAAGGGTGTTTCGCAAATGGGAACTGCGGTTCAGGCAACTTCAGGATGAGGTGTTCAGTTTCAGAGCCGATGACATCATAGATCTGGGAAGAAAGATGCTCAGGGCGCTTACCGGAATTCATGCCCATACGTTGGAGCATCTGCCCTCCGGAAGTATTATAGTAGCCAAACGCCTGCTGCCCTCCGATACCGTCTTTCTATCCCGCAAATCGGCTCGGGGTATTATCACCGAGTTTGGCGGACCTGCAAGCCATGCAGCTTTGCTCACCAAGGAGATCGGCATACCGGCCATCGGTAAAATCCCCGATGTGCTCAATCTGATCCGTCATCGCGATCATCTCCTGCTCGACGGGGATAAGGGAATGCTGGTTATTGGGCCCGAAGACAAAAGTCGCCAGAAGTTTGAAAAACGTCTGGAGGAGCGAAAATCCTATATGCTCCTTTCCCGCCAGAACTGTGCAGAAACGGCTCTCCGGCCCAACGGGCAGAAAGTGGAAGTGCTGGCCAACGTGAGCTGCCGCAGGGATGTGGAGTATGCGCTTAAAAACGGGGCGGATGGAATAGGGCTTTTCCGTATCGAGAACATCTACCTTTCCCGCAAGCTCCCGCCCACAACCCAGGAACTCTATGATGACATTGCCCGCACCATAGAACCTGCCAAAGACAAACTGCTCACCATCAGACTTCTGGATGTGGGGGGGGATAAGCAGCTTACCTATCTCAATTATTCCTCCGGAGAAGACTCCTTTCTGGGCAGGCGCGGAGTACGCTTTCTCCTTGAATTTCCTGAACTTCTGTACACTCAGTTCAACGCACTCATCAGGCTCTCTGAGAGCTTTCCCACTATCAGGGTGCTCGTTCCCATGGTCACCTTTTCGCAGGAGATGGCCATGATCCGGGAAATTTTTAATGATCTGATATCTGTTTCCGGACGACGCATACCTCTTGGTGCAATGATCGAAACCCCGGCAGCGGCGCTCTGCATAGAGGAACTGCTGCCCTATGTGGATTTTTTGAGCATCGGTTCAAATGATCTCACGCAGTACACGCTTGCGGTGGGGAGAGAGAACAGCAGTATTACCCAGTACTTCCTTGAAGATCATCCTGCCATTTTTAAAATGATTAAAATGGTGGCTTCCGGAGCCGGTTCTGTACCGGTTTCCCTCTGTGGTGAACTGGCAGCCCGGCTTGAATCCATCCCCGCTATCCTCGATTGCGGGATCAATACATTGAGTGTGGCACCATCTCTGATCCCCGAGGTAAAAAGGACTGTCCGCCAGTATTAATTGGGGAAAAAGGGTGCACTGTGGCACCCATGCAATCATCTTTAACTAATCAGATCTCGTATGAAATTTCAGATATGCTTTCCACCAAGTGAGGCTTGAGGTGCAGGTATTGAGTGGTTTTACGCTTGTTGTCGATATCTGCAAAAACCGCAGAGCATTGTTCATGAGTAAGTCCTGTAGCTTCGCAGACACTCTCGGGAGAATACCCGTTATTTTTTGCGTACAGACAGAGATCCATCTTCTGATAGGGCAGTGAGAAGTAGAATTCCTCCTGGGATTGCTCCATGGGGTAAGTATCTGTTGTAGGCGGCCTCTTTCTGATCTCTTCAGGGATGCCCAGATATTCTGCCATCTGGTAGACCTGGGACTTGTAGAGGTGGGCGATCGGCTTGATATCTGCCGAACCATCACCGTTTTTAACAAAGAAGCCCTGATCGTATTCAAGCCTGTTGGGGCTTCCGGCCACCAGGTAATTAAGTCTGTCGGCATGGTAGTATTCGAGCATTTTGCGGATACGCTGCTTGAAATTGGTGGCAGCCACCAGCTGCAGATATGCCTGATGACTCATTCGCTCTTTTCTGGAAGTGCCGTCGGGCATCTGTACGACAAGTGAAAAGACCCTGTAAATGTTGCTGATTTGGGGGAGGACTATTTTGAAGGGAAAACCCTGCCGGTATTCGGGAATGACTGACTGAATCGCCTGGGTTTGACTGCTGTAACATCCTGCTGCTTCGAGAATTGGGGTGATATTATGCACTGTCACTTCAATGCCCAGGGCATCTGCCACTTTCTTTCCCAAAGAGGAAGATTCGGATGCTGAATGGATTTCCGGCATAAGGATTCCAAGCACCTTTTCCTTACCTGCGGCTCTGGCGCACAGGGCAGCAGTCACGCTGGAATCGATTCCTCCGGAAAGACCGATCACTGCACCGCGACGCTTCACTTTCACCATCATCTGGCGGATTGTCTCGCAGATTCGCTCCGTCTCTTTTTTTACATCAAGTTGCAGATTCCCCATGGTTACACACTGAACTGTCGTGGACTTCTCCTGTGATCCTACTGGCATCTCCCGAGTCCTCCTTTTTAATAGTGGTTCCCAAACGGGTCAGGAACCCACACTTTTTTTACGATTGATGAATGCAGTGATGTTGTTCACCGAATCAAGGTTTTCTGGTATCAGCTCCGAATCCTCCACTTTCACTCCGAAATTAGCCTGAATGAAATTCACCATTTCCAGAACCCCGGTGGAATCCACGATGCCCTTTTCAAGAAAACTGTCACTTTCGGTGAATTTTATGGACCCGGTTCCCATGAGAAAATTCTGATTGATGAATTCAACTATGGCTGCCTTCATATCAGCTGTGTTGTTCATGACCTCTCTCCTGTGTTCAGTTTTTTGCAGCCCCTATCTGGAAATCTGAACAAAGATTGTGCCATGAGCCTATACCGCTTCCAGCTGCTTCATATACGAACTGTTCTGCCGGACCCAGTCCGAAACTATTCCCTTACCCGCCAGTTTCATCACCGAGGGGAAAAATGCCTGAAAACGCGCCTCCGAGGGATAGTTGCGCAACCGACCACTGAAGAGCTTTGCCCCGGCATTCATGAAATCTTTTAAAGCTCCGTTGTAGTTGTAAAAGGAACGGAAACAGGAAACCATGCCTTTCTGAAGCTGCAGCGCACTCATGTTTTTAGGTTTGAAGACCACATGCAGTCCATCATAAAATTCCCAGTTTTTATGCAGCAGTCGTCCTTCAGCCTCAAATTTACTGAAAACCTCTGTGCCCGGAAGTGGGGTAAGCACATTACACTGGATGTAGTTTAATCCGCTCTTGCGGGCAAATTCGCTTGTGGCATGGAATATATCGGGGCTGTCAGGATCGTTACCGAGCATGAACATTCCGTGAACCTGTATGCCTATGGACTGAATTACTCTGATGGCGGTACTTATGTCCTCCACGGTCTGCTTTTTCTTCAGATCGGTAAGGCTCTGAGGGTTGATCGATTCAAGCCCGATGTAGAGGATCAGGCATCCCGCTTTCTTCATCTTAGCCAAAAGCTCGGGGTTTCGAGCGATCTCGGTGCGTACCTGTGCGCTCCAGGGACGGCGAAACCCGTACTTGAGCATGCCGTCAAGAATCGCGTCGGTGCGTCGCAAATCTGCCGCAAAATTATCATCAACAAAGAAAATCCAGCCCTTGTCATAACGCATCACCTCTTCAAGTACTCTCTCGGGACTCTGCGTACGGTAATTGCGTCCGAACATCTGGGTCACTGAACAGAAATTGCAGGTAAAGGGGCAGCCTCTGGAGGTCATAACTGGCCAGATTTTCACATTCTCCCAATCTTTCACCAGAGAAAAATCGGGAATGGGGATGCTGTCGAGGTCAATAAGCTGAGGTCCCTTGATAATCTTATCCTTGAATTTCCCCTCCAGAAGATCCCTGAAAATCGGCTCTGCCTCACCGCACACCACCTGGTCGAAATCTTCGGAAACATCGTGGGGAAGCATACTGGCGTGAATTCCTCCGATTAATGAACGGCAGGGTAGACCATTGTCGCTTCGGAGCTGTCGGTACCTGCGGGCGATCTGACGCCCCCGCTCAACCGTGGAGGTCATGCTGGAAACAGCGAGAATATCTGCCTCCAAAAGCTCCTTATCACTCACTTCCCGTTTGAGGATGTTTTCGTTGAGGATTTGCACCTGCCATCCCCACTGCCTTGCCATGGTACCCAGGTTCACCGGACCAAGCAGAGGGATACTCATGAATTTGGAATAGACATTGAACTGGGACCCCATGGGTTCCACGAACACAAGGCTTCCTTTGGACACAGTTATCCTCCTGATGCGTTTTAAGAAAATCGGTATGCAAGAAGGACAGCAAAAACCGGTCCCGCTCAGGGGATAAACCGTTCCGAGAGTTCTTTTCTTGAGGCATGCTGTGAAACTCTCTTTGCGATGTCCTTAAAAATCAGAGACTTGCCGAATGGCTCCGCCTTTCGTTTTTCAAAGATTGACAATGATCCCCTTTCACACCGGTTCCGCAATTTCAGCCTCGTGGAATGGTTGTTGCTCTTTTATGAACGGGAAATCCTCATGTCATTTCTGAAAAAACGGGGCCACCTACCATGAAAAGTGATGGAAGAGTCAGAGCTGTTGTGGAAAATCTTAAGCCTTGCCTCGACGGGGGGCGATTTCCCGTAAAGAGGGTGGAGGGTGAAAGTGTCACCGTGTGGGCCGACTGTTTCGGCGACGGGCACGATATTATAGATGCACGGGTTATGTACCGCAAGGTTGGCGACTCTCAGTGGAGTTACACATTTATGGAGTTTGTGGATAACGACCGCTGGCGGGGGGGCTTCGAGGTTCCTCTAATAGGGTCTTATGAATATACCGTGCAGGCCTGGGTCGATCAGTTTCTCACCTGGCGACACGGCCTGGAAAAGAAATTCCATGCAGATCAGGACCAGGAGGCCGATTACCTCATCGGGGTTGAAATCCTGGGCAAAGCAAGAAGCCGGGTTGTCCCTCAGGATGCTTCAGCACTGGAACATTTCCTCAACGAAGTGGCTTACGGCACCGATCGTCAGGCTCGCTTTGCCGCCGCCTACTCCCATGAACTGCTTGAACTCATGAGAAGAAATCCCGACACGGGGCTGGCCTACACCTGGTCTCCCGTGCTTAAGGTCACCGTCGATCGGCAAAAGGCATCCTTCAGTTCCTGGTATGAGCTGTTCCCCAGGTCGGCCACCGGCGACCCTCATGTGCACGGAAGTCTCCGTTCCTGCGAGCAGCTTTTGCCGCATATAGCCGCCATGGGGTTTGATGTGGTTTACCTGCCTCCCATACATCCTATTGGCGAGGTCAACCGCAAAGGCAAAAACAACAGTGTCACCTCCACTCCTCAAGACCCGGGAAGTCCCTGGGCCATAGGGTCCCGTTTCGGAGGGCACAAGGCGGTTGATCCAAGGCTTGGGGCTTTGGAGGATTTCGATCATTTCCTGCATCAGGCATCCACTGTGGGCCTCGAAGTGGCTATAGACATCGCTTTTCAGTGCGCGCCCGATCATCCTTACGTAAAAGAGCATCCGGAGTGGTTCACCATCAGGCCCGACGGCACTATTCAGTTTGCCGAAAATCCTCCCAAAAGGTACGAGGATATTGTCCCTTTTAATTTCGAGACCGAGGCCTGGCAGTCGCTGTGGAACGAGCTTAAGAGTGTGTTTTTCTTCTGGATTGATCACGGTGTGAGAATTTTTCGGGTCGATAACCCTCACACCAAACCTTTCCCGTTCTGGGAATGGGTGATTGGCGAAATTAAAAAGGAGTATCCTGAAGTACTGTTTCTTTCAGAGGCTTTCACCCGTCCCAAGGTAATGTACCGTTTAGCTAAACTGGGGTTCAGTCAGTCCTACACCTATTTCACCTGGCGCAACACTAAAGAAGAGATAACCCGTTACATGACTGAGCTTACCCGTGAAGAGCCCCGGGAGTTTTTCAGGCCTAATTTCTGGCCCAATACTCCCGATATCCTTCCGGAAATGCTTCAGTTCGGGGGTGAAAATGCATTTGTATTCCGCCTGGTGTTGGCGGCTACTTTATGCTCCAATTTCGGACTGTACGGACCTGCCTATGAGCAGGCTGTAAGCGAGGGGCTTGCGGGTAAAGAGGAGTACGCCGATTCCGAAAAATACCAGATCTATGCCTGGGAGCGTTCCAAGGGAGAGCGCATCCGCAGAACGATCACGGCTCTTAACAGGGCACGCAAGGAAAACGAGGCGTTACAGTCCAACCGCTATCTGGAGTTCTACCAAATAGATAACGATTATATGCTCTTCTATGGAAAGCGCACACCCGATCTGTCAAACATCATCCTGGTGGTGGTCAATCTCGATCCTTTCCACGTTCAGAAGGGGCGACTGAAGGTACCTCTCTTTGAATTGGGTATAGAGCCCTCCCAGACCTACCTGCTGGAGGATCTTCTGGGGGGGGACAAATACGTGTGGCACGCTGCGGAAAACGAAATTTCCCTCGACCCCTCGGTTTCCCCGGCATCGCTTTTCCGGGTTCACCGCAAGCTGCGCAGGGAAGTTGATTTTGACTACTATTGATCTTTGGTCCCGAATGCTCGAGAGGTGAACTGATGGAACGATTTATAGATGAAGGACCGCTGTGGTACAAGGACGCCGTGATCTACGAAGTGCATGTGCGGGCTTTCGGTGATTCCAACGGTGATGGCATTGGTGATTTCAGGGGACTCACCGAGAAGCTCGATTATCTTCAGAGTCTCGGGGTTACCGCCGTATGGCTACTCCCTTTTTATCCCTCTCCGCTAAGAGACGATGGTTACGATATCGCCGATTATTTCGATGTGCATCCCGATTACGGAACCCTGCGCGATTTCAAGGAGTTTCTCAAGGCTGCGCACCAGAGGGGGATCAGGGTAATTGCGGAGCTGGTACTCAACCATACCTCCGCCGATCACGCCTGGTTTCAGAAAGCCAGAAGGGCCGATCCCGATTCTTCTGCCCGCAACATGTATGTCTGGAGCAATACCGCCGAGCGCTACCGGGATGCCCGTATCATATTCAAAGATTTCGAGCATTCGAACTGGACCTGGGATCACACTGCCCAGGCCTATTACTGGCATCGTTTCTATTCTCATCAGCCTGATCTGAATTTCGACAACCCGTCAGTACATCGCATGATGCTAAAGGTGATCGATTTCTGGTTTTCGATGGGGGTAGACGGACTGCGTCTCGATGCGGTGCCCTATCTCTTTGAAAGAGAAGGGACTAACTGCGAAAACCTCAAGGAAACTCACGACTACCTTAAAGCCCTTCGGGCCCACGTCGACAGCAAGTTTCAAAATCGAATGCTGCTTGCTGAGGCCAATCAGTGGCCTGAAGATTCGGTTGCCTATTTTGGTGAGGGCAACGAGTGTCAGATGGCCTTTCATTTTCCGCTCATGCCCCGCATGTTCATGGCCATTCAGATGGAAGACAATTTCCCCATAATAGATATCTTGCGTTCCACCCCCGCTATTCCCTCCAACTGTCAGTGGGCTCTGTTTTTAAGAAATCACGATGAGCTCACGCTGGAAATGGTTACCGATGAAGAGCGGGACTACATGTACAAGGTGTATGCACAAGACACCCGGGCGAAGATTAATCTGGGGATCAGGCGGAGGCTGGCACCGCTGCTCTCAAATGACCGGCGCAAAATCGAGCTCATGAATATTCTGCTTTTTTCCCTGCCCGGCACCCCGATCATCTACTACGGAGATGAAATCGGCATGGGGGATAACTACTATCTGGGAGATCGAAACGGGGTTCGTACTCCCATGCAGTGGGGGCCCGATCGCAATGCCGGTTTTTCTCATACCAACCCTCATAAGTTGTATCTTCCGGTCATTATCGACCCGGAGTATCACTACGAGGCGGTCAATGTGCAGAACCAGGAGTCCAGTTACGCTTCGCTTCTCTGGTGGATGCGCAGTGTGATTGCCTCCAGAAAGAGGTTCAAGGCGTTCAGCCGTGGAGAGCTGCGGATGATGCCCGGGGATAATTCCAAAGTGCTCTGCTTTGTGCGGGAACATCAAAACGAGACTGTTCTGGTAGTGGTGAACCTGTCGCGTTTCAGCCAGGTGGTCACTTTTGACCTGGCCGAATACATGGGAACCATCCCTGAAGAGGTTTTTGGAAGGAACACCTTTCCAATAATCAAAGATACGCCTTATCTGCTTACTCTGGGGCCTTACGATTATTACTGGTTCGAACTGAAGAAGAGTGCCGAGACTATCGGTGTGGAGGAACGGGTGAGTCTACTTACGGTAAAGAGAAGCTGGGAGGAGATTTTCCAGGGGGCCAATCGGTCCAAACTTGAAGAAACGGTGCTCCCCGAATATCTGCGGCGCAGTCGCTGGTTCGGGGCCAAGAGCCGCAAGATTAACAGCGTCACCATCGTTGAAGAGGCCCGGGTGGTCGATAATGTCTGGACCTGCAGGCTTCTGATTCTCAAGGTCAGTTACAGCCAGGGAGCCCAGGAGCACTACCTGCTGCCGCTTACCTATAATGCCCGTTCTTTACTTGGCGGGCTCAATGAAGATTTCCCTCAGGCCATTGTGGCCGATCTTAAGGTAGATAAGGAAGATGGCATTCTCTACGATGGCAACTACGACGAAAAGCTTCACTGGGTACTTTTCAATACCATTGCTAACCGTAAGAAAATCAAGGGAGTAAACGGGGAGTTCGGAGGTTTGCCTTCAAGGGAACTGAAGACTATTCTGGCAGATAAACACCTGCCCATTCCATCCCGGCCCCTGAAGGTGGAGCAGAGCAATACTGCTATCCTCTACGATGATGTTTTGTTTCTCAAGCTGTACCGCAAGCTGGAGGAGGGGGAGAATCCTGAGTTGGATATTCTGCGCTATCTTGGCACCCGCACCAACTTTAAAAACATTCCTCCCTATGCGGGGGCGCTTGAATACCGCACCGATAAAAAGGAACCGCTCACGGTGGCGCTCATGCAGGGCTACGTTGAAAACAGCGGCAATGCCTGGAGCTATGGTTTGGGAGTGGTCACCAAGTATTTCGAGCAGATACTTGCCAATCAGGGTAGTTTACCCCCTTTGCCCACTTATTATCCCAATCTGATGGATATACGCGAAGTGCCCGATTACATCAGAGATCTTACTGGTGAATTTTTCCTTGAGATGGTTTCTCTTCTGGGCAAACGTACTGCTGAGCTGCATATTGCTTTGTCAGAAGCGGTGGAGGAGCCTGATTTTGTTCCTGAACCCTTCTCTCAGCTCTATCAGAGGTCGATCTACCAATCCATTCAGGGGCTTATTCAGAAAACGTTCCGCATGGCAGAAAAAGAACTAAAAAAGATGTCGCCGGAGCTTCGGGCTGAAACCGAATCGGTGCTCAAGCTTGAAAAGCCCATTCTCGATACTGTCAGGCGCATAGTTACCAAAAAGTTCACCACCGTGAAAACTCGAATCCACGGCGATTATCATCTGGGGCAGGTTCTTTTCACCGGCAAAGATTTTACAATCATGGATTTTGAAGGTGAGCCGGCGCGCTCGCTTAGTGAGCGCAAGCTCAAGCGGTCACCATTCAGGGATGTGGCCGGGATGATCCGATCGTTTCACTATGTATGCTACAGTGCCATATTCCTCGAATCCACATTCCGTACCGAAGATGCGGAGCTGCTCGTGTCCTGGATTGAGCCCTGGTATCACTATATCGGGGGGATTTTTCTCAGTTCCTATCTGGAGGCGGCCGGTGAGGCGTCCTTTATTCCCGAAGATCGTCAGGAGATCGACATTCTTATGCGCACGTTTCTCCTGGAGAAGGCGGTATACGAGCTTGGTTATGAAATAAACAATCGCCCAGACTGGGTGATCATTCCCATTAGAGGTATAAGGAGTCTTCTTGGAGAATAGGGGATTACTGTGCTAGTTTCGAATCTATTTTTCGGGGCTTAATGCCATAACACACGATTGGAGTAGTCATGTATATTGGTTCAAACTATGAGGGTAATCAAACCGCCAGTTTCACAGTCTGGGCGCCGCTCAAGAAAAATGTTCAGCTTCTGCTCGGTGAAGAGAATCCAAAAGTGATTTCAATGGACAGGGATGATTTCGGTTACTGGCAAGCCTCTCATATACAAACTGCTCCCGGAACTTTCTACAGATATCGTCTGGATGGCAGCTCCGATTTCCCCGATCCAGCTTCGCGTTTTCAGCCTCAGGGGGTGCACGGCCCATCCTGTGTTGTTGATCATGGAGCATTTAATTGGAACGATAGCACCTGGAAGGGTATGGCTCTTCAGGATATGGTCATCTACGAACTGCATACAGGCACCTTTACACCTTCGGGAACATTTGAAGGCTGCGCCGAAAGGCTCGATTACCTTAGGAATCTGGGAGTTACAGCAATTGAGATCATGCCTGTTGCTCAGTTCCCGGGAAGCCGCAACTGGGGATACGACGGGGCATATCCCTTTGCGGTACAAAACAGTTACGGCGGTCCGGAGGGGCTAAAGCGTCTGGTCGATCAGTGTCATGCCAAGGGAATGGCGGTGGTACTCGATGTGGTGTATAATCACCTCGGGCCCGAAGGCGCGTATCTTCAAGAATATGGGCCTTATTTCACCGATGAGTACGGCACCCCCTGGGGAGCTGCGGTAAATTACGATGAATCATACAGTTACGGAGTGCGCAACTACTTCGTGCAGAATGCGCTTTCCTGGTTTGCCGATTACCACATCGATGCACTTCGACTCGATGCCATCCATGGAATTTATGACTTTGGGGCATTGCACATCTTAAGGGAAATATCAGATGCGGTGAAGGAGCTTTCGGCCAAGGAGGGGCGGGAGATGATCCTTATCGCTGAAAGTGACCTCAATGATACCCGGGTTATCTCCCCGGTGGAAAAAAACGGTTACGGTATAGATGCCCAGTGGAGCGATGATTTCCATCATTCGGTGCACTCCCTACTCACCGGTGAAAACCGCAGCTACTATGGTGATTTCGGCAAAATGGGTGATCTCTGCAAAGCTCTTAACGAGGGATTTGTCTATTCCTGGAACTATTCCCCCAACCGCAAACGTTATCATGGCAGTTCTTCAAAAGATATACAGCCAGAAAAGCTGGTGATCTGCACGCAGAATCACGATCAGATCGGTAACCGCATGCTGGGGGAGAGGTTATCGCAGTTGGTATCTTTCGATGGGCTCAAACTGGCGGCGGCCTCCATGATTTTATCGCCATATACCCCAATGCTTTTCATGGGTGAGGAATTCGCGGCCAGCACCCCGTTTCTCTATTTTATCAGCCATCTCGATGAAAACCTGGTTCAATTGGTCAGGGAGGGACGGGCCCGGGAATTTGCCGAATTCCGCTGGGAGGGCACTCCACCTGACCCGCAGGACCCGGCTACATTTAATAATTGCAAGCTCGATTGGGATACTGCTTTTGAGGGGAAGCACGGGCAGATGATGGCCTTCTACCGGGAGCTTCTGCGGTTGCGGTCTACAGTTCCATCTTTAAGGAGTCCCAGGCGCAAAGCCTCTCTTTTAGCTGATCAGAACAGTGGTGTCCTGGTGTTGTCCCGAGGGGATTCGGCAGTTGTTCTGTTGAACTTTTCTGACGAGGATGTGGCGTTCAGTGCTCAGGAGGCACAAATTGCGGGCGGGCGAAAACTGCTCGATTCACAGGATGAGCGCTGGGGGGGGCAGAATGTGAAAATGCCCGATAGGGTGGAGGCGCAGAGTCAGTGTGTGCTGGCGCCGCTCAGTGTTGCGATTTATGAGCTAGTTTAGCTTAGGGGAGGTAAAGTGTTCGCGAATGTGATCGTTGTTGAATACGAAAAGTTGAAGCTGCGGAGAACCCGCAGCACTACCAATTTAGAAGGCAAATCCCATATCGAACAGGATTGACGGGCCTACTCTACTAAAGGTGTAGCCCTCTATGTTACCTGTCGAGATTACTACACCACCACCTAATCCCATGGAAAAGCTATCCCAAGTCCATCTGTATCCACCAAATGCTCCAGCCGCGAACCCTGCACCTGATCCGCTCTGCTTATAACCATAATCATCTACATATGTCACATTGAGAAAACTGATTCCTACGCCCGGTTTAAAAAACCATCCTCTGAAGAGCTCATTTGAATATGCGGTATAAGTACCTTCTATTCCGAACCCAGAAACGGAATTAGTTCCATAAGAAATGTTGGTGTAATTTCCACCGAAACCCAGTGCTGCTTTTCCCGCAGTTCCATGTTCGTAATTAAAATATAGGGTACCAAGCATCAGTCCTAAAGGATTAATCACCAACAGATTCTGCTTGGTCTGTGCTGCAGAAATACCGATAAGAAGTGTCAAACTGATTAAAACAACAGCTTTTACTGCTCTTCCCATGAAGGTTCTCCTTCGAAAATGATTGAATGTTAAGGGTGAATGTGAACAAAATGTGTTATGCGGTATCGGTTAACAATTCATTTCTTATCAGGAAAATTTCCATTACTCCAAAGCGTTGCCGAACATCCCATCCACTTTCTGCAGCTCTTCCGGGATCGCTTCCGCAACTTCCTGCAGGTCTGCCATCTCCAGACCAAGAAGCGCAAGTCGGGGTTTCAACTCTTCATTCTGGTAAGGGGAAGTGGTCTTGCTCAGGTAATTTGCAAAATAGCACAGAGTTACCGCGTTTTTTGCGCCGGGCGCCATGTCGGGGGTGTGATGGAATTCCAGTGCCAGTTCGATCTCCTCGGGCAGTGACCAGGTGCTCGTGAGCCATCCTGCCACATCGCAGTGGTTGTACCCCAGCACCTCGTTTTCCGCCTCAAAATGGCTGATCTTTTTTCTGGTGGCCAGTCGCAGAGCTTTATGGAAGTCCTGGTGAAGGTACTGTTCCATGACAATTTTGCCTACATCGTGCAGAAGCCCGGCGCAGAATGCCTCCTCCGGGTCAAGCCTGGTAGTCTGTCTGCAGCGCAGTGCCAGCAGCTTGGCTGCTGTGCCGCATTTGAGCGAATGCATCCAGAACTCTTTTCGGTCGAAAAGGCGGGATTCCTCTTCGCTGTCACCGAACATGTCGAAAACAGTGAGGCCAAGCACCATTGTCTGAATAATCTTGAACCCCAGGATCACTACCGCATTATTAATATTGTTGATGCTTCTGGGGACACCATAGAAAGCGCTGTTTGCCAGTCGCAGAATCTTTGCACTCAGGGAGATATCCTGTGCCACCAGAGCGGCCACCGTTTCCGCGGAGGTGTTGGGCTCGCGCACGATGCGCATCAGCCGCGACGCCACCTGGGGCAGGGTGGGGAGATTGGCAATATGCTTGATTTTATCGCACAGTTCCTCTTTCATTTTCTAGCCGCTTTCAGGTGGATTTGGGTTGGGTATGTCTTCCATTCATTATATAAAACGGGCAGGCGGATTACAAAGAAAACTTTTTTGGGAAAAGGCCGGAGGCCGGAGATCAGAGGCCGGAGATCAGAGGCCAGAGATCAGAGGCCGGAGATCAGAAGCCGGAGATCTGAAGCCGGAGATCTGAAGCCGGAGCCGGAGCCGGAGCCGGAGACTGGAAGTTCCGGGCAAGAGCGGCAGCGCGTCAGTTTTAGCCGTGAACTGACAGACTCTGATGACTATTTTCGCTGATTTTACAGTGCGGGAGAAGGTACTGGTGACAGACAAGGCGTCTTCGCCGTTAACAGAAAAAATTTTTCCTAAACTTTTCCACATTTCTGCCGATCTTCACTATAACGCACTTTCAGGAGGTTTTATGGATCCTGTTTCAATCGCCCGCAGCGCAGCATCAGTCGACCAGATGTTCAAAGTCCTTCAGTCCTCCCAGGCCCAGGTGACCGAAATGTCTGAAAAGCTTCTCAGGGTTGCCGTGGAGGCCGCCCTCGGAAAGGAAGCCGGTAAAGGCGAGCTGATCGACCTTATCGCCTGATTCTTCACTGCCGCACAGCAAATACTATTTTAAAGCTTCGCGGCAGCTCCTCCGCAGAGTCTGACTCCTTTTCCAAAGTCCCGCTCACTAACGCCGGTTCTGCTTCGTATTATGCCGTAGTTTTTGCTTCTATTAAGGATATATGCACATGAAAACGATCGGGCGGGACCTCACGGAAGGCAGCATTCCCCGTCACCTGCTGTCTCTTGCGATCCCCATGCTTATAGGAAACCTGCTCAATACCGGCTACAGCATCATCGATGCCATGTGGATCGGGCGAATGGTGGGCAGGGAGGCTATCGGAGCCATTGCGGTGAGCTTTCCGGTAGTGTTTCTTTTCGTGGGGGTGGCAAACGGGGCGACATTGGCCACCACTATTCTGGTTTCTCAGTTTTTCGGTGCCAAAAATCACACCATGGTCCGCCGTACCGTGGGTACCTCCTTCAGTCTGGCGCTTATCCTGGGGGTGGTGTCTGCCGCCGCCGGGATTATGCTTTCGGGGTCTATCCTTAAGTGGCTGGGTACGCCCGAATCGATCATGCCGCTGGCCTCCTCTTATCTGAAGATTGCATTTCTGGGATTCCCGGTCATGTATCTGAGTTTTCTGGTGACCTCGATTCTGCGCGGTGTGGGGGATACCCGTACCCCTCTTTATTTCATGGCCGCGGGGGTAGTGATCAACGCGGTGCTGGATCCCCTCTTTATTATTGGCATAGGCCCTCTTCCCCGCATGGGGCTGGATGGAGCCGCCTGGGCATCCATTATCTCCGCCTTCGCCGCGGTTCTTCTGGGCACCCTATATCTCAACAGCAAGGGAAGTGATTTTGCCTTCAATCCGGCCAAACTATCCGCCGATAAAAAGGTTGCCAGGCTTATATTTTCCATCGGGTTGCCATCCATGATCCAGCAGTCGGCCGTGTCGCTGGGGATGGTGTTCATTGCTTCATTTGTAAATAAGTTCGGAGCCGTGGCCGCTGCAGCCTACGGAGCCGCAGGGCGGATCGATTCGGTGGCGTTTCTCCCGGCCATGTCCATTGGTCTTTCGGTTTCCGCCATTACCGGGCAGAACCTTGGGGCAGGCAAGGTGGATCGGGTGCACAGCATTTTCAAATGGGGCCTGCTCATGACCGCCTCGATTTCCCTTTTCCTTTCCATTTTCTTTCTTTCCATTCCCGATCTTCTGCTTTCCATCTTCACCACCGATCAGGAAGTGATCGCCATCGGCAGAAACTACCTGCGGATCGTGGGGCCATCCACTCTCTTTTTCGCCATCATGTACGTTTCTAACGGTGTTATCAACGGGGCCGGTCACACGCTCACCACACTGGCCTTCACTATCTGCGTCCTGTGGGGGGTGCGTATTCCCATGGCTGCGTTTCTATCCCGCACCTTTTTGGGTATCGAAGGGATCTGGATCGCTTTTGCGGTAGGGTTTTTCACTATCATGTGCGTGAGTCTCAGCTGGTATTTTTCCGGGCGATGGAAAAAGCCGGTGGTCAGGGCCGGGCTTAAAAACGCAATAGCCGCCGAACCTGCATCCGCGGAAGCCTGAACCGACAAGGTTTGAAGAAAGCTGTTCTGGTTAACGGCGAAGACGCCTCGACTGTCACCTGGCGTATCTCCCGCATGGAAGCATTAGCAATCTTAGCGAAATGAGCTCGTGCTTCACGATTTTTGGATCGGAAAGAGGGCCGATTTCGCTATCCAGAGTTAAAATTGCCCCCTTTTTTTCGCGCTTTTTCGTTCCCCTCTTCCACTTCGATATTCAGGATTCGTTATTCGATATTCGATATTCAAAAAATCTCTTCCCTCCCTGCTCTGCTCATCCCCGTTTTCCGGCATGCAAATCGCTAGTTTCTTCTCTCATGAGTGCTGAACCGTTTCACGTTTCTACGAGGAGGAGCTTATGACGGCACTGAAGAGAAGTTTCCTGGCGGCGGCGATTTCGGTGATTTCCCTATGGTCTGTGGCCGGGGCTATTGGTGTTGGAATTCCTTTTGGTTTGCAGGGGGGGCCTGAAGTTGGAGTCCGACTCCATTTTACCGATTTATACGCGCTGAATGCTTTTGTTTCTTTCAGCGCAGCCGGAAGTCAGTCAGATTTTGTGGTCAATCTAGATAATATTTTCTACATTGCAGAAGAGGGTAACCTTAAGCAGTATTTAGCCGCCAATATCAGTTCCGATTTTGACCGGTTGCTTGGTACAGCCGGGTTATATGGGCTTCAGTACCGGTTTAATGACTACCTCGACGTTTATGGCCAGTTGGGGTTGGGACTTTTATTTCAGGAGGGTGCCGACACCCAGGTCAGCACCACCAGAAGCGGCCTGGGGGTCATTTTCTACTTGGTGAGAGAATAGCGCCAACAGTTACAGTCTTCCGTTCTGAAAGCCCGGCCTCCGCCGGGCTTTTTTTATCAAGCGGGGGCGGGCCTCGGTTAAGTCCGCCTAATCAGGCGCTTAGCTCTTGTGAGGTGTGCGATTCTAATCGGTTATATTCGGATGCGGGGACCCTTAACGTGCTTATCGGGTACTCTTAGCGCAGGACACAAGATGCTGGCTTTCTCAGGTCCTCGCTCGTGATTGATAAACTCCGATGACTATCTTCGATAAGGATCCATAGCGGGAGAGAAATCTGGTGACCTGAGAGGCGTCTTCGCCGTTAACAGAAAAAAATGTCTTCAGAACCACCTGACCAGTGAGGATTACATTTTGACTCCGGTTGACCTATTGTGTGCGGGTCTAGTGGATCGCCCGCTTCGCGCCGGTCCATAAAAAAGGGGCGGATTCCTCCACCCCTTAATGTGAATCATAATGCCCATATCGTTTAAAACAGCCACAGCTTAAGTCCGGCTCTAATACCCCAGTTGTTCCCCGGAATATTGGGAGGAGGATCGCGGTCCTGTACATCTTCCTCGTAATAGGTGTCACCAGGGGCGTAGAGGTCACTAGTGTTGCTTTCCATTCTGGTTTCCTTGAGCTTGAAATTCATGCTTTCAAAACGCACTTCTCCAAAAGCGGAGAGCAGATCAGACATTGGTAATGTGAATCCTGCCACGCCGATAAAACCCAGTGATGCGGGTGTAACATTCTTAAAAACCGCTTCATACGTTGTGGTGGTCTGAGCCTGAGTGGATACCAGGGTATTGGTGAAGCTTGAAGTGGCGAAATTAAGTCCCAAGCCTACCCCCACATAGACATCGAGAAGTTCCAGTGCTTCGAAGTGAGGTGCGATCAGGGTCTTTATCCCCCAAGAAAAATAGCTGTAATCACTGGTAAGATCATTTTGTGTGACACCCGAACTGCTGCGGGTTTTGATCTCCGGTGATGGCCATCCGAAAGACATGTCCACCGAAACCCGGGTCTCAAGGTTCTCTGCGGCCATGTACCCCACACCCAGTTCCAGCTTGGCACCGTGCCCCAGATTGAGAAAATGGTCGTTGGTTTCCTGGTTCTCATTTGAGGTCCCCAGGTAATAGCTTCCCATTCCGAAGCCGTAGCCGATGTCTCCAAACAGATTGAGGGTGTTCTGGGCTGATGCCCCCAGTGCTACAACGAGCACCGCTAAACAAAGACGGGTGACACTTTTCATGACTCCTCCTTCACAGGGAAAGTATGTAATATTAATTTTCGATTTCCTATTTTCATATATAATATGGGCCCGCTATTTTTCTACCCCATACCAATTTTTGATTTGGGATTGGCGATTTCGGATTGTCTCCTATCCGCACTAATGCCTACCTCTATCACCAGTCTCAGTCTCCGGCCTCTGACCTCTGACCTCCGACCTCTGACCTCTGACCTCTGACCTCCGGCCTCTGACCTCCGGCCTCTGACCTCCGGCCTCTGGCCTCCGGCCTCTGGCCTCTGACCTCCGGCCTCCGGCCTCACTCTTCCCCATACACCCCGTAATCAATCTCCGGAAACAAATTATCATGCTCCTCAAGAAGCCTCAGAAACTCCTCATCCACATTTCCTCGCTTCACCTCTTCATAAAGACGCAGAAAATTGGAAATGTGCTCTTTTGTGCGACGTTCGGCATACTGCACCGTGGTGCCGGTTTTCATTATAAACGCCCAGTCGCTCGATTGGGCCAGAAGGAGTTCTCGGGCCATCTGGTTGAGTGCTCTGCGAAGAATCCCCTGGGCATTTCTGAACTCTCTGGCGCATTCCACCATGCGGTCTTCCATCCGGTGAAGATGCCGATAGATCCAGTCATTGGTTTCATTGAGCCAGACTTGAGAATAACCGCCCTCTCCCCAGCTTGAGAACGAGGGGGCGGCGGTCTGGTTTTCCGGGTAGAGTGCAAGATAGTCGGACGGGGTGATCAATTTATATGTATTCTGCTCGAGGGCACTTTTTCTGATCAGGTAGTTCAGCCAGTCCGGACCCTCAAACCACCAGTGTCCGTAAAGTTCAGCATCGTAGGGCGCCACGATACACGGTTGTCTGTCCATGAACTGTTTTGCGTTTGTAATCTGGCCCTGTCGGTTGAACATGAAATTCGCAGCGTGCTCCGCCGCCACTCTGAGCGCTTCCTGGCGGTTGTAGGGGAGTTTGTCGGGACTGCTTTTGTCAGTTATGCGGCTGTATTTGATTCCGGTATTGATCCGAATACCCGCCGGGTCGATATAGGGTTTTATATATTCCATGTCAAGATCAAACCCGATATCCTTGTGAAACTCCCTGTAGGAGGGGTGACCTGGGTAGCCCACCTCGGCACTCCAAACCGAGCGTGACGATTCCACATCGCGGCCGAAGGCCGCCACAGGTGCCTCTTTACAGAAAAGAGGGGCGAATACTCCGTATTGCGGTCGGGGATCGGCATAGAGTATCCCGTGAGTTTCCATAAAGAAGAAACGGATTCCTGCATTGTAAAGCATCTTTTCCAGCCCGGGATAGTAGCCGCATTCCGGAAGCCATATTCCCCTGGGCTTTTTACCGAAAAAACGTTCATAGGACTGAACCGCCACCTCTATTTGAGCCCGCACTGCATTGGGATTTTCCTGCATAATGGGCAGAAAACCATGGGTTGCCCCGCAGGTGATTATCTCAAGAACCCCCGCATCCTGAAGTGAGCGGAAACCATTTAGAATATTACGATCATAATTCTCTTCGAAAATGTATTTACACTGTAGAAACCTTTCCAGATACATCCGGGCGTTCCTGCTCGTTTGTTCATCATACCTGGTGCGCTTGATTTCTTTTTGGGCAAGTTCGATTAATCTGTCAATGTAACGGACGTATCTTTCCTGTAAAAGCTGGTCGCTGAGCATCGAGCAGAGCGGGGGAGTGAGCGACATGGTGATTCTGAAAGGGACCTTGTCACTGAGCAGATTGTTGAAAATTGCAAGAAGCGGTATATATGTTTCAGTGATCGCCTCAAAGAGCCAGTTCTCCTCCATCATGTAATCTGTTTCCGGGTGGCGGACGTAGGGGAGATGGGCATGAAGCACGATGCAGAGGAAACCGTTCGGTGGCATCTGTGCGGTGCTGTTGGTCATTTCCGTTTCTCAGGGCGCTCGCTTGATGAGACTGTGGAACTTGAAAAATAAGCGGAAAGTTGAGTTGACAAAATTTCCGGATCTATGGCGGAAACACCGGGAATACCGGGTAACATTTGAGCAACTGATGAATCTCTGCCGGCTGAGAGCACCGTGAGAGCATCGGTATTAACCTTTGGCTTTTTCTCCGAAGCTTTCTCAGAGGCGGGCTTGAGCGCAGGTTCGGGAATTTCCACCTTTTTCGATGTCAGGAAAGGGAAAAAACCGTAACGGTCATTTTGAAGTCCGTACTGTGCATGGTACAGTTTTCCGCTCTCTGGAACTTTCATATACACTCTGCTTGCGGGGCCGACGTGCTGAGCAACAGCTTCTTGAACCTGCTGTCGTTCCCGCTCAAAATTACTTGTAAAGGTTTCCTGTATTCGTAAAGCATCCTGTCCATACATGTATCTGCCGCTGGTCTGTTCAGCCATCACCTTCTGCGGTGCTTCCCAGTACACGTACATCCATTGAGGGTCCCGGGGGATGGCTCTAATGAAAGAATCATCGTACTTCTCGGGAATCGAGGTGCTGAACGAGTATTTAGGTCCGGTGTTCTGCTGCTCAGGTTCCCTTTTTGTCTCTTCTCTCGCCTGTTTCCGGCCATGGCGCTTGCGTCGGAGTTTTTTCTGCAGATGCAGTTGCGCTCGGCTTTTCGGTTGAGAGACTGACATTGTTTAAACCCGCTAATTAAGAAAACAACTGATTTCGCTAACTTTTTTCGACCCGCACTGAACTACTCAAAATGATAAATGGGCTCAGTAGCTGGGGCCTTTTTTCTGAAACCAGTTGCGTCCTCCGTTTATCCCCAGCTGTACGCTGAAAAGGTTTTCGGAATAACCGGAGTAGCGGGAATCTGTTCTCCTGCCTGCTTCAAAGACTATATCGATCAAACCGCCGTCTTCAGAAATTGGCAGTCCGGCCCCCAGGGAAAGCGAGTATTCCTGAGTTCCATCCACGGGCAGCTGATTGTATCGTAACCCGGCTCTGTAGTGCACTGTTTCCACATAGGGGGCTGTAAGCTGATCGGGTGAAGGAATATAGCGAGTACCGGCAGAAATCTGATAGGTTCGTCTCAGAGGACGGAAAAGGTCAATGTCGGATTTGAATCTTTCCCATAAAGTCGCCTGAATATCTGCCGCAAACAGCCACTCGGGACTGTAGTGGTATCCCACACCCGCTCTGATTGAAGGTGGCAGATGAAGAAAAAGCTTCTGGTCACTTCTTTCGGTGGTGTCTGCTTTAAGGTATTCCGTCTGATATTTTCCGTTATCATCATAAAATGAATATTCCCCGGCAACACCAACTGAAAACTTGCCGATGGGCATCAGCACACCCATTTTGATACCGTTGGTTGCAGATTCCATGACAGAGTTTTTGGAAATCGAGCTTTCAATATTTACTGAATCAACTTCGATGACTGATCTTCTGGTTTCGCTGGAGGTGATATCCGAATAGATGCGTTCGTAAAGAATGCCTATGCTGGGACCTTTCCCAATTTTATAGCCCCATCCACCCTGCCAGGCTGTTGACCCGCCGCTTCTCTGGATTTCGGTATAGATGGCTCCCAATCCGCTTTGATCTTTGAGCTGAAATCTGAGTGCAGCCTCGCCTCTCTTCTCAATTGCAAAGCCGAAATTTCCCGCAAGACCAGCGGGGATAATAAGAGAAAGAAGCTTGGGGCTGTAATCGTTAAGCAGGCTCTTTGAACTGCCCTGCTTTATCTGCAAATAGTCCAGGGATACCACTCCCGAAAATGCGGAACGGTTTTGAATAGCCATATTTGCCGGATTGAGGGTTAATCCGAAGTTCTCATCGCTTATGCCTGTACCCGCTCCACCCATGGAACTCGAGGGGCCGGTGGTTGACTGAACCGGAAGACCGGTGGGCAATCCTAATCCGATAGGGCTTTGGGCCTGGGTGGTGGCAAAGATGATCAGTGCTAATGAAACAACCTTTTTCATATATTCTTGACTCTCTATCTCGAAGTGGTGAAGACTGCTTTAAGTTCAGGTTTTAACCAGAGGGCATCTCTTCTGAGACTGTTTGCTGAATAAATTCTATGATAAATGTATATAGGTTTCTGTACATCCCTCATGATTTTCTGGAGCTGCGTGCGCTCTCGACTTGTAATAGTGCCGGCTCCCTCTTTCACACTCAGATCGCGCAGGGGGAGATTATTAAACATCTGTGCAAGCTTAAAGGGATCTGTTTCAAGCTCATTTGATATCAGTATTTTGCAGCTGGTGGAGTATGAAATGTCCACTGCATGCCCATTGATAAAATCACCGGTGTAAACAGCATTGAGCACCTCACTGAATGCATCTTCCGCATAGGCGTGCATGGCCAGATACAGCTTGCGAGGGTCAACCTTGTACACCGCCGTGCGCTTTGACAGTTGAGATGATATCGGCAATTTTGAAAGAGATTCTACTGCAGCTTCCTTCTCATACACCGTAAAGCGGGTTTTGGCGATGATTGTGTCTTTCAGGGTATCGCCGGTGCTGTCCTTTGCCATCATGATAATATAGGGGATGAACAATCTTTTCAATGAAACCGCTGAATCTACTATGCTGAAGTTAACAGAATTTTCGAACAGACTGTCGGTTCTCATTCTGAAAATCGTACCCGTCGTCGCACTGTCAAGCTTGATGGAATCTATCAGACCAGCTCTGAGATTGGAAGTTCCGGCAATTACCTCATCGTTCAGGGGGACCGCAACGGAATCACCCAGATAAGCGCTTTTCATCACATTCATAGAAAAAGTATCTGCCTCGTCGGCTTCTTGAAAGTACATGAATGCGCTGATAACAGAGTCTTTGCCTTTTAATCGTTTTGAAATAGCTTCCGGTTTGAAACTCAGGTGGCTGGCCACAAACTGTGTTGAATCTGACCCGATCAGTATAACAGTAGTGTTGTGATGGGTGCTGAATACCGGATCGGGACTGGTCGGAAGACTGAAAGCTGAATCGATGTCCAGACTGTCCAGCACTGCAGAGCGGAAAACGTCCATGTCGGTTAATGTGGAATCATAATCCGAGATTACCCCGGTTCCTGCCCCGGTAACCACATCGGACTTGCTGCAGAGTAGAACCAGCGGTAACAGTAACAGAGTACAGCCGAAAAACAGTCGATTAATTCGTGTCATGCCGCCTGCCGTGTAAAGATGAAACTTCCCAGAGCTTTCAAATTCAGCTCATTGCACTGAAAAAATAGGTTCACTCTGATATTGATGTCAAACTTTGGTACTCATCAGACTCAAAAATGCAAACTTAATTTAAAAATAGCCAAGAACTCTATTTTGAGCTATAATGTATATATTGTATTTTATGCATCTTTAGGTAGCTTGTCGTTTTCAGCGGCTCTGGTCACAACTCATGCGGACAGGGCCAGCATCCGGGAGTTATGAGTCTAACAAAGCGCCCCGCCGAGTGTTCTGTTCTGGTTGTCGATGATGAAGAAGCAATTCTCCAGGTGCTTAATAACGCGCTTTCATCCCGCTACAAGGTCACCCTGTGCACAAACGGCAGAGAGGCGCTTACTTTAATTGAAAAGCAGGATTTTGATCTGGTCGTGACCGATCTCATGTTACCGGATGTGTCCGGTATCGAGGTGCTCACCTATGCCAAAAGTCGCGATGAATTCACCGAAGTGCTCATGATCACCGGCTATGCTTCCTTGGATACCATTACCGCAGCTATTAACCTTGGTGCAGGTTCCTACCTCTCCAAACCGTTTTCCATCGCCGATTTCCTCATTCGAACCGAAAAGATGATCGCCTCCAGACTTTTTCACCTGAAAAGTCTTCAGCTGATGAAACAGTCCGATTTCATGGACCCGGCCGATAAGGGGCACCTCAACGATATCACCTCTTTATACTATTTTACCCGCAAGTTGATGCTCTCACTGGAAATATCCGAGGTGATGAGAATCATTCTGGAGGAGTCCAATCAGAAAATCGGCGCTGATTTCTGCAGTATCGGCGTGGATCTTCTGGATTACAAGGAAGTTTATGCAATGCCCCTGACCGGGGAACTCAATTCCGACTTGCTCAGAAGTGTGCTTTCCGAGCATTGGTCTGATGCCTTTTCCATGCTCGATAAGAACAGCTTTCTGCAAGGTGATATTCCCCTCTACATCTATAAAGGGCGTCAGGGGGAGTTCGGCTCTCCCGAAAAATTCAACTGTGTGAGCTTTCCTCTGATTGTGACTGGAAAATCGATCGGATCACTCTCTGTATTCATCGAACAGAAAAAGGATATTCAGCCGGACCTGAATCAGTTCCTGCATGTGCTCACCTCCATCATTTCACCAGTGATTGAACATGCCTACATGGATATGCTCGCCCGGCTGCAGGCCAAAACCGACAGCCTTACCGGCATCGCCAATCATCGCCAGTTCCATGAGGCTCTGGAGAGGGAAATTGCTCGTGCTAATCGCAAAAAGAGCACTTTTACACTCATTCTTGTGGATATAGACAATTTTAAATCGATAAATGATACCTATGGGCATCAGGTTGGTGATGCCGTCATTATAGATCTTACTCGGCGCATTACCGCAAATATACGCACCGGAGATGTCGCGGCCCGGTACGGCGGAGAGGAATTCTGTCTGATTCTGCCTGAAACTGATGAGGCTGGAGGAATGGTGCTGGCCAACAGAATCTGTCAGGCGGTAGCAAATACCCCCTTCGCCAATGCGAAATATCAATTCACTTATACCGCCAGTTTCGGACTTGCGGTTTATAATGGTGCTGACCCGATCGGAAAAGATGTGCTTATTTTCAGAGCTGATGAAGCCATGTACGAATCAAAGCGCGCGGGCAAGAATCGGGTTACAAACAGCACCAGTAAGGAAAAATGAAAAAAGTCGGTTTCAATCTCCTGTTTTCAATATACAGTTCAATATTCGAAATTCTGCGGTTCTCAGTCAATCTGCTGTCTCGAATTTTCATATTCAGCAAGTGGAATCTCAGGGAACGTCAAAATCCCCCTCGGCTGGTGAGAGATATTCGCAATCGAACTGTAGTATGGGTTCATGCTGCCTCACTGGGAGAGGCCAAGGTCCTGCTCAAGTTTCTTGAGCTGCTTGTCTCGCGACATCCTGAAGACCTGTATCTGCTGACGGCTGCTTCTCCCACCGGGGTTAAATTCCTAGAGGAGAACCGTAGGGCAGAAGTGTGTGCAGTGGGCTTTTTACCTCTGGACACGATTCCGCTCATGAATAAAATGCTGGACAGGTTCAAGGTGAGTCGTATCTGGCTGGTTGAGACTGAATTGTGGCCCTCGATGCTCTGGTGCTGCCGTGAGAAACGCATTCCTGTGGGTATTGTAAATGGTCGCCTTGAAGAGCGATCCTATAAAAATATGAAACGACTGGACTTCCTTTTCAGGCCTCTTTTCAATCAACTTGATATAGTGCTTGTTCAGGATGAAATCTATTCCGCCAGATTTCAGGAGCTTGGTGTAAATCCTGATTGTGTGCATGTTATAGGAAATCTGAAAAGCCATGTCACTGTTCGCAGGCCGGATACCCGTCACTGGATCTCCATCCGTAAAAAGCTGAACATTGACGAGTCGGTGCTGCTGCTCACCGCCGGATGTATTCATCCCGGGGAAGCGTCTGTCATACGGGAAAGTTTTGAAAAGTTACGGGAGCTGGGCCTGCCATGTAGATGTATTGTGGTTCCCCGGCATCTGGAGGCGGTGCCTGCTTTAATTCAGGAGCTGGGAGACAGTGCTTTGCTGCTTAAGGATATCGAAACCGACCAGCCGTGGGATCTGTGCGTGATTGAAAAAATGGGTATTCTTGACGATATGTACAGAATCGCCGATGCCGCCATTGTGGGGGGGAGTTTTGTGAAAGTGGGAGGTCACAATGTGTGGGACCCTGCCCGTTTTGGAATACCGGTCTTTTTTGGACCTGAAACTCATGCTCAAAAAGAAAGCTGCGAGAGACTGGTCACCTCGGGAGTGGGATTCAGAGTACAGGATGGCTCTGAACTGGGCAGAACAATATACAAGGTGATGAAAACTGAAGCTTCGCGCTTTGTCAATGCACAAATTCTCTTTGCTGAAACCGTTAACAAAAGTCAATCAATACTGGAACCCCTGATTCCATGAAAATAGACAACGATATCACCAGCCCCTCAAAAATCCTGATCCTTCAAGGCGATGATTCCATCGGAAAGGAACGTGCCAGGGTGCGTTTCATCGAGCAGGTCCAGGCTTTTCACGGCCAGTGCGCTCTTGAACGCTACGATTCATCGGCAGAGAAATTGACCGATTTTCTTCAGCGCATGATCACCCCGTCTCTCTTTCAGGATATCCGTGTTTTCAGCATCGGCCATGTGCAGTCTCTCTCCGATGGTGAACTCAAAGAGCTCAAGGGCATGCTCGATCACGATATTCCCGATGTCTATCTGCTCCTTGAGGCTGAACCGGAAAAGAAAGGTTCTGCCGAGTCCAGAGTTTCCAAACTGCTGGGGCTCAAAAAACTTGCCGGCAAGTCCTCCATCGCTGTTCAGGACTATACCCGTCCACCTGATTATAAACTGGCTCAATGGCTCATCTCTCAGGTTCCCGTGCTCTTCAACCGTACCATTGGTAAAGATGAGGCTGAACTGCTCATTGACATGGTAGGGCATGATCTGGATTCTCTCTATTCGGAGCTTCAGAAAATCGATATCAATCTGGCTCCCAGGGTACCGATTGATAAAGAGATCATTGAGGAGATCTGCGGTGCCGTGCGTACTATGACCGTCTATGAGCTGGCCACTGCTCTTGGAGAGAAGAATTTCGTGCGTGCCCTTCAGGTGCTTGATTCTCTTTACAATTCCGGTTTTTACGCGCCCACAGTGGTATCAGCCCTCTTTCGACACTTCTGGGCGCTTTTCAGGATTAAGAAATTCCTGCAGAAGAATCCTAACGTGCTTAAACAGTTTAACACCAAAGGGTATGGACCCGATTCTCCTCAGAGCGAAGCCGCATTCGCTATCGGTAAAGCAGGGGGCCTCCTGGGTGAGAACGACAAACGCAAGGTGTTTCCGGTCATTATTCAGTCTAACATTGTAAAACATGCTTCGCACTTCAGTGAAACTGACCTCAAACGTGTTCTGAAAATGATTCAGGAATTCGATGTGGGTGTAAAGACCGGCAAGGTGGATCCCGTTCAGCAGGTGCTCCAGATGTTCTGTTATAAAATTATCAGGGTGTCTCAATGTGTGCAGACCGGAGTTGCCGCATGAGATATTTCTGCCGAGTTGAATATGAAGGCACCCGGTATGGCGGGTGGCAGTATCAGCCGAATTGTGTAAGTGTTCAGCAGGTGCTTGAGGAAGTGTTGTCTGTCGTATTGCGAAGCCCTACCAGCATCACTGGTGCAGGAAGAACCGATGCCGGAGTTCATGCAAGGGGTCAGGGAATGCACTTCGATGCTCCAGTGGGGATCGACATTCGCAAGACGATACTCTCGGTCAACTCACTGCTTCCTTCAGATATCGCTGTTTATGATCTTCAGCCCGTTAGTGATGAATTCCATGCTCGTTACTGGGCACTCAGTCGCAAGTATACCTATTACTTTTCCGATCGCAAAAACCCTCTTAATCATAAACGGGTGTGGATGCTTTATTATAATGTTGATTGGGATAAAGTATCACAGGAAGCTCTCTCCTTACGCGGCACTCATGACTTTGCCGCGTTTTGCGCTTCGGGCAGCGATTCGTCAAATACGCTCTGCTCAGTTACTGATGTCCAGCTTTCCTGCAGAAACGGAATTAGAATGTTTTCAATAGAAGCAAACAGGTTTATCTACAAGATGGTTCGTTCTCTCGTGGGCACTTTGGTGGACATTGGCAGAGGCCGCCTGAGTGATTCGTTAGAGGCCATTGTTGCCTCTAAGGACAGAAACAGGGTGGGGGAGACTGCTCCCGCTTCAGGACTGGTTCTTGAATGGGTCAGTTATTCCCCGGAGGCGTGCTCATGAAAAACAGTGCTGCAAAGATAAGCTTCGGGCTGGTGTTTCTGGTCTTGGGGATGGCTGCTGGCTTTTTTCTGGGCGGGGAGATTATCAGACGCATTTACACGGATACACTCCTGCAGGATGAAACTGCACTTCAGAATCCACTCTCCACTGAAACTTCCTCAGCCGTGCAGAATCAACCGGTTTTGGGTCAGAATACGAATGATGATATCTCTCAGTCAAGAGGAAATGCAATCGTTAGGGCAACTCGTCATGTCGCTCCAAGCGTTGTGGGAATAGTTGTTACTCAGATTCAGGTTGTGCGCAGCCCCTACTACAATGATGATTTCTTTGATTTCTTTTTCAGTGGCCCTGAGCTTATGCCTCGCTATCGCCAGGTGGAAAGCATGGGCTCCGGCTTTGTCATCCGTGACGATGGAATAATTCTCACTAACTTCCATGTGGTGCAGAACGCAGCCAAACTGTATGTGAACTTCCCTGATGGTCGTAGAATCGAAGGTAAAGTGATCGGTACAGATGAAAAGTCGGATCTGGCGGTTATCTCTGTAAGCGGAAGAAATTTCAGAACTGTCAAATTCGGGAACTCCGATCAGTGTCTCATTGGTGAATGGGGGATCGCCATTGGTAACCCGTTCCTTAATTTCATCAACGATGCTCATCCCACGGTTACTGTTGGAGTGGTAAGTGCCCTCAACAGGAATTTCGCACCCTCCGAAGGGGTATATTATCAGGGAATGATCCAGACTGACGCGGCAATCAACCCCGGAAATTCAGGTGGTCCGCTGGTAAATGCAAATGGAGAAGTGATTGGTATTAATACCTTTATCTACACCGGTGGCTCAAACAACAAGGGATCCATCGGAATCGGTTTCGCCATTCCCATTAACAGGGCAAGGCGTGTGGCAGAGGAGCTTATCACTCATGGAAAAAGGCGTCAGGTCTGGACCGGTATCTCCGTTCAGAACATGAACCGTTCCGTCGCTCAGGCGCTTGGGTACGACAGCGTGGATGGTGTTGTGGTTGTAAGTGTACAGCCTAACAGCCCGGGAGCCGCTGCAGATCTCAAACCCGGTGATGTCATTAAGAAAATGGGTAATCGGGTGATTCACACCCATGCCGATATCGATGGGTTTTTTCTGGATTACTTTGTCGATGACAAAGTGGAAATGCATATCATCAGAAGTGGTAAGCCGCTCATGGCAGATCTGGTTCTGAAGGAATTTCCCGGTCCAAAATAGACGGGGCATTTCGCAAATGTTATTTTTATTCTGCCGTCATTGATTTGCGGCAGATATGTTCACAATGAAAGGAAATCAGGTTGCAATGGCTATCCCTCTTAAAGAAAAACGCGTGTCGACTTTGATTCTGGTTGTCCTTGTCGGAATATTGATTGGCTCATATCTCAATGCGGTAATCCAGATGCTGCCCGGTGGCGAAAACGTGGTGCGCACCTTCTTTACCTACACAGTGCCTTTCGGGATAGGCGATTTCGAGCATAACACTCCGGTGCTTATCGATCTTAATGCGATCCGCTTTCAACTGGGTTTCCAGATTCGTTTCAGCCTCCTTTCAATTCTGGGAATTGTGCTGAGCCTATACTTTTTCCGTTGGTACAAATAAGACTTTTACTGAAAGGTTTGCCTGATGGCTTTCTTTGAACAACCTGTTTCCGATATAGTAAAGCGCATAATAAAGAGGGAAGTTTCCTGCAGTAACCTCGTGCAATCGGCTCTCGATACCATTTCGCAAAAAGACAAAAACCTGCATTCCTTCATCTCCATGCAGAATGAAGAGGCACTCAAACGAGCTGATGAGCTTGACAGCCTTCCCCAGGAACAAAAAGAGAAAATGCCGCTTCTGGGGATTCCGGTTGCTGTAAAAGACAATATCTGCACCAAGGGTGTGGCTACCACATGCGCTTCCAAAATGCTTCAGAATTTTGTCCCCCCCTACGATGCTTCTGTTGTGGAAATGCTCAGGGATGCCGGTGCCGTTATTATCGGCAAAACCAATCTTGATGAGTTTGCAATGGGTTCCAGCACCGAAAACTCCTTTTTCGGGCCCACACTTAACCCCCACGATGAAAGCAGAATCCCGGGGGGGTCCAGTGGAGGCAGCGCTGCGGCAGTCGGCGCCGGCCTGGTGCCTGTCGCTCTGGGTTCAGACACCGGCGGTTCCATCCGCCAGCCTTGCAGCCACTGTGGCGCAGTCGGCCTGAAACCCACTTATGGGCGGGTGTCCCGCTACGGACTCGTCGCATTCGCATCCTCCCTTGACCAGATCGGCCCCATGGCTAGCGATGTGCGTGATATCGGCCTTTTGCTCTCGGTTATTTCACAGGCAGACAAAAGAGATTCAACCTGCGCCGGTAAACCCTATATCGATTCACCTGAACTCTATACTACCGATGTTAAGGGAATGCGTATTGGAATGCCCGCTGAATATTTCGGAGATGGTTTATCATCCGAAGTGCGGGGGAAAATCGAAGAACTCCTTAAGAGATTCAAAGACGGCGGTGCGGAGATCGTTAATATCTCTTTGCCTAATCTTCAGTACGCCATTGCAACCTATTATATCGTATGTACCGCTGAGGCATCTTCGAACCTGGCCCGCTATGACGGAGTGAAGTATGGTTTCAGGGCTCCGGATGCTAAATCACTTTCGGATATGTACATGGAAACCCGCGAGCAGGGCTTCGGATCCGAAGTCAAGCGCCGTGTCATGCTTGGAACTTATGTGCTGTCTTCAGGTTATTACGATGCCTATTACCTCAAGGCCGCCAGGGTTCGCACGTTGATAAGCAAGGATTTCAGAAACGCATTTGGTTCCTGCGATTTCATCGTTTCGCCGGTCACTCCCACTCCTGCATTTAAAATAGGGGAGAAGACTGAAGATCCTCTGCAGATGTATTTGACAGATATCTATACTGTATCTGCCAATCTTGCCGGTATACCGGGGATTAGTGTTCCCTGCGGAACTGTCGATTCGCTTCCGGTCGGTGTGCAGTTCATGGCTCCTGAATGGCGGGAGGATGTTCTGCTCAAGGCTGCTTTCGCTGCACAGGAACTCTCATCCAGATAGGGGAGTGCATGCATTCACGTTTCCGGAACTATGCCGCTGTGCTGTTGGGCATTCTGGCTTATGTTCTGTTTTCCGGAAACGGCTGCGCACCTTCGGTCCGCTACGCACGGGATAATCCCCCCGAAATGGAATGGTTCCCTTCCGAAAAGAACAGTTCATCCCCAGTTGCATCCGCTAAACTTCAAAAAGCAGTTTCTTCCTATCTGGGGGTAAGATACAAATATGGCGGCATGAGCCGGGAGGGGCTTGACTGTTCAGGTTTTGTCAGCCTCGTTTACAAAGAAGTCTATGGAATGTCGCTTCCCCGCTCATCGGGTAAACAGTGGAAAGAGGGGCGTATTGTACCGCCCGCCACCGCAGTTCCCGGTGACCTCATTTTTTTCAGAGGCGGAATGTTCAATGGGATAAATCATGTGGGAATTTACATGGGCGGGAACAGATTCGTTCACGCCAGCAGCTCTAACGGGGTAATCTACAGCACCATGACAGATCCCTACTATTCCCGTCGTTTCGCAGCCATAAGGAGAATGTTTTGAATACGGTTACGTTTGCCGGAGAAAAAGGATCATACAGTGAGCTCGCAGCACTTGAGTATTTTGGACCATCTGTTGACCTTCGCAGTGTTTCCGAGTTCGAGGACGTTTTTAAAAGCGTAAAGCAGGGAAAAACCACCTTCGGCATTGTTCCCATCGAAAACTCTCTGGCCGGAAGCATTCATCAGAATTATGATCAGCTTCTTGAAAGCAAACTGCACATAGTGGGAGAAATCTACTTGCGTATTAACCACTATCTGATTGCCAATAAGGGAGCAACGCTTAAATCAGTAAATAAGGTGTACTCCCATCCGCAGGCCCTTGCTCAATGTAAACAGTATCTGAAGAAATTCCATCGCGGCTCTTTAGTGCCGGTTTCAAACACCGCTCTGGCAGTGAAAAAAATCCGTGATGAAAAGCTTGTAGATGCCGCAGCCATCGCATCCATGCAGGCTGCCATCGATTTTGACATGGATGTGCTCGATTCAAATATCGAAGACAACCCGTACAACACCACCCGTTTTCTCATTATAAGCAGAAAACCGGTCAAGCCGGCATCGGGGGAAATAAAAACCTCGGTGGTGTTCTCCGTAAAAAACATGCCCGGTGCGCTGTTCAAGGCTCTGAGCGTGTTTGCGCTCCGGGACGTCGACCTCTTTAAAATCGAATCAAGGCCAGTTCATGGTGTCGGTTTCGAGTATCTCTTTTATTTGGACTGCAAAGGGGATATCAGAGACATCGCTTTAATGAATGCCGTTTCTCACCTCAAGGAGATCACCACGTTTTACCGGCTGCTTGGGTCGTATAATGTGGGCAAAGAGGTGCAGCCCAGATACAAAGGGAAAAGCAGAAAAAACAAAAAGCCCCGATAATGCTACCGGGGCTACAATTCCAATTCACTGTCAGGGCTTAGGACTTGGCCATAGCCTTGAGGCACTTCATGCAGATTTTGATCCGCTTGGATGTACCATTGACAACCTGCTTGATTGTGCGAAGGTTGGGATAGAATATTCTTTTGCTTACGTTGTGGGCATGGGAAATCGTGTTGCCCGACTGCGGGTGCTTGCCGCAAACTTCACATGTTTTGGACATATATCCTCCAGATAGCTATTTTAGTTTCCCGAACAAACCGCTAATATAGCTAATGCATCGCTGCAAGTCAAAGCTAAACTAATGAATTAGATAAATGTTTGGTCCAGTCAAATTATCGGTTTGACATCATTTATATTTTTTCTAACAACTTAAAAAAGGTATAAGCAAATGCTGGAGAATTTAAAACCTGCTTTTAATAATGTATTACGACCGATAATGAAAGTCTTCGCCTGGGCGGGAGTACATCCCAATCATCTTACCATTGCGGGGGTGGCGCTGTTTGGTGCTGCCGGGTATCTGGCCTCCACCGGGAAATGGCACTGGGCCTTGGGAATGCTGATCGCCGGTGCTCTCATGGATGGGCTGGATGGTCAGCTCGCGCGGGAATGCGGCAAAAAGTCCGTTTTTGGAGCAATCCTCGATTCAAGCTGCGATAGAATCACTGAAATGCTGCTTTTATTGGGTTTACTGGTATTCTACACACATCATTCCCTGTATAGCGGATGGGGTGTTTACCTCTGTTTTACCGCCATCTCCGGCTCTGTTCTGGTGAGTTATGTAAAGGCTCGCTGTGAAGGGGCTGGCGTGAGCTGCTCTCGAGGGCTGCTCCAGCGCCCCGAGCGTCTGATCCTTCTTGGTCTCGGCCTGCTTCTGGGCCCCAAGTCCATGGTCTGGATTCTGGTTCTGGTGTCTGTTCTGGCCCTGGTCACCGTGATGGAGCGCCTCTTCATGGCCTCAGTCCAGTGCCGCTTCATTGATCAATCTAAAAATGCCGGCTCTTCAGGTTCGGGTGAGGCTCAAGCGAAGCAGTCCTCCGCCGAGGCATAAGGACTTTGTCCGATCTCGTGCATGCTGAGCAGTCCTCGGTCGAAGCATGATCTGCCCGTTCCGTTCGTGCTGAGCAGTCCTCGGTCGAAGCATGATCTTATAATTTATTAACGGCGAAGACGCCTCGTAGGTCACCAGTACCTTCTCCCGCACTGCAGCCTTATCAAAGATAGTCATCAGAGTTTATCAAACACGAGGTTTCGGAAATTTTGTCGGCAATTAATCCAGCTTTTGGGAATAAAAAGTTAAGTTGCGATTCTCCTCCGTAACTCATTAATGGCTTCCTTCGATAATCCTGTATACAGTGCTATATTTTCATCGCTTTCACCATTTTTGATCATCACTATTGCGATCTCGGTAGTTCTTTTATCTCTACCCTCGACTTTACCTTCGAGTTTACCCTCAAGCCTACCCTCATTTCTACCCTCTTCCTTCGCGGTATCCAATGAATTTTTAAGATCGCGATAGACCTTGAGGCTATCTTCATAGGCATCGATTTCTACTGGACTGAATTTGGCGATCTCGGCAATACTGAAAAGCTTCTCAAACACCCGTTCCTGCAGTTTTGCCGGGCGGCTTTGAAGCTTCGGCAGATTCTTGAAAATATAGAGCCACTTATCGAAACGGGTTTCCAGCTCATCTTCACTTTTGTTGAAATTGGGCATTTGCAGATAAATAAAGGTGAGCTTATCGTAAAAAACATTTTTCTTATCTGTATCCATCAACTGTACATGGCTGACTATGGTTTTATCCCTGTTTTCATCTTCAAAGGTGAAATCCAGAATCGCAATCGTGTACACTGCTTTCAATTCATAGTCCCAGTCTCCCTGTTCAGCTTGTTCGGCTATGGGAAACGTGGAATAATACACCGTTCTGTCCTTGAAAAAGCGTTGCTTTGTTTTCTGTATCTCAACAATAAATTTCTCGCCGCGGTCATTCTCACAGTAAAGATCGAATATCGCTTTCCGATCGATCGCAGTAGTACCGAGATATTCGGTTTTCTTATAGTTGAGATCTTTTATATGCTGCTCGCCTTTAAGCAGCTCGTTGAGAAAATCCATGAGCAGATCTTTATTGATCTCCTCTCCGAAAATCTTCTTGAATCCGAAATCGGTGAAAGGGTTTATGTACTTTTCTTTCATGCTTATATCCAGGTATTTAGGCGATCTGGTTTGAAAAACACTGTTTTTCGGAGCGTAGTACTAAATTACGATAATGGGGGGAGAAGTGGTAAGGTTATTTAGGATATTGCCTTCGTTTTGCTGGTTTCAGCCATTGTTTTTTTAAACTTATCTTGGTAGTCGAAAATTCCTGAAGAAAACAGAAAAAGTTAGTCCGTCCCCATCCTCAATCCCGTGGTCGATAGACTCCGGTCATAACATAGCAGGGAGACCCAAAGCCTGTCCTGTGCAAAGTTGAAGGGTCCGGAGATGCCTCCCCGCACCGGACAGAGGCATCTTCACCGTTAAAGAAAATGGTTTCGTTTTTTGAAAGCGAAACATGCCTTTCATTCAAACTCGCGGCTTATTTTGGAGAGATCATCAAAGCGGAAAAATGCGGTCACTGTTCCGTGTGCCTCTCGGGGAAACGAATGATGGAACCTGCGGCGGCACTTATTCCTGTAACTTCCCTGGATCTGCGGGACCTTACTGAGCAATTTACCGCTTTGGCAAAAGACAAGGCCACCCCGATTGCCCTGACACGTTTCCTGTGCGGAATTACTTCGCCCATATTCACGCAACTTAAAGCCTCAAAGATGCGCGGGTTCGGATCGCTCGAGGAGTACCCGTTTAGCGATGTTATGTCGGCTGTTATGAAAGAGTTTGCCGAGCCTGTTTTGTGCAGATGATTATCAGGGTATCTTATTGACTTGATTCAGAATGGCGGCAAAGAGTTATCTGTTGCCGCCTGGTTTTGTCGAGGAGGGGAGTTTGATTTCACACTCATTTGTTTACCGAAAACAGTTTCTTATTCGGTGGATACTTAGGGTAAGGTAGGGTTGAATTGAGTTTTTCCCCATTTAAAACTCTAAAATAAAGATTTACATAATCCGCAGCCATCTTTTTCGCACTGAAGCACTCGGAAGCGTACTCATGGCAAATCTTGCCGTCATAGCCGGCGGCTTCCTTCACGGCTCTCACCAGTTCATTCATGCTGTTCGAAACGAATCCAACCTCATTTGATATAAGTTCCGGCAGTGCTCCAAAACCTGTTCCGAATACAGGGCATCCGAAGTAAAGACTTTCGATTATCGCCAGTCCAAACGGCTCGGGCCATAACACCGGAAAGATGAGTCCCTTGGATGTATTCAGCACTTTGTCTTTTTCTTCTCCTCCGATCATTCCCTTGAAGGTAACTTGAGGCGAAACGGTAAACCTGAAACCCATTTTGAAATTAAGACGTGTGCCACCTACCACGACCAGCTTCTCTCCCGCCTTCCGGGCAATTTTGATAGCCCCTTTTACGTTTTTCTTCCTCCATGCAGCATTACCTAAAAAGTGGAAATGTGTTCGTTTATTTTCAAGATCAGGTGTTGAATATTCACTCCAATCCAGCCCGTTATGTACAAAAACATCGGAGCTAAATCTGGATGCATGATCTTTGGATACGAAAACGGAATTTATGTGGAACTGAGCCGGGGCTTTATTGACATGAACAGTGACAATGGATGGCTTGCTAATATCTTCTCTGGGTGTGAAGTGGAAGTGAACAACGTCGCATTCCTCGGGGATCTGGTCGTTTATCGGCAAACTGCTGTTATATGGAACTATGGTCGCATGAGAGCATTTTGACCCGGGATCGGTCAGATAACAAACGTTATGGCCTAACTGAGAAAGCCCCTTCCCCAAACCCCATACAACTCTTTCGATTCCACCATAGGCCATAACCGGCATTTTTGATAATTCAACAATGCAGATGTTCAAATCTTCCTCATTTCACATCATTAGGATTTATATGCGCAAAAGGTAAAATGCACAACCCGACTGGTAAAAATAAAAAAGGGCAGACCTTTCAGTCCGCCCTTTAAATCTCTTTTAATACTAACTCTTAGCGAGCCAGTCTCTCCATGGTTTCCTTGTCCACGTTCTCCTTGAGCGCATCTTTGAAAGAGCGGTCGAGAGTGATAGGGTCGGCATTAGGATCGTCCATGTCGATAATGTACACCGGAGTGGGGTTATCGAGGTAACCGACAACTTCTGCGCTCTCGAACACAAATGATCGGCTCTTGGCATCGTTCTTCACCTTGGTGACCAGATCCTTCTCAATCCAGCCTTCCTGACCCGATGATGCTCTTACTTTAAGATGGTTTTTCTTGGTTTCGATAATAGTGAGATAATCGCTTGGGCCTACAGAAAAAATCGGACGCTCATACGCCTCTCTGATCTCGTTCTGGTAGATTCCCACATCATTCTTCGTCGGCTGAACCACCTTATCCTTCTGAGCGAACACGGTGACAGCTGCAAACGCAAGGATCAGTGACCACTTGCTTAAACGCATAATTAGCTCCTTTTGATGTTTTTCCAGTCGTTCGAAACCTTACTGTTTAGTATAATATTTTCTATTTTTAAAAGCAACAGCATCAAAATAAAAAACTTACAACTCTACCTACTTAGTGGCTACAGTATCCATAACTGTTCGTTTTATTGGATTTCTTTTTAGCCATTATTAAGCTGCTTTTCATGCTCCTGTCCTTCGAAAAAAAGGTGAACTGGATTCCTTTGTTAACGGCGAAGACG
Organism: Fibrobacterota bacterium; assembly: GCA_023436205.1. Lineage (GTDB taxonomy): Bacteria > Fibrobacterota > Chitinivibrionia > Chitinivibrionales > Chitinispirillaceae > JAEZKC01. The sequence goes on from JAEZKC010000055.1 coordinate 48,831, forward strand.
CCTTGTCTGACACCGGGTATCTACCTCACTGGGAAGCCTCCGGTGTACATAGTCATCAGAGTTCATCAACCATGACTGTCCAGAACGGAACTTTGGCCCCCGTAGTCGTAAACCGGTCTGATCCGAATTCGTGATGATACACTCCGATCACTATTTTTGAAAATCCTTCAGTGCGGGAATTGGTGCCGGTGACCTGTAAGGCGTCTTCGCCGTTAACCAGAAGTCCTTACTCTTTTTAGAGCAGGAGTAGCCAGGTTTGCCTTACACCCTGACTACTCTCACGCTCCATCAATCGCAGGGATACGCCACGTCCATATCCTTTGCCGCCTTAGTCTCGTTAAGCCTGCTCACCGGTGCGCAGACTGGAGCGTTGTGCAGCGCATCCGGGTTTTCCTCTGCCTCCTTGGCAATTTGAATCATGGCTTCCACAAAGGCATCCAGAGTCTCCCGGCTTTCAGTCTCCGTGGGCTCGATCATCATGGCTTCCTTGATGATAAGCGGAAAATAGATTGTGGGTGGATGAAATCCCTTGTCAATGAGGGCTTTGGCGATGTCAAGCGCATGAACATCGTTTTCCAGCTGCTTTTTGGCGCTCAGGACACACTCGTGCATGCAGGTCTTGAGATATGGAACATCGTAATGATCCTTGAGAGAATGCATGATGTAGTTGGCGTTGAGTACCGCCTGTTCGCTCACCTGGCGCAAACCTCCCGCACCCTGAAGCAGGATATAGGCGTAAGCCTTGAGGCACACCAGGAAATTACCGTAAAATGGTGCGATATAACCAATAGATTTGGGATAATCATAATCGAGCGCATAGGTGCCGTCTGAGCGCTTGGTGACCCGCGAGATGGGCATAAATGGTGTGAGGTGCTTTTTCACCCCCACCGGGCCGGCTCCGGGACCGCCTCCACCGTGCGGTGTGGCGAATGTCTTGTGTAAATTGACATGCATCACATCGAAATCGCTGTCGCCCGGTCTGAATTGCCCCAGAATGGCGTTGAGGTTGGCGCCATCATAATAAAGCAGCGCATCATAGGAGTGCACCAGATCGGCAATTTCCTTGATCTGCGAATTGAACAGCCCCAGGGTGTTGGGATTGGTCAGCATCACCGCAGCGGTGTTTTCGTTGAGCGCTTCCTTGAGTTTGGCGATATCCAGTGTGCCGGTAGCGGGATCGGTCGGGATGGATCTGATTTTATACCCGGCTATAGCCGCGCTCGAGGGGTTGGTCCCGTGTGCTTCATCGGGAATGAGCACTTCGGTTTTTTTGTTGCCCTTGTCGCGGTGATAAGCTGCGATGAGCATCATGCCGGTAAGCTCTCCGTGAGCTCCGGCCATAGGCTGCAGGGTAAAGGAGTCCATGCCGGTTATTTCGCACAGGAGGCTTTCCAGATCGTAAAGCACTGCCAAAGCACCCTGCGTGAGCATACCTCCCCGTCTTAGCTGTGGAAGAAGCGGGTGGAGGTTCGAAAAGCCATCCAGAGCCGCGATTTTCTCGCACACCTTGGGGTTGTATTTCATGGTGCAGGAACCGAGCGGGTAGAAGTTTGTGTCTACGCCGTAGTTCTTCCGTGAAAGAGCAGTGAAATGACGAACCACGTCCAGTTCGGAGAGTTCACAGAGCTGCGGTTCCTTTTCTCGTCTGTATTTTTCGGGAATGACAGCTTCCACAGGAACATCATTTTTAGGAAGGAGGACGCCTCTGCGCCCCTTTACTGATTTTTCGAATATCACTGACATAATACCGCCTCCAGAGTCTCAGCGAAAAGCCCGATCTCCTGCTTGGTGCGCTTTTCGGTGACTGCCACCAGCAGATAGTTTTCCATGCTCTTATAGTACCGTCCCAGGGGGAACCCTGCGGCAAATCCCCGTTCAATCATTCGTCCCACGCATTCCGCGGCATCCATCGGCAGCTTGACCGTGAATTCGTTGAAGGTGGGGGATGATTCCATCACCTTTACACCAGGGATAGCTTTGATTCTTTCTTTGGCGTAATAGGCTTTGTTAAGGCACAGTGTGGCCACTTTCTTGAGGCCCTCTTTACCCATGAGACTCAGGTAGATGTGGGCTTTTAGAGCGCAGAGTGCTTCATTGGAGCAGATGTTGGAGGTCGCCTTTTCCCGGCGGATATGCTGTTCTCTGGCCTGTAAAGAGAGCACGAAGCCCTCTTTTCCCTGGGTGTCCACTGTTCTGGCCACGATGCGGCCGGGCATTTTACGCACCAGTTCCTTGCGGGCGCCAATGAATCCAAGGTATGGCCCTCCGAAGGAGAGCGGGATTCCAAGCGACTGGCCCTCGCCGGTGGCGATATCAATTCCCTGTTCGCTTGGACTTTTGAGAAGCGGCAAGGCGATGGGGTAAACAGATTGAATGGTGAGAATGCCCAGTGATTTGCATTTCTTCGCTACATCGGAGTGGTCATCGATCACTCCGAAAAAGTTCGGGTTCTGAAGGACCACGGCGGCAGTTCTGTCATCGAGGGCTGAAAAGAGTTTCTCCCGGTCGCTCTGTCCGTGGGAAACATCGATTTCCACCAGTTCGATGGACAAGCTGGCGGTGTATGAATAAAGTATCTTGCGGTAGATGGGGTTGACTCCGCCGTCGATCACTACTTTAGGTCTTCCGGTGGCACTGAGCGCCATCTGGCAGGCTTCGTAGAGAGCGGTTCCGCCATCGTAGAGCGATGCGTTGGATACATCCATACCCGTGAGCCGGCAGATATGGGACTGGTATTCGTAAATAGCCTGCAGTGTTCCCTGTGAGAGTTCCGGCTGGTAGGGAGTGTAGGCGGTGTAGAATTCGCTTCTGCCGCTAAGGGCATCTACAGCTGCAGGTATGAAATGATCGTAGAACCCGCCGCCCAGAAATGATATGAGATGAGAGTAGTTCTGGGATGCAAGCTTTTCGCACAAAGAAAGCACTTCCAGTTCCGATTTCCCCTCGGGGAGGGAAAAGCTTTTAGGAGCAAGATTCTTGGGAATGTCGGCGAAGAGCTGATCCATGGATGACAGCCCGCATCGCTCAAGCATCTCTTTCTGCTGGTCCGGGGTAACGGGTATATAGCTCATTTAGATGGTCTCCAGATATTTTTCGTAGGATTCGGCATCCATGAGATCGTCGATTTCTGATTTGTCGATATTCTTGACTGTGAACAGCCAGCCGCTGTTGTAGGGATCCTGGTTGATCGCTTCCGGTGCGGATTCCAGTGTGTCGTTGGCCGATTCCACTGCTCCGGAGATGGGGGAGAAGATGTCGCTTGCTGCCTTAACAGATTCGATTACGCCGGCCTCAAGCCCCTTTTTCACTGCTTTGCCGATTGCGGGAAGCTCAATGAAGGTGATATCACCGAGGCTGTCCTGAGCATGATCGCTTATGCCTACCCGGGCGATGTCGCCTTCGATTTTTACCCATTCGTGTGTTCTGGTGTATTTGCGGTCATTGGGGGTCATGCATGGCTCCTTTGTAAGTCGTCTATGAACTGATGGTTGTTTTCATTTGGTCAGGAATACGCTCAGGTCTGCCCGAGCAGTGGCCTGTTTGTAAAAAGGAAGCTCGGAAACAGTACCGGGGATCAGGGCTTTGCCCGACTGGATCTGCACTGCGGAACCCATGGCTGCCTCTTTCTTATTAATATAGGCCAGGGAAACTGCTGATCCCAGAGATGGGGAGAAGCTGCCGCTGGTCACAATGCCGATGGTGTCGCCCTCTTTGTTCAGGACCAGATCTCCATGCCGGGCGGCTCTTCTGCCTTCGAGGCTTACTCCTCTGAGGATCTGCGCAGTGTTGGACTGATCGCTGACCCGGGCTGATCCGATAAACTGCTTTTTGGTGGATATGGCTCTGCTGAAACCCGATTCGGCCGCGTTTCGTTCCGAATCAAGCTCATGACCATAAAGTGGAAATCCCATTTCAAGCCTCAGGGTATCTCTGCAGCCTAAACCAGCCGGAACGGCTCCGCGGCTGATGCAGTCATTCCAGAGGGAGACTGCCAGATCGTTGCTCAAGTAGATTTCAAATCCGATTTCGCCGGTGTACCCGGTGCGGCTGACGATCACCTTTTCATTATTATAGTAGTTGTAAGCAAAGGTGTAGTATTTGAGATCAGTGATGGAATCTTTCAGGAGGCTCTGGACGATGCGGGGGGCATTTGGTCCCTGAATATCAAGCTTTGCTGTCCTGGAGGAGATGTTTTCAATTTTTGTGCTTTCCGAAAGATGGGAGCTGACCCACTGGAAATCATTTTCTTCGGTGGATGCGTTCACCACCATCATAAATTCTGTTTCGCCGATTCGGTAGAGGATCTGGTCGTCGATGACTCCACCCTGTTCGTTGCAGATGAATCCATAGCGGCAGGAGCCGATTTTAAGCGATGCCACATCGCAGGAGAGAAGCTTTTCCAGATCGGGCACTGCTGTTTGCCCGCCGATTATGAATTCACCCATGTGGCAAGTATCGAAAATTACCGCCTCGCAGCGGCAGGCCTGGTGCTCTTTAATAATTCCCGTATACTGGATGGGCATATCGTAGCCGCCGAAAGGTGCCATTTTGGCTCCCAGGGCCACGTGAGTATCGTAAAGAACAGTTTTTTTCATTTTCCGGACCGGTTGTGTGTGAGAGAATCTGTGAAGCAGGAAAATAAATCTCAACGGGGTAATGCTCAATACATTGTGGGGACGGACTATGATGTCTGCACCTAAATTGTTGAATTGTAACTGAAACCGCTCTAAAAAAGTGTCAAAATATCAACATTCAAGCCAATATTTCCGGCCCCCAACAGTCCTCTGCGGCCGTTTTGCGCTATTCGTTAACGCATCATGGCTTCATAATGATCTGAACTTTGTACCGATGAAAGGCACAAGAGGAGAAGACAAATTGTGACTTGAATCTATTTGGGATGGGTACTTAAAAATCTCTATTCTGTGTTCCTGAGTTTTGATGTGAGGCTATCAAGAAAGTTGTAAATCAAAAATAACTAAAAGAAAGGTCGCGACCTCGATGTTTACATGGGATAATTGACATTTCCCCGCTAATACTTTTATTCTTATTTGGCACTTTTTTCATTGTGCTTAAAATATCCAGGGCGAGTTCGATAAACAAGAAATTGAAATTGGCAAAAGACTGGCCTGCAACTGAAGCTGAAATAATTTCATCAGGATATTCCGACAGGATTGCATATACGAAATACGGCCCAAGGAAAACAGGTGCTTCCATACCTGATGTTAAGTATAGGTATACAGTGAATGATAAAGTTTACACGAATGATCAGTTGTCAATTACACCTGTTGATTATTTGAACGAATCACGGGTTGTTTCTTTACTGAATCATCTTGAGGACGAAAAAACTGTTGATATCTATTACAATCCAGAGAACCCTTCTGAGTCGGTAATTTTCAGGGTGTAACAGCTTACGTTTTCTGTTCGGATTTCAAGGTGTTTTGGTCTGTATAGTAGCTGGAATAGCTTCATTTTTCCCGTTCCAAAGAATTCCCCAAACGGGGGAAATGGTGGTGATTCGGATCAATTATGATGCAGGTTACTAAACTACCGTCAAAGAATCCGCACTACTACCTAAGGTCAATTTCTTCTCAAACTTGATCGCCGAATATTTCAGTTTTTATAAATCTTCTTTATTCCTCAAACCATCAATTATGTCACACTCAAGACCTGTAACTTTTCTGATCGTCTCGTTATCCATTCCCAGTGAAATCATATTTCGAGTTATATTCTGTTCATACTGAACAGCTTTCAGTTCGAGCTGATAAACTTTCTTCTCAAGCTGCTGAATCTTTTGCTCGTATTCTCGAGATCTCTGTTCACACTGCTGAATTTTTAACTCGTATTCGCGAGATCTCAGTTCATATTCCTGAATTTTCAACTCGTACTCTCGAGATCTCTGTTCATATTCCTGAATTTTTAACTCGTACTCTCGGAATTTCTGTTCATATAACTGAATTTTCCGTTCGTTTTCACTCTGAGCATTATCAAGTTCCTCCTTGAAAAACTCCCTTAGTACTTCATCAAGTATCTGTTTGGTTTCTTCATCATATTCCATCACCACACCTCTGATCGTATTTATGATCTCGGGAACCAGTTTTCTGGGCGCGGCGGTCATAATATAGAGCAAAAAGGCTTTTAAATAGCCTTTTGCTTCTGGCGCACCATCAAACTCTCTAAATATTACGGCTATCTCGCCCAGTTTCTTTGGCAGCTGAGGGTGGTGAATATGTTTGAGAGCTAAAAACAGAATTCTCAAGTAAGGTACGCCGGTTATGCATTGATCGGGCATTCTGGACAGGTCTAAAACTACAAAAGTCAGATCGGGGAAATTGGGCTGCAAAGAGAATGGTCTCGTACTCAGCATGAAATCTTCTCCCATTGCCCAGCCAGAGTGTGTCTGGTTAATTACGATAGAGAGCACCTTGGGGTTTTTGGCATTTCTTCCGTATTGACGTCTGTGATACTGAAGAATCATGGCAATATTTTCAACTAATTGAGACCCTGTACCGTGGTCTGCATAACTCTTATGCTCGAAAAGTATATAGGTGCGCTTTGTGCGATCATGATTCAGCGCTGAATAAACAACATCGGAGAAGAACTCGAGCAGATCGGTAGTGATATGGCTATCTTTGACCGATTCCAAGGTGTCTAGATCAATTTCCGCCTTGTCTTTATCGCTCACGTAATTCCGGATGAAACTACGGACAACCGGTTTTCGGCTGAATGCTTCCTTGAAAAGCAGATCGTGAGGATGATTCAAAGGTAACCTCCTTACGGGTTCTAATAAGATAAATCGCAGAAGGATGTGGTCTGCAGAAAAATGTCAGGGTTGTGAGCAGGAAAAGGCAAAAGAACTTTGTGGAGGGTATGCCTTTATGGCTGTTGATTATTTAAAGAAGACTATTGATACACTTATGACACTGCCCATTGAAATACAGGTTGAAGTGCATGATTTCACTCTATTCCAGAAGTCATCGTTATCTCAAGGTAATATGAAAACAGAACAAAAGGCAGGCTCCGTACTGAATATAGTGGGTATCGGTAAGAGCGGACTTGGCGATTTATCCATTAATCATGGCAAATATCTTTATGACAAATAAAGAACGCAGCTTGGTTGACACCGGGGCATAGCTTGCCATTTCCGATACAAGTGACCAGCATCACCTGAAGGCTGCCAACTATTTACGACAGCTTATCAGTGAAGGTCGTGAATGTCACAACTAATCTGGTTATTTACGAACGTGGCTTTACCCTGAGAGAAGAAAAATTCTAACATCTGTGAAATTTGTGCCCTCCGTGAGAACTAATTTTTCACTTGCTACCTGCTTTCCGTTCCAGCCTGCTTCCGGCACTGCTGCCCTTCCCAGCTTGCTTTCTGACTGTCCAGCCAAATCTTGAGCTCCTCCGGAATACCGCAGAGCCTGTTCTTACTCAGCTCCAGCCTGCTTTCTCCCTGACCGAAAGTCAGCTCGGTGATGGTAATAGGGAGCGTTTTGATGTTGTTTCCTCCAAGAAGCAGAATTTTAATATTCTTCAGCCGGGAAATGCTGTCGGGAAGGGTTGTCAGAGCATTTTCTGAAGCATTCAGAACCGACAATTCAGAAAGATCGGTAAGAGACTCAGGAAGTGAAGAAAGACCGTTGCTTTCGAGAGAGAGCAGTTGGAGTTTATTGAGCTTGCCTATTTCGCTGGGGAGCTGGCTTATCCTGTTTTTATCCGCTTTAATCCAGGTAAGATTCTTAAGTCCACTGACCGAAACAGGCAGAGCAGAAATACGATTGTTGTCTATGTAAAGATCGGTAAGGGAGGAGAGTTTTCCCAAATCTGCCGGGAGAGTGGTAATATGGTTTCCGCTAATGTCGAGTTTTCTGAGTTTTGAGAGCTCAACGATTGATGGTGGGAGTGCCCCGAGATCGTTATTGCTTAACCTCAGGATCTCAAGCTTTTTCAATTGACCGATAGTTTGAGGCAGTACGGTGATCTGGTTGTTATCTGCATAGAGGAATTTCAGCTCTTTGAGAGAATGTAAACTGTCGGGAAGCTTTTTTAGCTTGTTATTGGAGATAGATATCTCCCGAAGGCTTGATAAACTGGTTATCTCAAACGGGAGTGTGGAAAAACCGTTGTTGTCGAGGTGAAGGTAAATAAGATTTTTTAATTGTGCAATCGAATCAGAAATATTTGTCAAGCGATTTCCCGTAAGCCTCAGCTTCCGCAGTTCCACCAGCCTTCCGATTTCACCGGGAAGTGAGGTCAGGGACGTATTGCAGATACTGAGCATGCGCAATGATGTCAGATTTCCGATAGATGCGGGGAGGAACCTGATGTCTAGGGAATCCAGTCGCAAACTGATGACTCTATCGCCGGAAATGTCAATCAGCTTTTCTGTTTGCTGACTAAATAGCCCATTACTGTCAAGAATTGCTCTCACAGAAAGAGTGTCTTCCTGAAGTGTTTGAGAATGGACGGTATAACAAAGCAACAGTCCAACGAATAGTATTTTACCCTTCATGTATTCTCCCGATCGATTGAATTCATTTAGTTAGTGTAAAGAATTGCTCGCCCTACGGTTTTTGCTGTGTCCTGACCTTTTAGTGTGCTTATAAGTTGCAAGGCAAAGGGGATGGCGGTACCAACACCGCGACTGGTGATGACCGTTCCGTCGACGGTGACCGGTTCATCAACGGAAATCCCGCCCATGAGACGATCTTCCGTTCCCGGGTAGCAGGAAACTTTTTTACCCGCCAGAATTCCGGCCCTTGCAAGCACTGTGGGAGCCGCGCAAATCGCAGCGCAGATCTTTCTGTCTTCATAGGCTTTTTTCACAAGAGAAATTACCTTTTCTGATGTGGCCAGATTTGTTGTGCCCGGTCCGCCCGGGAGCACTACCGCGTGAAACGGCTCGGAAAAATCATCAAGCAGCATATCTGCCACCACTCTTATGTTATGTGAACCGAGCACTTCCAGCTTTTCAAGTCCTAAAACGGTGACCTCTATATGGGCTCTTCTAAGGAGATCTATAAAGGTTATTGCCTCGACTTCCTCAAACCCGTCGGCCAATATCGTAATCACTGAAGCCATTAACTACCTCCTGAACTGAACTGAGTACACGGAACTGTTCTGCAGCAGATTCAATCTGAAAAAATGGTAGTTGGATAAAATCTTTTTGCTGAAACTGAATTCTGATGCTTTCTGCGAATCTTGTGCCATCATGCTTAAACCGGAGTCAGCAATCAACTGAACTGAATTCAGGTTCTCTGCACTGATGTGCAGTTCTGTTCCTGATACGACGACCTTTAATTTCGCCGGTTGATTGCTGTTCTGTTTCTCAAAATCCACAATTTCCTCTGGAGCATTGGGAAGACCATCTATCAGTTCCCAGTTAAAGCTTTGCTCCTCGGGCTTTGACCAGGACCGAATTCTTTCCACTAGCGCAGGCACCTCTTTTTCCCGGTAATCAAATCCATGCTGTTCTTCAGGATAAATCTTTCTTTCCAGAGGTATACCCGATTGAACCAGGTAGTCAAGGAATCTTTCCACAATGGGTAATGAGTAGAGTCTGTCGTTCCCTGCATTAATATTGTAAATGGGACGCCGCTTCATGTTTTCCAGAGAGATCCGGATCCCCAGATTGGGAAGCATTCCTCCGTAACCGGAGATGGCAAAAAAGCCTGCAAAGGGACCATTGATGGAATTGGCTGCAGCATAGCATCCTGTTGCTCCATCACTGACTCCGGAAAGAAAAATTTTGTTTTTATCAATAGGGTATTGAAGGGTCATGTATCGAATTGTCTGCAGAATCCTCTTTTGTCCTCGAGCTGTCCACCAGGGTGCAAATCGGTTCGCCGAAGGGCTGGCCAGAAAAAGATCGAGGCTGTCTCTGAGGCCTGAAAGCATCTCATAGGCGCGCTCACCTTTATTATCGACAGTCGTTCCCACTCCACCATGAAGATAGATCACCAAAGGGTACTCCTTGTCGGATTTACTTCTGAATGGAGTACCGATTCCAAGGGAGTATTGTGTACCGTCGGAATCTGAGAGCCTAACGGAATAATCCTTTGATGGGGTGACTATCCGACGGATGGAATCCAGAAGACTCGGAAATCTGTCCGTCAATTTGCACTGGGAATCAATCACCTTGTATGCGCTTCCTTGAGACCAGCTTTTAATCAGTTCCTCCTCCTGAATAAAATTATTGGAGGAACACCCTATTACTGCAAGTAAAGTGATTATCGGAAGGTTGGCGAATTTCATTAATATGTTGCTCTTAACTTTCTGTTACCGAGCGTTCAAAGTCCTGGTGAGTGGGGAAGATGGGAATGAGTTTATCGAATCCAACAATGGAAAGTATATCTGTGATGTCTTCGTTGGGACCGATCAGTACAAAATTGCCGTTTTTTTCTCCAAGCCGCTTCTGAAGATTAAGCATGGCAGTGATTGCGCTGGAGTCGATATAGCTGGTTTTGCTCAGATCGAATGCAATCTTTGGGCTTTTTTCTCTATTTTCGATTTCATTCAAGACTACCCTGATATTCATGAGCTGCTTTACAACAAATTTCCCGTCCAGAACTAGAAGATCCCAGTCTTTAGACTTTTTGGTGGTTATGTTCATCAAATAATCTCGATTATGGCAGCTGGTTCATTGCCCTTAACGTTTATATAAATATAAAAAGGGCGGCTATTTTTTGCCTCATTTTATTACCCGCAGATATCGTGACCATGCATCAAGGGTTTTTATCACCCTTCATTAACACCTTTTTAGACGTTTTACCCGTTTTCAGCAGAAATTCAGACTGATAGAGTTGCAGAGTGCACCCTTCTGCTTTCAGGGTTAAAAGGGTTACTGTTTTTGCGGCGATCTGCCTTTCAGGTGGCTGTACCCAACAGGCGACTTTTGCAAGCTTGCTAGAACAGTTTTCAAGTTCTGCTCGGCCATCCTCAGAGGTTATTACCAGATCAACGGATTTGCCCTGCCTATGGTGAAGAAGCGGTTTGAGGCCCTGTTCGCAGATTTGATGATATTTTTTCGTATCTGATAATCCAATAAGCCAAATAGCTCTGTTTTTAAGAATAACCGCACTGATGCTTGAATCGTCAAGAGACATTTGTACCAGTTCCGTCTTTCCAAAGTATAATGAACTCAAGTGAAGAACTGCGAAAAGCAATAGAGTTAATCCGCCGCCGATTTTTAAGTAGACCGCGCGGGAAGTTTTGTGTACTGCGCAAAGTCCCATCACAAAAACTGCTGCTGTAATAATTTGCAAAGCTGTTGGGGCGCTGAAATGCAGTTCGCTGAAGGGGATCAGATAGCAGATTTTGGCCGTGTAAATCAATAATGAAAGAAGAGCGTCGGCCACTCCTATGAGAAGTGTACTCAGTGGTGGGATAACTGTCGCGATCATGCCGAAAAAGAATACCCACATTGCCATGGACATCAGTGGAATCGCCAGTACATTGAAAAGTATACCGAATAGAGACACTGCCCCGAAGTGATAGAGCAGAACCGGTGCAGTGAAAAGGAAGCCGGAGAGGGATATCCAAATTGAGGAGAGGAGCCACTTCAGAAGAAATGATCCGATTCTGCTGTGGAGTTCCGGCGTCAGGGAATTGAGTACTGGGTAGAGCAGGACTATTCCTGCGGTGGCAGCGAAGGAAAGTTGGAATCCGGGGGTAAAGAGACTGTGGGGGGAAAGGAGAAGCCAGATCACTCCTGCCATGCCCAGGGAGTGTACAACATGGTTTTTCCTCTGGATCAGAATGGAGCCGCAAACGAATGTAACCATAATTGTGGCTCTGAAAAGGGAGGGGATGAGGCCGATGAAAAACAAATAGCCCCAGAGACCGGCAAGGGCTGTGGTGATACAGGTGTTTGTCGGGAGTCTGGTAAGTTTCATGGTGGTCAGAAACGCCATAAAAAGCAGGCCCGCGTGGAATCCTGAAATTGCAAGCAGATGGAAAATACCCGCTTTTCTGAAGAGATCCTTGATTGTAGCGGAGAGCAGTTCGCGTTCTCCCAGAAAGGCTGCATGGAAGATACTGCGGACATCTTCACTTCTCGCTCTGGCAATTACCTTGTGAACGTTTGATCTAAGTGTTACTGCAACAGACGCCATGCAGTCACTGTGTCCTTCAGATGAAGAAACTTCTGCTATTCTCAATTTCCCCCATAGATTCTGGGTCAGGAAGTACACTTTCTGGTTGAAGCCGTACGGACCTATTGGTTCATCTGGCAGACTGAAGAAACCCTTGGTCTTGATGAAACCGCTTGAAGGAGGAGCTTTTTTTGAAGTACACTGGAACAGTTTGTTTTTAAACAGCTTGTGGATATTGGGGTTTGGGGATGAAATGACTCGCATTTTAAACTGAAAGCGTCCGTTCTGCAGTGCTACCGGTCCGCAAATCTTGCCTTCGAGGATAAGAAACTGGCCATCAATGCAGAGGGCTTCAACAGAATGGTAAAAGGTAGCTGTTTTTATTTCAGTATAGGTGAATAGAGCATATCCGCAGATTAGGAAAAGGAGCAGCCTGTAAAGTGATTTTCTGCTCAGTATTGCACTAGTCAATGTTAAAACGCTTGTCAGAATGAGGATTTTGCTGTAAAATGAGGCTTGGGGAAGGGCTGGGGAATTGAAAAAACTGCCAAACATGATTCCGCAGGATAGACCCGTGAAGGCTTGTATTCCAGGTAATGAGAACCAGTACGCAAAACCGGGAAAATGTTTGTGAACCATAATTCTCCAGGCTGCAGTCAGGCACATTGAATTTTCAGGGTGATTATGAGAAAATAGTTGATACTCCCGGTTGTGTCAGTTTTTTTTGTATGCCCTTTTGAATGGAAGAGAGATGGATCAGAAATACAGTATTCTTTTAGTTGACGACGAACCTGAGATCAGGGAATTGATATCTGACTACCTGATTGAGGATGAGGGGTATGAGGTACTCACGGCAGAGGATGGGCTGCATGCTCTGGAAATCCTCAGAAATAACAGGGTGGATCTGGTTCTTTCTGACATAAACATGCCGGGGATGAAGGGCTTTGATCTTTTAAAGGAAGTCAAGCATCTATATCCGGAAACGAAAAGAGTGCTTATTACTGCTTACAATGTCGAAGATTATCTCGACCTGGCCTTGCACCACGATATCGGAAATATTTTTGTAAAATCCACTCCCTTTAATTTTCTGGAGCTCTCGACGGTGTTGCACAATCTTCTTGACGGAAACATTTTTGGTCTGGACCGGTATTTTTCGCCGGATGTGCAGTTTAGCCGGTTTTCAGTCCTGCGTTCAAACCATCTTGATCAGGATGCCAAAAAGATTATTTCGGTCATTAACGATCCCGATCGGGTGAAACGGTTGGAGCTGGTGCTTGTTGAGCTGCTCACCAACGCCATCTTTTATGGAATACGTAATGAGTCACCTGAACGCAAGGAGCTGTGGAATCATGATTTTGAGCTCACCGATGATACTGCCGTTGAGGTAACTGTCGCTTCCGACTGCCAGAAATACGCCGTTTCTGTAAAGGATAAAGGTGGCAGATTGAAAAAAGTCGATGTGCTCTATTGGCTTCACCGCCAGATCGCGCAGGATGAAAACGGGATGCCTCTGGGGCTTTTTGATTCGCATGGCCGGGGTCTTTTCATCGCAAGACGCTATATCGATAGACTAGTGATTAATATAGACCGACGCAAACAGACAGAAGTAATTATATTTAACTATCACAGCAATACTTTTTCAGGCTCAAAACCACTGTACATAAATGAAATATGATATTCTCCTCAAAGGTACCCTGCAACTGTAAAAAAGTCAATTTGCTTGACTATCTCTGCAATCGATTTACCTATTTTAGTTCTGAACAGTGGCGCCAGCGAATCGCTGAAGAGAAAGTGCTTCTCAACGGCTCCATCAGCTCTGTGAGTGATGAAGTCAATGGTGGAGATTCGATTCAGTATGATGCAGGAGATTTCGATGAGCCCCCGGCAGATCTGGCATTTGCTGTAGTTTACGAAGACGATTATCTTCTAGGTATTAATAAACCTGGAAATCTTCTGGTGCACAGAGCTGGCAGAAGCTTTCGAAATAATCTGATTTATCAGCTCAGATATGCTCACAGTCCTCTTTATCCCAACTGTCACTCCGTTCACCGGCTCGACCGGGAAACTTCAGGAGTGGTACTGGTGGTTAAGAGTCCCGATTGGATTGCACCATTTGGCACTCTCTTCAATGAAGGCAGGATAGAAAAGCACTATAAGACGATTGTGAAAGGAAAATTTTCAGAACAGCTGCCCATGCACATCGATAATCCGATCTCTCAGGATAAGGCTTCAGGCATTTCCTACCGGCAGTGGGTGAATGAATCCGGTAAGCAGGCTTTGACAAGGATTGACCATGCGCTCCCGCTTGGGGATCATTATACTCTTCTGTCAGTAACTCCCCTTAGTGGTCGCACTCATCAGATTCGTGTTCACCTTGCATCTATGGGGTATCCCATAGCAGGGGACAGACTTTACAATTTGGATCCGGTTCAGTATTTGTCAATGCAGAAGGAATTCTGGAGTCATTCTCTGTCTGAGGATATTTCGAGGCATGCTCTTCACTGCGAATCACTCTCCTTTGTGCATCCATTTACTCAAAGGCCACTGACGATTTCTGCCGACTTGCCTGATGATATGGTTAGATGCATAACGAAGCTTGTGAACAGCAAATAAAAAAGGCAGAATTCATTACTGAATTCCGCTCTCAATATCAGTTCAAAAAAGAAATTACTTCTTCTTTGCAACCTTTTTAACGGTCTTCTTCGCTGCAGTTTTCTTTGCGGCTGCCTTGGGAGCGGCCTTTGCAGGAGCGCCAAGGATAGAATCTTTGGCAGCCTTGGAAACCTTGAACTTTACAGCCTTCTTTGCAGGAATCTTTATGGTTTCACCTGTGGCGGGGTTTCTGCCCATTCTGGCCTTGCGCTGTACAAGTACCAGTTTTCCCAGACCGGGGACGACAAAACCGTTTTTGGCTTCTTTGTAGGCCAGAGCGGAGAGATTGTCCAGGAGGGATTTGACCTGCTTCTTGGGAAGCTGTTCCATCTCAGAAAGCATCTGAATCACTTGGGACTGGGTCAGGCTTTTTCCTGCCATGAAAGGACTCCTTTTTGATACATTGAGAATGAGAATATGTACTACTGGCGTTAGTATAATATTTTTAATGTTATTTGTACAATAGAAATTTGCTGAAAAGTAATAATAATAGCACTTTTCCTCTTCAGACTGTTAAAAAAAACCTTGGCTGAATTATTAAAACTGCCAGTCGCTGCTCTGAGGAGAGCTGATGCTTTTGGCTGTTTCGAAAAGAAATTCATCTTTTCCGCACTTCACCCGCGCCCTTTTCTGGTCTGTCTCAAGCAGTGCCTCCTCCTCGGGATTTCTGCTTTTACAGATGTTCAGCATGCATATCGCTTTCTCCAGTCCATCGCCTCTTCTGTAGTTCCAGACCTCATCGGGTTGGGCAAGACGAAACGGTTCGGTGTAAATTGAACTGTTTTCAAATGCATTCAGCGTTTCGAAAACACGATTCATGCTTTCCTTTGCTGTATCAGTAATTGATACAGGGTTTCTCTCCATTGCAGCCTTGAGAAAAGGTTTCCAGGGCGATGAAGACAAATCTCGAAAGGCGGTGAAAGCGAGATCGACCGTTTCGTTATCTCTCATCTGTTCCAGTGCCTCCCGGGCTTCCTGGGCGCTTTTCACTCCCCTGAGATCGATAGCTTTGGAGCGTTCCCAGGTTTTACTTGCATCATCGGGAAGTCTGGGAACGGTGCGGCAGAACTTGATCAGGTCACGCAGCACCTCTTCTGCGTTGATGCAGCAATGGGGGAGCTGTTGCTTCAAATTGTCAAGACTCTGGTGCTCCTTGACAGAAACTTTGTTGTCCCGGAAAAACTGTTCCAGTTCACTGAGCATAAGTCTGTTCGGGTGGGGCTCTGTATAGTATTCATCCTCCTCAATCTCATGAAGCAGGTTTGTCTGAGTCGCGTCACCCACCCGGAATTTACTGGAATGCTCATAGCTGTATACTTTTTCCGCTTCGATATAACGGGGCTTTCCACAACAAGAATGGGAAATCTGGAAACAGCACTGCAGCTTGCTGTTCTGGCGCAAAAAGTTAGTCATAACTTCATAGGTAATATCCGTGGCCAGATAACGACTCAAGCGGGTTTTAAATTTATTATAATGTTCAGGGTCAATTGTCGCTCTGGGATAAAGCGTATGAATATGTCCCGAATTGTGGGCCACGATAGTTACCCGCTCGTTTTCAAGTGCCCTTCGTGCTTTGGCTGAAAGCTCGGTTCCGTTAAACCACATGTTCTTTGTCACTATGCGGCGGTTGTTGGTTATAATGCCGTCTCCTATGTCCAGGTAGTTCTGCGAATGAAGCGGCGTGGCGAGCATGTAAATGTTTTCCAGAGGAATTCCCGCTACGGCAAATGAGGCAGAGGCATACAGCGCAGCCAGGGAAACACATTCACCTGCGCCTTCCGGATACCCTTTACGATACTTGAATGCTTCCATTGCCTCCAGAGTTTCGGTTTTCCAGTAGGGGATGACACTTGAGGAGTATTTGTCCAGACCGAAATGTCTTCGGATGTCTATGTCGAAGTAATATTTGTCACCCTCATACCCGAAGAGCGCGTTGCTTTCACCAAGAATCTTTTCATTGATGAACTCCGAAAACCGGGCTAGTTCCCGTTCCTTGGTGGTCAGTCCCCAAGTGTCCAGGTCCAGGTTGAAGGCGAAGTGATCCATTATATATTGTTTTAGGCGCTGAATCCGCTTCTGGTTATTCATTTTATCCATTTTGGCAAACCAGGGATCATCTTTCCACTGCCAGAGTCTTGGAGACATTATATTGGCAAGTATCAAGGAATACATCAGCTCCGGAAAAATGAAGACTTCCATGTCCGACAGTGTTACCGCTGATGAGTATTTTTCCACTGATTTCTTATCCTGACCGTTGTACATGCCGTTTTCCTCACTTCTGTTGCATCAAAAACATGGACTTTATATATTGTTATACAGTTATCTTGCATTGAAGATAATTTTTGCCAGCTTTATTACTAAAACCACCGAAGGCAGTATGGCGGTGTTCTAATGGCTTAATGATAAAAAAAGGGTCTTTCTGTCGGTGCAGCATATATTTTGCTGTTCACACAAACTATTCACTGCAGGTTCTGACATTTTACTGCGCGGATGAATCTCTCTGCTCACTTGTATTTTTTAGAAGTTTCATAACCACTCGATGAGCGGCATGTCAGTTCCCAAGGGCTGTTAGGGCCAGATTGACCTTTCAGTTTACGAAATGGAGCAGCTATGAAGACGTTGGGCGTTTGTTTTGGTGCTACTACAATTCAGTATGTCAAGTTGAACGCGGATGGCAATTCTGTGGCGGTGGAGCACACAGGCCGTGTGGCGCATGAGGGCGATCCCAAAAAGGTAATCCTTGCTCTTCTTAATGAAGGTGTCTGTTCAGATGTGGACAGAATTGCTGTTACGGGCAGAGCGTTTCGCTCCAGCATTGACTTGTCAAATATCTCCGAACCGGAAGCGGTGGAGTGCGCCCTGAGGGCTGAATATGAAGGTAAAGAGTTTCCTGAACTGGTCATTAGCTCCGGGGGAGAGACCCAGCTTGTTTATGTGATCAATTCCAAAGGCGGCATTAGTTCCGTTCACTCGGGAAATAAGTGTGCTTCTGGAACCGGAGAATTCTTCCTCCAGCAGATCCGGCGTATGGGGATGACTCTTGAGGAGGCCGTGGAGCTGGCCAATAAGGGAACCCCTCATAAAATTGCCGGCCGCTGCAGTGTGTTCTGCAAAAGCGACTGCACACATGCATTGAATAAAGGTGAACCCCGCGAAAACATCGCCGCAGGTTTGTGCCTGATGATGGCCGACAAGATTTCAGAGCTGGTGAAGGACATGGATTGCGATCGGGCCGTCCTTATCGGCGGGGGATCACTCAACACTGCAATGGTCAAGATCCTGCAGGAACGTTTCAATAACCTTGACGTGCTTTCTTCGGCTGCTGTATTTGAAGCCTATGGTGCCGCGCTTTGGGCTACCGAGCATGAATGTGTTCCATTGCCTTCCGATCATGCATCTGTCATTCACGACGCCCCCTCATCATTTGGCAGACATGCTCCTTTGAAGGATGCTCTCGGCCTTGTTTCCTTTAAATCAATGAAAAAGGGGGAAGCCGATGACGGTGATGAATGTATCATGGGTCTTGATGTGGGTTCCACCACTACTAAGGCTGTGCTCCTGCGCACAAATGACAGGGCTGTTGTCGCATCCATTTACCTGCGCACCAATGGTGACCCCATACAGGCTTCCCGCAACTGCTATAAAGAAATAAAGAAGCAAATCGGAGATAAAAAACTCAGCATCACCGGTCTGGGCGTAACCGGTTCTGGAAGACAGATCGCAGCTCTGCATGCGCTTACAGATAATGTTATCAACGAAATTATTGCTCACGCCACTGCTGCTGCATACTTCGACAAGGATGTGGATACCATTTTTGAGATTGGTGGTCAGGATGCCAAATACACGTATCTGACCGGCGGTGTACCTTCAGATTACGCCATGAATGAGGCATGCAGCGCGGGAACTGGTTCTTTCCTTGAAGAATCTGCTCGTGAATCTCTCAATGTGCTTACCGAAGAGATAGGCGACAGGGCACTTATGGGGAAATGCCCCCCTAACTTTACCGATCAGTGCTCCGCCTTCATTTCAAGCGACATCAAAATGGCCGGGCAGGAAGGCATCGGCAAGGATGATATCCTGGCTGGTCTGGTGTACTCGGTCTGTCTTAATTACCTCAACAGAGTCAAGGGTTCACGCCCGATCGGTAAAAAGATATTCATGCAGGGCGGAGTCTGCTACAATAAGGCTGTGCCGGTGGCCATGGCTTCACTTATGCAGCATGAGATCATCGTGCCTCCCGAACCGGGTTTGATGGGAGCTTTTGGTGTTGCACTTGAAACTGCCAATCGCATCGATTTGAAAATTTCTGAAACTGCAGAATTCAATCTCGATGAACTTATCGAGCGTGAAGCCAAGCGTGAAGGAAGCTTTGTATGTGCGGGAGGCAAGGAAAAGTGCGATCGCAAATGCGAAATATCCCGTATCAGAGTGAATGACAAACTCTATCCGTTTGGTGGTGTGTGTAATAAATACTATAACATGCGCCTTAACAAGGAAGTTGATGTCGAGGAGCTTGATCTGGTGGCGGTTCGCAATCATCTGCTCTTTAATGAATTCGGCATAAAAGATGAGCAGCCCCCTGTGGAACAGGACAAGCCTACTCGCACCGTGGGCATTATGAGGACATTCCTTTCGCATACCTTTTATCCGCTGTACTCAAACTATTTTCATGAGATGGGTTTTAAGGTGGTTCTTTCCGACAAGATAGAACCGGAAGGTATTGCTCGTATCGAAGCTGCTTTCTGTTTGCCCGCTGAATTGACTCACGGAAGCTTTCTGAATCTGCTCAATCAGAAACCTGACTATATTTTCCTGCCCCAGGTTTCTCAGATTCCAGTGCCTAATGTACCAACATACAGTAAGGTCTGTGTATTTGTGCAGGGAGAGCCCTATTATCTTAAAACAACTTTCCGAAGAGAAATAGAGCAGTCCCAAACAGTGGTGCTTTCACCAGTGTTGCGTATGGATGGACGTTTCGAGAGAGCTGAAAACGCCCTCATCGAGATGGCCATCGCCATGGGAGTTGATGAGAAGAAAGCTAAAGATTCATTCAGAAAAGCCTGTTCAAAACAGCGTGCCTTTGAAAGGGAACTTCAGAACCGCGGACGTCAGGCTCTTGAGCATCTCGACAAAAACCCCGATACTTTCGGTCTGGTTGTGTTCGGTCGTCCGTATAATTCCTTTGCATCCGATGCCAACATGGGAATTCCACACAAAGCGGCTTCCCGGGGATTTTTAGTAATCCCTTATGATATGCTTCCAGCCGCTGAGTATGAAGTAAACAAAAAGATGTATTGGGGTATGGGGCAGAAGATCATGAAGGCTGCTCAGTTTGTCAAGGAAAGGGATAACCTTTTCGGGATTTATATAACTAACTTCTCCTGCGGGCCGGACTCTTTTGTGCTCGGCTATTTCCGCAATCTCATGAAGAGCAAGCCATCATTGACACTTGAACTTGACCAGCACACTGCCGATGCCGGAATTGATACACGAATAGAAGCTGCAGTTGACATTATGCAGAGTTATCGCCGGATTCAGAAGACCCTGCCTCCGGAGGATACCTCCTTTGTCCCCTGTCGGGTGGTGGACGGAAAAGAAGCAGTGGTTATCGATTCAAAAGGCAACAGCTACTCTCTTACTGATCCCAGAGTGGAGCTTTTGCTTCCCTCTATGGGACGTTACGGTACCGAAGCCACAGCTGCGGTGCTCAGAAGTATCGGTATCGATGCCCGGGCATTGCCTGTGGCTGATAAGGAAGTGTTGAATCTTGGTCGCAAAAACACCAGCTGTAAAGAGTGTGTTCCCTACATCGTGACAACCGGATCTTTTCTCACCTACCTTAAGCAGCGTAAAGACCCCAATAAGATCAGTCTCTTCTTTATGGCTACCGGTGGAGGTCCCTGCAGATTGGGCCAGTACGGAACCGCAGTAACTCAGCTTATTGAAAAACAGAAAATCCCCAACGCAGCCATGTTCATGATGACTGATGAAAACGGTTATGCCGGGCTGGGCGCTCGTAATCTGCTCAAGGCCTGGCAGGGTATCGTCGTTTCAGATGTCTTCGGGGATATTAGGAGCATGGTTTCCGTAGCCGCAAAGGATCGCGATGAGGCGCTGGAGATTGTGGAAGACTGCTGGCAGCAGCTCATAAGGTACTTTGAAGGCAAGCTCTCAACACGCTTTTCCACACTGCTTACCATAGTGGCAAAACGTCTCTCCGAGATTCCTCTCAAGGTAAAACCCTCGGAGGTGCCGGTGATCTCCCTTATCGGGGAAATATTTGTGAGAAGGGATGAGTTCTGTCGCAAAAATATCGTCGATTACCTCGAAAAGAACGGATTCATGGTGAAAGTGGCACCGGTGCATGAGTACCTCTGCTACAGTAACTATGTGCTTAACGCCAAGCTCGGCGAAAGAGAATTCGAATTCAAGGACATGTTTAAAATTCGCCTCACCTCCCAGATTCAGGAATGGTGGGAGCGCAGAATAAAATCGATTCTGTCGGAAAGTGGAGTTTATCACTTTGAAATGGTGGAAATCGAAAAGACTATAGAATCGGCATTGCATCTTATGAACATCCATTTCAGAGGTGAGGCCATTCTTACCGTTGGTCTGGCGCTCAGGGAAATTCTTAACGATTCCTGTGGTATCATCTCTATCGGACCGTTTGGCTGTATGCCCTCCAGGGTTGCCGAATCAGTCCTGAAGAAGGAGATGAATGTGATTGGCAAGTCCAGAATTCCAGGCTGGAAGGAAAAGGCTCATGATTACGCCGATATTGGTGAATTCCCCTTCCTGGCGATAGAAACCGATGGCAGCCCGTTCCCTCAGCTTATCGAGGCTAACATGGAGGCGTTCGTACTGCAGGCTCGTCGTCTCGATGAGTTCCATCGTCAGTATAAGAAAAACAACAAATCAAATCAGGGTTTTTCTATGAAGGGATTTTCTTCAAAGATCTATGATCTGGTAAGTGCCAATTCTTTCGGTCTTTTATCAAAAAGAAGAGCATAACACCTCTTTTAAAATTCAGCGGGGGAAGGGCTTCTCGGAAGCTCTTCCCCTTGCTGTTTTCTACGCAGTTCTCCTTTCATTTGCCCGCTTACACCCAGAAATAAAGTGGTCTGATCTTTGATGCATTTCTATAGGGGCAAAATTTGTTGTTGCAGAGATCAAAGGAGAGGCATGTGTCCTATTATTTTGCGAAAACAGTTGAAGAAAACTTCGAAAATTCAGAAATAAAGGTTAAAGAGCTCCTTAAGCAGCAGGGGTTTGGTGTTCTTACCGAAATAGATGTGCAGGCCACTTTAAAAATGAAACTTAATGCTGATTTTCGTAAATACAATATATTGGGTGCCTGTAATCCCCCTTTTGCGTACAAGGCGCTCCTTTCGGAAGGGAAAATAGGATTGATGCTTCCCTGTAACGTGGTCATACAGGAAACCGGTAATGGTTTTACTGAGGTGGCTGTAATTGATCCTCTGGCCAGCATGTCTGCCGTTCAGAATGAAAGCTTGAGTGATGTGGCTGTACAGATTCAGCACAAGCTCAAGGCTGTCATCGATATGCTCTGAACAGCTTTTTATAGCTAATCCAGAACCCTTATTGAAAAATGCTGCACTACGGGAGGGAAGGTATGCAGGCCAAACTCAGGAATGCCAATTACCTGTCTCATGAAGAGTTCTACTCTTTCAGCCTCAGTCTATTGAATATTACAACATTTAATACAGGTACCGAAAAACAGATAGAGGACTTTCGGTCTTTGTTTATGAAGTACTATGATCTTCTTAAAGCTTGTTCAAGCAATGCAATCTGGCCTATTCTCGATGAATATGAGAAAAGAAGGTATGTTTTATGGGAGCATATCAGCGAAACTATCGGGGATAATCTTGATATCAGTTTCAGTAGCGAGGATCTGGCGTTGCTCGAGCAGTTCGATGTCGACCCGCTAGAAGCACTGATGAAAATCCCCACCTTCAAAGCATCATGGGATCTTGTTGAATCTGATGGCAGTTACCATGTGGCTTTCGACAGGCGTACAGAAGGGTATTACTGGTTGCCTGATGAAATGGAGGTGCTTATAAGCAATTTCCTTGATGAAAAGAATCAGTCTGTATGTGAAACAGCCGGAATTATCTCTTTTGTCGATGAAATGAGAGAAGTCGAGAAGTACATAGAAATGCTCTCGTTCCGATTGGAAAACAATGACATTCTCAATGAACTGCGCCTTACCCGTTTTTTCATGATGCATAGAATTGAACATTCGGGGATTGCGAGCCGGTTTAGTGCCAAAAGACCGCGCGATTTCAAATTTGTTAATGCGAGAGTGCTTCTTGCCGATCAACTCAGAGAAAAATTCGAAATAGACAGAATGCAGACATTCTCTTATGATCAGTTGATGCTTTCCGAATACCCGCGCTTCGCAAAGTTGTGGCAAGAAAAGCTCAATGAATTATCCTTGTATCCATCGTTCGAGAAATCACTAAAGAGGAGACTTGCAGAATTTATCAGAATCATGAATAAATTCCGCAATCATGAATTGTGGGAACAGTTTGAGGCTGCTGAAAACGAGTTTTGTCGGGAATGCTATTTACTGCTGGACAAGGTGAGCAGTTTTTGCTTCAGTATCGATATGGGTGATACTGAGTGTACCGAATTACTTGGTGAATCCGATCAGGCCTTGGCGGTCTCGGAGCTTTTACAGTTTCTCGACAAGAAGGCTGAAAAACTGTTTTATCGCTGGTCTCCTGATTGCCCTATCGATTATTCCCTGTTTCAATCTGTTGTGCAAAAATGGAATAATGTGGAATGTTCGGCAAATCTTCTCACCATAGATGCTCTTGATCTGTTTGGCAGTGTCCAGATTCTTAATTGTAAGGTGAATATGATTGCCACTCAGATTGAACATCTGGATAGCCGTGCAGATTTGGCTGCTCTCCGGCATAAACGATTCCGTTTATCAGAAATGATGGGCGCGCTGCAGTTTATTGCCGATCACGGTACCCACGATATGAAAATTAAAAGAACTGGTTCCAAAGCTAAATGATTAGTTAAACTGCAGTTCCTTATAATCACAACTCCCGTAGTGTGCGGTAAATACCTTATTTAATGAAGGGATGTTTTTCAATTTCAGTATAGATCTTTTCTGCAGTTCGCCATCCATGTTGAATCTGGCATTGAAAAGTTCAGCTCTATTGCCATCAAGTTTAATGCAATCACCGGTAAAGAGATACCTGTCATTTACAACGTAGCATATGCTTCCCGGCGTGTGGCCCGGTGTGGAAACCCCTTTAACAATGCAATTGCCCAGCGTGATAGGCTCTTCTGATAACAATGTGTAAGGAACAGAAAGCTTGTTGCGCATTCCGGGACCGCGCGCGACGTTTCCGTTTACCATCTGCTCTTCTTGTTTTGACAGGTATACTATTGCATCATCGAAAATGGAGAGCCCGGCTGTATGGTCGAAATCAGAATGGGTTAGAAAAACAGCCTTGACTTGAGCTGGACTGATTCCCAGCTTTTCCATTTCTGACAAAGCCTTTTTATTGCTGGTTCCGGCATCAATGGCAAAGTATTCTTCATCACTGCAGGCCACCAAATATAAATTCACGAAATCAGTTTTGATTGCATAGAGGTCATCGGTAATCTTTCCCGACGGCAAAGGGCGCATTGCATTGAGTTCTGCTCTATACTGAAAAAGGAAGAAACCTGCTGCGGCTATAAACAGAACCAATACTGCAGAAACAACTATCAGTACTTTCTTCATAAGTATCTCCTGAATGTGTGAATGACTCAGATAATATAGTTTTCCTGAGACGGGGATAGGTTTTTTACAGTTGAATTACATTTTTCTTTTATATTTCAGCCCTGGAATATCTCCTACACTGACCTGAAATCAGAGTAGAATCATTCATTTTAAAAAAAAAGTGACACTTTTCCTCTCCTGTGGTGTTTAAAGGTTACAATGGGACTAGAATACCGGGAAATAACTGAAATCTACGAGAAGTATGGAAGCATGGTGTTGAGGCGATGTCACCAGTTGCTGAAGGATTCTGCCATGGCCGAGGATGCTGCTCAGGAGGTGTTTGTGAAGTTCTTCAAAGGCAGAGAGCGGCTTACCGTGGAATATCCTTCAAGTCTGTTGTATCGAATTGCCACCAATACATGTCTCAACATGATCAGGGATTCCCGGCGTGATTGTCTCTATGTGGACGAGTGGCTTTATCTGGTTGCCTCTTGGGAAGATCCCACTTCCCGCATAGAGGCGCGCAGCATGCTCAAGCGGATTTTTGGACAGCACGAGGAATCCACCCGAACCATGGCGGTGCTTCATTTCCTTGATGGTATGACTCTGGAGGAAGTGGCAAAGGAGGTCGGACTGTCGATATCTGGGGTAAGAAAGCGTCTTGCCAAGTTGCGCGAAAGTCTGGTAAAGCTCAACGAAAGTCTGGGAGAAGGGAAGGTTGCATGAACGATAATTATGAAAAGGTTCCGATTCCGGATTGGAAGCTGGAAAGATATGTGCTGGGTGAACTGCCCACTGAAGAGATCCAGTTCATTAAGCAGAAAATTGAACTGGATGCAGATTTACGCTTCCGGTTCAGTGAGCTTATCAAGTTGCATTCAGAGCTCGATTCGGCTCATCCTTCGGGACTTATGGTAAAGGCAATACGCGAGAAGCTTGGGCAGAAGAAAACCGCTTCACGCACTTGGAATGTAAACATCCGTTTGTTGGTTCCTGTTATGGGTGTTCTGGCATTACTTTTAATTCTGCCGACGGGTATCAGAAATCAGCGCAATATTTCAGGTTTCGGAAGTTCGATTACAGATGAAACACGGCTCAAGGGGATTGGGCCCCAGCTTTTCCTCTATCGCAAGTCGGGTAAAAACTCCCAGAGCCTTGTTTCTGGCGAACTTGTCAAGGCTGGTGATCTGGTGCAGGTGCTCTATAACGCTGCAGGGAGGCAGTATGGAGCTATAGTATCGGTGGACAGCAGGAATCAGGTGTCCTATCATCTGTCAGGAACAGGAAATACCGCAGTTCTGCTAAAACAGGATGCCCCAGTTTCACTGGAGCATTCTTTTGAACTGGACGCTACACCGGGACAGGAAATTTTCTACTTTATCACATCACACAAGCCCTTTGACATCGATTCTGTATTAGTTTTGTTAAAGGACATCGATAGTTCCCAAAACACCGAATCACTTCAGGTGACAAGCTTCACTCTTAATAAGGAAAGTGTCAAATGAAAAATACAATCTTCACTCTTTTTGCCGCCGTTTGCATTCTCTTTACTACCATTTCTGCATCCACTGATCAGGGATTAAGGCGTTTTGCTCTGGCTATCGGTTCAGATTACGGTGGTAAAGGACGGGATACGCTTCTGTATGCGGCCTCAGATGCCAATAACTTTCGTAAAGTGCTGGTGGAGATGGGTGGTGTGAACGCATCCGATTTCCTCATGCTTTCAAATCCTGACCCCCGGAGGCTTGAAGCTGCACTTGTGGAGCTGAAGCGAAAGGTTAAAAACGCCCGATCAACCGGCGGCCGTACGGAAGTTGTCCTTTATTACAGCGGACATGCTGATAATCAGGGATTACTTTTAGGTGACAGTCGTTATGAGTACTCAAAATTTCGTCAGCAGATAGATTCTATATCTGCTGATGTGAGGATTGCAATTCTTGATGCATGCGCCAGTGGTGCCATCACTCGTCTCAAGGGTGGAAAGACCAGGCCTGCTTTCACTGTAGATGTTTCTTCCGATATGAGGGGGTATGCCTTTCTTACCTCAAGTTCCGCCGAGGAGGCCTCTCAGGAATCTGATCGCATCGGCAGTTCCTTTTTTACCCATTCTCTTGTGTCAGGACTCCGCGGAGCGGCCGATGTGTCCGGAGATGGCAAGGTCACTCTCGGAGAGGCTTACCAGTTTGCTTTTCATGAAACGCTTGCCCGCACTGAACGCACCAAGGGTGGGCCTCAGCACCCGGCTTATGATATGAAGCTTTCGGGAACCGGTGATGTGGTCATGACTGATATGAGGGAAACAACTGCTGCAATCGTTTTGGATTCTCAGCTTGAAGGGCGTCTTTTTGTGCGCAATACGGAGGGGCAGCTGGTTGCAGAATTGTATAAACCCGCAGGGCGCCCCATGGAGCTTGGATTGACACCCGGGGAGTATTCCATTCTTCTTGAGAAACCTGCGACTAGTGCTTTAGCTTCTGTTAATCTCACAGAAGGCAATCGGGAAAACCTCGGTGATGCAAAATTCCGTAAGGTGGCCCGTGAAAAAACGGTTTCAAGAGGTGATGCTGCCAGCACAGACGACACTTCTTCAGCAAGTGGATTAAGGTTGGATTTAAACGATCAGATCGATGTGCCAACCGGTCTTCCTGAAGATTTCACGGTATCTCTGGGCTTTTTTCTTAATCGCCAGTCAAAGCCCTTTCACGGACTCCAGCTTGCTATTTTTCTTCCATATGCCACCGATTTTATTAAAGGCGGTCAGATTTCCGCAATGGGTAACTATGCCGGTAAACACCTTCAGGGTTTCCAGGCTGCGGCGATAGGAAATATGCTCCTTGGTTCGGTGGAAGGTGTTCAGGCTGCCGGAACGTTCAATATCGCCGGGGGGAAAGTGTCCGGCGGTCAGGGTGCGGGAACGTTCAACTTCTGTAAAAGTGTCGATGGTGGCCAGGGTGCCGGTGTCATGAACATGGTTGCAGAGGATTTCGATGGGGGCCAGGGTGCAGGTGTAGTAAACTTTGTGGGTGGCACCTTCAAGGGAATCCAGGCCGCAGGTGTTTTGAATACTGTTGGTGGCAGTTTCTCCGGTGGTCAGGGTGCTGGTGTTTTGAACGTAGTCGGAGACTCACTCAGAGGCGGTCAGGGTGCCGGTGTGGCAAATGTGGTGGTTGGAAAGCTTTCCGGCGGTCAGGGTGCCGGTGTGCTGAATTATTCACATGGATTTAATGGGGCCCAGTTTGCCGGGGTAAGTAACCTTTCCATAGGTGATTCCCGGGGAACACAAATGGCTGGTGTGTTTAATTTGACAAGGAATATCACTGGCCTGCAGGCTGCAGGTGTGGTCAATGTGGCTCGTGATGTGAAGGGCTGCCAAATTGGTCTTGTAAATATTTCCAGAGATATCCAGGGGGGAATCCCGATCGGGCTCATTAACTATAGTCACACCGGACTTCACAGCATTAACTTCTGGGCCGATGAATCTGGTTACCTGCACACCACTTTGATGTCTGGAAGCAGGAATTTCTATACCTCTTTCTCCATCGGGGCGCGCCCTCAGTATTCACCATTAACAGAGGCACTTGGAGTGGGAGCCGGTATTCAGATCCCGATCAACTCCTGGTTTGCAGCTGCCGATGTCAATGCGTACACTTTTCTTACCAACTGGGAATGGCCTGATGCTCATGATGATGTGGCTGGTTCCCCCGAACTTTACAGATTAAGATTGCTTGCCGGCAGGGAAGTACTTCCTTACGTTTCACTCTTCGGAGGAGTGTCTGCAAATTACCTTTGGAATCATAGCGGACGTAAATCTGCTTTTCCCTGGGGAGATTATCAGAGAGAGGTTGATGAGGATCACTATGTTTGGCCGGGATTTTTTGCCGGTTTGAGAATCGGTCAGTAAGTTATTTTCAATCCGAATCAGTGCGGTTGCGACTGCCTGATTCGGATCTCAAAGCTAAGCCTCCTACATCAAAACCGTTCTACCTTATACTCCGCGCGGTATCTATTTTTCCCCGAAGAACCTGGCATTGGAACTCCTAATTTCATCAAATTTAGAAAACAGTGGCTCTATTCACCGAAGAAGAAATCCGTCGATACGCTTTTCCTGCAGTGGTTGAAAGCGGATTGCGCTGCTATAAACGCAAACGGGTGAGTTCCATCCATTTTGAAGGTGAAGATATAATCACCAGTGTGCGGGAAAATGGTACTCACAGGGTGGTTGTGAGCAGGGAAAAGGGAAATATACGCTTTGACTGCACCTGCGGGTTTTCCTACGGCGGGGCATGTGAGCATGTGGTTGCCTCGATGTATGCTGCCAATGCTGACGGTGCGATTCAGATCGGTATCGACTGGGGTTCTCCCGTTGAGGAGCAGGATGAAGTCGATTTTGATACTGAAGCTGATATTGAATCCTGGTCGGTGCCCGTTGCCGTCGATGAACCAGAGGAGGAACCTTCTGATGATGATGAGCTTGAGGAGGAGCCACCTTCTGTGGTTGACCTGCCCATCGGAAAGCCAATGGGTCGGCTTTATCTCTCTGAACGGGATACCATGCTCCTGGTTGAGCTCAGGTTTGCCTATCATGATGGATTGACAGAGTTTTCACGCAGTGACAGTAATCAGACCAGGCTCGTTCCCTCCGAGGACGGGGCAGTTTACAGAGTTTCCCGCTCCAGGGCTAGAGAGACGGTCATGACCGCATCTCTTGCCACCTATGAACTGACGCAGTATCAAACCGGTGTGTTTACTCCCTGTGATGATCCTCGAATCTGGACTTTGCAGGAGTTACCTCGGCTTGCCCGCGACGGCTTTGAAATCTTCGGCCAGGAAAACCTGCGATCCTCTAATGCCAGAAAGGCTGCTCCCAAGATGAGCGTGGCAGTTTCCAGCAAGGAGGGGCTTTTTGACTGCAATGTACAGATCAGTTTTGATGGCATTTCCGCCACTTTGGCATCACTTATACACGCTGTGCGGCAGGGAAGCCGATTCGTACTCCTGTCTGATGGAAGCTCCGGGATGCTTCCGCAAGTCTGGCTTGAAAAGTTCGCCGCACTGTTCTCTGCAATCGATGCGGAAAATGGCATGCAGTCTTTGTCAATACGTTCTTCTCAATTTGCACTGGCTGATATGCTGTATGAGATGGCAGATGAGAAGTGTGGTGATGAAGCATTTCTAACTCGAAGAGATGCTTTACGTTCTTTCAGCAGTATGGATTCCCAGCAGCCTCCGCAGGGTTTTCTGGCCAGCATGCGTCCTTATCAGCTTGCCGGTTACGAATGGTTTTACTTCCTGAAGAAGTACCATTTCGGCGGATGTCTGGCTGATGACATGGGACTTGGAAAAACGGTGCAGACCATTGCGCTTTTACTGAATGAAAAGAAGACTGATTCTCCAAAACCATCTCTTGTCGTGGTGCCCACATCTCTGATTTTCAACTGGCAGCGGGAAGCCGAAAAGTTCGCTCCAGAATTGAATGTGCTCATTTATCACGGATCCGGACGATTAAAGTATTGCGATGTGATGAATATGGCAGATGTGGTGATAACCTCCTACGGAACAGTTATCAGAGATGTCGAGGAGCTAAAAACCAGGCATTTCCATTACGTTATTCTTGACGAAGCGCAGGCGATAAAGAATCCGGCCTCACAGGTGAGCAGAGCTTTGCGGCAGCTGTCTGCAAATCACAAGCTGGCTTTGAGTGGTACACCAATAGAAAACAGCCTTTCGGAACTATGGGCGCTCTTTACTTTTTTGAATCCGGGAATGCTGGGTTCATTCAGGATGTTTGCCAAAAATTTTATTAAGCCAATTGAACGGGATCTTAACGACAATACATCGGCTGTGCTACGGAAGCTTATCTTTCCCTTTATTCTTCGCCGCACAAAACAACAGGTTGCCAATGATCTTCCTCCTAAAAACGAGATGGTCCTCTATGCGGAGATGCTTCCGCGTCAGAAGACGCTCTACGATATCACCCGGGATATCTACAAAGGTAAAATTATCGATTCCATTAACAGGGAGGGTATGGAAGGTTCACGCATGCAAATACTTGAAGGCTTGCTGAGACTTCGCCAGATCTGCTGCCATCCCGCCATGGTTGATCCATCCTTTGCAGGTGATTCTGGCAAATTCCGTCTTTTGGAACAGTCGCTGGTGGATATTGTGTCGGAAGGGCACCGGGTGCTACTTTTTTCCCAGTTTGTCAAAGGTCTTGAGCTTGTTAAGGAGAGAATCGCTCAGCAGGGGATTCAAAGCGAGATGCTTACCGGTTCCACCCGGGACAGAGGAGCAGTGGTGGACAGGTTCCAGAATGGGGAAGGGGCTCCTGTATTTCTTATCAGTCTCAAGGCGGGAGGGACAGGGCTTAACCTGACGCGGGCCGATTATGTTATTCATCTCGACCCGTGGTGGAACCCCAGCGCGGAAAACCAAGCCTCCGACCGGGCGTATAGAATCGGTCAGACCCGTACTGTTTTTGTGTATAAGATGATAACAAAGGACAGTATAGAGGAGCGGGTGCTCGCGTTACAGGAGCAGAAAAAGCAGCTTGTACAATCGGTGATTCAGACCGAAAGCTCGTTTTTCAAGCATTTGACCAGGGATGACGTTCTGGGTCTGCTGGATTGAATATGTTTCCTTTTTGCAGGTAAAGTGCAGCTATCATTTTCGCAGAAGCAGAGATCTAATGAAATTTGATTCCCCCCTTGTGCATGGTTACCTTCTAAAACGATACAAGCGTTTTCTGGCTGATATCCGTCTGGATGACCATTCAATCGTCACAGCCCACTGCACAAATTCCGGATCCATGAAGAGTTGTCTGGAGGAAAATGCGGATGTCTACCTTTCAGATAGCATGAATCCAAAGCGTAAAACCCGATATACGTGGGAAATGATAAAGGTCAACGGTGACTGGGTTGGAGTTAATACCGTCAATCCGAACAAGTTGGCTTTTGAGATAATTACCGGTAATAAAATCCCTCAGCTGTCAGGCTATACCAATGTAAAACCTGAGGTCAAATTCGGCAGCAGCAGATTTGATTTTTACGCTGAAAACGAATCAGAAAAATGCTTTGTGGAGGTCAAGAATGTCACGCTCAAGGATGGTATTCATGCACGTTTCCCCGATGCCCTAACTGAGCGGGGCCAAAAGCATCTTGAAACGCTTATCAAAGCCAGGGAAGAAGGATTCCGGGCTGTGATGCTGTATGTTATACAGCGTTCAGACGTGGAACTCTTTTCACCTGCATCTGATATAGATCTGGTCTATTCAAAAAAGCTGGGAATTGCCAGAAACCGTGGTGTGGAGATACTACCTTTACAGGTGAAGGTAACACCATCAGGCATTGAACCGGTGAGAATGTTGGAGTATGTAATTTAACCTTTATACAATTGGAGGAGGAGAGAGGCGAAGAGCACTCCGCCTCTCTTTTGGCTATTACCACTTTCCGGTTTTCTTCACTTCCGCCTTGGGAAAAGAATCTAGTTCCTTTTCCGCGGCATCGATCTCCTCCTGAGGGAGCACATAGTCGCTCAGCTGTCCAGCCAGGAATTTCTGGTATCCGAGCAGGTCCATGTGACCATGACCGCTCAGGTTCATCATAATCACCTTCTCTTTGCCTTCCTCTTTTGCCTTCAGAGCTTCCCTGATGGTTGCCGCCACCGCATGACTTGACTCAGGGGCAATGATGAACCCTTCTGTGCGTGCCCACTGAATGGCTGCTTTGTAGCACTCAACCTGGGGAATGGCCATCGGTGTTGCCAGACCTTCCACAACAGCCTGGGAAACCAGAGGTGACATGCCGTGGTAGCGCAGACCGCCTGCATGGATGGGGGCGGGCAGAAAGTTGTGTCCCAGTGTATGCATGGGCAGCATGGGAGTGAGCCCTGCGGTGTCACCGAAATCGTAAGCAAAAATGCCGCGTGTCAGGGTGGGGCAGGATGTCGGCTCCACAGGAATAATCTCGATCTGTTCACCGTTGATCTTATCTGCCATAAAGGGGAATGTAAGACCCGCGAAGTTTGAACCGCCGCCTGCACAACCGATCACCACGTCAGGTTTCTTGATTCCCAGTTTGGCAAGCTGCTTTTTGGCTTCCAGACCGATGATCGTCTGATGCAGCATCACATGGTTGAGCACGCTTCCCAGTGAGTACTTGGTGCTGCCGCTTGGATCGGCAACTGCAGCTTCCACCGCTTCGCTTATGGCAATGCCCAGGCTTCCGGGAGTGTTGGGGTCCTTGGCCAGAAAACGGCGTCCTGCTTCAGTTTCGTTTGAGGGACTGGCCACGCATTCTCCACCCCAGGTTTCCATCATGGTCTTGCGGAAAGGCTTCTGGTCAAAACTGATCCTTACCATAAATACTTTACACTTAAGACCAAGAAGGGCGCAGGAAAAGGAGAGCGCGCTTCCCCATTGTCCGGCTCCTGTTTCGGTGGTCAATACTTTTGTACCGAACTGCTTGTTGTACCACACCTGAGGCACAGCGGTATTTGGCTTGTGGCTTCCGGCCGGAGATACGCTTTCATCTTTATAATAAATCTGGGCCGGTGTTCCCAACGCCTTTTCAAGGAAAATGGCTCTTCTTAACGGTGAAGGTCGCCATCTGTATAATATGTCAAGAACTTCCTGAGGGATGTCGATCCAGCGCTGTGTGCTCACTTCCTGCTCGATGAGGTTCATGGGGAAAACAGGAGCCAGGGCTTCCGGGGTAAGCGGTTGTCCGTCAGGACCCAGCGGCGGCTGCATGGGAGTGGGCAGGTCTGCCGCAATGTTGTACCACTGACGGGGAATTTCGGATTCGTCCAAGTAGACTTTAATGCTCATCGGGAAAACACCTTTCGAAAAAGAATCAGGATATTTGTGAAAGAATTTTGTTCGTTGCTGATGAGGAGTCCTTGATTATTTTGGCTCCCCGGGTGATTTTGCATAGACTTATTCCCAGTTCCGCTGCGATCTGGCGTTGGGGTAGTCCCTGGCGTAGTTTCTTCAAAAGCTCCCACCGAAGAGAAATATCCTTCAGCTCAGCCTCCGAGAAGATTTCCGAGAAGAAACTGTGCAGAAGGGATCGATCACTGGTTGAGGCGATTACCTCAATGATCTCCAGGGCGGGCTGAGAATGGAGATTGTTTCTATGCATAGAAACAATATACGGTTTTAGAAACGGGTTTGCAACTGTTTTGATGATTTATACATTGATTGAGTATTGTTGTTGATTCGTTTATAGCAGTGGGTTTTGGCTCTCCGCAATCGAAAACAGGTAGTAAATTGGGGTAAAAGGCTGTTAAGTTGGGGCATTAACCCTGTTAAATCGTTCAGAAAAGCTGTTAAGTCGAGGTCATATCCCTGCTAATTAGTTCAGGAAAGTTGCTAAATCTGGATCATACCCTCATTAAATCGGCCGGTGAAAATGAAGCGGCTTTTACATAATACACCTCTTCTCTAAATCGTGATAGATAGATTCCGATGACTGTTTTTTGACAATGTTACCTTGCGGGAGAAGGTGATGGTGACCATGAGGCGTCTTCGCCGTTAATAGGAAACATATATTTGTTTATACTAATACAAGTGAGAATAGAACTCTTCTTGCGAGTGTACCGCTTCCTGAATACGAGTAATAGAATTCGGGGTGCAGTCTTCATTTGCAATATCTGTTTTCTACCGGAAAAATAAACCGAAAAAATCCTGTTGACTGTTTTCTCTTTCCCATCTATATTCATTTCATCTTACCTTTTCTCTCAGGGCTTCCGCCCACTTCCCGAAAAATATAATCTCAAGCGAAAACGGAGCTTTTCATGAAAAAAGCTTTCTTTCTGCTTTGTCTTTTCTGGTCGGTTTCCGCGAAGCAAACTTTATCCGGTGACATATCGGGAACTTTTGGGCCGGATGTGTACCGGGTGACTGAAACGGTGACTGTCCCTTCGGGAAAAAGCTTAACGTTTGATGCCGGATCGGAACTGTTTTTCGAGCCGTTTACAGGGATAGTTGTCAAGGGCTCTCTTATAATTAATGGTACACAGGACAGCCCTGTAAGGCTTACCTCAATTAGAGATACCGGTATCGGAGACGGTTCTCCAGAGCCATTTGACTGGAACGGTATCGAAGTTCAGGAAACAGCCGAGCAGGTTTCGCTTCAGTATCTGAGCATAAGTCACAGTGTTTTCGGGATTAATATTAAGGCGGCCCGCACAAAGGTGCGTATTCAGAATGCACTCTTTAACAATAATGGGTATGCGAGTGTGGTCAGGGTGGGGGAGAATTCAGCTGTGGTGTACGGGAAACTTTTTTCCGTTAGCTGGAATATGGAAACCGTTCAGCCTGTTACTGAATCTGTAAAGTTTCATTCGGATGTTCCTTCAGAAAAAACTCCGGGAAAAAACAAAGCGGTCTTTCTATCTCTCAACATTGGAGGATTGGGGGTTGCAGCGGCAGGCTTGGCTATTATGTCCGTCAGTACAGTGCAGCGCAACCGCAATGTTAATGAATATTCCGTTCAAAAAGACCCTCACTGGGCTTCCATTTACCGCAATCGAATCATTCAGAACCGCAATATGCAGATCACAGGAGCCGTGCTTGCTGGAGTTGGATTGACATCCGCAGGAGTGACCTGGTTATTTTAAAGATTCAATCAAGGGGAAATGATGTCAAAGTGTATTCAGGTATTGCCTGCCCTTTTTGCGACAGCTCTGCTCTTTTGCAGTGAGCAGGAGAGTCCTTACAGCACCGACTACACTGGCACCTATTCAGTGTCTGTAACAAGCGAACAATTAAACGGATTGTATGCATTTGTTCCATCATCGGTTTCCTTTTCTCAAAAAGAACCGTACACCCGTTTTGAGATCTTCACTGAACCATCAGGCTTTATTGATACTATGCATTTCAGGATGTACAGTGCTGAAACCTTTGCTCTCTATTTCACCTCTCCCTTTACAGGTATGCTAGGCATCATTGGTCAAAGGCCCAATTCGGTGATTGATACATTCCGGTTTCCTGTTAGGGTGAAATCACCGTATAGAATCAACGGGAGGGAAATCGCTTTTAAAAATGACACCATCCGTTTTACTTTGGAGCAGATCCAAACAGTCACTGGTCAATCAAATTTGAAAGGGGTCGAGTGGTATGCTGATTCATCTTTTCTGGAGCAAGACATCCGTGGGTGCTCTCTACTAACAGGTGGTATGAGGAATGATTCGTCTTTACTAATTAAAGCTTTATGTGTGGATAACAAAGGATTCAGATTTTGTGCTGATTCAGTTGTGCTTCGTTCCATTGGTGAAAAACCTTCTGTGTATAACGTAAGCGGACCATTGTTCACGCTTCCAAATAAACCATTGGAATTTCTGGCTGAACTTAGAAGTGTTCCTGAAGATTCTGGTGAACTGGTTCTTGCTTTTTCAGGTGATACCGTTCACAAACCAATTGTCTTTTCCGACAGCACGGCAGCCGTATCATTGTTGATTTCAAAGGGGATTAGAAACTCCAGCATTATTTCCTTTACTTATCACTCCTATACATTCGATTGCAGATCAAGCATATATGAATACTACTTACCCGTAAACACTACCGTATTCAGTCTGCGGTTTTCAAATATACCAGATTCATTTCTGGCTGGTGATTCCCTGGTTTGGAGAGTAGAAGCCAGTAAATCCGACAGTTCAAAAGCTTTGGGTGGAAGCTACTCATGGACTGCTGTTTTGGATGGCGATACGGTTGCAAATCATGTTTCTGCCCTGTCAGATTTTGGGCTGCGTATATCAAATGCTGGGATACTATTAATGTATGTGCAATACCGTGACACCTATGGAGATACCTCGCAGAAAATTTCGGACAGTCGTACGCTATTTGAGTCTTCACTTTCGGGCTTGGATAGGATTATATCATTGCCTTCAGAATTGTTTACAGGTCAGATTGTTACATTAATCCTTCCCTCCATCGATTGCGTTTCAAGTTTTTCGGTCTGGTCTGTTGATGACTCCGCATTGAATCAGTCTGTTGAGGGGTGCAGAGCTTCGTTCAGATTTGAAAACCCGGGAGAACATAATGTAAATGCAGTTCTGCGTACTTCGACCTTTGAAAAGGAATTCAGCTGTAAGCTCCTTGTAAGAGATGGCCGTCCGGTTATCGATTCTGTTGCCTTTGATGATACCTGTTATATCAGCAGCACTGGGCATGCATTTTCGGTCTTCGGCAGTGATCCCGCACAGGTGCAACTTGATTCATTTTGTCTTGAGATGATCAAGGCGGAGGATACGGTTCGATTATTCTCTGCAAACCCAGTTTTGACAACTGCTTTTGACACGTTACATGTCGGTAAATGGGAAGTGAAAGCCAAAATTCGTAATGAAAACGGATTGTGGTCTGAAATGTTTACGATTCAGCATGAACTTGTTGTGGACAGGGGGGCTCCTTGCTTTCTGGGCATTACTCCAGATACTGCCAATCTGGGGGAACCAGAGTTTTTTACAATTAAAGCATTTGACCCAGACGGTAACATTAGAAAAGTATTCATTGATTGGGGTGACGGAAGCCAGGACTCCATCGGTGTGAATCAGAGCCGGATTGCGGTCAGATTTAATCACACGTATAATAAAGACGACGATACACTACCTATGCTGACAGTAATAACTGACGACAGCGGAAATAATAGAGAGTTCCGGAAATCAGTGTTCATTCATGATGGAAAACCTGACGTCAAAATCGTTGCAAGAAAGTTCACTTATCTCGATGATACTTTGAGAACTGCCGTACATGGTGATACTCTCCTTACACCATTATTGTCGAGGTCTGATGGAGCTATCAATTGTATGCTGACCTTTGAAGGGGATGATAGAGACGGGCAGGCCATCTCCTATGCAGTCAGCTGGGGGGAAATGGATAGTGTTTGGAATTATCAGAAGAGTTTTTGGCTTTTTAGTCAATGGTCCAGATACAATCCAGTGTCCATTTCATCACCTGCTTTGAAGATTGTGGGGTTTTGCAGGGATAATGATGAAAAAATTGATTACGATACCTTTTTCGTCAGAACCGATGCACCTCCCGAGCCTATACAAATCACATATCCATCTTCTTTGGATACTGTGAGGTCCAGAAATTTCGAACTCATTTTTGATGGTGGAGAAGACAGCAGTGATGGTGGTGAGGCGGTGATCAGTATCTGGCTGCAGCATGACTTTCAAAACGGAAAGTTTTCAGATAAGATAATGGTACATAAGAGCCTTGTCGCCGATTGCAGAACGTCTGAGGGGAGGAGTATACAAATTGCCATTCCGCAGACTGTGAAAAATGGATTGGTTAAGGTTATTGTAGAAGTAAAAGACAGTCTTTACAATGCTACCCGAAATGAAAGCGTATTCAACATGTTTGCTTACTAGGAGTAGGATGTATGACCAAAAACAGCTGGTATCTTTTATTGACAGTTTTGGTATTGTGTCCCAGGTGCACTCAGGACTGGAACAATCCCTATGATTCAGTATACAAGGGTGATTATTGTGAGCGCCTGATCTTGCCCAAAGATGAATCTTTTTATGCATTTACCATGTATAATATTGAAATGGAGCATATTGGTGCTGACAAGTATGAGTCCTATTCCGTTTTTACAATTCCCGATGGAAAGATAGATACTTTTCTATTCCGGGGATCCTCCGATACTCTTCTGATTCTTTATTTCACTTCAGCCTTCTCCGGTAGGCTGGGAATACGCTGTCTGAGACCCAACGGAAAAGAAGATACCCTTCTTTACACTGTTTCTGTCATGCAGCCGCTCTTCATTCACCATTTTGACGACCAATATCAACTAACTGCACCAGAAGAAACTTCCAGTGCTTTAGAGAATATCAAAACAGTAATGTGGTATGCTGATCATAGAGAGTATTCAGAATATGCTGTTTCAGATACGTTTTCTTATGAAGGCACTTCTGGCATCTATGCACTGTGTAAAGATTGGTTTGGGAACAGCCTTAAGGTGGAATTTACTGGTGAAACGATCCTTGATTCCATTTCTCACCAGTTCATGTATAAAACGGGAGATTCGGTTGGCTTTCTCTTATATCTGCATTCAAGCTCGGAGGACAGTGGTGTTATTCAATACATAGCAGGTTCGGATACTTCCGAAACTGTTGTGAAAGTAGACAGCGAAACACTTTCGGTCGAATTGAATCAAGCCGCTCTTGCCTCCGGTTATCACCGGATATCTTTTATTTACAAAAGTTCCAATAGTGGAATTTATTCAAATAAACTACAAACTGAAGTGCTGGTGTGCGACAGCATGTATTATGCAAAAATAAACAATACATCTGAAGAACTCATTTCCGGAAAAGACTTGGCTTTTGATTGCCATGTTACCACCGCCCTCGGTTATCAGGCTCCTTCCGGTATTTATAAGTGGCAGATACTATTGGGATCAGATACAATTTTTAATAACTTTGAGCATGATTTGAAAAGGGTCAGCTTTCAGACTGAACGAGAAGGATTGCTTACAGTTCGTGTGGTCTATACCGATTTATACGGCAATTCCAGTCCAGTCGCAACGTTTGGCGGATATGTTCAAGATAGCAATGGAAAGCTTCTGGATGGCATTTTCGTTAGACCTTACCCTGTGTACTCAGGTCAAAAAATCACTTTGGTTGTTCCTGCCACCGTTTCAGCCGGTAGTGTGTGTAAATGGAGTTTTGACTCGGACACAGTTTGGGAATGCAGTTCCCCACTAAAAAGTGTAGAACATGTTTTTACTGATTCCGGAATACAAATTGTAAATGTAAAACACATTTCTCAATCTGGCAGTCAATCGTATGCCTGTACGATCCAGGTTTTGGACGGCAGGCCCCAAATTGATTCCATCGCAATTATTGACACACTATATTCTACTAGTGAATTACAGGGGGTTGTGTATGCGTCTGATCCCGCAAATGTTGGAATACGGGAATACCGTGTAAAACTCATTTCCGGAGAAAAGCAGCAGGAATACAGTAGCAGTCAACCGGTTTTATCAATTTTTACGGGTACTACCGGCATCTGCACACTGACTGTTAAACTGGAGGGAAAATCTGGTCTCACTTCAGAATTGTATTCCAGGCTTGTCACCATTGCAGATGGTTCCCCTCGGTGGAAAGCGTTTGGTGGTCTTGATGAAGCCTGGTTGAATGAAAAATACACTGTTCATGTCGAGTGTTCAGATATCGATGGAATCGTAAAGAAGGTGGTGATTGACTGGGGAGATGGTAACATAGATACGGTCAGTATTGAGGGGCGAAGTGTTCAGTGTCAGGTGCAGCATGTTTTTACTCAGATCGCTCCACAGGGCTTTTTCCAGATATCAGCTTCTGTTTTTGATAATACAATGGCAGTTTCTGAGTTGAAATCTTACAAGGTGACTATCCGCGACGGTCGCCCGCAGGTCAGTATCTGTTCTTCTGTTTTCTCATTTAATGGCGATACCGTCAGAACAATTGCAAAAAATGATACTTTGGTGGTTCCCTATCTTGAACCGGAGTATATTGATGGAAAAAATCTGCTGCAGATACCGATTTCTTTAATAAGTCATGGAGAGAGAAATCAAGTTCTGCTTTACGGAGTTTCCTGCGGTTCTGCTGACACTATTCAAGAATCGGATTGGATGGGAAAATCTTCTCTTTGGTACAGCACCACTTCTGTTTCCAGATTGTCGGCATCATCCGATCCAATGGTTTTTACAGCTTTCTGTAAAGATAATGCTGGAATGATCGGGAAAAAAGAATTTCTCCTCAGAACAGATGCCTCGCCAGTGAGGCCGGTTGTTTCAGTAAATAAAGGGGTAGCTGAAAATCAGTACGTTATATCCTGGACTGGAGGGAATGACTTGCGTGATGGTTTGAATACCGAAATTCAAATCAGGCATATGATCTCTTACGGTAACCAGTTTGGAAGTTCAGTTTTTGTGGATACCATTCTTGCTACCAATAGATTGTTGAATCTAAGCTACTCTGGAGGACAATACAGCTATAATGTTCTTATTGAGGATGAATACTACTGGGCATCAAATGAGATTATCATTACAGCAGTTGATCAGCTTGGGAATAGAAATTCAGGAAAATGCCTATTTTCCAGGTAAGTTTCACTTTCAAAACTCGCTACTGGTTTTCCGCGCATTGCAAAAAGCTTTGCATGGATCAAAACAGCGGTATTCTTATCCATTTAAGTGATTAATATTATTTTCATTAATACCGCAGTCCGGCCGTAATCTATAGCATACTCAAAATCAGGAGCTTGAAAGAGAGATGATTAATTACATATTGGACACAACTGTACTTTTGTACGATTCTCAGGCCATGTTCAAATTTGGCGAAAACAATGTAATTATCCCTATCTCCGTTTTGGAAGATATCGATCATTTCAAAAAGGAGATTAGTGAAATAGGGCGCAGTGCTCGTCAGACCTCGCGTTATCTCGATGACCTCAGGAGGGAAAACAATTTGGCCTCAGGGGTGAGACTCTCAAATGGGGGAACTCTTTTCGTTAAGGCTGGAAAGGGGTCTATTATCTCAAAATTACCCGATGAACTTCGGGACAGGAGCAAAAAGGACAGTCATGTGCTTGCGGTTGCTCTTGAGGTTCGGGAGTCTTCTGATATTCCGGCAAAGTTTATTACCAAGGATATCAATCTGCGGATCAAGGCTGATGCTCTGGGGTTGGATGCGGAGGATTATGAGTCGGAAAAGGTTGATATCGAAGAATTATACTCTGGTTTTAAGGAACTGGTCGTGGACCCATCTGTAGTGACCCGGTTTAAGGAACAGGGCTTTTTCAATGCTGATACTCAGCTTTATCCTCATCAGTATGTTATTCTACAAGCAGAGGGAGACCCTCAGCGGACTGCCCTGGGACGTTTTGATCCGGAAAAACAGCGGATTGTGAGACTCGCATCGGAAGAGCGTGAGGGAGCATGGAGAATAAAGCCGCGCAACAATGAGCAGATGTTTGCCATGGATGCGCTTATGAATGATAATATTCAGCTGGTTACTCTCGTGGGCAAGGCAGGTACCGGAAAAACGCTTCTTGCGGTTGCCGCTGGACTGTTTAGAACTGTTGATCAGAATATTTACAGCCGAATTCTCGTTTCGAGGCCCACATTACCGCTGGGTAAAGATATCGGGTTTCTTCCCGGCACTGTGGAGGAGAAGCTTACCCCCTGGATGTATCCCATCATTGATAATGTCGAGCTTATCATGCGCAAAGATAACCGTCCCGGGCGCAACACTCGCGGTTTTCGTGAGTTGATGGACATGGGAATACTAATTATCGAACCACTGACCTATATCCGTGGCCGTTCGATCCATAACCAGTATCTCATTATCGATGAAGCTCAGAACCTTTCTCCACATGAAATAAAGACCATCATCACTCGTGTGGGAGACGGGACCAAGATTGTGGTCACGGGTGATCCGTATCAGATTGACAACCCGTATATAGATTCTTCAAGTAACGGGCTGTCTTATGTGGTGGAAAAATTCAGGGCCCAAGAGGTTTCAGCTCATGTAACCCTTACCAAGGGGGAGAGGTCCCGTCTTTCAGAGCTTGCAGCCAATCTCTTGTAAGTAAAAAGAGACCAGAAAAATCTGGTCTCGAAAATTTTCTCTGAGCCGAACTGTTAAAAATGGGAGCAGATGCGCTCCACTGCCGCATCCAGCTTCTTCTGGTCTGTTTTAAACAGGTACTGCAGGGCCTCTCCGCCGAGGACATCGGCACCGGATGCTTCCAGTTCTTCGGTCATCATACGGATGGCTCTGTCGCCCCCTGTGAATTTAAATGGCAAGCCCATGGTTACGAATGTGTAGGCCTTTTTCCCTTTGATGTTCTTTACTTGAGCTAAATACTTCATGATAACGGGTGAGGCTTTGAACGCCCAAACGGGGCCTCCCACCATTACTGCATCGTATTCATCCATTTCAGGAGGACTCTTAAGTTCAAATTTGCTGCGTGAACTAGGGGTAACTGTACCGATCGTGCGCAAGCCAATGATATCCACTTCATGTCCCTTGCTGATGAGCTTCGATTCAATGGCGCGGGCAAACGCAAGCGTGTGACCGGAGCTGGTATGAATCACAATGGCGATCTTCACTACCTGACCTCCTGAGAGAGAAAGTGCAACTTATGGCATCAAAGCCAGAGAGTCTGTTGAAACGATTTTCCTGTTCTTGAGAGAATCCAGACTGAATGCTCCGCTTGAAGGCACTTTGAAAAGAGCAGTCGTATCTCCCACAATGGTAAATGTCAGTTTCGAAAGGTCAAGGTATTTTTGTGCCGCAGCCTTAATGTCTTCTCTGGTGAGAGCCCGAATGGCTGCGGGGTATTTGGCATAGTGATCTGGTGTCCTTCCAAAAAATTCATTCCAGGCATAGGTGGAAACAATATCATCGGGGGAGCGAAACATGGAGGGCAGCTCCGATATGA
The DNA here is from genome assembly GCA_023436205.1 of Fibrobacterota bacterium. Classification (GTDB taxonomy): domain Bacteria; phylum Fibrobacterota; class Chitinivibrionia; order Chitinivibrionales; family Chitinispirillaceae; genus JAEZKC01. The sequence continues at coordinate 91,738 of JAEZKC010000055.1, forward strand.
GCATGGACTTGGCATTCTCAAGCTCCTGCTCCGTTACACCCTCTTCTCGAACCTTTTTAAGCTCCTGAAGGACAATGGCTATGGCACGGCTGTAGGATTCTGTTTTGGTGTAGAAGTCAATGTAGAATGTTCCCGGGTATACATAATTAGATTCTGAATTTGAATAGATGGAATAGGTGAGCCCTTCATCGGAGCGAACCTTTGTAGTCAACCGGGAAGTGAATCCGCTTCCGCCCAGAATCACATTGAGAACCGAAACTGCATAGTAATCGGGGTTGGGGCGCTTAAAAAGCGGCATACCCATGCGAATGTAAGCCTGGCTGATGGGCTTATGCACGATGAGTGCATTGAGCGAAGGACGTATAGAAATGGATGGAACGATCTGCTCCTTTTTTGACTTGGAACCGGAGAACATTTTGTTCAGGTTGTCTGAAAGCTTTTTCCTGTCGAATTTCCCTGAGGCTGAGAGCACGATGTTTTTCCCTGTGAAAACCTCTTTGTGCAGATTGACTAGATCATCTCTGGTGACGGATCTTACCGATTCTAAACTGGCAAAATGAGAAGGCGCACTCTGAGGATACATAAGTTTCTTATAGGCGGCTCCCAAGATGGGGCCGGGATTCACGAAACGGTGACGGATTGATTCCTCGAGAAGACTCTTCTCTTTTTCCAGCTTTTCGGGCTGGAAGGCGGGATGAAAAAACATCTGATTCATGACATCCAGTGCGGTATCCAGATAGTCTGAAAGAAAGGTGGCCTGAAAAGCCACATGAGACTCCGTTTGGGAAAAGGAAAACTTCATTGCCAGCAGATCAAGTAGTTTATCAAGGCTGTCTGCCGGGTATTTTTCGGTTCCGCCAGTTCGCAGCAGATTTGCCATGAGTGTTCCGAGACCGTCTTTTTCTACAGGGTCGCTGAGGGAACCACAGCGAATGTTTGCGTTGATTTTTACAAGCGGCAAACTGGAATCGACGGCGATATAGGCGATTGCCCCGCCTTTTAGCTTCGAGCGGTACGGATCTCCCAGAGGAACTTTCCAGTTTAGAGAATCAAATGAAAGCTTGCTTGGATGATCCACAATGCTGGCGGATTTCTGAGCGGTAGCGGCTGTCTTCTGCATTGCTGTCTGTTGTGAGGCTCCACTTGCACAGGCCAGAAGAGCCGCGGCAAGAGCAAGTGCATACCATTTTTTATCCTTCATCTGATGAATTCCTTTCTTCCTTAACACCTTGCATCTGCGGTACTTCTGATTTCTGAACTATCGCTCCCCACGTTGCCAGTTCCGGCTTCAGATATTTGGCCGCAATCTGGGGAATGGTCTTTTTATCGATGGAATTGATTTTGTCGGGGTATTCAAGGAGATACTTCCAGGAACCGAGCCGCTCAAACCATGCCAGCCTGTCAGAAAGCCCCTCCAGGCTCTTGAGACCCTCCGCAAAGGACATGCGTATTTCGTTTTTGATTCTCAGCATCTCCTGCTCTGAAGGCGGTTCCTTGTATACCTTTTCCAGTTCTTCTTTGATAATTGCTTCTACTTTTTTATGATCTACGCCACTTTTTAGCTGAGCAGAAATGTGAAAGTTTCCGGCATGCAGCTGAAAGTCATTCGATGCATCTGTAGCAGTGCAAAGCTTTTCCTCATCCACAAGTCTTTTATAAAGTCGTCCGGTGCGGCCTGACAGAATACCTTCCACTATGTCGAGTGCATAAAGTTCATTATCGGGGAAACCGGGGGTGTGGAAAATGACATCAACCCTAGGTTCCACATCTGCTTCGACAGTAAAGCGGGTTTCGCCAATTGGTGCTGGTTCGCGGGTGACCACCTGCGGTTGCTTCTTTTTTGCCGGAGGAATTTGGCCAAAATATTTCTGGATATCCTGCAGTGCCTGTTCTGGGTTGACATTCCCCACGAGTACAATGAGCGCGTTATCGGGAGTATAGTACTGGTTGATATGCTCCATGAGCTTTTTAGTGGTGAATGCCTTGATATCCGATTCCCAACCGATAACCGGCTGGCGATAGGGGTGGGCCACATAAAAGAGCGCATTGAGCCGCTCCCAGTAACGATTGAGAGGACGATTGTCATAGCGCATCCTCCGCTCCTCCATCACAACATCCTGCTCGCTTGGAAACTCCCTGAGAACAGGATTTTGCATGCGGTCGCTTTCGATCCAGTAGAAAAGCTCTACCTTGTTGCGGGGAAGCGTGACAATGTAGGCGGTCATATCTTTTCCGGTCCAGGCATTGAGACTTGTACCGCCGTTATTCATGTAAATATCCCAGATCTCATCTTTTTTGATGAAAGTACGCTGCTTTTCAAGAAGCGAAAAGATTTCTTTTCTGTAGGTTTGGTAAAGTGAGTCGTCTTCACCTTTTTCCAGGCGGACTTTCTGAAGGAGAACGTCAAGGGAATCGATCTTGTCAAGTATGGGTTTTTCCTGAGCGTAGTCGGTAGTACCCAGTGTTTTAGTTCCCTTGAACATCATGTGCTCATACATATGAGAGAGTCCGGATGTACCCGGCCCTTCGTTCATTCCACCTACGAAATAGTAGAGACGGCAGCTGACAACCGCCACATTGGTGTCCGGCACAATCATTACCTTGAGACCGTTGTCAAGCGTTTTGAAATTGACCGGGATGTCGATTTTCTCCGCCAGGATTGATCCGGTAAACAACATAAGAAAAAGTGAGGTAAACAGATATTTCATTGTGCTCTCCAATGCCCCCTGCGGTGTTCCGCATACGGTTTTGACGGATACGTGTTCAGACCCAGAGTACGTTCCGGATCGGTGGTAATTGCCTCTGAGCTATATCGAGCTGCTCAGAATACTCCTGAACTGCTCCTTTGAGAGCGGAACAGGGTTGTTTTTGCTGCTGCAGTCATCTGCCAGCTCTTCCAAATCTGAAAAGGAGATTCCATAAGCCGATAGCTTGGGAATGTTGAATTCAGACGCAAGTTCTTCAATAATTTCAATAAGTGTGCCACACCTTTCCTTGATGCCTCCCGCAGGCCTTCCGGTGAGTAACTCCGCCACCCTGGAATATTTCTTCAGAAAAAGCTGCCCATTTTCATTGGTTTCCAGGCTTTCAATCGTGGCCTGGCACACTGGAGCAAGCAAAATCCCGCAGGCCGCACCGTGCGGAACCGGGAACCTTGCTCCCACAACCGGAGCGATTCCGTGCACCGCTCCCAAACCGGCATTCGCCAGAGTTATACCTGAAATATAAGATGCATAGGACATTACTGTTCTGGCTTCAAGGTCATCTCCATTTTTGACCACCTGCTTTAGGGCAGGCAGGACCATGGTAAGCGCTTTCTCCACCAGAGAGTCGGTAATGGGGGAGGCCGCTTTTGAAACATAGGATTCAATAAGCTGCGTGAGAGTGTCCATGCCGCAAGCGGCAGTGATCTCTTCCGGGCAGGAGAGTGCCAGCTGGGGGTCGATGATCGCTTCATCGGGAACAAATGAAGTGTGTCTGATGGAACGTTTCATTTCAGGTGGGCCGCTCACTGTTATCACCGCATTGGCGCTTGCTTCACTGCCAGTACCGGCGGTGGTAGGCACCGCAATGAATGGTACCTTTGTTCCGGGATGCGTTTTGGTTGCGATTCCTTCCAGATAGTCTTTAATGTTTCCCTGTACTGTGAGCATGGCGGATATGGCTTTTCCGGCATCCAGCACACTGCCGCCCCCTATGGCTATGATCACCGCTATCTTTTTGTTTCTATGTTCTTCACAGATTTGATCAATTTGGTTATCTTTAGGCTCATTTCCCACTGTAACCCTTGTGAAAGCGATACCCCGTTGCTCCAGCTGTGAAAGGATTTGCTTTCGAAAAGGACTGTTGTCGAATGATTTTCCGCCGGTAACCAGCAAAGCCGTGTTTCCCTGTACGGAAGCGGACTGGGCAATTTTGCCGGATACCCCAACGCCGAAGTGCAGTTGCGGAGTACGGTAAAAAGAGAAAAGTGTCAATTTGTTCTCCGTTCAGGGCTTTATTGATGTATAAGGAACGCCTTTGCGCGGCTGCTCCATCCAGTCTGCAACTGCATCACGCCACTTCTTGTAGTGCGCGGTTTCCTTGTGGGCGGCTGCAGCTTCCTTGGACTCGTAAGCTTCATACAGCAGGAACATGCCGGGATCCTCAGTGCTCTGAAGCACATCGAATCTTCTGTTGCCGGGCTCCTTGACGGAGTTTTGGTGATTGATCTCGGTTTCTCTGATGAAATCATCCACATGTTCCTTTTTAACCTTAACGTGAACGGCAGTGACCACCATAGATGCGCTCCTCGGGTTTCAGAATAACTCGATGTTTACGGATAACGATACTGTTGTAAAGCTTAAACTGTGAGTTACCGTTAAGATACTAAATTTGAGCCGGTTCAAACAGGAATTAATTAATTTCCAATCAGATAGGAGAGAATTCGATGGAAAAAATTCGCATGGCACTCTGTCAGAATCTGCCGATTCGTGATGTTGACAAAAATGTGCAGCGTGCTCTTGAACTCGTCAGAAAAGCAGCTGGTGACGGAGCCCAGCTGATTGCGCTCCCGGAAATGTTTTACTATCCCTATGAAATGTCCACTCTGAAAACTCTGGCGTATATGGAGCATAGTCTTCACGAAGCATTCTCCAAAACTGCCCTTGAACAGAAAATCCACCTCTGTACCGGGTCGTTCATTTCATCCGGTCCGGAGGGAAAGCTTTACAACAGCACATTTCTTTATGGGCCTGATGGTAACCTTCTGCTGTCTTACAGCAAATGTCATCTGTTTGATGTTTCTTTCAAGGGTCTGACCGTGAGGGAGTCGGACCTTTTTTCTCCGGGTGAGCAGATCGGATGTGTTAAAACCGGGATCGGCACAATCGGTTTTGCAATCTGTTATGACATCCGCTTCCCTGAGCTGTTCAGAAAACTGGCTCTGCAGGGTGCTGAAGTAATTATAGTACCGGCGGTTTTCAATCATATCAGCGGCCCGGCTCACTGGCATTTAATGATGAGGGCGCGGGCGGTGGAGAATCAGGTTTTTCTGGCAGGAATTTCGCAGGGAAAAAACAGCGAATCCTCTTACAAGGCTTTCGGCCATTCTCTTATAGTTTCCCCCTGGGGTGATATTCTGGGAGAAGCAGGGGAGGGAGAGGAGATCGTTTTCGCCGATCTTGATCCGCTGCTGTTAAAGGAAACTCGGGAGCGACTTCCGCTTCTCAAGCATCGAAGGCCTGAACTGTACTAAATTCCTAGAAAGGAGTCAGGAATGCCCATCTACAGACTCAAAGAGGGAAAGATGATAGCCGGTATCTGCGCCGGAATTGCAGACAAGTACAAGGTGGATGTCACAATTATCAGGTTGGCGGCGGTTTTTCTGACTGTATTTACGGGTATCTGGCCGGGGGTGATTACCTACATGGTTGGATGGTTCCTCATCCCCGAGATGAATCAATCACCCTCAAAGTGACCTGTTTTCCGCAGCTCAGCTCCCAGACCGCTTTCATAAATTCATGAGCAGTTTTCTGTTGGAGATGGGCACCTCCTTAAAAGCGCCCATGCTTCGACCTCTCCTGAACCGGATCAGCTTCCTATTACTAATCCCTGCAGGTTTTCTTATTATATCAATCAAAAAGATGCGCTATCTGTTGCATTCTGATCAAATTCATGCTAAAATTAGGAGAAAATTTTCTGCAGAGGTAAAATGGCGCATCCGGGATCGACTAATCTTGAACAACTTCTGAACGAGCTGACGCTTCTTAGAGATAATAAAGAGCGTCTTCAGGAACATCTGGATAGAATTTCAAATATTTCCACAGCTATCATTTATGTGCTGGATAGAGAGGGCTGCTTTACGTTTGTAAACCGGGCTGTGGAGGAAATCCTTCATTTCACCCCCGAGGAGCTGATCGGGCAGCACTTTTCAACCATCATGTCGCGGGAGGAATACGAGAGGGTCAGCCGCCGTATAGTTCTTCCCAGAATCGCGGGACAGGTCACCGGAATTGAGAATGCACCCAAACTTTTTGATGAACGCAGAACCGGCACCAGGCGAACTCGCAACATGGAAGTTAAACTCCTCACAAAGAAAACGCAGGATATCAGGATTCTTGTGGGGGATGTGACCGGTATTGTGGAAGTTGAGGGCGCTTATCAGATCAGGCAGGAAACCATTAAGGATAAATCGGAAACGTTCCTGGGAAGTCAAGGGGTGATCTTCGATATAACCAAGTACAAGCGCGCCGAGCGGGAACGGTTGGAGTTGCAGAAAAGGCTTTTTGAGGTCCAGAAAATGGATGCCATCGGAAAGCTCGCCGGAAAGGTGGCTCATGATCTCAACAACAAGCTGGGCAGCATCATCGGCTCCGCTGAAGTGCTCAAGCAGGATTTCGGAAATCTCAGCAGTGATCTCTCCATGTATATCGATACTATCCTTTCGGCTTCCAGAAATGCAGCTGACCTGTCAAACAGACTGCTTGAGTTCAGCAGAAAAGGCGAAAGCAGCTATGCCTCCATAAATATGCACGATCTAATCGATAACGTGATGGAATTTGTCAAGCCGGTCATTGAAGAAAACATCAGCATTCATCGGATTCTTCTTTCCCGTGATTCAAGTATCATGGGATGTCTCAATCAGCTTCAGAATGCGCTGTTGAATTTAGTCATTAACGCCTGTGATGCTATCGGGAAAGGTGGCGGCGTTCTCACCATCGAAACAAGCGATGTTCTCCTGGATAGTGAAACTCTCAAGGGATATGCTTTCCCTGTAAATGCTGGGGAGTACTTCATGGTTTCGGTGCAGGATACCGGGGTGGGTATGAATGAGAAAGTTAAAAATCGCATTTTCGAACCATTTTTCACCACCAAATCTGTAGGTAAAGGTATCGGACTGGGGCTTGTGAGTGTAAGGGACTGTGTGAAAAATCACGGTGGTTTCATCAATGTGGAAAGCGAGCCCGGTAAGGGGGCACGCTTTGAGGTGCTTCTGCCGAGATATTATTGAGAAGAAGCCAGAGATAGAGGCCAGAGGACAGAGGCCAGAGGACAGAAGCCAGAGGACAGAAGCCAGAGGACAGAAGCCAGAGGACAGAAGCCAGAGGACAGAAGCCTGAGGACAGAAAACCCCCTTTTTAGACTGGATTTGAATATCTACCCGTTTCGCCTAT
>JAEZKC010000047.1 GCA_023436205.1 Fibrobacterota bacterium
CCCCAACGTGCGGTTCTGAGGAGCAACGCATCATGCCCATCAGCACCCCCGCCCGTCTCCTGGCCCGTCTCCTGGCGTCCGTCGCCTCCCTCGCCATCGTGGCCGCCACCGGCCCTGCGCTTGCGCAGAACAGCGTCGGCACGGCCGCGGCGGTCCACCCGCGCTCCCCCGGCAATGCCGGCTCGGGCGTCCGCACGCTGGAGCTCGGCGCCAGCATCATCCACCGCGAGCGCATCGAGACCAGCTCCGCCGGCAGCGTGCAGGTCCTGTTCGTGGACAAGACCACGCTGAATATCGGCCCCAACTCGAATCTCGTGATCGACGAGTTCGTCTACGATCCCAACGCAAAGGCCGGGTCCATGGCGCTCACCCTCACCAAGGGCGCGGCGCGGTTCGTGGGCGGCAATGCCAGCCACACCGGCGGGGCCGAGGTGAAGACGCCGGTGGCGACCATCGGCATCCGCGGCGGCGTCGCGGCCATCATCCATCGCGACGGCGAGACGACGGCCATCCTCCAGTTCGGCACCCTCACCGTTGGGGGTCCGGGCGGAGAGACGATCGTGGGCCGCCGCCCCGGCTTCATGGTCACCGTGGGGCGCGGCGGCATGACGGGTCCGGTGCGCGTGTCGCAGGCCCAGATCGATGCGGTGATCGCCCAGACCCGCAGCCAGACCGGCCAGAACGGCGGGCGCCCTGGCCCCATTCCGGACATCACCGGCCTCGACCGGGGCTCCAGCCATCCGTGCGGCGTGCCCGTGCAGGGCCAGACCACCATGGACCTCGCCGCGGCTACATGCCGCTCGGTGAACACGCAGCTGCAGGGCGAGGCGGACACCATCGCCCAGCAGGCCTCGCAGCAGAACCAGAGTAACGTCGTCATCCCCGTCACCCCGCCGCCTTACGGCTACGGCGGCGGCGGCGGGTTCCCCGGCGGCTATGGCGGTGGCGGCGGCTTTCCGGGCTTCCCCAACCTGCCGACCTTCCCCGGCTTCCCGGGCTTCCCCGGTGGCGGCGGGGGTGGGGGCGGCGGCGGTGGGCCGATCGGCTACTGAGCGCGCCTAAAGGAGCGCGCGGCAGCGGTCCGTCAGCGCGTTCAACGGATCACGGGCGGCGAGTTGCGCCCGGTGCATCCGCCCGGACGCCGCAGCGATCATCGCCATGTCCCTATCTTCCAGCGCTGCCAGCACCGGCTCCAGCGCGATCCGCGCATTGGGATGGAACAGAGGGAAGTTGCGGCTGAGCCCGGCGGCCGCGAGCGCCTCGCCGTTCAGCCAATGCTCCACATGCACCGAGAAGGTCACCTGCGGCACGCCTGCCGCGAGCGCATCCGCCGCCACGCCGGCGCTGCCCTGGTGGATGAGCAGGCGGGTGCGGGTCATGGCCTCGGCCATGGAAACCGGCCGCCCATGCACCGTGGCGCCGGCCGCCGAGAGCGGCGCGAGCCAGGACGGATCAACGCCCGGCACGAAGATCTCCAGCCGCGGTGCCAGAGCCATCAGCACCGCTGCCACGTCCGGGCGCGCGGCCACGTCCGTGTGGATATAGGCAAAGATGGTACGGGCACCGGGCAAGGTCTCGCGCATCATCTCGGCCATCACAGGCCCTTCCGCCTGCCGGCTGCGCAGGTCGGCGTACGGGTCGAGCAGCTGAAAGCTGCGCACGAAGGCGTCATCGCCGGTGAAGAGGGCGCCGATCCGATCAATGGGGGCGAGGCCGGTCTGCGCCAGCGCGGTGTTCACCGCCGCGACCACCTCGCCATCCGGATGCTGGGACGGCATGAAATCGTGGAAGACCGGCATGGCTTCCAGATCAGCCGGCGGCAGGCAATAGGCCGTGCTCACCTGCATCACCGGGCAGCGCCCGCGGGCGGCGAGGCCGGCGAGGGGGGCATAGTCGCAGACCATCAGGTCCGGCCGTTCGGCGTCGAGCATATCGAGCCAGGCGCGCAGCACCGGGCGCACGCTGTCGGGATCGCGCAGGCCGACGCGGGCGAGGCTGTCGGTCAGGGTGGCGGAGGCCGGGATGTGATCGCCCGGGCGCTGGGCAGGGGCCGGCCATGGCGGCGCCTGCAGGAGGCGGATGCCGACCTCGGCCAGAGGCCCGGCGTTCTGCAGGTGGCGCACGGCCGCCACAACCTCGACGCCGGCATCAGCGAGCCGCCGGCCGAGGCGCGCCAGCTGGATGGTGTGGCCGAAGCCCGCGCCCTGTTCCCAGGCGAGTAGGACCCGCCGCGTCATCGCCGCTCCCTTGATTGACCGCTGATGGAGTGGCCCAAGCCGCGTCGCCTGTCCAGCCGCGGGGGGCGGGCAAGCCCGGATGCTTATCACATAAGCAACATGCCCATCTTGAGGGCAAACGCCGAGTGCCTCATCGTGCGGCAGTCGGCGATCCCGGCCGACGCGGGCGCGCCTGGCCTTCCGCTGCGGCGAGTTGGGCCTCTGGCATGGCCGTTGCAGTCCACGGCAGCGAAACCGAGGAGCCTTTTCATGAGCCTGATGCGTTCCGTTTTCGCCGCGGTCCTCGCCACCCTGGCGGCGGCGCCCGCTCTGGCCGAGACCGACGTGAAATTCGCGCTCGACTGGAAGTTCGAGGGGCCGTCCGCGCCTTATTTCGTGGCGCTGGACAAGGGCTACTACAAGGCCGAGGGGCTCAACGTGACCATCGACAGCGGTCCCGGCTCGGTCGCCGGCATCGCGCGCGTCGCGGCGGGCACCTATCCCATCGGCTTCTTCGACATAAACTCCCTGATGAAGTTCCGGGACCAGAACCCGGACAAGAAGGTCGTCGCCGTCCAGATGGTCTATGACGAGCCGCCCTTCTCCATCGTCACCCTGAAGAAGACCGGCATCACCAAGCCGAAGGACCTCGAAGGCAAGATCCTCGGCGCGCCCGCGCCCGATGGGGCCTTCGCCCAGTGGAAGGCCTTCGTGAAGGAGAACGGCATCGACGCCGAGAAGGTGAAGATCGAGAACATCGGCTTCCCTGTGCGCGAGCCCATGCTGGCCGACGGCAAGGTGGACGCCATCACCGGCTTCTCCTTCTCCTCCTTCTTCAACCTGCGCCAGAAGGGCGTGCCGGCGGACGACATCGTGGTGATGCTCATGTCC
>JAEZKC010000027.1 GCA_023436205.1 Fibrobacterota bacterium
GTGGGTTGGGTGGATCCTACCGTGGTGGATACCTCCCTGGACGGGACGGAGTATTTCGAAGAGCGTGTCAAATTTCGTGAGGTCGTCTTCAAACTTGAGTTCATGTCGGAGAACGAGGGCGTTAACCGAGCTTTGAAGATGGCCAAGAACAGAGGGATCTCCAAGGACATCCTGTTCATCTGGGATCCGACCAACCCAGCCCTCATGCAGCAGCGTTCGTTCGTTGGCAGGCTGGAAGAACTCAGCCCCCTTGAGTTTCCGAACTGGTCGATCACCTCCATGGCCTTCAAACTCAAGGAGTTGGTCTGATGTCATTCACGGCCACCCTGCCGCCTGCGTATCAGCGGCTGCTTACTTACTACAACGGTAATCCCTGGGATGTTGCCCTCAACCCTGGGGGCATGGACAACAACGGGCATTACTACAATTTCATCCCTTGCTGCCAGGATACGGCAGCCATGGGAGCTTTCGCAGCCTCCATGGCTCTTGTGGCCAGCCAGTGCGCTGCCGGCACCAATGGGTGGACCACGGACACCGGGTCAATCCTTTTCGTGTCCGGATCGCAGTTCACAAGTTCTGGCAACAAGACGGTGACTTACCAGAAGAACCGGGCGCTCATGATCACTCACGCGGGCGGTACTTCATACTGCTACGTCGTGGACGCTGCCTATAACGGCGGCACCGATAAGACCACGATCACGATTCTGGTGTCCTCTGGAATCGGGACGGTGACCGGACCTATTTCGTCCGTGGCCTACGGGCAGCAGGTGGAAAATGCCCCGAGCTCCCCGGCTTTAGCCAGCATCCTGTTCATCACCCAAAACTTCGTGACCCCGTAGGGAGGCTCTCATGGCCAGCACGCCCAATGTTACCTATGCCCCGTTTGATGCCCTGGCCCAGCTGACCAGCGCGTCGTCCACCACCGTTCCGACCACGGTCTACACCGGCCCGGCCAACGGTCAGTCGACGGGTGGGGCCAAGATCGGCGTCTTCAAGGCGATCAGCACTGACACTGCCAAGTCGTTCAACCTGAACGTCTACAAGACTGTGTCGAGCGTAGACTATCTGATTGGTGTGATCCAAATCGGCGCAGCCTCCTCGGCGGTTTCCCCGACCGTGGTGGATATTCTGTCTTTGCTCTGGGGATCCGCCATGAATATGGGCCCGAACACCATCCTGAAGGTCATGCCTGATGTCGCTCCGACCTCGGGCAAAGTCATTAACCTCCAGGTTGAAGGCGCCACGTTCTAGGCCTGATTGCTGAGAAAGGAGATTCTCTATGGCCGATGTTTTACCTTCCGGGGCTGGCATCTCGCTCGGCGCCTCGTCGATGTCCTGGCAGAACACGTTGGATCTCACCAAGATGTCCAACTTGTTTGGCCTTTACCCCAGTAAAGGCGATGTGACGTACACCGCTGACTACAATGTCCCTTCGACGCTGGATGGGCCCATCCAAGTTGTCAGGTATGGGAATTTAGGCATAAACGCCGCCGCGAATAACGTCACGATCACCACCACGCAGCGGTGCCGTGGCCTTATTATCTTGTGCGACAGTTTGACCATGTCGCGCACGGCGTCATACGTCCCCATGATCTCCATGTCGGCGCGGGGTGCTGCCGGGACGTCGAAGTGGGTCAACCAAAGCATTCTCATGCCGACGAACGTCAAATTGTCGGGAATGAAGACGGATTGGCGCACGTTTGCAGCGTGGCTGGCGTCCACCGGCTACTTTGTCGCCGATCCGAATCTTTGGGTGGCCCCTGTCCCGGGGATGGGCGATGTTTTGGCTAACTACACCTCCTGGCCCGGAACCGGGACCCCCTTCGTAGCCGCCGATGGATGCGGGGCTGCCCTTGGCCTCCAGCTTTACAACGGGGCGGGAGTGCTCACAGGTGCTACCGGCAATCCCGGAACCACCGGACCGGCTTCCGGTGGGGGCGGCACCGGAGGTGGAGGCCTCGGCAACCACAACAACCCGAGCAACGGGTCGTACAACACCATATCCCCTCCTGGATCGGCCGGATGGGTGTGGGGTGGCGGTGCTGGTGGTCCGGGTATCAGCCCCTACGGGGCGTCCACCGTGCTTGATTTGTACGGAGGGAAGGGTGGCGGAAGCCATGGTGCTGGATATGGTGGTGGAGCGGGCAATCCCTCCGGCTCCAGTATTCCGGGAAATTCCGGCACGGGTGGCATCCTGATTGTTGTCTGTCGCGGGGCAATCAACCTTGCGGCTGGAGCCGTCCTTTCCGCCAACGGCGTATCCGGCGAGTACGGTGCCAACTGTTCCGGGGGCTCTTCTGGTGGGGGTGTCGTCGCTATGTTCTACGGCAGCGTCACGGCGAACTCTGCCACGTTCCAGGCAAACGGCGGTCCGGGAGTTTCCGGGTATGGCGGATACCTGAGCGGTGCCGGTGGTGCCGGGACCGCCGGGGCTTCGTTCAACAAAACCCTTGCGACTATGGGTTGGAGCTAATCTATGAACATCACGATCCTCAACGCACTCTTTTCCGATCCGTGCCGCGTGCTTCTCGAAAGCATGGGCACTTCCGTTACGGAAGAGGGGACTGTCACCGTCCCCATCGGGGAAGATACTGTGACGGTCATCACCGGTCATGATGCCTGTGTGGCTCAAGGGGTGGGATTTCCCGGTTACCCGTGCGCCTTGATCGAGCAGGAAGGCGATAAGCACCTTCTCGCCTTTCCCAATTCTTGGGAAGAGATCAAGACGTGGGCCGCCTCCCCGATCCCGGCAAGGCCCAAAAGCACGACGATGACGGTCACGAAGTTCCTGGATCGCTTCACGATGTCCGAAAAGATTCGGATCGAAGCTGCCGGTGAGCAGAACAACGACCTCGGGCGGGCGGTCCGTATTGCTCAGCGCGAACTCTTCGGCGTGAAGGACTGGTTGGTCGATCTGACCTATGAAAGCATGGTGCAGTATATGCACATGCTTGCTTCTGCCGACGTCATCACCAATGAGCGCATGATTGAAATCCTCACCCCGTAGGCCGGCTGCAATCGATTGCAGCCACGAATGGGATGGGAGGGTACCCATGATCTCGATGCCGGCAAAGGATCCCTTGGAGGT
>JAEZKC010000085.1 GCA_023436205.1 Fibrobacterota bacterium
CGGCGGCGATGGAAGCTGAGCTTCACGATTATCTCAGAAGCATAAGGCTCAAGGTCGCCGGGACCACCTACGCCCGCAAGAGATGGCAGATCCAGGCCTGGCTAGGTTTTCTCGCTGAAAAGAAAAAGCATTTTATAGACGTAAATCGGGGAGTCGTGGAGAGTTTTCTGCTGTCTTTCGACTGCGCCCGCTCCTTCAGACTCTCCCTGCTCACCGTAATCCGGGAGTTCTACCATTTTCACCAGCTGCCCGATCCGGCCGGCGGCCTCATGTTGCGTGATAATAAAAGCCGCCCTCTACCGCGAGTTCCCGGTAAAGCGGTCATGGATCAAGTATCCGGCAAGCTGACCGGAAATGAAGACGTTTTGCTCATCAGGGACCGTTTGATTTTCGAGCTGGCTTACGGATCGGGCCTACGCCGTGATGAACTGCGCCGAGCCAACATCGAAGACCTCGATTTCGAGGGAAGAACGCTGCGGGTCACCGGCAAGGGAAACAAAACGAGAATCGTCCCCCTGACCTCGAAGGCTCTGGAGACCGCCCGGTGGTACCTGTCCCGGCGGCGGGTGTCCCGCGGCCCGCTTCTGGTGTCGTTCCGGGGAAAAAGGCTCAGCCTTCAGGGTATATACGTGATCTGCCGCGACCGGATCGGCATCCGTCCGCACCTACTCCGCCACGCCTGCGCCACCCACATGCTGGCAAACGGAGCGGGAATCCGGGTGATCCAGGAGCTTCTGGGCCATGCGGATCTGGGGTCCACTCAGATTTACACCTCAGTTGAGAAAGGAGATCTGCGCAAGGTGGTGAACAGGAACCACCCCCGAAGCGGCAAAAAGTAACGGCTGAAGGGTGACTGGACCTCGGGGCGAATGCTATTTTGAGGTAAGATCTTTGATAGGCGGATGGAAAAGCGCAGGCTTCGGGGAAGAACTATAGTACCTAATTGGTGCTCGGTATTATGACCCTGACATAGGAATATGGATAAGTACTGATCCGGCAGAACAGTTTTGGTCGCTTTACTCCTACACTGGAAATGGCTTAAACCCCTTAATTGGTACCGATCCGAACGGAGAAGATTTTTATGCTTTAGTTTCAACAAAAGGATCGGGGCATATGGGTTATATAATTGGCGATGAGAAGAACGGACTTTTTTATTTTTCTTTTGGCCCTAATGTAAATGCATCGAGTTTAAGTTTTCTTTCTGGCTCTAATTTTCAAGGCAAAATGATTGGTGCAAGAATATCAGGTACTATTGATCAATTTTTACTTACAGGTAATGAAGAGTATAAGGGAAAAATTGTAGTGTTCGTGACGGATGAAAATGGAACAGAATTATTAGGTTTTTATGATTATATGGCGAAAATCGAGACTTCAGAATCTCAAGACATTGATATGATTCTTAACTCGTTACAGCAAATTTCTGATATTCGTACTGGAAAATCAAACTACAATCTTTATATATATAATTGTGCAGATGCAGCCTTGCAGGCAGCTAAAGCTGGGGATATCCAAGTTGATGATGCGCTTACACCAGTTAGCGTTTTTAATAATATGAAGGCAGCAGGTGCTAAAGAGGTAAAAACCCAGTTAAAGGCAAGACGAAAAGAATAAACATTACTTTTTAAGTAAAAGTAATGGAATATCTATCCTATGTTTAGAAATGCTGATGTGTTAAATTTATATAAGCTGATATCCGTATTGAAAATGAGTGCTATCCTAAACATAGAAATCAGATATTATTTGCTGGTAGAAAATTCGAGATTATCTAAATCTATGTGAACTTACTGGTGTTTTAAAATCAGAAGACATAAGCTGATAATGAGGAATAATGAATCGATTTTTTTTTATTTTGATGCTAATCTTTGTTTTCTGTAATGATCAAATAATTAATGCTGTCATCCAAAGGCCATTTGAAGGTAATAGGAAAACTGTACTCAATGGTAAACAATTGGAAGAGCTAAATCAGATATGGCGCAAACGTAAGAAAATTTCTGGCCTTGGTTCTCCTCATACCCGTTATTTTAGCAATAAAGAAGAATATATTATTGTAAGAATAGTTCGAAGTAATGGTAAAGAGTTACTAATAGAAATTAAGGGTGCTATTGCGATTTACAATAATAATTTTTATATGTTACCTGAAAATATTGTAACATTTTGTGACACTTTGATGTAATAAGGAATCTCAAGAACCAATAAAGTAAGTCTATTTCACATCCCGCCTTTCGCGCAATGCCGCGCACGGGCGATGTGTCCTCATTTCGCCCTGCACCACTGCGCGATAGGCGGCTACCTTGTATGCTCAACGGCTACCGGAGTGAATAAGATTCCATTGCGCGCTCGGACCCAGCGCAGACTACCACCATTCTCTTCCGGTCTTTTTTCTTAAACGTGCACCTTTTCCCCTTATGCTAGGGGGTTCCTCTTTTCACATTGCCTCCCGGTTCCAGAAACTGTAGAAAATCCCAATCTGCCAAAACTTCTTCTTAAAAAAATGTATCCCATTGGGGAACATTTTTTTATTCACAAAGTGATTACACTTTTATAACTCTTCAAGTTTGACTATATTATATCTGCTATTCTGTATAAAACCATCATTTTAAACGCTTTAATAGGAAAACTTATGAAGCGAAATACTGTTTTTGCCGCTCTTTTGGGCCTTCTGCTGCCGCTTTCGCTCTGGGCAGTTCCTGTCGATATCAACTCCGGCGACCCCGCTTTTCCTTTTCCTCAGTTTCTGCCTTACGTGCACCCTAATGACACTCTGCATAACCTGGGTACCCGTAACCCGGCGGGAGTGGTGCATGCGGAGATGGAGAAAACCATCAGAGATGCATATCAGATTATGATGAACCGCGCCCAGTATGAAGAAGGGGGAGTTGGAGGAAAAAGATACATCCAGTTTGTGCGTGATGGTGACGCGGTTTCCGAAGGTGCCGGTTATGCCATGCTCGCTGCCGCCATGATGGCAGATAAGACGACCTTTGATGGTTTATGGCTTTACATGCATGATTTTGCTATGAATAATGTTATCCGTCATTCTGATGGAACAACTGCTCCTGAATATTCTTACAGCACTTTACCTGACTGGCAAAACAAGGCCGGGAACTCAAATAGCGCTGCTGATGGTGATGTGGATATCGCCTTGGGGCTTATGATTGCGCATATGCAGTGGGGTGAGTTTATGGGAATCAACGATTCCCGGGGCAATCCCATTTCATACAAAAATGATTTGATACAAGTGCTGAAAGGTCTTACCGATACGTTGCTTTACAATAAAAACAACGTCAACCTGGTGAGCGGAGATATCGGTCTTGACGGGTACATGAAAAACGGGGACAGCTGGCCGGAGCTCACTGAGTGGTCCCGTGATGCGGCTAACCTGGCCAAAATTGGAGTGTTTCGACCTGCTGAAACGGCTGGTCCCGGTCCTTTTTATTTCGATTATTCCGCGCCTGCCTATTTCAACCAGTTCAGAAAATATTTGAATAAGGAAAATGCAAATCTGTACGCCTGGAATATCCGTCAGTTTGAACGCGCAGAAGCCTCTTGTGACTGGCTTATGGGGCGTCTATATGCTCAGAATGAGAAATATATACCTTATTGCGGTAATGTGACATTTCAGAACGACACTACGCCAGTATTCAAAGGTACGGCAGATGAAGGTGAGGATTTCCGTGCATCATGGCGTACTATTTTGAATTATATGTGGAACGGTAACAGCACCATGACGTGGGATCCGGCAAACCATTCTGTACTGAATAATAAACCTAACAGTTTTCAGCGGGATATGGCTTTGCGTTATGCCCGCTTTCTTTGGGATAACCGGCAACCTCCATGGAATAATGATTGCCGTAAACCCGGGACAGAACCAAGTTTATTCTGGGGACCGGCGATGCTGGTGAATAATTATACTCTTGACGGGACTGCAACTGGTGCTTTTTACCTTAACTGGATTCATGGCGTGGGATCACCATCCGCCGTTTCCTCCGGCAACTTCGATCTGATGGCCGAAATGTACAGGCACTGTGAAATTGAATGGGACGTTTCCGATATAGGCGACCTTTATCTCACCAGTAAACCCAAATATTTTCACGGTTTTTTCCGTCTGTTAGGAATGATGGTCCTTACCGGTAACCATCATGCTCCTCTCAATATGGTGCGCTCAGCCAATATGAAGGTTTATCTTGACGTAGACAAAACGTATGCCTTCGAAAACGATACTATAACCTACACCATTGACTACCGTAATTTCGGTGCTCTCGATGCCCAGGATGTGCTTATAAGCAATCGCCTCCACAGCGATTTTGTCTTCGTGTCGAGCACTGGCGATGGAGTGTATGACCCAGCTTCCCACACTGTAAGGTGGAATCTGGGCACGGTGCCAGGCTTCCGGACCTTGAGCGGAATCGAACCCACCAAGGGACAAGTGCAGCTTAAGGTTATTATCCCTTCGGCCAACCACAAGCGGTATCAGAACCGGGTTGAAATCTCCTGTTCAAACGGAACCGGCTGGGTTTCAAATGAGTACGCCAATCGAAACACTCCGGTCATGAAACGAAATGGAGTCGACATTGCCAGACGAGCGCTGATTGTCAATCACTCTGTATTCAGGGATACGGTGAATCCAGGTATGAGTGCTGTTTTCACCATTGATTTCGAGAACAGTTCGGAGGCCGGCTGGCTCAATGGAGGAACTCCCGGTGTTAATTTCTCCTACAGTCATAAAGGAACAAAGGAGAAGGATACTGAGCATATATTCATGGTCAAATCAACGAACGATGCCCATCAACCTTATGTTGATTATGGTAACTACCGGATTTCCTACTTTCTTTATGATCAGGGGCGTACAGGGCTGGCGCCACCTGAAGGCACAAGCGGATGGGTGATTCAACCTCACATTATCGAGGGGCTTGAAAGGGATAGAATAAAGCTGCTGCACGAAAACATTCCTGCTGGTGAGGATAGCAGAGGCAAATGGAATCAGCGGCTTGTTATTCAGTTTGCCGATCCAACTGATCCATCCCGTCCAGACACTAACTGGGCCACCATGGGAACGATAAGCCCTTTTCTGGAGACATATTATGGTTCTGCCGGCGGTCGGGTACACCGGGGAATTAATCACCCGATTCGCTGTGTGTGGGCTATAGTGGCTAACGGATATGTGGAGAGCGAATGGGGGGACGACTGGTCGTTTAACCCTGGCGCGGTCGGGGAGCAAGATGAGAAGGCATTCCCCATAACACCTGATTTTTACAACCCGGATCCAAATAATCCGGGAACGCCAGTGACGACATGGCACCGCAAAATGTGCATGCAGGCACCCTATACTGTTAATAACGTGCTTATTGAAGAATGGGACGGCTATACATGGCGCAGGGTGCTGGGAGACGGGCCGTTACCAGGGCGCGAGGTGGTGAATGTGGTAATCAGGGATACTATTCCTGCTGGTTTGACCTTTGAAAAATTCATCGGGAAAGCACCTTTTGGTATTGAACCGGTCTGTGATGGACGGGTGATAACCTGGAGCATCCCCAGGCTTCTGGTGGGGGAAAAGGGGACCATAAAATACAGTGTGATAGCCGATACTCCCTCTGTAGAGACGAATGTAAAGCTCACTTCTCGTGCATGGGTATCAAGTGACAAGGAGTCAGCCATTGCCGATCCTGCGGTACTGGTGATTACCCGCAATCCGCTTTCAGCTCTGCCGCCGGAGCCTACCACCATGTACAAGAGCGCAGACAAGCCAGCCTACAAAGCCGGAGATACGGTACATTATCAGATTGCTTATCGTCAGACTCACGGCTTACTCGTAAAAGGCGCTCCTTCATCTGAGTGGACTGGAGGGAGTCTTTTTGACAATGAGGGCAACATCGCTTTTAATGTACAAAATGGACAGATGGTGCATAAGTATTCCTATGGAAAAAACTTCACCTTGGGAGGAACTTTTCATAATCAGCCTTATGGAGATTTTTACTTGGTTGCACGTCAATCGGGAAGCGACCAGGTGGATATTCTGGTCCGTCAGGAATACGCGGATCTAAGAGTCTCATTCTTTTCAAATGGCGTGCAGATCGGCCCCACTCAGCAGCTCTCCTACGCTGGCTTCCCGGAACCCTTCGATTATAAAATTGTCTTTCAGGAAGACTCTTTGAAAATGTGGGTGGGAGATACTGCCACTATGTTCCCCTCTATAGTGCAGGATGGAATACCAGTGCGTAGCGGGTATGCCGGTGTACGGTGTGGCAATGACCTCGGTGCAAGTATTTCCGGATGGAGCGGTCATTTTGATTTGGCCTATGATGTTGCCATAAGAGATACGATTCCATGGGGGATGCGGTATCTTTCCTCTCAGGGACAGATCGTCACCGGTGATAAGGCGGGAACCGCACTCACTGCACAGGTGGAAAATGGCGTTATCACATGGCCGGTGGTTTTCGGTGAGACCGCCTTGGGAGCCGATGATTCGCTATTTGTTGTGTGGACCGGAATCGTGGATACCAGCAGAAACGGTGTTCTTATCAATACCGCCTACACCGATCTTAGAAGCTATCCGCTTGACTCGATCGGTGCTCAGGCGAAGTCGAAATTCGGAAGTGATACTATTCCCGATGATCCTGATGACCCGCTTGGCACCTTGAGATTGCATGCAGATCCGGCCGGGTGCATTTTTACCGAATCAATCGGCGTTTCGCTTACAGCTTCTGTACCGGGAGCAAGCATCTGGTTCACCACAAACGGTGTTACACCAGATTCCACCTCGATCATTGCCAGGCGCTACACCGGAAGTGCTCTTCAGTTCTTTACCGCCACCAACTTGAAAGCCATTGCCTACGCCGAAGGGTTTGAACCATCGGATATTGTGGTGGAGGAATACGAGCCACTGCAGACGGTACCTGTTGAAATGGCACTGTTCTATGATAATAATGGGGATGGGCTCGCTGATGGATTGATTATACGCCTTCAGCATAACCGTACTGTTGAACCAAATATGGAAGCGATCATCAAGCACTTGTCTTTATTGACCATTTCTGGCAATCCCGACATCGATACAGTCTGGCTCACAGGTGATTCCCTGTATCTTAAGTTTACCCGCAGTATAGACACTCTACCGGAAAAGGCCACTCTGAAAATTCAGGAACCGATTCTTCCGGGTGCAGAATTCATGAGCGTGCATGGGTATCTTGGGGAAAATGAATTGTCGATTTTCGATGCAATTGCTCCAGTTATTCTGGAGGCGGTCTATCGCCCTTCGATCTATCTTGAGAATACTATGGGGGAGAGGTGGGATACATTAGAGATTCTTTTTAATGAATATGCTAACCCGGTAGGCGGAGAAACGGATTTGGTTCCCTTTATCGTAAAGGGAAGCAATGGTACTTACACCTTTTTAGTGGATTTTCTCAGGCGCAACTACAACAGGGTTTATTTCATTGTAAAAGATATTCAGGGGGAGAACCCGGTGTCTCTTCCCAGTACCGGGGATTCCATAAGAATCATTCCCGGGCAGATAAGTGATCTCTACTTAAACGTGCAGAATGATCCGAACAACCGGGCGGTTCCTTTACAGTTAAAGTTTCCGGAATTGAATATTACCTTCTCTCTGGGCCCAAATCCCTTCAGGTCAAATGAACAGATTAGAATGAGGATAAGTGTGGAACCGTTTCTAACATGGGCCTTTGAAGATTTAAAACCGTCTATCAGAATCTATGATTGTCTTGGTAATAAAGTTATCGGAGAAACACCTCTGCAAAGCACTGATGGCAGGTACTATGAGTTTTTCTGGAATGGCTACAGTGAAAGGGGACGCAAGGTGGGGACAGGAACCTACGTGGCGATCATTACAGTTGAAAGTCAGGCAGGGAAGAAGAATTATAAACGGAATGTGAGATTTATTCAGAACTGAATGAAGGGTACGCCGGAGATATTTAGGTAGCTCTAATTACCGATTTCATATTTTTCCTCTTAGGGCCATAGTCCTTTGATTACCTTGCATTTGCGCTATCTGATTTACATCTGTTATATGAAATGAAACGAATCGCGTATTTCCCAGTCACTAAATATTCATTCCAATACAAGGCCTCGAGTTTTCGAGGCCTTTAGTTGAAACACTAGATTGTCAATCGTTTAATAAACTATATTAAGGCTCTGCAATCCTTCCAGTTTTATGTAATCGATTGCTATTTCTGCATCATTCTGATTTCTAACTTGCACCATAAAAGATCTTACAGCATATTTCCCATGCTCCCAAGTCCAGTTTTCTGCACTAGCTTTAGAATAGGGTTCCGGTGTCAGTTCACTAACCGGGATCACCACCTCTGTCCACTCATCAGTTAACGACAACATCTTGCCATAGTAACCCCATCCCTGGCCGGTTTCATCTATATCGGATGTTTCCAAAGACACTCTTACCGTTCCGCTCCCTCTGACTCTCATTATCAAAGCTGTTAGATCACTCAAGTCATAATAGGTGGCTCCATTTCCGATGATATTACATCCGAAGCCGGCGTAGGGATAATCATTTGTGGATGAACTGGTAGTAAGAGTAGTCTGCAGAATTCCATCATGCACCATGAGTTGGGTGTTATCTGCACCTATTTCTGTCCCGTTTGTATTTACTGATGATCCCGAATGATCCTTAAATGTGTACCAGTATCCTCCGCCCTGCCACGAATTACCATACACCAAATTACCATAAAGTGCTCCAAGCCAGCTTTGAGGTGCATTGTTGGAAATATAGTCAAAGTTATCCAGATACAGACTTGTTCCATCATTTATGAAAATATTTACTTCACCAGTGGATTGATTCCCATCCGTGTCGGTTACTCTTAAACTGCATGTGAGAACCTGCATCTCGTCAGGAGCAATTATGGTGGTATCTGCTGTAGACGTTTCCACCCACTCTCCGTTTCCAATTTTCCATTCGTATTTTACAATTCCAGCTTCATCTGTAGCTCTCCCGTGCAAATGGATCTCTGTTCCGATGAGAACAGATGTATCCGGACCGGTATTGCAGTTCGGCTCAAACAGTTTCAGATAGAGTATGCCGGTTGCAGGTTCTGATAGTAAACCGTCATTGTCAATAACCATCACTTTTACCGTTTTCTCTCCGCTTGTTGTAAACGCGACTTGGATGGAGTCTGCAGAAGTGGTATCTTCAAAGTGCTCTCCATCGAGTGCCCAGATATAAGACACTACAGTTCCGCCTGGATTCTGGTCGACCCCTGCAGCTTTCAGACAGATGCTGTCAGTGAGTTGTTTATAGAAGTTGTATACAGCTGTTTCAGGCATGGATACCGAAGGAAACGTTTCTACAATTTTAAATGAAAATGTATCCGGCTCGGAAAACAGAGAATCGCTATCCATTACCTTTACAAGTATCTCCTTGTCACCACTAACGCTGTATGCTGCTCCGATGGTGCCGATCTCAGTAGTATCAAGGAAATGAACGCCGTCCAGTGCCCAGAAATACTTGACAATGGAATCACCGAATGGATCGTTTGTGGTTGCAATGAACCATAAGGAGTCATTGATATCTATTTGATAAAAAGGCAAAGAACTTTGAATAGGTTTGTTACGTTCTTCATCAGGTATGATCTCTACTGAAGGTACTGCATTATTAGGATTAAAAGCCGCGATCTGAATATCTCCCGCATTGGAATTGAATGTAACCGGGCTGCTTCTACCGATAAGTGCTCCGTCATTGTTTCGTAGTTCAATGACTACTGAGTAATCCATCTGATCTGTACTGTGTTTAAAATAGGCAAATCCGCTGAAACTGTTTGTCTGGGAGTTGTACCACAGATCTTTTGTGATCAGAGCATCGTTCTGTGAAATGTTTGCACGGATCTGTCCAACACTATCGTCTGGTAAAGCTGTAAAGGACCCGTAAATATCTCTTTGAATGATGTATATGTCGGGAAGAGTATCGATCCATTTCTTAAGTTTGTAGCTGGTGATAAGCTGTTTGTCCTTAAGCACCTCCAGTTTAGCTGAATCTGCGATAGGTTCAAGCTCAGAAGTGATCTCCTCCAGTGCGATGGTAAACACACCATCGGAGCCTGTTATGTCGTAGACGCCTAGCCCTGGAAGGCTTGCAACCGCTCCGGCTATTGGTCTTCCTCCGTTTTCCATCACTTTGCCTGTAAGAAAAACCGAGTACCTGTTTTGTTCCTCCTCCAGGGGGTTTGTGCAATAGACAATCATTAGCGAAACAAGGCAGAGAGCCAGCTTTTTCATAGATCGTATCCTGTTAAAAGGTTTTGGGAGTTTTGCGTTATATTGAAATTTAGAATCATCTCATTCCGAATTAATGCAATGTCTAAAGCTCTTCATTGCGCGACCCATATCTGAAAGATTGATATTCAAGATCACACCAGCATCTAATTTAGTGCAGCGCAGCACCTATTTGGTTTACTTTTTTAAAATAAATGCTCACTTGAAGTGATCAGCGATCTCTTTTTGAAAGCCGAGATGCTGCATCACAATATAAAAACAGGAGTTACCGGGGAATCCAGATGAAACGAATCACAACTAAGGCGGGCACAAAGCACATACGGAACGAAACACTTCCGTCGATAGATATCTGTCACCTCTATCAGGGAAAATCACCGCCACACTTGATCCCCTGGGCAGATCACGAGCTATTTGCATTGCACCCCACATGGCAGCTCCGCTGCTTATCCCGCAAAACAACCCCTCCTTGATAGCCAAATCGCGGGTGGTTTCAAAGGCATCATCATCGGAACACTCGTAATTGACATCTATAAGAGTGGGGTCATAAATCTCAGGAACAATCGATTCCTCCATGTTCTTGAGACCCTGGATTCGATGGTTCATTGTCGGTTCGATGCCGACGATCTTTGTTCCCATATCTTTTGATTTGAAATACCTGGAAATCCCCATCAGCGTTCCCGTGGTTCCCATACCGGCGACAACAGCCGCTACATCGCCATTAAGATCTCTGTCGATTTCGGGGGCAGTAGTTTCAAAGTGAGCCTGCCAGTTCGCGGGATTGGAAAACTGGTTGGGCATGTAGTATTTGTCGCTGTCTTTTTCCATTATGCTGTGAGCTCTTCGTATTGCTCCATCCGTTTTATCACAGCCGGGGGTCAATTCCAGTTCCGCCCCCAGTGCCATCAGGATTGAACGTCGTTCTTCACTGACACATGCTGGCATAAGCAGCTTAATCCGTAAACCCATAGCTGCTGCAATCATTGCCATTCCAATTCCTGTATTTCCTGATGTGGGTTCCAGAATTGTTTTGCCAGGGTTCAGGGAACCGGATTCTACGGCTTTTTTAAGCATGTAGTAAGCTGGTCTGTCCTTGACTGAACCACCGGGGTTTGCACCTTCAAGCTTTGCAAGAATTCTGACTCCAGTACTTTTGGGGTTCCAGATGTGCTCAATTTCAACCAGGGGAGTATTTCCAATTATTTTTGTTACGCTCATAGTCTAATAGTCTCATGCAGAGTTGATGGTAATTTATTCACAAGTTAGCTTTGAAGATTCTATTCGAATCAAATTATGTCTGGCCAAACATGTGGTCAATCATTCCCTGCTGCTTTGCGAATCTGGTGGTGACCGACTTTTGAGGGTTGATATGTCCTCACTGGCATCCAGGGTAATTATTTGATCTGCTCCGGCAGATCACAGATCGTTATGCAATCTGCATGATCTTGGAAAAACAACCAGTCCGTCTGCTTTGCACCATTGTTCACATCGTTATCATAATCTAATGATAGGGTTTGCTGCGCTGTTTCAAAGGCAGACTACCTGTGGAGGCACTATCTGCCTGCCTGAGGTATGGACTAGTTTTCTGAGGCTTATTTTCAACATTGATCGCAGCCTGGATGCACTTTGGTGATATGCCTATCAACGATGTTTAGATAGTGGACTGGTTTTGATCAGATTGTTTTCATTGTTGAACAGATGTTACCTTGAGTTCTGAACCAGCCCTGCATCGTTGCATATGGGGCCGACTAAGTTCGGTGTGAACCCGGCAAAGCTGCTTTTATTCCGGTGTTAATGCGTAGGATATTCTTCCGTATGAAGTGGCCAGTCCCGCCCATCGCGGGTCTGGCGAAAGAGGTAGTCAATCCTCTTCCTGGATATTGTTTTCGGTTTCTTCTTCGGAGCTGCTCTTGCGAACCATCCTTGGAAAAAGCCGGTCGGCCATCTTACGTCCGAACAGCTTTTCCGCCTCGAACATGTTGGAGAGATACTGACGGATCAGGTCAGCTTTTGCGATCTGGAGTTCGGCATCGGCAGCGCCCACCTTGTTTATGGAGTCAAGGTACTGGGCTGCGATTTCGTTCACCTTGTCAGCTGCTTCAGTGAGTATTTTTGCCTGGGAGTATAATGGGTGGCTGGAACCCAGTGTCTGGATGCGGGATACCACTTTCATCACTTCTGCCGGTTCCTGCAAGGCATTGGTTCTGATGATCTGGGTGGTGTCCTGCGGGAAAATGGTCTCATAAGTGCGGGAGCTGGGGTTTTCCAGGTCGTAATCTTTGCTCCTGGATGCTGCTATTCTGATTTTGTTGTCAAGTTCGCTGTCATGAAAGGCGATCAGATCGTAGAAGCCGTCGCGGGTTTCTTCCGCAACTTTTTTCTGAGCCATTTTCTGAACAACATTCGCAATACCGCTTTCAATAGCTGTGCTCAGCTGTTCGCATCCCGGTATCTGGGTACAGAGCCTTGAGTGCCGTTTGCTAATAGTGACACACATGCCCGGGGAATACTTATTGTGAAGACGTTGAGCCATTTTGGCCTCCTCGCTCTTGTCAAAGAGCTTGTACGGTGTAAGAGAGGATCATGCACCATGCATGATTTGTGGTGATTGCAGATGAGAATAGTACATTTTGGAAATTAGGGTACATTGTAAATATAGGTATTTCGGTGAGGGGTAAGTCAAGTAATGGATATGTAAAGCTTTATAATGATGTTTTACTGGAGGGTGATGATTGTCATTTAAACATCATTTGCGAAGACGCCAAGATCTGAATGCTGCAGATGCAGTGGGTGTTCGTCTGAACAGATTGTGGTGAGTTGTTCTCTATTGTGAAATGTAAGTCCCAATGCAGCCGAGAAATGATTACACCAGTCGGAATTACATTCTGGCGTTACCACTATCATAATTGTATCGACCTGCCTGCTGATCATGATGGATCACATTCTTTTCTAATCCAATGTCTGTCCATTGCAGATTTAAAATGGTATATTAATCAGTGAAAAATAAACACAGGAGGGAACATTGAAACGCTTACTCGTTATGCTCTTTGTATCGGTTGTATCCACTTTTGCCGCTGAAAAAACCACAAATCTGGACTCCTATAAAGGTAATAAAACCTTCGCCTGGGCTGAAACGACTTTCATCGTCGCTCAGAAAGAATACCGTCTTATAAACATTCGCAGTGTAAATACGAAAGCTGATACGGCATGCATTTCGGCTATTCTTTTTGATAAGAGAAAGCTGGTTTTTACCGATTTGAAAGACAATGTCGCCCCTTATGGTCTGGTTGTTCCTGCTGAACAGCCCGTTAAAAACGGGTTGATCATCCTAAAGCCTTCACCATCAGATGCCAAAACGTTCATCATCTTTCCAAGTGGAAAAATGGTGGTTCTCCCGGGCGCATCAGTCCTGGTGGACCCAGTTGGCTCACTGGTGTATTGTGTTTGGGATGATGACGGACAGTACCGGTTGTCTGTTTTCAACTATAAGGCTATGAAGCTCCTCCTTACTGCCGTTCCGATTCCCAAGCCGGTAAAGTGGTATTCTTCAATGCTTGATTATCAGTTCACCGCTGAAGACAAAGCTGTTTACAATGTCGATATTATGGGCAAATCCGTCGGCAAAGCGCAGGATGCGCCTGGTGAAAAGGAACCTTTGGAGTATATTAAAGGTGTACTTTGGAAATAGTTCCATAAGGACGCTGTGCAGGGACGCCATACTTGGCGTCCATACTTTTCTCGCCTAAAGCAAGTCTATACCGTTTTCAAATTTTCCGAAACAAAGTAGTGTAAGTCAAAGATCTCTCAGTGACAAGTTTGTTCTCTTTAACAGTTAACAACTTTTCAAAGAGGAGACCGGTATGACACTGTACAATAATAAATATCGCAGTGAAACTACACGCTTGCCTTCATGGGACTATTCCTCTCCAGGTTATTACTTCGTTACCATTTGTGTTCGTCACATGCGACACCTGTTTGGTAGAGTTGAGAATGATGCCATGGTTTTGAATTATTACGGAAAGATAGTATTCGATGAATGGGAGCGAACATTTCAGATTCGCAGCAATGTGATATGGGATGAATTTGTGGTGATGCCGAATCATTTCCATGCGGTAGTGCATATTGCAGGGAAGCCATGTAATGCACGTACGCTATTGCATGGCGTACGTACAGGAAAATGGAAGTCGGGGGTTCTGGGGGCAATTATGGGTCAATTTAAGCAGCAGGTCACTAAAAAAATTCGTCGAAATGGTGTTCCGGGATTTAATTGGCTAAATAGGTTTTATGATCATATCGTGAGAGATGAAGAAGATTTAAATCGTATCCGGGAATATATCCGGAACAATCCGGCTAAATGGGGGAGGGATAAATTCTATTCTTGATTTTGTGTGTAGGGATGCCATGATTTGACACCTAAGACGCCATTACATGGCGTCTGTACGAAAAAAGCCCCGGGTTTCCCCGAGGCTTTTGTAGAAATGCAAGGACGCCATAGTATGGCGTCCATTTGTAGCTGCTGAAAGATTACATCTCCAGCGCGGCCAGCTGCTTGAGCATCTTGAACTTCGCGGCGACAGATTTCTGGGCGCCATCGATAAGTTGCTTCGATGCTTCTGGGTTGGAACGCTGAAGGATCTTGTATCTGTTTTCTTTGTACACGTAATCGGCCAGAGAGATCGTAGGATCTTTGCTGTCCAGAACGAGCGGGTTCTTGCCTTCGAGCGCAAGAGCCGGGTTGTAACGGTAGAGCGGCCAGTGACCGGACTCCACAGCATTACGCTGCTCGCCGTAACCGTTGATCATATCGATACCATGAGCGATACAGTGCGAGTAAGCAAGGATCAAGCTGGGACCGTCGTAAGCTTCCGCTTCCGCCATCGCCTTGATCACCTGATTCTGGTTTGCACCCATGGCCACGCGTGCCACGTAGATGTAACCGTAGCTCATTGCAATCATGGCCAGGTCTTTCTTGATTGTCGGCTTACCGCTGGCGGCAAACTTGGCAACCGCACCCATCGGGGTTGACTTGGATGACTGACCGCCGGTGTTGGAGTACACTTCGGTGTCAAGCACCAGGATGTTCACGTTCTTGCCGGAAGCAAGCACATGGTCCAGACCACCGTAACCGATGTCGTATGCCCAACCGTCACCACCGATCGCCCACACGGACTTTTTCACCATGTAGTCAATCACGCTCATGAGCTCTTTGCACATCTCGGAAGTGCAGTTGCCCATAAGCTCCTTGGCTCTGGCAACGCGTGCACGCTGTTCCTCGATCTGGGCAGTCGTTGACTGCTGAGCATTGAGGATCTGACCGACGATCTCCTTCACTTCGCCGCCGCAGCAATCACCGGCCATAACCTGCTGGCACAGCTCTGTGGCATACTGGGTGAACTTGTCGACTGACAGACGCATACCGTAGGCAAGTTCCGCGTTGTCTTCGAACAGCGAGTTGTTCCATGTGGGACCTCTGCCGTCGTCTCTCTTGGTGTAGGGAGTGGTGGGCAGGTTCCCGCTGTAGATCGAAGTACAGCCGGTTGCATTTGCAATGTAGAGTCTGTCACCAACCAGCTGGGTAAGCAGCTTGATATATGCAGTCTCTCCGCAGCCTGCGCAGGCACCGCTGAACTCAAACAGCGGACGGATGAACTGGCTGCCCTTGACAGTTTCAGCATTGTACTTGGCACTGTCGGTATCTGGAATGCCAAGGAAGAACTCCCAGTTCTTAGCTTCCTGCTCACGGATGGGGCTCTGGTTCTGCATGGTGATGGCACCCTTTTCCTTTGCAGGGCAGTTGGCCACGCACACGCCACATCCGGTACAGTCTTCAGGGGCAACCTGCAGGGTGTACTTGAGACCTGTCAGTTCCTTGCCCTTGGCGTCGGTTGACTTGAAAGCTGCCGGAGCACCTTCCAGGTGTTTGGCATCATAAGCTTTCGGTCTGATTGTGGCGTGAGGACAGATAAGTGAGCAGCGGTGACACTGTATACAGGCACTGGGATCCCAGACTGGAATCTGCACTGCAATATTGCGCTTCTCGTACTTGGTTGTACCTGAAGGCCACACACCATCTGCGGGCATGTCGGAAACCGGGATCTGATCCCCTTCCTGCTTGATAATCCTGGCGGTCACATTCTTGACAAACTCAGGAGCATCTTCGGAAACACCCTTGCGATCGACAATGGGGTTTGTGACCTGTGAAGGATAATCAACCTTCTGCACGCCTTCCAGTGCCTTGTCAATAGAAGCGATATTCATATTGACAATGGCATCACCCTTCTTGCCGTAGGTCTTTTTGATGGCGTACTTGATTGAATCCACAGCAACGTTTTCATCAATAACTTTTGAGATCTTGAAGAAAGCGGTCTGCATGATGGTGTTGATACGTGGACCCAGGCCGATGCCCTGAGCGATGCCGATAGCGTCAATGATGTAGAAGTTAAGCTTCTTGTCGATGATCTGCTTCTGCACCCGTCCAGGCAGGTTGTTCCACACCGAGTCCTTGTCAAACTCGGAAGTAAGCAGGAATGTGCCACCGTCAACCAGGTTCTGAAGCATGTCGTACTTTTCCACAAAGGAGAAGTTGTGGCATGCCAGGAAGTTTGCCTTGGTGATCAGGTAGGGGCTGCGAATGGGCTTCTTGCCGAATCTTAAATGAGACACGGTGATCGTCCCGGCCTTCTTGGAGTCGTACACGAAATAACCCTGAGTATTGTTCTCGGTTTCATCGGCGATGATCTTGATGCTGTTTTTGTTGGCGGATACAGTACCGTCTGAACCCAACCCGTAGAACAGTGCGCGGTAGACATCATCGCTCTCTGTGGTGAATGACTTGTCATAGTCAAGTGATGAACCCATCACATTGTCGTTGATACCGATGATGAAATGGTTTTTGGGTTTGTCTTTGCCCAGTTCGTCGTAGACGGCCTTGACCATTGCCGGGGTGAACTCGGCCGATCCCAGACCATAGCGTCCGCCGATAACACGGGGCCATGCCTTGATCTTTGACTCGCCGTTTTCCATTGCTTCACCGATAGCGGTGCGTACGTCTTCGTACAGAGGCTCGCCCAGTGATCCGGGTTCCTTTGTTCTGTCGAGCACTGCAATTTTCTTGACAGTTTCAGGAAGTGCGGCTACCAGAAGAGATGCATCCAGAGGACGGAAAAGACGAACTTTGAGAACTCCGGTCTTTTCACCCTTCTTGTTGAGGAAGTCTGAAGTTTCATGGACGGTGTCTGCACCGGAACCCATGATGATGATCACTTTTTCGGCATCAGGCGCACCGACATAGTCAAACAGATGGTACTGTCTGCCGGTCAGCTTGGCGAACTTGTCCATATATTTCTGCAGGATTGCAGGAGCTGCAGCATAGTATTGGTTTACAGTCTCACGACCCTGGAAGTAGACGTCAGGGTTCTGGGCTGTTCCCTTGATGTAGGGACGGTCAGGTGACATAGCTCTGAGTCTGTGAGCGCGGACCATATCCATATCGATCATGGCGCGCATGTCGTCGAATGTGAGCTCCTCGATCTTCTGCAGTTCGTGTGAGGTACGGAAACCGTCAAAGAAGTGCAGGAAGGGGACGCGGGCTTCCAGTGTGGCGGCAGAGGCGATCAGCGCAAAGTCCATGGCTTCCTGAACGGTTGTGGAGGCCAGGAGAGCAAAACCGGTCTGGCGGACAGACATCACGTCACTGTGGTCACCGAAAATCGAGAGTCCCTGGCATGCCAGCGCACGGGCTGAAACGTGAAAGACAGTGGGGGTGAGCTCACCGGCGATCTTGTACATGTTGGGGATCATCAGCAGAAGGCCCTGGGAGGCGGTGAAGGTGGTTGTCAGAGCACCGGCACTGAGAGCACCGTGAACCGCACCGGCTGCGCCGCCTTCGGACTGCAGCTCTGAAACCTGAGGAACGGTGCCCCAGATATTCTTTTCGCCGGCAGCAGACTTTTCATCAGCAATCTCTCCCATGCCGGAAGAGGGTGTGATGGGGTATATGGCAATGACTTCGTTAACTGCATGAGCTACATGAGCGGTAGCCGAGTTACCGTCATGTGGTACCATTTTTCGTGACATAGATGCTCCTCTTATTTGAATTGATAGGGGTCACAAAAACCTAGTAAGATAAATTCCGCACCTGCCTTTCAACAAGCAGGGAATGCTATATAATATAGAAAGGCGGTTATTCAGTTTTAGTCTCGTACTTTGAAAGCAGAAGCATTATTCCTGCTCCGATTGCGCAGAACAGCAATGCACTGAGCAGAGGCCCGGTCCCATGAGGCAGAATGTTGACGTTAGTATAGATTACGGCATTCTTGATCAGGGAAATGCCCTCTGAGGTGCGTACGTACTGATCCATGACAATCGCTTTTTTAAAGGGCCAAAGAGCGTAGAGTGAACCGGCCATAAGCCCAATGAGAAGGGCCATGGTGCCGTTAAAAAATCGTCTGAAGACAAAATTTATCAGCTTTGAGAAAAGAAGTAAACCAACCAGCATTCCTATCGCCAGAATAGACAGGAAGACCACATAGTCCAGCTGCAGGGTCTTCAGCGAGGAGACTGCGGATATCACCTCATAATATTGTCCCATTAATATCAAGACCAGAGATCCGCTTATTCCGGGAAGAATCATGGCGCTGATGGATACTGCACCGCTTACTGCAGCCATGCCAAGCTCGCGGGCTGTATACCGCCCCTGATACTTGAAGCGCATGGATTCGCCTTTATCTGCAGTCTGGTGAACCGCATTGGTCTGACTGATCTGCTGGTAATGGTCAGATTTGAGCTTGGCATCCAAGGAGGGATCGACGGCGGCAGTTACGGCGATGGTTGCTGCGGCACCAAGTATGAAATGAGCAAAATAGATAACTTTGCGGCTCTTGAGCATTTTGAATGAGAATAGGGTAGAGATGATGATCAGGCCGAAAAAGAAAGCATACGTATTGGAAAACTGATTCTCGAGCAGGTATTTCATTACACCCGATAAAAGCAGAATCGCACCTGCAGCGCCGATCAGCAGACGGGTGACAAAGAAGAGGTCCAGACTGCTAAGTTGCTTTCCGAGAGCCTGGAGGTGTTCCTTGCGTTTTGAAGAAAAGAGAACTCCCGAGGCGTGTTGAAGCATTTGTGAGGTATTTGAAGCCTTCAGGCCGCTAAGGGCAGAGATCACTCGCTGATACATCCCCATCACCAGCAGTAATGTCCCTCCGGAAACTCCCGGGATAATGTTGGCCACTCCCATCATGAAGCCTGACCAGATATCCTTAATCCAAGACAGCATTTACTCTCCTTTGTTGTGCTCTGCCCCAAAACTTTCAGTGCAGATATCTATTACGTGCAGCTATGGCGGTTATGCAAAAAAAAGGTGATGCTCGATCTCATGCTTCGGTTAAGGTTTCCCGGCATGACTGTTCGTAAACCAACTGAGCGATTCTGATTTCCACTCCGCTCAGCCTGAGCAGTCTTCGGTCGAAGGCTGTGCTCCTTTTTAAAAACAATCAATAATCAATTCCTACTCTTTCCATCCGTGCGCTCCTATTAGCGGAACAAAAGCCACCTTCCCAGCAGAGTAGCACTCCAACCCCTCACTTCTCTTTCGGTACACCATCAGCTCCTGACTTGTGCGGTCCCCCGCAGGTATAATCATGATTCCATTGTCTGCCAGTTGAGCGGCAAGCACTTCCGGAGTCACCGGTGCACCGGCAGTGACAATGATCCGATCGAAAGGGCTCCATTGGGGCCAGCCATTGGTTCCGTCGCCGATTTTAAAGACGATATTGGCATAGCCCATCTCCCGCAGTCGCTTGCGGGAACGTTCCCCCAGCTCTCGATGGCGTTCTATCGTGTAAACTCGGCGGGAGAATTGTGCCAGAATGGCTGACTGGAAACCGGAACCAGTGCCAATCTCCAGAATCTTCTCATCTTTCTGCAGTTCAAGGATCTGAGTCATGAGCGCCACGATGCTGGGCTGGCTTATAGTCTGTCCCAATCCAATGGGCAGAGCGTTATCATCGTAGGCCTGGGCATACATGGCTCCATCTACAAAAAGATGCCGGGGAACTTTACGGAATGCATCAAGAACCCGTTCATCGGTGATGCCTTTTTCCCGCAGCTTTTTAATGAGGCGTTCACAGGCGATACTCGGTTTCAGGTAATCACTCATTTAATGCGGCTTTTCGGTAGTAAGTGGCTGAATTCTATTGCTTTTGAGCTTGAGCCAGATGCGCAGAACCGCCCGTATCCAGCGCAGTGTATCGAGCAGATGCGATATGTGGCTTGGCCCACTCAAATATAATGTCTGCACCGGCACAAAACGGACCTGAAAATGCAGTTTCGCGGCTTTGAGAATGACTTCCGATTCCATTTCAAAACGACTGTATTCTATAGAGATGGAATTGATTAGTTCTGCAGAGTACAGGCGATAGCCACACTGGCTGTCCAGAATCCTTTGCCCGGACAGTAGAGATAAAAAACCGGAGGTGAGGCGGTTTGAACAGATGCGAGCCGGAGGCATAATTCCAAGCTTCATGGCACGGGCTCCGATGCATAAGCCCATTTTGGGTTGCCTAACTGCCTCATCAAGGAACTTCTGAATGTCAGATGGGGAGTGCTGCCCGTCTGCATCCATTGTGAGAATCCAGCGGGCTTTTTTTGTATTTATTAGATGGGAAAACCCGGTTACAAGTGCAGCTCCCTTTCCCTTGTTTATCAGATGAGCCTGATAGTCCAGTTCCAGTTGCTTACAGAGTTTATCTGTTCCATCGAAGGATGCGTCATCAACAATGGCGATTTTTTCTTTAGGTACTGTTTTAAGCAGATGCGTGAGAAACTTTTCAAGCGGACCGACTGACTTGTAAGCGGGAATAAGAACAAATAGATCAGCTGGCCAGTTTTCTAACATGTTAACCCGTTCTGGATTTTTGAGATGAGTGCTTCAAGATCGTTTTCAGAGTTCTTTAGCGGGAAAATTGGTTCTCCAAGAGTTATAGCGACTTTAGAAAAGGGTTTGGGGATCATGAAATTATCCCACGATTTTAAAACCCATGCCTTTTCTGCTTTTACATTGATAGGCACTACCGGGCAGTTGCTCATGATTGCTATCTGGGCAACTCCCTGCTTGACTTTCTCCTTCGGACCTCTGGGACCGTCCGGGGTAATGGCGATGGATATCCCCTCTTTGAGACTTTTGACACATTGACGTAATGCGGCGAGTCCTCCCCGGGTACTTGATCCGAAAATGATATAGTGACCCCATTTCCGAGCTACATCGGCGGCGATCTGCCCATCTTTACTGGATGATACTACGGCGGCTTTTCCGGTATTGCGGAAAACAAATGAAGTTACAAGCAGTCTTGAGTGCCAGAAGGCATATATGGTGCTTCTTCCGCGTGGATCGAAGATGTCCACCGATGGGGGAGACTTGGTTGAAATTCGCCAGGTTCTACCCAGAGTTGATCCAATAAGCCATATAAGAAACGATGCTGTGTTCAGAGCTGGAATCCTGTAAATATGGTTGATCCAAGAGCTCAAATATAATTGAATGCAGCCACTTTTTAGGGATGGTATTAATCAGATAATCAATTTTATGCGGTGATAAATTCTAAATTGGCCGATTCTGGTGAAACCGGCCATTGTGGGTGTCATTTACTGAGCAGTTCCGCCTTCTGAACAAGTCTGAGAAACTCTGCCCGGTACCCGTTCGCATCACTTCCTAATGCATTGCGGGCCAGCTCCTGAATCATCTTGTAATCTGCGCTGCCTTTGTATTCGGAGTTGCGAAGAAGCATTCCGAATCCGGCCACTGCACAGGCAAACCTAAAATCACCGGTTGTGTTTTGTAGTGCACTTGCACCAGAACGGATCTCCTTTTCGATCAGATTACTGGTAGTGTCATCAGGGTTTTTGTATCGAAGCTTCAGGTACCCTATTTCATTTTTGGACAGATCCTCTTTAAATTGTGTTTCCTGGTATCGAAGAGAAACTTGTTGACTTTGGGATGAATCTGCTCTGACCAGCTCGTACAGAGCGGTTACTTCGTGCCCCGCCCCCAGCTCTCCGGCATCAATTGTATCATTGTCAAAATCTTCTCTGCGCAGCATTCTGTTTTCGTAACCGATCAATCTGTATGACTGAACATGTGCAGGATTGAACTCGATCTGTATCTTCACTCTTTTGCAATAGTGGCTAGTGTTGCCCCCATTTCATTGACCAGTACTTTTTGTGCTTCAAGGATGTTATCGATGTATGCGTAATTACCGTTGCCCTTATCTGCGAGTTGCTCCATTTTGGAATCTTTGTAATTCCCGCTTCCAAATCCTAAAACGGTAAGGAAAATGCCCTCTTTTCTTTTTTGTTCGATAAGCCTGGTCAGCTCTGCTTCGCTAGATACTCCCACGTTGAAGTCACCATCCGTTGCTAAAACAATCCGGTTGATACCACCCTTGACAAAGTTTTCCTTAGCGATCTTATATGCCAAAAGAATGCCTTCACCACCAGCCGTGGAACCACCTGCTTGAATTTTGTCAATAGAGGTGAGAATCTTCTCCTTATCTGATCCGGATGTCGGAGGCAATACCAGACCTGCAGAGCCTGCGTAAACAACAATGGATACCTTGTCCTGCTCGCGTAACTCATTCACCAGAAGTCGAAATGCTTTTTGAAGAAGAGGGAGTTTGTTGGGGTTTTCCATGGAACCAGATACATCGAGCAGAAAGACCAGGTTGCTGGGGGGCAGCTGTTCGGTTGCAATCTCTTTCCCTTTGATTCCTACCTTGAGGATACGGTTATTAGGATTCCAGGGACAAACCGACACTTCTGTATGAAGTGCAAACGGGATGTCGTCTTCCGGAGCGGCGTATTCGTATTTGAAATAATTGATGAATTCCTCAATCCTGACGGCATCAGCTGGGGGTAGTCTGTTATCATTCAGAAACCTTCTCACGTTTGCGTAGGAGGCCACATCCACATCAATGGAAAATGTGGATACCGGGTTTTGTATGGTGTTAAGGAAAGAATTGTCGTAAATCCGTTTATACTCTTCTGTATTATAGTCGTCGTCAACACTCCGCCTTAACATCTCAATTTGGGAATTATCCGCATCCATAATGTAAACTGGCATGGGATTGTCAAGGTAGCCGACAACTTCAGCATTACTGAAGTCAAAGCTTTTCGAAGGCGAAGACGATTTCGCCTCCAGCTTTCGTTTGCCTTTTTCCAGCTTTTGTATTCTGGCTCTGATCTCTTCTGCTGAGTGTTGCTGGGATTGTTGCTGTGGAGCTGTCTGCTGATTTGGCTCTGCTTCCTGCTCATGAACAGATTTCATTTTGCGATTAGAGCATCCGACAACTATAAGAACAACAATACTAATAAGGATAAATACCGTCCTTTTCATCCGTTCTCCTATCTTTGAGTTGAATGTTATTACATTAGACGGACCAGCATTGATATTATAAATCAGTATTTTTGATTATTCAATGCTTTCTTCTTTGTAGTATCAGGCACTTGGAGGTAAATGCATATTCCTATCCGCTCAGCCTGAGCAGTCCTTGGGTTGAAGGCTAAGCTCTTATGAACAAATGTTATTTAGTGGGTGAATAGAACGCTTTTAAGATTAGAAAACATTTATGGAAGGATTTATTGGGCAGAAAGAATTTCCCTCTGCCCGGAAATGATTTGTTAGCCTATACTAAATCAAAACCCGATACCTGCCCTTACCCGCACTGTCAAGGCATCTTTGAACAGAGTGTATTCCGTATCTTTGGGGCCTACATAGCCGATTAGATCAAGACCTGCAAAAAAATTATGCAGATTGCGATATGCCAGAGATGAGTAAATAGTGGCACACTTCTGATCAATGTTGATAATACCACCGGCAGAAAGAGTCAGATCACTGAATATGAATTTGGAAATGCTTGTTGCCAGTGCTCCATAGAAACGGGAATAGGAATTTGGTTCGTAATAGGTACCATAGATGTACTGTGCAGCCTGCTTTTCCATGCTGGTGTCCGGAGCAGAGAGCATTGCATCCCGAAGCATGAGCAGGGCGGGTTCTTTGAAGATGTTCCCATCATCTCCACCCTGATTGTAATAGAGTTCCACTGATGTAAAGATTCGGTCGGAAACATCTGCGAAATCAAAGAATCTGGAGGCATTTAATGCCGCCCGTGTAATGAGATCGTTTTTTAAATCACCGAAAGCAGGCTGGCCGTTTTCAAACGAAATCGCGTTGTAATTGGTTCCTTTTGTCAGGCTGACTTCACCTGCAAACTGCCATCCGAGAAGTTTCTGAGAAATATCAAATCCAAATACCGGATCTTTTTGTCGCCTGTCCCAGTAGGAAAGGCTCATTTCCGTATTTCCAGCAAGAAACTCCACCTTGGCAGATCCTGCTATACTGTCTATGGATTTTATATCGTTCATATCAATGAATCCGTAAAGATTCCAGGTGACCCCGAAAGGAATATGCGCTCTGATGCCGGTGGTTCCCTCACGGCTGCCGATAGTGGGAAGAAACGCTTTTCGTTCCACATTGACAAGGTCGGTGGGGTTCCAGGTATTGCAACGTCCCCACTGGATCACCTGCTTTCCTGCTCTTATGTACACCTTGTGATTAAAGTGTAAATCGACAAACAGTTCTTTGAGGCTATAGGTAGTGCTGTTATTATTGGAAGAGTATAGAAGTTCCATATTGCCGAATGATTTGTAATTCTCAGGCAAGCGCACATCAAGGTTGAATGACCCCAGCAGGAGTGCACCGGGGGTGAGCTGATCGCTGTGTGCGTCTGCAAAGAAATCTCTTTTGCTGTTGATTGTTGCGATACTTGAGATCTCTCCGGAAAGGTCAACTGTTGAGGAATCGATTTTCCCGATGCTGCCTTCTTTAGCAATGTATTTGGTACTGTCTACCACTGTCTCCATGTCTGAGAAGAGTTCGTCTTCGTCTATCTCCTGGGACGAGGAGCCAATGGGGGAGAGGATTAGGAGGATGAGAAAAGAGAAAAGAGGATTTCGCTTCATGGCTTTTTCCTTATTGAGGAGATGGGCTATTGCATGGTAAGGTTTAGGAAGCTATAGATGGCTTGGGGACGCCATGGAATGGCGTCCGAACGAAAAAACGTGATTTTATTTGCTTAAATTTTCCAGATAGGCTTTGGTGAAATAATCATTACTCAGGTTTTCCGTGGCTATGGCAGAAATATCCACCACGGTTTTGTTGCCTTTCTCAAATTCATCGATAAACATCTGTTTTACAGGTATAAAGCTTCCTTTAATTTCTGTGTATTTGAGATAGTAGGCGGTGGCCATCAGAGTGCCCGAATTGGAATAAGAAGTTTCCTTGAGCACCAGCTGATTGTCTCTTCTGACCCAGTAGGTCTTTTTCGGATAATCCACATCATTGACCTTTGCAGTAACTTCGAAGCGGTACACCGGAACCTTACCCAGCGTATCCTCGAAAATGAGTTCCTTGCCGTCTTTGTCTTTCATACCCTCGTAAAGCTCAGTTATCTTCCGTCCCTCAAAATCCTGCCCCTTGGCATCGGTGCCCCCGATGCTTTCATCGCGGTTAATATGCTGGAATGTTCTGGTGTTTTGTCTGTACATCCAGAAATTGTCTTTGATTCGCAGGTAACCGTTGCCCTTTTCGTAGGATGGCGCAAGCATCACGATAAGAAAAGATTTATCCGAATCACGCCTGTAGTACATCATCTCAAGTTTCTTTGTACCCTGTCCGGTTTTCTGTTGGGTAACATCCACCTTTGCGCTTACATCGGTTGCCATACTATAGCGCTCATCCATTTTGACCAGAATCTCCTGAATTGAGGGCATGCTGAATCCGCATGCAGAAGTTAAAATCAAAACTAATGCTGAAAAGATGTATTTCATTTTTTCTCCTTTATTCAAAGTGCCTGAGTGCTTCGGCTGCTGATAGCTTAGCTGCTTTACGAGCCGGAAAGAAAGCTGTGATTACTGAAATCATGATTATAAGAAGAATAAACAGGACTGTACTTACAGCGGATGGCGTGAACTGCAGATGTCCATCTGACAAAATCATCCCAAGCGGATTATCACCAGCATCAATTTTTGGTAAAGAAAGCAGACTCATTGTGGCAAATGCCAGTATTGTGCCGGCGACAGAAGAGAATAAGGCCAGAAACCCGGTTTCAAGAATAAAAACCTTTCGCACTTCACTACGCTGCATCCCGATTGCTCTGATAGTGCCTATCTCTCTTGTCCTCTCTTTGATAGTCATTCTCAAGGTATTCACTACGCCAATAAGAATAATGAAAAACAGTATGATCACTGCCGAGAACGTAATCAGGTTAAGCACACCTTCAAGCTGGAGAATTGCACTAGCCGATTCGTACATTGACTGCACATCCATAACCATTGCTTTTGTTTTCTTCTGAGCTACTTCCCGGTATTTCTTGCCAACATCTTCAGTTGTGCGGGCCCTCTCAAGCAGAACCCATTCACTGGCGAGTACTTTGCCCAGGGCGAAATCGGCTGGGGGGGTGAAAGTCATCTGATCTGGTCTTGATGGCCAGTTATCGTAAAAGGTTTTATAAAAATCTCTTTCATTGACCAGAAGAAAACTGTTGCTGCTGTCTTTTAAAACATGAGTAATATCAACTTTAAATGTTACAGGAGTATCCCTGAATTTAGGCTTATAGGATATTACTGCACTTTTTCCAATACCCAAACCAGTTTTATTTGCAAGTGCACTTGAGATAATAGAACTTCCTTTATCAACACTGTCTGCCTGGTTACCATCAGCAAAAATGATACTGTTGATCAGTACTTGTGAAGAGGAATCGCTGTTGAGACCATAAACAGAAAGAGGAAATCTACTGCTGTCGGTAACAAGCATTTCTCCTTCAATCGCCGCAATTTGGGGTTTTAATGCATCATGAAGTTTATCTGCATAAAAACGAGCGTTCTTTTTGGCATCTTTGATCCTTATATACAACTGTGCCAGTTCGTCGGGTTTGTAACCAAGTAGCCTTTTGAGATCCTGGAGTTCGAGGAAAATAGGAATTGACATGAACATGTTCGCTGGCTTGAAAATAGCTGAAACAGTCAAACGGGCAGATTGCTGCTGTCCGTGTACATCGGTAAAGCGAACTTTCAGCACGTCATTTAGCTTGAGATTAAGATACTTGGCTTTCTCTTCCGAAATGCCGACAGGGTGACGTCCGTTCGAAGTATCTTCCAGTGCCTCAAAACTTCCTTCCAGCATTTTAAAATTACGTTCATACTCTTTCTGGTCTTTTTCAGATACTTCCACATCCATATCTATGCCGACCATCACTACATTATCAGCTTTACCGTTGCCGATTCCGCGAGCCATGATGCCAATGGATTCAGTCATTTCGGTGATGTCAGGAATCTGTGACTTGACCAGATTCCTCATTCTCTCACCATCATGGAACAGCTGGTTATAGACATTGCCGTCCTGATTGTAGCTGACTTTGATATGCCCGGCAACATAGACCACAATCTCATTGAAAAGCACATCGCTTATCCCTCTTGAGAAGGAATTGGCAAGCACGAGGATCATGGCGCCAAAGGCGATAGCTGATCCCAGAAGGATGTTCCTGCGCTTCTGGCGCAGGAGATTCCTCAGACTAATGCTTATAAGGTAATTCATTATTCACTCCTGAATTTCGAGTATTAGTCTCGAGCTATGGCGTCGAGAGGTGTTATCTTTCGGGCAATCAGTACCGGGTAAACTACTGCGATTATGGTCACGAGTGCCAGCTGAATCATTGCAGTAACCAGGTCGCTACCCGAAAGGAACGGCTGAAATGATTCTCCTCCAAAAAGAAGCTGAGCCATTTCATTGCTTGACTTTATTTTCATTGCTGAGAGAATCTGAACGACAACGATTCCAACAGCAATGCCCAGTCCTCCGAAAAAAAAGGAAAGAAGTGCTGTTTCACCTAAAAACATCGAAGTGATAAACCCTTTTCTTGCCCCAACGGCCCTCATCATTCCTATTTCTGATGTTCTTTCCAGAGCTGCCATGCTGAGTGTGTTTACAATAATGATTATGGCCACAATAAAGAGAAACATGACAAAAACAAATAAAGATGCCTTGATCAGCGTAGCCATGCTTCCCAGAGTCCCAACCGCCTTCTTCCAGCTGACTGCCCGCACATTAAGTCCGGATTCATCCAGTGTTGAATTGACTTTGGCTAGTGTTTTGTCTAGATTCCTGTGATCTTTGAGCAGCACCAGCACCATATTGTAAGCTCCGGCATCTAAATCGGCGGATTCTTCACCGGTAATCTTCTCATCATCACTACTCAGTTCAAGTGGGGTTACAGGGGTCTTGCTCAGTGCATCCTCTGTGAAAATGTCAGATGAGAACAGTGCATCCAGGTCTTCACTTTCTGAAGAGAGCAGGCTTTCTTCCTCATCGGAAAGTTCGGTCTGATCTGCGGATGTAAAGTATCCCAGACATCGGCGGTAGGATTCAATATCCATAGTTACAAAACTGCCCCAAATCGAATTGAGTGCCGAGTATTTGACTATCCCTTTGATACCAAGACGAACATCTGTGCTGGTGTTGTCTGCGCTCACTCCCATGAACACTACATTATCCTTATAGATCAGCGATGTTCTGACTTCACGTGCTTCGGGTGTCATGTGGGTTGTATCCAGGGGACAGTCCTCGCAGCTATACCATAGATTAGTGTAGCTGAACATCTCCTTGCGAGCCCCGGTGGGAATCAGCACGCCTTTTTCTCCCGGAGCAACTGTCCGGCCCTCAAGCATAGTAAGACTTTTGGGAAACATCTCGTAGTAGCGCTTGAAATCAACTCCCAGAAGATATGCGTAACCGGGAGCACCACCTTCCTCATTGATTACCATGGCGGCATTTTTTCCGAGAGGCAAGTATTTCTCAATGTAGTCGAGAGTTTTGAGGAGCGAATCGATTGCCTTATAGTTGTATATGGCTTCTATCGGTCTGCCCATCATCTCTAGTAATACATTATCAGACTGTTGGTCTTTACTGACAATGATCAGGTCGCCGGTGAATCCATTGATGATGTTTTCCTGCATTCCCCGGTCCATCCCTGAAATCACTCCGTTGCCGATTGTCATCAGAAGCGCTCCTAGAAACAGAATCGAACCAATGACAAAGCTTTTCCCCTTGTGACGCATGATATTGCGCCAGGCTATCTTAAAAATCAGCTTCATGGGTTAGTCCTCTTTCGCAATGAGTCCGTCTTTGATCTTTACCACATGCCTGGCGTATTTGAGCACGTTTGCATCGTGAGTGGAAAAGATGAAGGTGGTCTTTTCGATTTGATTCATTTCACGCATGAGGTCGAGAATCTGAGCGCCGGTCACCGAGTCCAGGTTTGCAGTGGGCTCGTCGGCCAGCACTATATCTGGATTAGTCACTAAGGCACGAGCAATAGCCACTCTCTGACGTTGACCACCAGATAATTCTGCCGGGCGATGGTGTCTGTAATCCTTCAAGCCAACTTCCTCGATAAGCTTCTCCGCTCTGGCTCGAATTTGTGACTTTGAGTGTTTTTTCATCAGCAACAGCGGGAATTCCACGTTTTCCACAGTGTCGAGTACAGGGATGAGGTTAAAAGTCTGGAAAATGAAGCCGATCTTATGAAGCCTAATATCAGTAATTGCTTTGTCGTTGAGTTTGGTTACTTCCGTACCACCGACTTTGACACTGCCTTGGGATGCATGGTCGATACAGCCGATGACATTAAGAAGCGTCGTCTTGCCGCTTCCGGATGGTCCCACTATGCTTAGAAAATCACCCTCCTCTATGGAAAGGTCAACGCCTCTGAGTGCATGTACGACAGTTTTGCCGAGCGGATAGTTCTTGGTCAGGCCTTTGATCTCGATGATATTCACACCTGTCCTCCATTGATTCTCAATTTGAGGTTTTGGATGAGCTTTTAGTAGAGGTTGAAAATACAATTTGAAGAGGATAAATTCCATTCAAT
The DNA here is from genome assembly GCA_023436205.1 of Fibrobacterota bacterium. GTDB lineage: Bacteria > Fibrobacterota > Chitinivibrionia > Chitinivibrionales > Chitinispirillaceae > JAEZKC01. The sequence goes on from JAEZKC010000085.1 coordinate 30,210, forward strand.
TTCTGTAATGAATAGGTTAGGGACCGTAAATGATCACTCAAACAGCGGTTTCATTGCCAGTGGGTAAAATTTTCTTTTACGATTCTGGCGGTTAGGCCGTAATCGGGCGTTAATGAAAAAACCACTACCCTCAAAACTTCTCATCTTCTATATTGCATGGCCACTCTATCAGTCTCTACCCCTAAAGGAACAATAATGCAGAAATTCGTCGAACTGGGTCTCACAGAAAAAACTCTCCCCGCCATTCGCCATCGCGGCTTTGAAGAACCCACAGAAATTCAATCACTTGTAATTCCCGTCATGCTTAAGGAAACCACAGACCTTATCGCCCAGGCTCAGACAGGAACTGGCAAAACTGCCACTTTCGCACTACCGCTTATAGAAATGGTGAACCCGGCAAGTCGTCATGTGCAGGCTATTATTCTTGCACCTACCCGTGAATTGGTCCTGCAGGTTTGTGAGGAGATAAATTCCCTGAAGGGCGAGATCAACATTACTGTCGCCCCGATCTATGGAGGGCAATCCATCGGTCTTCAGCTGTCAAAACTCAGAAAGGGTGTGACCATTGTGGTCGGAACGCCGGGACGAGTGATCGACCATATTGAGCGCGGCACCCTGAAACTCGATCAGGTACAGTATTTCGTTCTCGATGAGGGAGACGAGATGCTCAATATGGGGTTTATTGAGGATATCGAGAAGATCCTCTCCAGTACTCCCCAGACCAGACGTACCTTTCTCTTTTCAGCCACCGTTCCCGAACGGATAAAGAAACTTGCTTCTTCCTATATGAAGGATGTAAAGCTCATCAAGACAAAGACCAATCTGACCACTGGTCTTACTGATCAGATTTATTATGAAGTGGCGCCGCACGACAGATTCGAAGCACTCTGCAGAATTATCGATATGGAAGATGAATTTTACGGAATCGTTTTCTGCCGCATGAAAACCGAGGTTGACGAACTGGTGGGACACCTGACCGATCGGGGCTATGCTGCTGACGGTCTGCATGGGGATATCTCTCAGGCTCAGAGAGAACAGATTCTGGGCAAGTTCAGGAAAAAGCAGGTTTCCATGCTGGTCGCAACAGACGTTGCAGCCCGCGGAATTGACATTAGTAATTTGACACACGTAATAAATTACGGTCTGCCTCAAGATGCAGAGGCCTATGTACATAGAATCGGCAGAACCGGTCGTGCAGGCAACCAGGGCACCGCCATCACCTTCATTACCCCTCAGGAATTCAGCCGTCTGGGTTTTATTAAACGTACGGTGAATGCTTCTATACGAAAAAAAGAGATCCCTGAGGTATCCCAGATAATCGAGCAGAAAATGCAGCGGCTTACCCGTGAAATAAACGATGCCGGTGAGGATATAAGTGGTGGTATTTTCCAGGACTGGGCCGAGGAATTACTCTCTTCCGATGCTGACCCCAAGCGGATCATTGCATCAGTGCTGAAAAACTCTTATGGAAAGCTGCTTGATAAAAGCAATTACCGTCAGTTGACACCTGTTTTCCGCAAAAAAGAGCGGAAACCAACAGATCGGCATTTTCAGGAAGAAAGCGGCAAAACCAGACTCTTCATTGCACTTGGTAAGAACAATAAGGCAACAAAAAAGTTGCTTGTAGAATTCATTGTCGATGAAGCGGGTATAAGTAAAGATCTTATTGAAGAGATCGAAATCTATGACAATTTTTCTTTTGTAACAGTTCCATTTGCAGAAGCGGAAGTGATCCTTTCAAGTTTCAAAGCCCGAGGCGGTAGGCAGTCTTTGATTTCCAAGGCGAAACCTGCGGGAAGCTCCGGAAGACCGCGCTCGCGTCAGAGATCTGAAGGTCAGGACAGTCAGCGCGGGAAGTATTTCAAAAAACGCCGCTGATCAGAAGAACAGGTCAAGATAGGCATGCGTGGCCGGTAACCAGTAATAGTTGCCGGCCATTATTATGTACCAGGGTATCTTTTCATACGATGCTGGTAGTGCAGTTCTTCTTCCGTAAACCACATCCAGACAAACACTCTGACGTAGAACCGGGACGACTGCTCTAAAACCTGTTCCCAGACCCACACCGCTTTGAACGGGACCTTTGAAAGTCAGTACGTCAAGAGGCCCATGGTGCAGCTTGGCATAATCGGCAATCAGGCTGGCATCTATTCTGTAGGTGATTTCGTCTATACCCAGAAAAGGCTGAAGATAGGGAATCGGCAGGGGAGGGGATTTCCAGATTGGCTTGTAATACTTGGCAGAAAGCAGAATTGCGCTGTTTGCTACAATATCCCGTCCCAGACCCCATCCCAGAGCTTTTCTGCCATAACCTCGAATCTGACCTTCTGCACCATAAAGCAGACGGTTGTTTTCCCCCGCATTAGCATTTCGCAAAGTCAGCGCACAGCGTAAGGCCAGCTTGTCATCGAAGAATAGAGGAAGATACCAGCGCAAATCACTGCTGAATTGAATGTAGGGATTGTTTTTGCTATGGTAAAGGTGATTTGACCTGAGTTCTGAATAGAGGACCCATCCTTTTTGGGGGTCGAAAGAAGATGAACGGAAATCATTGACCAGACTAAGCATGCTATAGGCTTCATAGATACGTGTGGTGTCTCTGAACCCGGAAGTATCTTCACTAATTTTTCGACGGTAAGTAGGGGCGGTGCTTATAGCTATGCGGGATTTCGATCCTATTCTTCTGCCCAGAGTGAATCTGTAATACACATCCAGATTGTCCTCATGAAGCATGATGTCTGGAGAAGTGGCAACCTTTGCCCCAGAAGAGATGAAATATGGGCTGGGGAGGAATGGTTTGTACCATGAAACTCCAAGCGATCGGGCATCCCAGAAACTCACACTGGTCGAAAGCTCCTCCATTCGACCTCGAAAATTGCTGAAGGTTCCTTCCAGTTTTAAACTCCACCAGAATTTCTTTTTACCGTACATCGTGGTGCTGTATTCGCCAGAATAGCCCGGGGTGAACCGTACTGCTTCCTCCAGAACTACAAAAACATGAACACCATCCTCACGGTTGAAAGGAAAAATATCCACCTTGTTATAGAGTTGAGTCCTGAGAAGTCGTTCACGGGTAATCTGCAGAAGTGAAGAATCGAGTTGGAATCCTGTATCAAAGGCAAAAAAAAGCTTCAAAATCTCCGGACGGGTGGTTTTATTACCATAGATTTCTATTTTTCGGATAACTGAACCGGAGTCCTGTACAGATTGGGGTTCACCAAAAGCTGTCAAGGTGAATAACATTAATACGAGAGGAACTAAGATTTTTTTTACTGCCACTTTGATGATCTTTTCCAAAAAAAGGTGACGGAGGGTCTGTAAGCCGGGTTCTGTCTTTCCCGAGCGATCGGGAGAGGCAGCCATTTATCTGGCCCCGAAAAAATCGGGACATTGAGCGACCCACCCGAGGAGACTGGAAGCGGACCACTTCCTCCCTTGCGGGAATCTCCCCCTACTTGGTCTTGCACCGGATAGGGTTTACCTGCTCCCGAGTGGCTTTCGCTTTTCGGGACGGTGGGCTCTTACCCCACCATTTCACTTCTCACCCCTTCCCGACGATGTCGTGAAAGAGCGGACTTCTTTCTGTGGCACTTTCCGTACCCTTGCGGGTCCCCTTTTAACAGGGTATCCTGTCCTGCGGTGCCCGGACTTTCCTCTCCAGCTTTAAGCTGAAGCGACTGCCCGATCCTCCGTCATTTTTTGGAAAAATAATCTCCGCACCGCAATTATTCGATTTCCCTGTACTAAAATTACTAAAATGGTGAAGTATTAGCCATAGATGAGGTGAAAGTGCTGGTAATAAGTGCACCGGTAAATTAATTTTTTCTCAGGGGGGTTGTTCATGCTGAACTTGACAACATATCCTGAATCTGCCAGTGTCGTTCTAATTACTTCAGATTTTCAATTGGAAATTAGTCTGTGATTGAAATAGGACATCTTCGTTTTAGCGATTTGCAGCCATTAATGGATTCCATAGCTGATCCTATGATAGTGAAGGACAAGAACCACTGCTGGGTTTTGGTCAATGATGCTTTCTGCACATTCACCGGCTACAGCCGTGAGGAGCTTCTTGGAAAAACAGATCACGACTATTTCCCTAAGCCTCAGGCTGACGTGTTCCATCAAAAGGATGATGAAGTTTTTTCCACAGGCCAGGAGGTGGCTTCCGAGGAATTCATAACCGATTCTTCCGGAGTGGAACACACAATTTACACTAAAAAGCGACTTTTCATCGGCAACAATAATGAGCCTTTTATTGTTTGTAGCATCTTTGATATTACAGAGCGAAAACAGTTTGAGAAGAAAGTTTCCGATTTAAATTCAGAACTTGAAATTCGTGTTCGGGAAAGAACCGCCGAGTTGGCTTTAGCCAATGCACAACTTCAGGAGGATATCCGCAGGCGGGAAAACATTGAACGGGCACTCAGGCTCAGTGAATCCAGGCTGGAAGCACTTGTAAAGCTTAATCAGCAACGGTTTGAATCAGAGCATGAAATGATTATGTATGCCCTCGATGAAGCTATCAAACTGACCAATAGTCGTATTGGCTACATCGGATTTGTTGATCCTGAGGGAAAAAATATACAGATGTATGCCGGTGCCGGTCCTGATTATCTGGCAAATCATATTGGCGAAACTGATCCCTGCTATGAACTGAATCGATTTGGTTTGTGGGTGGAGGCCTTTAGAACTGAAGGGCCGGTTATTGAGAATGACTATGTCAAAACTCCCGAAATGGCTCAATTTTCTCAGTTCTATACTTCCATGCAGAGGCATATGCATGTGCCTGTGCTTGATGATGGAAAGGTGGTCATCATTGTGGGGGTGGGAAATAAAGAAAGTCTCTATGATGATTCCGATGCCCGTCAACTTACACTACTGATGGACGGCCTTTGGAAAAAACTCCGGAAGCGCAGGGCTGAGCAGGAACTTCACCGTGAAAAGGAGTTGCTTTCGATCACCATGAGAAGTATCGGTGAAGGAATGATTTCCACTGATATTGCGGGGCGCATTGTACTGGTGAACGAAACAGCTGAGCGACTCATCGGTGTCTTGGCTCAGGATGTGCGGGGATTGCCCTTGCAGAAGGTATACTGCATCAAAAATGAGCGCACTGGTGCCATAATGGCAAATCCCGTTGAGGAAATTCTTCAGGGAGACGGCAGATCATCAGTCGGTTTCCCGGCTGTCCTGGTTTCTAAAAAAAACCGGACCGAGTACATCGTGCATCATTGCGGTACCCAGATTCGTGATTCAAACGGTGAACTTATCGGCGCCGTTATCATTTTCAGGGATATTTCAGAAAAAAGGCGAATGGAGGAAAAACTCTCCAATTCTGAAAAACTTGAATCACTTGGCGTGCTGGCCGGAGGAATCGCCCACGATTTTAATAACCTGCTCACCGGCATTTTCGGATTTATAGAGCTTGCAATAGCCAAAGCTGAAAGCGGTCAGAGTGGAGAGGTGGTCAGTACACTTCAGGATACCGTTGGGGTGCTTGATCGAGCCAGAGATCTCACCCAGCAGCTGCTTACCTTTTCCAAGGGTGGTTCTCCGGTTGTGAGGACCGCCTCCATTGATGAAATCCTTAAAAAAAGCGCCCGTTTCATGCTCAGCGGATCCAATGTCAAATACGAACTGGATCTGGAAGAGAACCTCTGGGCCTGCAGAGTGGACCCCAACCAGATTGGGCAGGTATTCGATAACATCATTATTAATGCCAAGCAGGCTATGACCCATGGAGGCAGTCTTTCTCTTACAGTGGAAAATGTGACCATTGACAAATGTGCTGCCTCTGTTATGAAGGCCGGCAACTACGTGCGGGTCACATTCTCTGACCATGGGCCAGGAATCGCTCCAGAAATCCTGCCTCGAATTTTCGACCCTTTTTTCACTACCAAAAAGACCGGCACAGGTCTCGGGCTCGCCATTGCCTATTCTGTTATAAACAAGCATAACGGTTATCTGGATGTTAAATCGGTGATAGGCGAGGGAACAACCTTCATTATTCACTTCCCGGCAGATGAATCCAAACGGGTCATCGCCACTAAAGAGATAGCTCCGCATTATAATGGTAAAAAGAAGGGAAGAATTTTACTGCTCGATGATGAACATTTCATCCGTAGAACTGCTCAAATGATTCTGACGAGGCTTGGTTTTGAAGTGGTTCTTGCCGAAAAGGGCGAGGAGGCACTGGAACTCTTCAAAGAAAACTTTGATAGCGCCAGAATTGAACTGCTGATACTTGATCTGTCTATAGCCGGTGGTATGGGCGGGCAGGAAACACTTCAGAAAATCCTGCAGATAGATCCTAAAGTCAAGGCGATCGCCTCAAGTGGTTACTTCAATGATCCTGTAATGGCCTACCCTCAGCGTTATGGCTTCAAAGACGCACTGCGAAAACCCTACACTATAGCAGAACTTGAGGCGATGTTGAAGAAACTGTTGGAGACGGAATCGGTTTAGCTTCTAAGCAGCCTTCGCATATTTTCCTTTTCCCAGGCGATCCACTGATCGTAGAAGGGAAATTTGCGTTCCGCTGTTTTAAATTCCTTGCCGTGTACAACTCTTCGTCCATTTACAGTTTTGGGTGGAATGGCTATGTGCAGCATCTCATGGTACATCACTCCATAGATCACATGTTCTGGCACTAAGGGAGAGTCGTAAATCCCTGAAATAGTGATCAGGTTGAAAGGATCACCATTGCGGTCTATACGGGTGGTCTGATAGCTGATTTTGGATTTGTTCTGTCCCCAGCGGACATAGGAGGTGATGCTGTTTTTGAAGTATGCTTTATTTATGGTGTTGAAGATGAGCTTCAGGTCATAGTTAAAACCTTTAGTCTGATGATCGAAAATAAGCGGGTTGATTCTGGATACTCGCTCCCTTCTTACACCTTGGCTATACATGTACTCTCTTATTCTATTTTCCAGTTCCCGTTTCATTTTGGTAAAACCCGCAGCGCAACGGTCTTTTCTGGCTATGGGCAGAGAGGCCCAACGCAGAAGACATTCCTTAATTTCCTGAGGAGGAGCCTCAAGTACGGCCGGAATAAAAAGCGTACGCTCTCCCGTTTTAAAATCTACACGTACCCTCCAGCCTTTCTTCAACCTTCTATTCACTACTATTGTGACTTTTTCGTAGGTCGTGCGCTGATCATGCGTTCTATATTGATTTTGAGGGTTTTTCTGCCGTGAGGATAGAAAAGAATAATTCATGTTCCTTTTTGACTCCTTCAATTCGCAGTTTGCAGCTGACTGATTGCCACGATTTCTGCTTCCGCCTTTTTGTATCTCGCATTCTCAGGGCTCGAGGAATATATATTCATCACTTTATTCCAGGACACAAGTGCCAGAGTGCGGTTTTTGGCAGTAGGTGATTGTTGTAAAGTCTCACCCCTCACTTCAGCAATATAATACAGTGCATCCCTGCATATTTCAGTTCTGTTACGGGCTGTGCTTGGTTTGGTCAATGAAAGTTCCAGGTTTTTAAGTGCGATTTGAGGATTTCCGCTTTTTTGCAGCATTCTGCCCTTAAGCAGATAAAATTGAGCATCCTCTATATGAATACTTTCAGCAATGTTGAACGATTGGCTGCTCCCTCCTGATTCCAAACATGCCTCAAGAAGCATGAGGGTGATTTGTGGGTCACCTTTGAATTGGACGTGTGCCTCACTAAGCCATTTTACAGCATCTTTCCATTTTTTCTGACTGTATGCCTCTCTTCCGGCTGTGACCGGGTCGATATTGGTTTTTTTTGGAATATTTTTAGGAGTGACGGGATGTTGCTCTGTTTTCAGAGAAACCTTTTCCGCTAACTGAGAGGAAACTTTTACCGGTTGATTTTTCAGATCAACTGCAGGTTGTGTATCAACACTACTTTCTTCTTTTACCTCATCTATCGAGACGAGTTGCAGGCTATCTTCAAATTTCTCCAGGGGAGTCAGGTTTTCGATTGGATGTTTCAGGGAAACTGCCTTATTAGGATAAAGAAGGAAAGCAATTAAGGAAGCAGACAGTACGGTGCAAACAGCTAAAGCTTTTAGAGGAAACGCTTTGTTTTTTGTCATAATAGGAAAACTGATCCCCGGTTGTTTTATAAAAGACTGGAGAATGTATTCCGGGGTAAGATCAGTAAGTTTTTTGTGTGCTGTATATAGCTCGTTTAAAAGTTTTTCCATGTCCGGAAATCTTTTTTCCGGGTCGTTTTCAAGACAGCGGAGCATAATTTTACTTAAGGCGGACGAGATGGGGAAGTCGAAATCCGATGGTTTTTTGAAGTTGTTCAGCATGCGGCTTTTCATGAGGCTTGATAGCCTGTCCTGTGGAAATGTTTTAACCCCGGTAAGCATCTCATAAAGAATAGTTCCGAAGGAGTAGATATCCGATCTGCAGTCGATGTCTTCACCATCCATCTGTTCTGGAGAAAGGTAGTGCAAAGTACCAACAATACTGCCTTCCATGGTATGAAGACTTGCCTGAACGGGCCTTGCAATACCGAAATCCCCGAGCTTAACTTCACCTTTGAATGAAAGCAGAATGTTAGCTGGTTTGAGGTCACGGTGAATTATTCCGTTATATTTTTTACCGTAAATGTCCAGTTCCAGTTTATGTGCATGGTGGAGGGCTGCGGCAACTCCAAGAGCTATGGACATGCATACAATATCAGGGAGCTTTCCTACTTCCCTCAGGAATTGCTGAAGAGTTGTTCCTTCAACAAATTCCATTTCGATAAAGGGGCGTCCCCGCCATTCGTCAATATTGTAAATTTCAACTATATTGGGATGGTGCAGTTTAGCCGTTATCTTTGCTTCAGTTTCGAACCTGGAGCGGAAATCCTGATGAGATCCGTCAAGTAATAGTTTCACCGCTCGGTATATTTCCAATTTTTCGTTCCAAATTTTATATACCCTTGCCGAACCACCACAACCCAGTATTTCAATTACATCTCCAGTCCCCAGTTTTTTCGGTTCATCACTGTTTTCGTCCTCATCACTAATTGATGACGAGGAATATTCATTAATGGGTAAGGATGGTACTTTTTTGGCTGGTAGTGAACCTTCTACAAATGTCTTTTCTAGATCATCTTCATTAGAGTAGAACATTTTAGGTTTCCTTTTTTACCAGATGATGACCGTTGCTTCCAGAACTGCAACACCAGATGTTCCAATAATCAGGCCAATCGTGCGGCGGAGAGCACAATTATCTGCTTTTGATTTATGTTTTTTATATTCCTGAAGATTTGAATCCTTAAGCATTTCAGCCTTTGTCATATTGTCTGAACTGCTTTTCTGCTCAATAATCGCCCAAATGAAACCTGCAATAGCACCGATTCCGATTCCAAGTTGCAGCTTCTTTTTATTGTCAAGTAATTGCGGTTTTGAAAGTTGAGGTGAAATCGTGGTTGGTTTTCCCTGAGTAATAGTGATTTCTTGCGTGTAGGGGAGGTATTTGCCAGCATGTTCAATTTGCAGTCTGTACTCTCCGGGAACCATGAATTCGTTACTGACGGGGGTTTTTCCAATTTCTGCAGAAATGAATACTCTTGCACCAGGAGGATCAGAATTGATTGTCAGCGAACCAAATTTTGGAGAAATTGTCCTTTCCATTTGAAGGTGCTCATTTTCTTTTATTACGATCTGCTCTGATTGACTTGTGTGAGTTGAGGGGTCAATAAAAAGCAGGGTATATGAACCACTTGTCAAAAGCTTTTTGTGAACGGGGGATTGTCCGATAAACATTCCATCCAGCCAGATTTCTATGTCATCAGGGTGAGTACTGATGGATAAGGTACCTTCTCCACCATGTGTTTCGAACAGACATGATGATATTACAATTGATAGAAATACCGGGAGAAAATAGGATCGCTGCATTGGACGACCTCCGGTTGTGATCGGGTATTTCGAAATAGAGCGTGAGCTAAGCGGGAGATCAAATTCCTTTTGGAATTTTCTAAAAAATATATTTGTCCCGAACTGCAGGATAATATATTTCAAATTAGAACGTTAAGATTCCTTTCCAACTCTCTCTCTTTTTCAATTTCCGAAAAATATAATCTCATTACCTGGGGGGCACTGTGCTTGATTGTGGCAGAGTACTCTGGAAAGAGGGCATGTTCCTCGAACCACAGCATTTTCAGATTTCAGATCTGTTGCTTGAGGGGCGGGTAAGCAATAGAATAGTAGAGCTCCAGCCATATTCATTTGGATTCAGTCTTATCGAAATTGATCACAAGCTACTCGAAAATGACATTTTCTCAATAAAGCGCTGCAAAGGAATTTTCCCTGATGGTACATGGTTTAATCACATTTCAGAAAATGACAGCATACTTCGAAAAAACTTTTCAGGATTCTGCTCACCTGAAACACAGAGACTGGATGTATTTCTAACACTCGCAGATCGTAAGAATTTTGAAGTGTACTCATCTGTTCCGAAAAGATACCGATCGCGTTATTTCAGCATCAGCGATGAATTTTCTGATTCAGGCATCAAGGAAATCGAATTTGGGATTCCTGATTATCAGATTACCTTCGGGAATGAGGCTATGGATGGCTGTACCTCCTTGAAAATCGCAGTTCTTCAAAGATCTCGAAACGGGAAAATGGAAATTGATAATACGTTTATTCCGGCGCTCCTTTCTATTGGGGCATCCGGTTACCTGTTGGAGCTGGTAAGTTCAGTTCTTGAGGTCCTCATTGCAAATGTGAATCAATTGTCGATGCTTCGAAAGGAGACATCAAACGGGATTTCTTCCTTTTCTTCTTCCGATGAAAACTCTTTCAGGTTAATGTATGCGCTCTGCTCCGGGATTCCTTTGTTAAATCAATACTTTCAATCCAGATGTGTTCACCCGTTTACACTCTTCTCTCACCTGCTCTTCATCCTTGGAAGTCTGAAGGCATTCGATTCAAAATTAGAGTTTGACAGATTAGTACTTTATAAACATGGTGCTTCGGGGGAGGCATTTAGAACAGTTATTGAAAAAATAGTGCAGATTCTGAATGCTGGGGTTTCTTCAGGTTGTGAAGTATTGAATCTTGAGCAGTCCAATGCTTCTTCATATTATTGTCAGTATAACAGCAGTAAGCTTAGAAATTATACAATGTATCTTGGGGTAAGTGCTAAAACAGAGGAAAAAGAACTAATTATCAGTGTTCTCCAGAGGTTAAAGGTATGTTCTCGGGAGAACCTGGAATTGTTAATTACTTCCGCACTGCCGGGATTACCTCTGATACATGCAAAATGGCTTCCGGAAAACTTACCATCAAAACAGGGATTCATCTACTTCACTATTGAAAAGGATGGGCATCTTTGGAAGTCCATCGAGGCAAGTCGTACAATCGGAGTTTACTTTCCGAATCGTTATGAAAACCTGCAAATTGAATTGATCGCATTAAAGGATCGGTAAATGGATTCTATGAACTCAGATAAGTTTTTCAATCGAAAAGAAACAGACCTGTCCTCCAGAATTTTTTTAAATATTCTTGAACTTAGAAAACAGGGAACAACCGCAGATTTGTCCAGGTGGCGAGAAGTCTTCCGGCGTCAGCTCGATGCCCATAGAGAGAGTTGTGAATATTCTGTTCAGCAAACAAACTATGTCTATAAATCGATGTACGCGCTAGTGGCTTTTATCGATGAAACAGTTTTAAGCATTCCCTGTGCAGAGAGGGATAATTGGGCTTTGAATCCGTTACAACTGGAATTATTCGGGGAATACATTGCAGGGAACAAATTTTTTACACTGCTGGAGTCCATTCTTGTAAACCCTTCTGAAAGCAGTGAAGTCTTGAACACTTATTTTCTTTGCCTGGCATTGGGCTTTAAGGGAAAGTATGCCAATGACAAAGAGGGCGTTAGGGAATTATTGATAGAAAGAACCGGAAGAAGACTACGGCTGTTGAACCAAAGGCAAACAGTTTTGATTTCACCAGATCCTGTTTTCAAAAAGAGTAATCATCCAAAAACAGGTTGGCCAAAACATTCTTTGTGGATGCTGTATTCCATAGGCTTAATCGTGTTTTTTGTTATCACAATTATTATGAAAGTTCTATATAATAATGCTTCTGAGAATTTTATATACATTGTAAAGAGTATCTCGCCGTGAAACAACTAAACAGCATTAAATACCTGGCGTGTTGTTTCTTTCTCACTTTTACCGCTTTATGCTGTATTTATACCGGTGTTAATCTGCTGGGTGAACATCAAACCTTACGACTGATTATCTATGGTTTAGCTGGTTTGTTTCTGAGTATTTTGGCAGTGATTGTTTTTCGCTGGTCTTACATTCTACTCAAAACATCTCATATTAAATCAGTTCGATTTGCAAAAAAAAGCTGCTCAACACAAATAAGTAAGGCAGTTTTATCAGCTATAAGATGTAGCCAGAAGAATCTCAATGTGCCGCCCATATTGAAAAAACTCATTCTATACAGAAAACCATGGATAATTATCTGTGGTCCTGCGAATTCCGGGAAATCGGCATTTCTTGATAATTCTGAAGTTGTTTTAACGACACCTGAAAACGACATAAAATCATCCATGAGATTTCTCTGTTCTGATGTCGCAGTATGGATTGACACATCGTCTGAATTTATTCAACCTGAGGGCAACAGATCAATTCATGAGTTGTGCTTTTCATTGATGAAACATCGCAGGAAAAAACCTCTTAATGCTGTAGTGGTTGTATTGGATGTGTTGCAAATTCTCAAAATGGATACTGGCGAAACACGGAAAATTGCTAATGACCTCTCTCATACATTCAAAACGTTAATGAACAAAACTGGTGTGGTTTTTACTGTGTATTTTGTTTTCAGCAAATCTGATAAGCTGGATGGGTTTCAAGAATATTTTTCAGAACAGATAACTACAGAACGAAAGCGAAGTTTGGGCGCAGTATTCGAACATTCAAGCCAATTGCCCTCTGAGCTATTTACAAGTAACTTCAGTTATCTTTCGAATTCTGTTAATCAATTAAGGACTGATAAAATACTTAATAGTAAAAATTCAATTATTCGGGAGATGATTTGCAATTTCACATTTCAGTTTTCATCCTGCAGGGATAAAATAGAATTATTGCTGGATGAGATCTTTTGCAGTAGGGGAGAAGATGCGAATCCAGCTTTTGGAGGCTATTTCTTCACTGGTAATATACACTCTTCCACTACTAATGAATCGAAACAGAAAGAATTAGCAATTTTTTCTCATATGCTTGTAAAGGAAACAATTCCAAACGGATCGAAGAATTCGTTCTATTCACGTTCTCGCTTACGAACAGAATCATTAAGACAAATTTCATTTCTGTTATTGTTTTTTTCAGGGCTACTTTTTTCTAGTGTCTTGATAGTTTCATCCGGGTTTGATCAAATCGCTCAGTTAAAGAGTCAGAGTATAAAACTTCATAATATTGCATCCTCCACTTCAACTGCTTCATTATACAATGATTACCAGCGCATGGATTTTTTTCGGACACTTGCAATCGATAACAATAGAACAGGTTCAGGTATTCATTTTAATAATATGTTCTTTTCTTCCAAACAGATAAATGAAGAAGTGAACAGAGTTTACCTTTATTATGCCAGAAAACTTGTTGTTGAACCTGCAGTGAGATTTCTGAAATATGAGATTCAAAAAAAACCGACCGATGCTTATGAACCTTTGAGGGAATATCTATTCTTATGCGGTAAAGCGAATAGGGCATCGAATGATTCTTTTATGTATGCTGAGAACATTAAAAAAGCGGTATTGAATACGTTGAATGTCTCTAATGAAATTTATGACTCCCTTGAATCTCTTCTTTCACGAAATGTTGGGACTAGTCTGTCTCTCATGACAAAACTGAATATTAATCTTATAGAAGAAGACCTCAATTTTGTCGCGCAGACAAGGAAAAAGCTTACAAGTGCTCCGGATGCTGAGATGATTTATCAGAATTGCATGAAAAATCTATGCTCCACAAGTCCTTACATCACTTTAGCTGAGTTGCTTCCTGAAAGTCAGTTTCTATCTTCTTCTGCTGTGATTAGTAGTGTTTACACAAAAACTGGCTGGAGCCAGACGGTTAAGCAGGCTTTGGCTCAAGCCGCTGAGAATCCATTCCGGTCCGATTGGGTAATGGGATCTCAGGAAATCAGACATGGTCTTGATAAAGATGACCTTTATTCAAGATTAGTGAACCTGTATGGCGATGATTTTACAAAACAGTGGTTGGCTTTTATAAGAGTTGTTGAATATCGTAAAGAGGAAAACGGTGAATTGCTATCTGTACAGTTAAAGAAATATTCATCTGTCAATTCTGAATTGGTCAGTCTTTTACTAGCTGTACTTTCCAATACAAGAAAAAACATCTTCGGAGGGATTCCCAAATCAGAACAGATGACCGCTACTCTTAATTCCAAAATAGCAGCAAATGTAATTGCGAAAGTAACCAGAGATGATCCTTTCATACACATAGACTCCGTTTTTAATCCTTTACGTGTCTTTTTTGAGCAGGATATTGAATACTACAGATTACACATAACGGAAATTGCAGATGAAGTATTGAATGTAGAGGAGGGGAACGGTGAGGAGATTGTCACCATTTACAACTCCGGCAAAGATGACCCGGTCAGAAGAGCAACAAAAGGAACCCGAAAAATCCTTGATAAGATGCCCAGTGAAATGTCTGCCGCTCTGGAAAATATCTTAATACAGCCCATTCAGAATGCTGATCGTGTGGTTTACAGATCACTTGCTGATTATCTAAATGAGAAGTGGAAAATCACAATATTTCTGCCTTTTGAGCAAAAGTTATCTGGACGATTCCCTTTTACTCCTGGAAGCAGTTCCGAAGTTTCCTTAAGTGACTTTGAAGACTTCTTTCGGCCTAAAACTGGTGTGTTCTGGGGATTTTATGACCGTGCTTTATCCAAGCACATAGTAAAAACGGCTAAGGGTTGGGAATCTTCTCCTGCCGTGGGAGGTGTAATTTTAGGTTTGGATAAAGGTACCGAATCCTGTTTTTCAGCTGCTGAAAGCATTGCTCAATCGTTCTTCAGACCTGATGGTTCCCGGAAGAGTGTGGATATATCGGTGGTTCCGCTTAGAGGCAACAAAACCGATGCAAAACTGATCTATGGAACGCATACTTTTGAACTGGCGGAAGGAAAAGCCACCTGTCTGCAGTGGCATGGTGAGTACTCACTGTCTGCCGCTCTGTTATTGGGAGCAGGAGAGAATTCCTTTCGAGAAATGCGTTTCGAAGGCAGTTGGGGACTGATAAAGCTGATTGATTGTGCTAAGCTGGTTCAAACTGGCGAACATGCCTATGATGCGACTTGGCAAATAAATATGCAGGGTATGTATTTGCTTCAGTATAAAGCCAGAATATCTTCAAATTGCGGTAATCCGGTAAAGCTCATTGAGCAGTTTCAATGCCCTGAGAGGATTTTATCTGTGATTCCCTCATCCGGTTATGTCCTGAGTAGTCCCTAATTATCCGTATGAAACGATGAATGGAACTAATTGTTCGAGCTGAGATGCGATACCAGCGTGGGTTGTTCACGAGTGGACCCATCATCGCCGATTTCCTTATACATTTGGCCAGATCTACAAGCACATTAATTTGGTGGAAGTATAGTTCAAAAGTCAATCTGCCGCTTTGGCTGTCTGCAGTCCCCCCGTAAATTTCAGCTAAATCGGCCATCTGCTCGGTGATGGGGAATTTTCCACATAGTGAAATCTGGAACTTTTTGGCTGATTTCACGATGACAAAAATGTTGCAAAATTCAGTCAAAGAGTCGTTGTCATCCTGATCATCAATTTGGATGGGAATATCACGGCTAAGTTTTTTTGGAAGCTGATTTATTCGGCGACTCTCATACGCTTCCAACAGGTACTGACGGAACGATGTGGACATAACTGCCTGGTTGTGATTAAAAATGAAAGTATAAAAGAAAATTACATCAGAACACGATGTAATGGTAGGTTTGATTGTATCACACTTATTGGTACGGATTTTCGGCAAAATGGACTAAAATAGTACCTCACTTGTGATGTGCGTGCCGTTTGGAACGAAGGCAGGGTGTGGTCGGGAGTTGGTGATACTTACATTTCCAGAAATTTTAACATCGGCTCCAAACCTTACATCGCCGGATATTTTCAGAGATTCGCATTCGAGCAGGGAGGGTGCACCGTGGGGAAAACGCTCAAACAGTTGATCAACAATACTGTAGAAGTTTGGATCAAGATCAATGGTGACGTGAGATGCACTTCTGTTAGGGTTAACCTGCATTTTGCAATCTTCTGTAAGCTCATAGTAGTCAGACCATAGAAGCAACAGTTCTTCGCAGTTTTTTACCGGCGCAAAACGCGACCTTGGGACTCTCAGGGCTGCAGCAAACTCGAAGACCGAAATGGCTGAGCCCATGGCGCTTTCAAGTTGTATGACATCTGGCGACTGGGGGTCACGAGGGTCCAGCTTCTTGAGATTGCGAATCATGGGGAGATCTAGAACATTGTTTTTTTTCTCAAGAACTTTCTTTAATGATATCAGGTCGACCCATAGATTATTCGTATTGAAATAGCGGTGCCTTTTAATATCGCGGAACTTTCCTGTATCCTCCTGGGGGCACTGGGCCGCTTCTCTCAAAATAAGCTTTCCGCTCTTCAAACGGGCAATGTGGCCACCTTTTCGGTCCATATAGGTTCTGTCGGTAACTTCCATGAGGAAGGACAGTTTATTTACAGCAAAATACCCGAGAATTCCTGTATCCAGTGTTGCTCCAAGGTTATCCGCATTTGATACGAATGCATACCTGTAACCCTTCTTTATCAACAGATCCAGAATCCCTGAAGTAAGAAAGGCTGTATACAAATCTCCATGGCCCGGGGGATTCCATTCCAGCTGAGGGTCTGCCGGCCAGGAGGCTGGGATAAGGTCGGATACCAGTATCTTAGGGAACTTGTGCTGGGTGAATGAATATGGGATATCTGTCTTGATGTCGGAGTATTTTTCCAGCTTTTCAAGGGAGTCCTGCTCAGTTTTAAAGCTGTTCATAAGCGTGAGCGGGATTTTTATTCCAAATCGCTGGTTGAGAGTACGGATTTGAAGGGCCGTGATATCCAGAAACGACAGTTCTTTTTTAACCGGTATGAGGGATTTCGCCTGAGAAAGCCCCATAGTGGTTCCCAGCCCTCCATTGAGCTTTATAATAACTGTCTGATCCAATGCCTCCCGGCCCGGAGCTTTCCATTGCTCCAAATCTCTGTAATCATCAACATCTCCCGGATGAACAGGTTCGATATCAGACTCTGGAATATATCCGGTGCCACCCACCAGCAACTGATTGTAGTAGCTTAAAAAGGTATTGATTGCCACCGGAGGGAGCTTTTCCTGCTGCATTTTTTCTACAAACAAGTGCTCATTCTGAATCACAGTGCGTTCACCACCGTTTCCTGAAAAAATTGAGAATGTAGGGTGTTGCTATGTTCCGCCCCTGAAGCGGCTATCTAATATAAATATATAGTCAGACTCTCGAAAATTATTTTCTTTATAGATGTTTCAAAAAGTACACTCAACTGCTTGTCTGCAGCTCTGTGCTGGATACTTCCACCAGTTGTTCTAAAAGGTGGCGCATCTCTTTTACCGTTTCCAGGTTATAACGTGCTTTTGAGGGGTCAAGGCCTACTTTGATGCTGTAAGCATCAGGTGGCAGGCTGGAAAACATGTATTCATCTGTAACATCGTCCCCAGCCGCTATTACCAGGTCCCAGTCATCTCGTTCCAGAAGCTTCAATGCTACAGTCCCTTTATTAATTCCTGCATTTTTAATCTCGATAACCCGGTTTCCCTCCATAACACTGAGATTGCGATTGGACACCAGATGGATAAGGGCATCCATAAGCTCTCTCACTCTCAACTGAGCAAGTTCCGGGTCTGCGTTTCTGTAATGAAATGCCAGAGAAAAGTCTTTCTCTTCAAGAAGTGCACCGGGAGTTCGATCGGTAAACAGCTGAAGAATGGGACGAATCTCCTCTTTCCAGTCACTTTGCTGAGGTTCAATGGTTGCCCAGTGGCCCTGCGGTTCTTTCAGCCATACACCATGTTCGGCGCACAGTAAAATTCCGCTCTCCCCGAACCATTTCTCAAGAGATATCTTATCTCGTCCGGAAATGATTGCAACGGAACGGGATGGGTCAGAGTTGAGTTCCAGCAGTAGCTTTTTAAGTTTTTCATCCGGTTCCGCTTTTTCAGGCTTATTCTGAAAGCTGACCAGTGTTCCATCATAATCCAGCAGAATTAGTGTCTTTTTGGAATTGGCTGCTTTTTCCAAAAGGGTATTTCGCGCCTGTTTTGATAATCTCAGAGTTTGCAGCTTTGCCTGAAGTTCCAGAGTGTTTTCAAGTTTTGCAACAAAATCCTGAGCCCAGCGCTTCACGTCATAGCGCTGAAGACGGGTTTGCATACTGCGAATACGGCTTGACTGTTCTTCTTCATTCATCTCCAGTGCTTCGCGAATGGCTTCGGCGATCTCTTCAGAATTATTCGGGTTTACGATGAGAGCTTCTCCCATTTCTCGAGCTGCACCTGCCATTTCGCTAAGGATGAGAACACCGGGGTTTTTCTGCTTTGTAGCTACATATTCTTTGGCTACCAAATTCATGCCATCCCGTAAAGGTGTAACCAGTGCTACTTCACTGGTGGTATACAGAGCAGCCAGAGTCGCAAATGGCAGAGAGCGATAGAGATTGAGAACTGGAACCCAACCGATATTGCCGTGCTTTCCATTTATTCTTCCGATCTGTTCATCTATCTCTTTCTTGAGTAATCTATATGATTCAACGGAGGTTCTTGATGGAACTTCAATGAGAATCATTGTTACTTTTTCCTTGAAGCGGGGATGGCGATCAAGGAAAAGATCAAAGGCTGCAAGCCGCTGAAGAATTCCTTTTGTATAGTCAAGCCGGTCAATCGCAATGATAAGCTTTTGATTTCCATTTTTTCTTCTGATGGAGGATATTTCTTTTGCAACCTCCGGTGAAGTGGAAATTTTTGAAAAACGATCGTAATCAATTCCCATAGGGAAAACGTCGGATTTGACGGTTCGACCTTTGTAGGCAATCTGGCAGAAAGTGTTTTCGCACCCAAGCAGTCGTCTGGCACTATTTAGAAAGTGCCGGAGATAATCATAGGTGTGAAACCCAATAAGATCACTTCCCATAAGACCTTCAAGAAGTTGTTTTCTCCAGGGAAGAAGACGAAAAATTTCCAGAGAAGGGAACGGGATGTGGAGGAAAAATCCAATTGAGGCACCTGGTAATTGCTCTCTGAGAAGAGAGGGAAGTAACATGAGTTGGTAATCATGTACCCAGATCAAATCGTCTTTATTTATATGCTTGATAATTTCATTGCAGAAAAGCTGGTTTACATGTACGTAAGACTCCCAGAGGTCAGTCTGAAAAGTTGCGTACTGCGGAAAGTAGTGAAACAGAGGCCAAATGGTTCTATTTGAAAAACCGCTGTAGAATCGATCCTGTTCAGTTCGTGAAAGGAAAACCGGAACACAGCGCTCCTTCCAGAGTTCAGAAGTGATTTCAGCCTGTTCTAAATTGTCAATTCTATCATTTGAAAGACCGGGCCATCCTAGCCACATGCATTCACGGCTTTGATGAAAGGAGTCCAGGCCTGTTGCGAGTCCTCCTACGCTGCGATGGAAATGCAGCACGCCCTTTTTCTTTTCCACGGTGATGGGCAGACGGTTTGACACTAAAATAATCCGCTTCATAATTTCTGCTCCCCGGGTTAGTAGATTAATAACGGAATGTTTAATTTCCGTAAAAAGTCAGAGAGTTTGTATCTGACAATAAGAGCCGGCAATGAGAGTTAATTGTCCGGTTGAATAACTGTGCAGTATTGCGTGGTAATATCAATATAAGAAAAAGACGCAGCTAGGTCAACCCCTGGATGCTTAATTTACAAATTTTAAAAAAGCAAAAAAATCAGTTGTAAATTAACCAATTTTACTTCATGGTCATTCCAGTGGCAATATAGACCGCCAACGCGCTCATAACCACTCCCAGAACAATTTTCAGCACTACCATATTCTTCTGGGTTCTCTTCGCCAGGTCAGTCCACTTCAATCCATAGTAGGCAAGCACCATTACGATCAGCAGTGGAAGGACAAAGAGGAAATTGTACAATAGAAGATAGAGGTAACCGTGAAATTTAAGGGATGTGCTTTGCGTCATGGCCACGATGAACGGTACGTACATTTGTCCAGTGCAGATAGCCTCGAGCAGTGTTACGAGAAACCCAGTGACAATAGCTCCGATTACCAGGCCTGTACCACTGAGATTTCCTGATATGACTTTATGAATGCGCATCTTTACTGCGGTTGGCAGTTGCAGTTTTATATCATGAGTATCTTTTGTCTTGTGAAAAACAAATGCATCTCTGAAACTGAAAAGTGCCACTCCGGCAGCAAGTGAAAAAGCTCCCCAGCGTATTACCGATGAGATCATGTAATAGCCTTTGACACTTTCCAGTATCCCTTTCAGTCCCAAACCCATTGCAAAGTAAGTAATGAAAACTGTTGCGGTATATGCCATTCCAATGCTGAGTATTTCAGATCTTTTCTTTTTGCGTGTGCTCAGAAATGAAATGAGAAAAATCATGGTGGCTATGGCACAGGGGTTTATACCGTCTGCCAAACCTGCTCCAAGGGTGCCAAACAGGAATCCCCAATTTTTGGCTTTACTTTGAAGCACCTGAAGAAAGTCGGAGCTGTCCTTTACCTGTGTTTTCAGTGTTTCGGTATTCCAGCGTTGCGGATCCTTCAGGTACTCTTCAATCATCGTGCGACCGTTTGCCATGATGGCGGGATATCCAAGGAGAACCGTGTCCGGGAAAAAAAGCTCTTGAACCTCGCCTTCTTTTACCTTATAAAGTTTCTCCATCTGCAGCATAAGTTCGAAACTGCTTGGGTTTTCAAAGTCGTGGATGTGAATTTGAAGTTTGTCCCCGTATTGTTTCATAAGGGGCTTCAGAAGTCGATCCTTGATCTCAAGACAATCTCCACAGGTGGCTGATCCGAAAAAGTACAGTTCAAGCTTCTCCGGTTTTGCATAAGTGAAAGAAATTGCAAGTAGAATATATGCGACAACTGTTATGTTACGTAATGTTGGAATCATTCACCACCTCAGAAATTTGATTTCAGAATAGTTCGCCGAGGTAAGTCACTTTATTGTGAGTGGCTTTCGGCCCGGTAAGATGCTGAATGCGGAAAATAAAATCCGCATTCAGAGTATGGAAGATGAAGTGTTCAGGATGCAGCGAGTGTTTGGGCAAAACGTCTTCCAAGATCGTATCCTTTCTGGAAATTTTCCGGAGTGACTCCTCCGGCAAACTCCATCCCTTCCAGAAGTTCCCAGGAAAGAGTATTTGCGAATTCTCCCACTTTTTTGAATGCCCCTCTGCTCCAACCATAAGAGCCGAAGTAAATGGCTTTTTTATGCTTCACATTTTTAATAACCGCTTTCTCCAAAATCTGCTGCATATAGGGGAAAAGAGAAACTTCATAGGTGGGAGCTCCAATGACCACCCCTCTATTTTTCCAAAGCGCAGGAAGAATATAGCTTGAGTGAGTCCGGGCCACATCAAAGATTTCAGGATGAATGCCTCCTTCTGCCAGACCCTGCGCTACCGCGTTCATCATGGTTTCTGTATTGCCGTACATGGAACCGTAAAGGAGTGTTATTCCTTTTTTACCACCGTTTGTCGCGTAATTTGCCCATTCCTTGTATAATTCAACAATGCGTCCCGGATTTTTTCTCCAGATCAGTCCATGAGAAGGAGCAATGGTGTGGATATTAATGTTTGCGAGTTTGGTGATGGCACTCAACACATTCGCGGAGAATTTGGCTACAATATTTGCATAGTAACGAAGCGACTCTCTTTCGTAATACTCGATATCCTTACATTCATCATCAAACAAAGAGCCCTCCACTGCACCATATCCGCCAAAAGCATCGCAGGGAAACAGTACACCTGTTGATGGATCAAAAGTTGCCATCGTTTCAGGCCAGTGGACAAAAGGAATATGAAAGAACTGCAGATGACGGTCTCCAAGCGTGAGCGTTTCACCGTTTTGAACCGGCCGAATCTGATCTGTAATTCCGTAGAAGTCCCGCAGCAGGGCAACTGCTTTAGGTGTGCAAATGATTTGGAGGTCCTTCGATATCATTCGGAGCGTCTTGATAACACCCGTATGATCTGGTTCCATGTGGTTGAGGATAACATAATCGAGTTTGTCGATATCCACAACGCGGGCGATCTGCTCGAAGTACTCGTCAGTTTTCATTCCCTTGGCCAGATCAATCAGTACATTTTTATGGTCTTTAATGATATAGGAGTTATAAGAAATTCCCACCCCTTCGAGAGGCCAGAGGCCCTCAAAAAGATCGGTGGTGCGGTCGTTGACCCCTGTCCAGTAAGTATTGTTAGCAATTAGAATATTATTCATAAAAAGCCCCGGAAAGGTTTTATTTGGGAATAGAAGTTATTCACAAAATATGAGAAGATGCTTTTACTTGGCAACTACATTCTTCTGAAAGCACGGAATGCGTTACGCAATATTCCCATACCTGATCTGTAGCCGGGGAAGTGGTTGAAAACGTCAAGGGAGTTGCCGCTGGGTTGCGGTTCGTAATGGGGCAGCTTCAAAAAGAACACCATAAAGACCACCAGACGGAGCATGGAAGAGATGAGAAAAATGGTTTGAAGTCGCCACTCGAAAATGATGGGAACCCGAGTGGCTAGAAATCCACCCAGAAGGCTGAAGAGAAAGACCGCCACTCCGGTGAAAGCGACAGCGGTGCAGATTCTCTTTTCGGGGTTTTCTTTTCTGGAAGCTGTTAAAAGCAGGTTGAAATTACTTAGATTATAGCCGCTCCAGCAAAGTCCCGTGTAGAAATTCAGTATCCAGATATGCCAGGGAAGACTTGAAAAAACATAGGGAATAGGGACCAGACAGATCATAAAACAGGTGATAATTACAATCTTGCGGTTTCCGAGAGAATCGGCAAGTTTTCCCCACATGGGAAGAAAGAGAATCGTTCCCAGAACGGTGGCACATGTGGCTAGAGATAAGTTCAGATAGCTGAAATTAAGGTCTTTTATGTACCAGACATTGAAAAAGGGACCTGCCAGAGCTGTTGTGCCTTGCAGAAGTGCAGCCGAAATGCAGTAAAAAAGAAACTGTTTAGAGTGACTCAGATCAAATGTTTGGGATTCCGCTATGGTGTGAGGATTTTCCGGTTCATGCTGCATTTTGAGCATCTGAAGGGAAAGGAAGCGGAATACTCCAGCTATCAGGAAAACACCAGTGAATAGCATCCAGGTGGCATTTTCCGTTTTGTATTGTCGAAGGAGAATTCCTGCTGCCACTGTGCAGGCCAGTTGCGTTAGTGAGAAGATCCTGTTTCTCCAGGCAAAATGGCGCCCGCGTACCGAAGTGGGAACCAGATCCCCCATCCAGGCCATCCACAGGCCGGAAACAAGATTGCCGCTGAAACCATAAAAGGTGAACGCAAAAACATAAGTCCAGGCGCTCAGATGAGCTGGAAGCCAGCCAATCAACGCAATGAGAAAAAGAAACCAACTTTGCATGGCCACAGAACGCAAAACGTAAAATTTTCTGCCTTTGGCCGGATTTAGGAAGCGGGGAAGAAAGAGTTGTCCGGCTGAACTCAGAAGCAGGGGCAGGCTGCCTAAAAGTGCTATGGCCATGGGGGGCGCTTTGAGAAAAACTGCTGCAGCAACAGAAAACGTTTCCGTGAGAGAGACCATAGCGTTTGCGAAAATGCCATCCCAGAGAGAGAAAACCAGTGCTTTTCTGGTTTTGGAGCACCCCACTTGTACACCACCCAACGTACTTGAGTGGGTGGTAGCGACTGGGATTGGTTGATTGACTGCTTCAGTTGTGCTCAAATTGCTGACTTTCGATATCAGGTTTGTAGCTGATTTTGCCGGAATTACGTTGCGGAAATCTCGGTATTGCAGAGCTGTTTCTACTTTGGATTGGCCCGAAAATTGCAAATTCTGGGATTACTTCTACAACAGACCTAAAACACAGGCAACATTATGAATATACCACTTTCATCTTATAGACTTCAATTCAATCAAAATTTTACATTCGATAATGCGCGCGCTATCCTCGATTACTTGCATCGACTGGGAATCTCCCATATCTATGCTTCTCCCATTTTCAAGGCGCGTAAAGGCAGTACCCACGGATACGATGTGGTAAACCCTCAGCTGCTCAACCCTGATCTGGGAAACAGAATAGATTTTGATAAACTGATGGAGGGGGTTAAAACCAGGGGCTTAGGGTGGATTCAGGACATCGTTCCCAACCACATGGCCATAGACAGCGAAAATGAATTTCTTATCGATCTTCTGGAAAACGGGCCCGCATCACCGCTTTATAACTATTTCGATATAAACTGGAGTCATCCCTACGAGGCCATTAATGGTAAACTCTTACTCCCTATTTTAGGGGACCTCTTCGGCGACTGTCTTGAACGCCAGGAACTGCAGCTTGTTTATGAGCGGGAAGGTTTTTTTATAACCTACTACGAGCACCGGTTTCCTCTTCGTATCGAAACCTATGCTTCTGTGCTGGGGCACAATCTTGAAAAGCTTAAGGTAGAGCTGGGCTCCGGTCATTCTGGTCTGATAAAGCTTCTCGGTATTCTTTACGCTGTCAAAAACATTAACTCGGCATCAGAATATGAAGAAAGAAAAAACCAACTTTCTTTTGCAAAGGCTATGCTTTGGGAACTTTTCAGCGGGGATTCAACTATAAGGGCTTTTATCGAAGACAACCTGCGAGAATTTAACGGGGAAGCTGGCAATCCGGAAAGTTTTGCTCTCTTGGATAATCTTCATTCTGAGCAGTTTTTCAAGCTCTCATTCTGGAAAGTCGCTACCGAAGAATTGAATTACCGCAGATTTTTTACTGTAAACGATCTTATCTCCATTCGGGTTGAGGATGAGCGTGTTTTTACCGATTCACATGCCTTTATTTTTGATTGTGTGGACAGGGATTTATTCTCCGGATTGAGAATCGATCACATAGATGGACTCTATAATCCCCAGCAATATCTTGAACGGATAAGAGAGCATTCACCCGATCTTTACATTGTAGTGGAAAAGATTCTGGGTTTTGAGGAATATCTGCGCGAGAGCTGGCCAGTTCAGGGAACGACCGGGTATGATTTTCTTAATATGGCTGTTGAACTTTTTTGTGAGCAGGATCACGACCGCAAGCTTGAAAAGATTTATCAGCAGTTTACCGGAATGCACACCGATGTGGAAAAACTTGTTCTTGACAAGAAGAGGCTCATTATCAGCCGTCATATGGCCGGAGATATCGACAATCTTGCCCTTCTTATTAAAGGAATAAGCAGAAGAGACCGGCGGGGAACCGACATGACACTTTACGGTCTTCGCAGTGCGCTTGTGGAACTCCTGGCTGCCTTTCCAGTTTACAGAACTTACATCAACTCAGATTACATGAGCGATGAGGATGCGCGCATTCTGAAGAAGACCTTCGCCAGGGTGCGTCGGCATAGCCCCGCTCATCTGCGGGAGATCGATTTCATAGAAAAGTTCCTGCTTCTTCGTTATGAACCATACTCTTCCGAAGAAACAAAAAACGAGTGGCTTAATGTCCTCATGCGTTTTCAGCAGTTTACCGGCCCTTTGATGGCTAAGGGGTTTGAGGATACAACTCTTTACAACTATAACAGAATGACCTCACTGAACGATGTCGGTGGATATCCTGAAATAATGGGCATCGAGCCGGGTGTTTTTCATAATTTTGCCGCTAAAAGGCAGCATCTTTCGCCTTTTACATTGAATACGACTTCCACTCATGACACCAAAAGAGGAGAGGACACCCGAGTGCGCATTTCAGTTCTCTCTGAAATACCCGAGGAATGGGACAGGGCTTTGAAAGAGTGGTCCCGTATTAATCGAATGCATAAAGACCCGGAGTGCTTTTCTGTACCCGACAACAATGACGAGTATTTCTTTTATCAGACCATACTTGGAGCATGGCCGTTTGCGGAAGAGGAATACGGGGAATTTGTTGAACGAATTCAGCTTTACATGCTTAAAGCAGTGCGGGAGGCTAAATTTCATACTGGGTGGATCAGGCCGGATACTGTTTATGAAGAACGCCTGCATGCATTTATAAACGCTGTTCTCGATCAGAAAAATAACCGGCGTTTTTTTGACTCTTTCAGTCCGTTTCAGCAAAAAATTGCCTTTTATGGTGTTTTTAATTCGATTTCTCAGCTTGTACTGAAAATCTGTTCGCCCGGTGTACCGGATTTCTATCAAGGTACCGAATTGTGGGATTTCAGTCTTGTTGATCCGGATAATCGTCGCCCGGTGGATTATGAGTTGAGAAATAACTTGCTCAATCAGATATACGAAATCTCCGAAAAAGATGTGCAGGATTTCATCTTCAAATCATTGTCCTCCCCGCAAAACGGGCATATTAAAATGTTTACAATGTATCAACTTCTGAAATTCAGAAATGAGAATTCTGAATTTTTCAAGTGTGCTCAGTACGAATTATTGCATACAAAGGGACATTTCCGTAAAAACCTGTTCGCATTCAGACGTTTTTACAGGGGTTTTCAAGTGGTAGTGGTCATTCCCAGATTTCTCACTGCGGTTTGCAGGCCAGGTAAGCTTCCGTTGGACGATCTCTGGAAAGATACTGTGGTTGAACTTAGCGATGGAATGGGTTTGCAGTGGCGAGATCTGTTCAGTTCAAGTGAAGTTCACAGTAGAGACGGAAAGCTTGCTGTAGCGGAGTTATTCAGTTCTTTTCCTGCAGCAGTTCTTTATTCAAGCTGAAACAGGCCAGCTCCAATGAGCTGGCCTGTTTCAGCTTGATCAGGTCGTTTTCCCTTTTCCGCCCCCCGCGGCCATCACAGCCCATGCAACCAGTGCAATGACAAGTAATGCCAGAAAAAGGTAGAAAATCACCTGAGCAATTCCTGCTGCCACTGCAGCAATGCCGGAAAAACCCAGAATTCCCGCCACGATCGCCACTACCAGGAATACAATTATCCATGTCAACATTAATGGTTCTCCTTTGCTAAAGGTTTATGCCGCTTTATCAGTATGGTAATCTCTTTACCAGGGAGATTTGCCACTCACTGTCTCATTGTTGAGCAGACACCACTCTGTAAATGACCCCTCATAAATTTTTACCTCGGGATAACCTAAAAGCCATTTGAAGCATACGAATGAATTGGTGGCTTCTCTTCCGGTTCCGCAGTAAAGGATAATGCTCTTTTCGGCGGAAGCCCCCCTGGCTTGCACGATTTCCTCGATATGTTCCCTGGCGCGGTAGCTATACGGGTTGTCGTGCTCGGTAAATACTTTCCAGGGTATGTTTACTGCTCCCGGGATATGCCCGGTTTTGCTCCAAAGACCGGATTTTTCATAAGCTGCCGGAGGACGCACGTCCACCACGATGGCGTTTTTTTCCTCTCTGGCTTCCAGAAACTGCTGGTGGGTGAGGAAGTAGTCGTTTTGGACTTTTAGACGGGCAGTTGTTTGTTCTTTTTTAGGAAATTCTTTGGTGAGAGGCTTCTGTTGTGATTTCCAGAGATCAAGTCCACCGTTAATGAGATGTATGTTGGCGAATCCCCAGCGTGCCAGTGTGTAGGTGGTCATGGTTGCTTCAAGGCCGTCGCCTTGATGTGAAAAGCCTCCCGAGCTTGAATAAACTGCAATTTCTTTTTCGGGGTTCAGTCCGGCTTTGCCTAGAAGTTCTCCTGCGACTTGGGGGGATATGTACCGGGAGGGCATATCGCCTTCCCAGCTTCTCCACAGTCGATCGCTGAGATAGACTGCATTGGGGATGTGTTCATAGAGATAATCGTAAATATCTGGCTGACAGTCTAGAATTGAGATATCGCTGCCGAGACGAGAGAGGAGCCAGTCGGTGTTTTCTATGTTTACGCTGTTCATTGGTCACCTCTAGAGTTGAGATTAATTGTATAGATGCAAAAGCAACCGGTATGCCCCATTTCAGTCCTTCTTATGGCATTCATGTTGCTCCATTCTTTGGTTTCCACAAACATGATTGGGGAGTAGCCAGATGAAGAGTTTTCAATACTTGAAAAGGGCACATAGTGCTTTTCATAACCTAATGCAGCAGATTGAGGAGTGTGCGCGTGGTGAAGCGGGGGTGAGAATACACCTTTTTACCCGCTTGAAAAGAGAACTTATTTGTCATATTCACCTTGAGGAACAGGTTTTGATGGCAGCGCTGGACTGTGAGGTGGATTGTGAGGACAGTGTGCTTAAGTGTCGCGAGCATCATGCACTTCTGGAGAATTTACTTCTTGAGCTGGAGGGGCTTTCGGCTGAGGATGTGCGTTGGATGCCCAAATTCAGGGTATTCAGGGATCTAGTGGAGCTACATTTTGACTGTGAAGAGAATGAGCTGTTTATGGATGCTTTGGAGTCGCTTTCGGAATGTCGTCTTGAGGAGGTGGAAAATGGTTTTGCATCCGGCTGATAGTTGAGTTGGTGATTAGTAATCTCCTCTTTTTTTCTCAAATTGAGAAATCATAGTCCGCTCCTTTGACAGGTGAAGAACTGCTTCTGTCTTTTTCCGTTTTTTGGATGAAATCATCTTCTACTTACAATTCGTGTTCTGACACAGCTTTCCTTTATCTGACCGGTTGAGAAATGCCAAGTGGCATGAGAATTGCCCTACTTACTTTCTGAACTGATCCAGAGCTGGATGTAAAGCGGTTTCGATTTGTTTCATGTTAAAAGAACAGTGAGCCGAATATGAGCAAAAAAATTCTTATAACTGGGGGGGCGGGCTTCATCGGTTCCCATTTGGCAGACGAGCTGCTCGAGCATGGATACAGTGTTAGGGTGCTTGATAATCTTTCCCCTCAGGTGCATGGCGTGGGGGCTGGGTTCCGCGCCTATCTGAATCGTGAAGTGGATACTGTCCGGGGGGATGTTTGTGATTCTGAAGTGGTTGCCGAGTGTCTCAAGGGGGTGGAGGCCGTATTCCATTTTGCTGCTGCTGTGGGGGTTGGGCAGAGCATGTATCAGATTCAGCATTATACCACCGTAAATAATCTGGGGACAGCGGTTCTTCTGGAGCAGCTTGTCGAAAAAAAAATAGGAAAGCTGGTTGTGGCTTCCAGTATGAGTGTGTATGGTGAGGGGCTTTATCTTGACAGTTCCGGAAATACCGTGGAGGGGCCAGACCGAACCATCGATCAATTGAAGAAGGGTCTTTGGGAGTTGGTTGATCAGAATGGAAATGTGCTGGAACCGGTAAAAACTCCCGAAAGTAAAAAGACTTCTCTTGCTTCCATCTATGCCCTTTCCAAATACGATCAGGAGCGAATGTGTCTTATGCTGGGGCGGGCTTACGGAATACCAGCTGTTGCCCTCAGGTTTTTCAATGTTTACGGAACCCGCCAGGCCTTGTCAAATCCCTATACTGGAGTGTTGGCCATATTTGCTTCAAGGCTTTTGAACAACCGCAGTCCGGTCATCTTCGAAGATGGTAACCAGAAGAGGGATTTTGTCAGTGTAAAAGACGTGGTAAGTGCCTGCAGGCTGGCTTTGGAGTCGCAGGCTTCCGATGCGGTATTCAATATCGGAAGCGGGCAGAGTTACACTGTAAACGAAATTGCCGAAAAAATGGCCTCGGTGTTAAACAAGCAATCCATTAAGCCTCATATCAGCGGCAAATATCGTGTGGGGGATATTCGTCACTGCTTTTCCGATATTTCTCTGGCTCAAACCGAGCTTGGTTATAAGCCCAGGGTTGATCTCATGCAGGGACTTACGGAGCTTGCCGAGTGGCTGGAGGGGCAGATTGCTCAAGATCATGTGGATCATGCCAATGCGGAACTGGCGGAACGGGGGCTGGCAGTATGAAGCAGAGCCTTGGACCTTTGAACGGCCCGGTAGTGGTGACCGGAGGAGCGGGATTTATCGGTACCAACATGTGCCATCGTTTACTCACAGAAGGATACGACGTACTGCTTTTTGACAATCTCTCCCGGCCGGGTTCCGAAAAGAATCTGGAATGGCTCCTTGGGGTGCACGGAAGAAAGCTCAGGGTTCAGATTGCCGATGTGCGCGATGAAGTGGCTTTGGCTGAGTGCGTGAAAGGGGCTGCGGTAGTGTTTCACTTCGCCGCCCAGGTTGCTGTTACCACTAGTCTGACCGATCCTAGAAAAGATTTTTCAGTTAATCTGGAAGGAACTCTCAATCTTCTGGAAATTCTCCGGGGCAGTTCTCAGAATACAATTCTAGTTTATACTTCCACCAACAAGGTCTACGGGCAGCTGGGCGACATTGCTCTGAGGCCCGGAAGCACCCGGTATGAAGCTTCCTCAAACGGTATCTCTGAAAGTCGTTCTCTTGATTTTCACAGCCCTTACGGTTGTTCCAAAGGTGCTGCAGATCAGTATGTTCTCGATTTTTCCCGCACATTCGGGATT
The DNA here is from genome assembly GCA_023436205.1 of Fibrobacterota bacterium. Classification (GTDB taxonomy): domain Bacteria; phylum Fibrobacterota; class Chitinivibrionia; order Chitinivibrionales; family Chitinispirillaceae; genus JAEZKC01. The sequence goes on from JAEZKC010000085.1 coordinate 60,758, forward strand.
CCGTCGGTTGTATTTCGCATGAGCTGCATTTACGGACCTCATCAGTTCGGCACGGAAGATCAGGGGTGGGTTGCTCATTTTCTGATCTGTGCTCTGAAGGGGACCCCCATAACTCTTTACGGCGATGGTCTTCAGGTCAGGGATATTCTTTACGTTGATGACCTCACCAATGCATTTGGTGCCGCCGTTTCCTCCATAACAAAAACCAGGGGTAATGCCTTTAACATAGGTGGCGGGAAGAGTAATGCCATCAGTCTGAAAGAGCTTTTATCCCAAATGGAGCGGCTAAATGGTTCCATTCCTGAAATCCGTTTCGCTCAGTGGCGTCCCGGAGATCAGAAGTACTACGTTTCAGATTGTGCCAAGTTTACAACGTTCACCGGTTGGCATCCCCGGGTTTCATCGCTGGAAGGGGTGGAAAAACTTTACAATTGGCTTGTGCAAAACGGTTCTGGCAGATTACAATTGCAAATGGAAAGGGAAAGTGCCTGATGAAAAATTCGGATACGCTGGTTACTGGAAAAAGGGATGAGTGTTTCAATACTCATCAGATGACTGCCATGGTATGTGAGGAGCCCGGAAAATTCGTGCCTCATGAAATACCGGTACGAAGTCCCGGGGAGGGAGAGTTGTTGGTGAGAGTTCAGGGGTGTGGTGTCTGCGCTTCAAATATTCCGGTTTTTGAAGGTCGTCCCTGGTTTTCCTATCCTTTGAAGCCTGGTGCACCCGGCCATGAGGGTTGGGGAATTGTGGAGTCGGTCGGCAGTGGTGTGACTGTATTCCAAACCGGGGACCGGGTGGCATTTCTTTCCGGAAATGCTTTTGCTCAATTCGAAACTATCAGCGCCCAAACTGCGGTTACCCTGCCATCTGAGCTTGATCATGTTCCCTTTCCCGGTGAACCGCTGGGGTGTGCTGTGAACGTGCTCAACCGCATTTCCTTACGGCAGAATCAGTGGGTCACTGTAGTAGGAGCCGGCTTCATGGGTGTTCTCCTTGTAAAGCTTCTCACTCTGACCGGAGTAAAAGTGATTGCATTATCCCGCAGAACGTATCCTCTGGAGATGGCGCGCAGATTCGGTGCATCTGAAGTAATACAAATGGCTGATCATTATAAAGTTATCGAACAGGTAAAAGATATAGTGGGAGACGATGGCTGTCCCACTGTCATCGAAGCAACGGGGCATCAATGGCCACTCGATCTGGCCACAGAGATTACCGCCACTCGGGGCACTCTTGTCATTGCCGGTTACCATCAGGACAGTCCCCGAAGTATCAACATGCAGCAGTGGAACTGGAAAGGGCTGGATGTGGTAAACGCTCACGAGCGGGACAATGAGGTGTACATGAATGGAATTCGCAGGGCTGTAGAACTGGTGTCCGGCGGTCAACTTGACCCTACTCCTCTCTACACTCATGTCTTCCCCTTGTCAGACATTAACAAAGCCTTTAAAACTATGATTACGCATCCTGAAAATTTTATGAAAGCGCTGGTTACCATATGAAAAAACTTAAACTGGCCTTTGTGGGATTGGGTTGGATAGGCCGTCACAGGATGCAGGCTCTGGTGGAGCAGGGGTTGATGGATGATGCTGTGTTTGCCGATGTAAACGGGTTATGCATCGATGAGGCTTTAAAAATTTTTCCCGGTGCATCCGTAGCCGAAAGGCTTGAACAAGTTGATTTCGAAGGAGTTGACGGGGTCGTTCTGGCAACCCCAAGTGCACTTCATGCACAGCAGACTATATCCACTCTCAATGCGGGATGTCCTGTATTTTGTCAAAAACCGCTTGCACGCAGCGCTGAAGAGTGCCGGCTTGTGGTCGACGCTGCAAAAGTCAATGATAAACTTCTGGGAGTTGATTTTTCATACAGGTATCTTGAAGCGATCAGCCGTATGAAAGATTTACTCGATAACGGAGCTATAGGTAAGGTTTACTCGGTGGATACCGTTTTTCATAACGCTTACGGGCCCGACAAGGCATGGTTTTACGATCCTCGGCTGGCTGGTGGTGGTTGTGTTATGGATTTGGGTGTCCATCTGGTTGATCTGGTGTTATGGCTTCTTGGTTTTCCCGATGTTAGGGATGTTCACAGTCGCCTGTTCAGAGGTGGTGTTCCTTTTTCCGGGGAGGGTGTTGAGGATTTCGCTTCTGTACATCTGGATCTGGGCAATGATGCCCAAATGCGAATGGCCTGTTCATGGAATCTTCCGGCAGGTCAGGATGCACAGATCGAATGTACGCTCTACGGAACTGCAGGAGCTTTGTCTCTTAAAAATGTAAACGGATCTTTTTACGATTTTCGTCTTGAACGGTTTTGGGGTACCAGCAGGGAAGTCCTCGCTGATCCTCCAGATTCCTGGGGCGGCAGAGCGGCTGTTGCCTGGGCCGCTAAAGTTTCCCGAGGGGAAACCGGGTTTGATTCATCTGCCGAGCAGTTTTGTAATGTTTGTGAAGTGCTCGATAAAATTTATTCGGCTTCTGCCTGCTTCAGCACATCAGAAGAAAGGAGCGGGATTTTATGAAACAACAGCCCAAAATGACCACCGATCATCGGGTCATCAAAAAATGGATTGAGGAAAGGGGCGGCATTCCGGCAAGGGTTCGGGACGAAATGGCTGCAAGGGAGGAGTCTGGGGTGCTTAGAATTCTTTTTCCTGCTCAGCAGCCTTCAAATGAATTCTATCCGCTCACCTGGGATAAGTTTTTCGAGAAATTTGATCAGGCACATCTGGCTTTTGTTTATGAAGAGAAATCCGGAGATGGAGAAAAGAGCCGTTTTTTCAAGTTCATGAGTTTAAATGGTGAATGAGGGAAGGATCAGCTTGATGCAAAACAGGGGATTACGTAGAATTCTCATGACTGCTGATACTGTTGGCGGGGTCTGGACCTATGCGCTGGAGCTTATTTCCGGTCTGGCCCAAAGGGGTGTGGAAGTGGCCCTGGCCACCATGGGTACATCACCCGACAGAAATCAGCGCAAGCAGATTGCAGGTATCAGGAATCTGAGTCTTTTCGAAAGTCGCTACAAGCTGGAGTGGATGAATGATCCCTGGGAAGAAGTGGATCTTGCCGGAGAATGGCTCAGTTCTCTCGCTCAGTGTCTGTCACCTGATATCGTTCATCTTAACGGATACGCGCACGGGGCCATCGAGTTTGAAGTTCCGGTGCTTATTGCTGGTCATTCGTGTGTTTTTTCCTGGTATAAGTCAGTAAAGGGGGATATACCTCATGAACCGGAGTGGCAGCTTTACCATTCCAGAGTGCGTGATGGGCTTGCCAGGGCAGACTACATTGTTGCCCCAACCAGATCAATGCTGGAATCATTGTCACTGCATTACGGGGTTTCTTTCAGGGGTAAAGTAATATCAAACGGAAGAGCTGGAGAGGAATATGTTCCAAGAATAAAGGACCCTCTGGTGCTTACCGCAGGACGACTCTGGGATGAGGCAAAGAATATAACCGCACTCGAAGCAATTGCTGCCCGTCTACCCTGGAAAGTGTATGCTGCTGGCGACGGGCTTGATCATGCTCATTCAGATCTGATTCACTGGCTTGGCAAATGCAGTTCAAGGGTGCTTGCGGCGTGGATGTCCAGAGCTTCCATTTATGCGCTCCCGGCCAAATACGAACCGTTCGGGCTTTCCGTGCTGGAGGCGGGGCTTTGCGGTTGTGCACTGGTACTGGGTGATATTCCCAGTTTGCGTGAGATCTGGGAGGATTGTGCTCTCTTTGTCAATCCTGATGATCCCGATCAGCTTCAAAGCACTATCCTCAGCTTTATTCATCAGCCTTGGCTTCGTCGGGAATATGCGGAGCGGGCGAGAAGGCGGGCACTTGAATTTACCCCTGATAAGATGGGCGAGGCCTATTGGCAGTTGTATCAGGAGTTGCTTGAATCCAGAAAAGAACCACTAGATCCTACTGAAAGGATATTATGCGCGTAGCGATTTTCGCCCACTCTTTCATCTCTGATTGGAATCACGGTAACGCTCACTTTCTCAGAGGTGTGGCAGGTGAACTTCTGAGTCGTGGCATCGAGGTGAAACTTTTTGAACCACTGGAAGCTTGGAGTTTGGAAAATCTCATTCGTTTTCAGGGTGAGGAGCCCGTAAGATTGTTCCACGAGTTTTTTCCCTATTTGAAGATAAGCAGGTATTGTCTATCTGATCTGGATCTGGAAAGGGAATTGGAGGGAGTCGATCTGATCCTGGTGCATGAATGGAATGATTATGACCTGGTGGCTAAGATAGGGGATTACAGAAGGCGGCATTCAGATGTTAAAATTCTTTTCCACGATACTCATCATCGGTCAGTCACCGATCCATCCAGTATGAACGCCTATGATCTGAGTAATTATGACGGTGTTCTTGCTTTTGGTGAGGTGGTGCGTCAAATCTATTTGAAGCATTCCTGGGCAGACAGGGTTTATGTGTGGCATGAAGCTGCCGATGTTCGCACCTTTTATCCATTGCATGATTCGGTATTGGTGGGGGATTTGGTATGGATAGGCAACTGGGGGGATGAGGAGCGCAGTGCCGAGTTGAGGGAATTTCTCTTTGAACCTGTTCAGGAGTTGAATATTAAATGTCGGGTGCATGGTGTGAGATATCCATCAGAGGCACTTGTGGAGCTTGAAAAATCCGGAATCGAATACAGAGGGTGGATTCCCAATTACAAAGTACCCCGCATCTTTTCCCGTTTCAGGTTGACTGTACATATTCCGCGTCGTCCCTACGTCGAAAAATTAACAGGAGTTCCCACTATTCGACCCTTTGAGGCGCTTGCGTGCGGTATTCCACTTATCTGTTCGCCCTGGGAAGACAGTGAAGGATTATTCACACCGGGTGAAGATTTTCTCATGGCTGCAAATGGACAGGAAATGCGTGAGCATATACGCATGTTGCTCGGAGACCATAAAGTTGCCGAAAGTTTTGCCCGTAAAGGCCTCGCGACTGTTCATTCCAGGCACACTTGTGCTCATAGAGTTGATGAACTGCTTGCTATCTGTAATGAGCTGGGGGTAAATGCTGATGTGAATTGCTTTATAATAAACAAGACAGTCAAAACAGCTGACAGGAGGTCGGTGTGGGGGTGAAATACAGTATAGCATTTTTCGGGTCCAGTTTAGTTTCGGCATATTGGAATGGAGCTGCCACCTACTACAGAGGTTTAATAAAGTCTTTACATGCAAGAGGTCACCAGGTGACTTTTTTCGAACCGGATGCCTATGATCGTCAGAAGCATAGAGACATTGAAAATCCCTCATTTGCCACAAGTATTGTTTACCCTGCGACTGATGAGGGGGTGAGAGAGGCATTGGAAAAGGCTTCCGATTTCGATGTGGTGATTAAGGCAAGTGGAGTGGGCGTGTTTGATGAATATCTGGAAGAGGCAGTTCTTCAATTTCAGAAAAGAGGGTCGCTGGTTGTTTTCTGGGACGTGGATGCACCCGCAACATTAGACAGGGTTAAGGGTAAGGCTTCAGATCCTTTCAATAAACTGATTCCTGAATATGATGTGATCTTTACCTACGGAGGAGGGGACCCTGTGGTGGAGGCCTATCGGTCATTGGGTGCCCGTCAGTGTGTTCCTGTTTATAACGCCCTCGATCCGGATACTCATTTTCCTGTTCCCAGGCAGGACCGGTTCAGATGTTCTCTCGGTTTTTTAGGCAATCGTATGCCTGACAGAGAAACTCGGGTGGGAGAGTTTTTCTTCAGAACTGCCCAGCTTCTTCCAGACCATGCTTTCATTCTGGGTGGGAACGGGTGGGAGCACAACTCTCCCGACTTGTCCAATGTTAGAAAACTGGGACATGTATACACACACGAGCACAATGCATTTAACTGTTCCGCCAATGCAGTTTTGAATATTAACCGACAGAGTATGGCCGATTATGGTTTTTCACCTCCTACGCGCATCTTTGAGGCAGCTGGAGCATCGGCATGCATCATTACCGATGCCTGGGCGGGTATAGAGTGCTTTCTGCAACCGGGAAAAGAGTGTTTCATTGCCAGAGACGGTGCTCAGGTGGCTGAGATTCTTGCGAATATCGATGAGGATATATGTCTTGAGATTGGCAAGGCGGCCAGAGAACGGGTTCTGCAAAGCCATACTTATTCTCATAGAGCCAAGCAAGTGGAAAGCGTTCTGAATGGGTTTTCTGTCAAGCGCAAGGAGGTCGCTTTGTGAAATCTACTTATGATATTGTGATTTTAGGTCTGACAATTACATCCTCATGGGGAAATGGGCATGCCACAACTTACCGAGGTCTGGTGCGCGAGTTGGTTAGGCGGGGATACCGGGTCCTTTTTCTTGAGCGGGATATGCCCTGGTATGCTGTAAACAGGGATCTGGCTCAACCTCCTTACGGTAGAACCGAGCTTTACAGTTCTATGAGGGAGTTGAAGACTCGCTATACTGAGGTTGTGCAGAATGCAGATCTTGTGATAGTGGGATCCTATGTACCCGACGGAACCGCCGTGGGGGAATGGGTGACACATACGGCCAGAGGAATCTGTGCTTTTTACGATATAGATACTCCGGTCACCATGGGGAAACTTCAACGTGGTGACTATGAATACATTTCCCCTTTTCTTATTCCCCGCTATAATCTTTACCTTTCTTTTGCAGGAGGTCCTATTCTCAATCTGCTTGAGCAGGCTTACGGTTCACCTATGGCACGGCCGCTTTACTGTTCTGTAGATGTTAACCTGTATTATCCCATGCAAGCAGAAATCAAGTACGACCTGGGTTATATGGGTACCTACTGTGCCGACAGACAGGAACCTCTTGACATGCTTATGCTTGAAACCGCTCGAAAATGGAAAGAGGGCAAATTTTCTGTTGCCGGTCCACAGTACCCTCCGGAAATTCGCTGGCCGGATAATGTGGAACGTATCGATCATCTGGCTCCAAGCCGGCATTGCGGTTTCTACTGTTCCCAGCGGTATACGCTTAATCTTACCAGAGCTGAAATGGTTAACGCAGGATATGCACCCAGTGTCAGGCTTTTCGAGGCAGCCGCCTGTGGTGTTCCCATCATTAGTGACTACTGGGAAGGATTGAGCCGCTTTTTCATTTTTGGAGAAGAGATTCTTATCAGTTCATCTTCTGAAAACACATATAAATATCTGACCGAAATTCCGGAGCATAAGAGACTTGAAATCGGAGAGCGGGGGCGCAAGAGGGTGTTGTCTGAACACAGTGCAGCTCACAGAGTTCAAGAGCTGGAAACGTATGCTCTTGAAGCGGCAAAGATAAAAAATCGTAAGAAAACACGACATTTTTCATACAGACATATCTGAGAGGAATCTATGGTTGAAGCCATAAAACTTTGGAATGAGCCGAACAATCTTTCTCACTGGGATTTTACAGTCGATCCAAAGTGGGAGGAGTTCTCTGCCATGACCATGATCGCCATCGACGCTTTGAAATCCGAAGCTCCCGATCTTCCGCTGGTTCTTGGTGGAATTTCTCCCATCGATCCTAGCTTTGTTGCTTTGCTTAAAAGCTACGGTCTGCTGAAGCGATTGGATGCGGTAGCGGTCCATGGATTCCCGCTCGACTGGAATCACTGGCAAATTGACGAGTGGCCTCGAAAGATTCAGGAGATCCAGGCAGTGTGTGATCTTCCGGTATGGGTTACTGAGGTGGGAGCGTCGACATTTGGTGCCGATGAGGTGCAGGTGTTTGGCCTTAAACGCACTGCAGAGTTGCTTCTGGGGCGTATTGAGAGAATTTACTGGTATAGTCTGCTTGATCTCCCTCCAACATGGGAGGCGACAACCAGGCACAAGGAGAGCGAGGGGAGTTCTTATTACCGACACTTTTACATGGGCCTTATCCGGGCTGATGGTACACCCAAGCCATCACTGAAGGATTTTGACAATCGGATGGGAATTTGTCAATGGTTTCATTTTGAGGATCACCGGCTTGAATTTGCAGTTGATTGGTTGAGAAAAATGGGTGTAAAGAAATTGCGAACCGGGATAAGTTGGGCAGACTGGCACAGGCCGGAAGCAACCAAATGGTTCGACCGTCAGATGGCCGCTCTGGAGGAGTTTGACACTACAGTTACCTTATGTTTTACTCCTCCCTCAAGAGGAAAGGTTAACTCCATAACCAGTCCCCCCATAGATCCTTCCGAGTTTGCAAAATTTGCTGTTGATGTAGTGAAGAGGTACCACGGTCCGAAAAGTGAAATGAATTGCGGAGGAGTGGCGGCTGCTGGTATGGTTGATTGATAATTGGCGCTATTCGGAAAATGTCATGATACTGGTTAGGATGGAAAGAAATGAAGCTTGTGGTGTTCGGATTATCTGTCAGTTCAGCATGGGGAAATGGTCACGCCACTCTCTGGAGAGGACTGATCAAAGCATTAGTGAGACGCGGTCATACAGTGGAATTTTTCGAACGAGATGAGCCCTTCTATGCTTCTCACCGCGATTTTGGCTCCTTTAAAAACTTCAAGCTTCAGCTTTACGGAGAATGGGAAAGCATTGTAGAAAAAGCAACCCGTGAGGTGAAGGGTGCTGATGCGGTCATAGTGACTTCCTATTGTCGAGATGCGCTTTCAGTTCTTGAAATACTCAAAAATACAGATGTCCATCCGCGAGTTTTCTATGATCTTGACACTCCTGTGACTCTTGGAAGTATCAGGAATGGGACAACACCCTTTTACATAGGCGATAACGGACTGAGCGATTACGATCTGGTCATAAGCTATACTGGAGGCACATCCCTTGATGGACTCAAACAAGTGCTGAAGGCTCAGCGAACGGTTCCTTTATTCGGATGGGTGGATGAGAACAGTCATTTATCAGTTAAGCCAAGCTCTCAATTTAGTGGAATCCTGTCCTATCTTGGAACTTACGCACAAGACCGGCAGGGAAAGTTGGATGCCTTTTTTCTAAAGGTGGCCGGCAAAATGCCAGGTCAGCGTTTCGTTATTGGTGGTGCATTGTATCCCGAAAAATTCCCTTTCGGGGAAAATGTAGTTTTTATGCGCCATGTTCCACCTTCTGATCATCCGTCTTTCTACTGTTCCAGTTCATTTACATTAAATATCACCCGTTCCGACATGGCCACATGTGGATTTTGTCCCTCTGCACGGATTTTTGAAGCAGCGGCTTGCGGAACACCGATCATTAGCGACAATTGGCAGGGACTTGAGAATTTTCTGATTCCCGGTGAGGAAATTGTCACTGTTCAAACCACTGCTGATGTTATTGACGCTTTGAAAATGTCTGAAAGTGAGCGTAAATTGATAGCCCATAGAGCCAGAATGCATGTCCTTGAGGAGCATACAGCTTATCAGAGGGCTATTGAATTGGAGAAGATTTTAGCTGATGCTTACAGTTTCCAGGGGGCGGCGTGATATGTGGGGTATCGTTCCTGCAGCAGGGTCGGGTAGTCGCATTCAGCCGCTTGCGTTTTCCAAAGAGCTGCTGCCTGTTGGGAGTCAGATTACCGGCAGTACTCTCAGGCCTCGTGCGGTAAGTGAATATCTGGTTGAACGAATGGTGCTTGCGGGGGTGAAAAAAATCTGTTTTGTGATTTCACCGGCTAAAAGTGACATAATGCGCTATTACGGTCATGGGTCTTCAGAGGTCAGTTATTGTTATACGGTACAGCCTAAGCCAAGTGGTTTATGTGATGCGGTTTTCAGAGGTCTTCCCTTCATAGCTGATGATGAAAGAGTGATTATTGGTTTACCGGATACAGTCTGGTTTCCGGAAAATGCGCTTTGTGCTCTTCCCGATTCAGACTTGTCTCTTTTGCTGTTTCCTGTTGAGCAACCGCAATTTTATGATGCGGTAGTAATGGATAATGCAGGTATGGTGAGTGAGATTGTTGTCAAACAGAGGCAGAACAGGAGTAACCTTATTTGGGGTGCAATGAAGATGAATGGGATAATTCTAAAAAAGCTATTTCAGATTTGGAGCAAACCTGAGAATCAGGATGAGTATCTGGGTACTCTGATAAATAAGTTCTTGCATGAGGGAGGTACTGTTAAAGGTGTGAATGCGGGTAAAACTTACGTTGATGTGGGTACTGTTAACGGGTATCATGAAGCAATGCAGATCTTAAACGGTTCCTCGACTGTAAGTAATTTGCAGGAGCATTCGGTATGAGCGCAGGCATCTTTGAAAGGGTTGTGTGCAGGTGTACTGATGTTCATGATCCTGTGGTAATTGTTGCGGCACATCCTGATGATGAAGTGATTGGGATGGGTGCCAGGCTCAAGAGACTGCGGAATGCAACAGTCGTGTATGTGACTGATGGCGTTCCAAAGGACATCCGCTACTCTTTCAGTGCCGGGTATCCTTCAAGGGAAGCATACTCTAGAGCACGAGTAAAGGAGGGTTCTGAGGCGCTGGCGCTGGCTGATTTTACAGAGGACGATCTGGTTCGGTTGAGGTTTACAGATCAGGAAGTGTCCTTTTTTCTTGTAGGACTTACATTGCAGCTTTGTCAGATTTTCAAAAAAATTAAACCAGTGGCCGTATTTACTCATCCTTACGAAGGAGGTCATCCGGATCATGACAGCGTTTCATTTGCGGTTTCTTCTGCAAAAAAGATTTTGAAACGGGAATCGCCTCCTGTTTACGAATTTACTTCCTACCATGGTTTCTGGGGACAGATTGAAACGGGGGAGTTTTTACCGCAAAATCGCAAACAGCGCAGGTATAGTCTTAATAGTGAAGACTTTCGTTTGAAAAGTTCAATGCTTGCTTGTTTTGAATCGCAGATTGCAATGCTGAAGAACTTTTCCTGCGGTCATGAAGACTTCCGAAGGTCGCCGTCTTATAACTATTCCGCCCCCCCGCACAAGGGGGTGCTCTTTTATGAGATGTTCGACTGGAACATGACTGGGCGGAAGTGGAGAGCATTGGCCGAGGATGCTCGACGGTTGCTTGGAATAAGGAAATAGAGATGCCCCGTACAATACTAAGTGTGGCTTATCCTTTCGCTCCGGTAAGTTCGCAGACTGCTGGAGGAGCCGAGCAGATTTTGCTTTCTATCGACAGTTTTCTTCATCGTTCAGGATATCGTTCGCTGGTTGTTTGCTGTAAGGGGTCACGGGCAAGCGGTACAATAATAGAACTGGATGCTCCTGATGGGGTGATTGATGATTTGACCCGATTTTCCATGTGGAAAAACTATCGGCTGCTGATTGAGTCGGTAGTAAAGGAGTATAGGGTCGATCTAGTTCATTTCCATGGACTGGATTTCGACAAATATTTACCTGATTTATCTGTTCCGGTGCTGGTAACTCTTCATCTGCCTTTGTCCTGGTATTCACCTCAGGTATTGCTGCAGGAGCGTTCAGCAGTCTTTTTTAACTGCGTTTCCCGTCATCAGTTCCTTACACGTGATCAGACTCTCAACCTTGTGGGAGTGGTTGAGAACGGGGTGGAGTTGCCTTCTGGGATAAACCCTAATAACCGTGGAAAATATGCCGTAGCGATGGGGCGGATCTGTCCGGAAAAGAATTTCCACTCGGCATTTGATGCCGCCCGAATGGCTGGTATTCCGCTGCTTCTGGCAGGGAAAGTTTTTCCCTACAGAGAGCACCTTGACTATTTTGCCAGCCACATCGCCCCCAGGCTCAACAACAGATACAGGTTTATAGGAATGATCGACTCCAGCCAGCGCAAAAAAATACTGCAGCATGCTCACTGTACTCTTATCACAAGTCGGGCACCTGAAACCAGTTCTCTGGTGGCAATGGAGTCACTCGCTGCAGGAACTCCGGTGATTGCCTTCGGGTCTGGAGCTTTACCCAGTATAGTTGAAAATGGGAAAACCGGTTTCATAGTCGAAAATGTACAGGAGATGGCAGATGCTGTGAATCAAATAACCGACATCGACAGGAATTGGTGCCGCAGGGTAGCAGAAGAGAGATTTTCCGCAGAGAGGATGGGTTTGCAGTATCTGGAAATTTACCGTTCTTTGATTGAAACCAGCAGTCGTAATTTTAAAGAGGCCGGATGAGTCTTAAGGTAAATGCGATTAATGATTCACGGGATCTTGAATATATGGTACCTCAGTGGAACGAACTGTTAGGCCGTGATACTGATGCCTCTCCTTTCCAGCTACCGGAATGGCTGCTTTTATGGTGGAGGTATTTTGGCAACGATGAGCTCTGGGCCTTGCAATTTATGGAAGGCCGGGATCTGGCCGGTTTAGCTCTCCTTTTTACCTATTCCGATGATAATAAGAAAAAACTCTGTTTTGTAGGTTCCGGTATAACAGATTATCTCGACTTTATTGCGGTTAAGGAATGTAAAAAATCAGCAGGTGAGTACATAATGCGCTACGTTTGTGAAAATGTTGACTGGGATATTTGTGATCTTCAGGAGTTGAAAAACAGTTCGTTTCTTTACGGATTCAGGGCATTTTCTGATTTCAATCAGCAGTTATCCATTCAGAACGTATGTCCATATATGAGACTTCCTGAAATTGGGATGGAGCTTTACAAAACAGTTCCGAAGCATCATGAAAAAAATATACGTAATGCTCTAAACCGGATTCGAAAACTGGGGAACGAATCATTTGAATTGGCGGATGAACAGAACTTTTCCGAATTTATGAAGGATCTTGTACGGCTTCATACAAGTAGATGGCAGAGCCTTGATATGCCGGGAGTCATTGCAGAGGAGAATATTCAGCAGTTTTATATGGAATCCGGGCGGGCCCTTCTGAAAAGAGGGGCTCTTGACTTGGGGCGATTGAGAGTTGGGGGGCGAACCTGTGCCGTGTATCTGACCCTAACGTTTCATGGCAGTACATGCGCTTACCTGGGGGGAATCGATCCTGAGTTTGAATTCTGCAGCCCGGGTGTTTTAGGTCTTTATTATTGTATGAAGGCTGCCATGGCCAGGGGGAGCAGGGAATTTGATTTTTTACGGGGCAATGAAAAGTACAAGTATCATTGGGGTGTAAAGGAACGGTTCAATTATCGGCTTCAGCTTGAGCGCAGGAGTTAAACGCATGTCCTATATCCTTCTTATCCGTCATGGGGATTGTGATCCAGTGGGAAAATATCTTGCTGGAAGGAGTTCAGGAATCAATTTAAACAGCACTGGTGTGACACAGGTTAATCGACTCTCGGAGATGCTCGGAAAAATTAAAATCAACCGTCTGATCTCAAGTCCACTTGAAAGAACTATGCAAACTGCTGAGCGAATTGCGCACGTTCAGGGGATTTCAGTTGAAAAGGATGAATCCTTTTTGGAAATTGATTATGGCAATTGGACGGGGAAAACATTTCAGCAGCTTGCTAATGATCAATTGTGGAATCAGTTTAATGTGGCCCGGAGTACAACCCGGGTTCCCGGTGGGGAAATGATGATCGAGGTTCAGGAGAGAATTGTCAAGCGTATTAGGGCTATTGGCGATTTGGAACCAAATTCAGTTATTGGTATAGTGTCTCACAGTGACCCTATAAAAACGGCTATATGCGCTTTTTGCGGCATTCCGCTGGATATGATGCACAGGCTTGTTATTGATCCAGCATCTGTCAGTGCTGTCAGGTTGGGAGCGTGGGGGGCGGAAATACACTTTGTCAATAAATTTGTTGAGGCTTAAAATGCTGGTCTATGGCGAACATAAAGAGTATGGAGCCACACGGTTATGCTTGCATCTGATAACCTTGGCTTTGAAAAAAATCGTTCAGAATCACGATCTCGATTCCGCTGTTGAGCTTTTGATCGAGTGCGGTATCTTCGAAACTGCTCTGGCAGACCATTACTGTATCGATAAAGATGAGTTAAATCCGCTTTTGGAGTCAGCTTCGAGTCTTGCTCTGAGAAGTGCAGAAGTACTTTGTCATGTAATGGAATCGGGGCGTTTCCCCAGGGAATCGCTTGCAGCTCTGCATTCGGCTTTTCAGAGGGTGCAATCTTTAGATCTGCCCGAGCGTTCCTGGCATGTAGTGCCTGAAGGATTTGCTTTTTATGGTTTGTATCCTGAGTGCTACATACGTTCAGCTGAAAACTTTTTCCATGATTGCCGGCCTGAACAGATTACGGTAATAGGTTTACGCAGTATTGGTTCCACACTATCATCCGTGGTAGAAGCAAAATTGCGTTTACTGGGGGCTGATGTTTTACGCTTTACTGTTAGACCTCATGGGCATCCTTTTGACAGGAAGGTAAAGCTTGGAGAGTCTTTGAAGGAATTGGTTAAAAGAAGAGCGGGTGGTTATGTTCTCATAATTGATGAAGGACCAGGGTTAAGCGGGTCATCTCTTTGCGGAACTGCCCGCACCATTTCCAAATTGGGAGTACCCGTAGATCGAATCGTACTGTTTCCAAGCTGGATTCCTTCCGGGGATTCGTTCGTTTCCGAATCAGCAAGAACTGAATGGTCTATGTATTCTAAATACTGTACCGATTTTGCGGAAATTCGCAGCGGGTTGGATGTATTCAATCGCGGCAAGGAATATATCGACATATCTTCCGGTAAGTGGAGGCGTTTTCTTTTTCCTCACCGCTGGATGTTATCTGCAGTAAATCCATATCATGAGAGGCGCAAGTATGCTGAATTAGACGGTGATAACATTTCTTCTGTACTGAAATTTGCGGGGTTGGGAAGATTTGGAAACAGAGCGGAAGTCATTTCTCGTATTCTTGGAGAAAGAGGTTTTTCACCGAAAGTTATTAAATGTGTCAATGGATTTATTCAATATGAATACTGCGATGGGGACGTCTTCTGTGAACAGGATTTGGGGACCGATTTTTTTAAATCTGTTACCCAATATCTGATTTTTCGTAAAAGTTCGCTTCCAGTGAGCGGTGAGGTGCTGCCTTACGAATCTCTTTTAACAATGATCAAGGTGAATGTAGCTGAAAGTTTTGGTGAACCATTTGCGAGAAGCATCTGTTTTGATGGGTTGATGGATGAGGAGCTTTATTATAACGACATTTCCGTTGTTGACGGGAGAATGCTTCCTGCCAAATGGATCAAGACTGGTGGTAAGTGGGTCAAAATCGATGGAGCAGATCACCACAGAGACCAGTTTCTTCCAGGTCCGCAGAATATTGCCTGGGATTTGGCTGGAGTATGTATCGAGTTTGGGCTCTCAGATATTCAGAAAAGAGAGCTTTTAGATTTATATAAAGCTGACCTGTTTGACCCTTATATCGAGGAAAGAATTCCTTTCTATCTGATCGCCTATAGCGCATTCAGGACCGGATATGCGAGCATGGCAGCTGCCTCTTTAAGCGGGAGTGAAGACGGGAAACTGTTTGCACATTTAACAGACTACTATAAAAGAATTCTGGAAGGAGAATTGAAGCGGGTTCAGCAGGTTCTTCATTGAATACATAGTTTTACATTGACCATAGGAATAGTCAAATGAGAAATGTTGCCGAAGAGATAAAGACATTGCAGCCCTGGTTTCACAACCTTCATCTGCCTGATGGTACTCAGACCATGCCAGATCATCCGCTTGGAGATTTTCCCATGTTCAAGTGGAGAGAGATCGAGCCACATATTCCTTTGCACCTTGAAGGCTGGAATGTTCTGGATATCGGTTGTAATGCCGGATTCTACTCTATTGAGCTGGCGAAGCGAGGTGCAAATGTAACTGCCGTAGACATTGATGAGCACTATTTGGATCAGGCCCGCTGGGCCGCACAGCTTTTCGGAATGGAAGAGCGTATCACTTTCAAAAACATGCAGATATACGATCTCTCTCATCAGAACTCCCGTTATGATTTGGTTTGGTTCATGGGGGTTTTTTATCATCTCCGTTATCCTCTTTTGGCTTTAGACATTGTGGCACGCAGGGCGAAAGGCCTTCTGGTATTTCAGACACTTACCATGCCCGGAGCAGAAACATTTCAGGACCAGGCTGATATTGATCTTCTTGACCGCAATTGCATGATTCAGTCCGGATGGCCTAAAATGGCTTTCATTGAAAAAAAACTGGCTGGTGATCCTACAAACTGGTGGGCACCCAACCACGGTGCAATAGAGGCGATGTTACGTTCATGTGGTTTCACGGTTATTGCAAGACCTGCACACGAGACGTATATCTGTAAACTGGAACGGGATTCTCTGCCCAATAATGATTTTCGGGAGCTTGAGTATCGAGCCGCAACTGGAACCTAATTAATCCAGGTAATCGCTTTCTGATTCAACACCGTTTCGCTTTGAGTTCTTAAATCTGTTTTTCATGAAAGTGATATAGCGAAGAGTAAGGAAATTGACCAGACTGAGAATAATTGCGATATCGTATCTCTGCCATGCAACCGCCATTCCTATCGCTCCGGTGTTCCAGAGGCTGGCTGCAGTGGAGGTGCCGGTAACTACCTTTTCCCCTTTTAGAATAGCTCCACCGCCGATAAAGCCCATGCCGGTGATTATTCCAAACATAACTCGTGCCTGAGATTCTTCACTGGTGAAGAGAGCTTTGCCAAGTAGCATATAACCGCAGGCAGCTACTGCCACAAGCGGGAATGTGCGCAAACCCGCACTTCTCGCATGTCTTTCCCATTCCAGACCTATTGGCAAGGCAAGGGCGTAGGCTAATGCCAGGTTTATCAAATTTGAGAAGGTCAATTCCCAGTTTATCATCATTTTGATTGAGGGTTGAAGCAGTAACGAATACCTATTCCTCCGTTGAGGCCTGCTCCTGTTGTGGGGATAAGATCAAAACGCGGTGCCAGTTCGCAAAAGAGTGCAATGGGAACTTTTTCAAAATAATAGTTCAATCCTGTAATTGCTCTCAGTCCCAGCACGGTTCTGTCGGCTGCTGCCCTGAGTGTTATTCCAGCTCCGAAGAAAACGGGCAGTGATCCTTTTGGCATGGTGAAAGTATTGAAAAGGTGGATCTGATAGTCGGTGTGCAGGTCAAAAAGCTGGTCTGGAAAGAAAGACCATGCAGCGGATGTATGGATGGCGCTTGCGGTGGAGAGCCAGTATTTGTAACTGAGACCGGTGGGTTCACCGAGGATAATGCCCAGCTCGTGACGTTGATTCTGAGCTTTGACCGAAACGGCCACCACGAGGGTCAGTAGGCTTACCAGTAACTTTGACCTCATTGGACAATATCCCTTCAGCGAACCTCACCGTTTTTTTTTCAGATTCCCAGTCCTATTCCCAGATTTACTGTGAAGTATTGGAATGTATCTCCTTCGTTGTTAAAAATCAGATTGAAGGCCGGATACAGCTCAATAGTCAGGAAGTCCGGGCTGCCCAGGAGCAGACCTGCACCTAACTGTGCTCCGAATTTATATTGGTTGTTTTTTCCGAAAACTTCTTCGACGGCTACATTGTTCGTATCGTTTCCGGAAACGGTTGTCTCCATATTGAGGATATACAAACCGGCTCCTCCCTGTACAAAGAAATTGACGGGGGAGAGAGGATAGTTTGTAAGCAGGCGTGCCAGGGGAAGAATTTCCACAATACTGGCATCTCCGGTCACATTGGCACTGTCGACAATGCCCAGAGGGTCTACCCGATCAAGGAAGGCCGCTTCGTCGGGTCCCCAGCGGTTATAGGCAACACGCCCTCCCAGTCTGAAGTTGTCGGTGATGTAAAAAAGCAGATTTCCTCCCAGTGAATATCCATAGTCGTAGTTGTCAAACTCCGAGCCGGTGGGACGAGATAAACCGGCATCGACGCTGAGAAACAGCTGCTGGGCGGAAGTATTGACTGCAGTGGTCAGCAGAAGTGCCACCGCGGCCAGAGCAATGGATAAATGTCGTATCCGCATAGAATACTCCTTTCATTGACAGGTAAGGTCAGCCGTTAACGATGCGCCCGCCATTGGGGTGAAGCACTTGGCCGGTCATGTAGGATGAATCTCGGCTGGCCAGAAAGAGAAAACAGGGTGCAACTTCTCTGGGCTCACCCGCTCTTTTAAGGGGGGTATTAGTACCGAATTGCTCCACGTGCTCCTCACTGAAGCTCGCCGGAATTAAAGGAGTCCAGATTGGACCCGGCGCAACGCCGTTTACCCTGATCCCCTTGTCTGCAAGTCTTTTTGCAAGGGAGCGGGTGAAAGCCACGATGGCTCCCTTGGTTGCAGAGTAGTCAAGCAGATAGGGGTTACCCTCATAAGCGGTGACTGAGGTGGTGTTTATAATGGCAGATCCCTCTTTAAGGTAGGGAAGAGAATATTTTACAAAGTAAAACATGGAAAAAATGTTGGTGCTGAATGTGCGCTCAAGGTCCTCATGAGTGATCTGGGTGATATCTTCCCGTACATGCTGTTCACCGGCATTGTTCACCAGAATATTAAGGTTGCCGAAAGTGTCCAGAGTCCGTTCGACTGCCTCGCGGCAGAACCGCTCCTCTCCAACATCTCCGGCAATCGCCATCGCACTGGTGCCTATTTCCTCTATTCGCCTCACCGTATTATGGGCATCTTCATGTTCGTTTTTGTAAACGATACACACGTTGGCGCCCTCTCTGGCAAAAAGGAGAGCCACAGCTTGACCGATTCCGCTGTCACCACCGGTGATCAGTGCTGTTTTGCCGCTCAGTTTGAAGCTGCTCTGGTGATCGGAATAATCGGTCTCCGGAACAGGATTCATCTGAGGACTGTGCCCAGGCTGATTCTGATGCTGAGGCGGAAAACTCTTGGATTCCATCTGCCTGCTCTCCTTTTCAAGCCCCGTTCAGGCCATCCTGGCTGCAGCCTTGCGCCGGGCTTTCATCATCTGCTTGATCCCCTTTCGGGTCTCCTTCATGGCCACCCCCAGCCTCTTCTGCAGGTCTCTTTTAGCTTTCAAGGCCTTGTGGCTGAATTTCATCTCTTTTTTCTTGAAAGCGAAGTGTTTGACCACCGTGCCGGTAACAGCCGCGATCAGAACAGAAATCAGGGTTTTCTTCACAGCTCCCATACCTTTCCTCCACTACTCAGGTGTACGTCCTCGCCCCGCTGCAGAGCCACCGACCCTGGGGGGTTTTAGAGCCAGTCCCACAATCAACAGTACCACAAAAAACGCCAGAAAGATCCAGAAGAGAATCAATGCTATTCCCGAAGCCGCTGTGGCCACACCGGTGAACCCCAGTACCGCAGCTATCGCCGCCATCACCAAGAAAACCAGCGCCCAGCTCAGCATCTGCACTCTCCCTTTTTCTGGTATTCATATCGCGGTACTGCCGAAGGCGACCCGCCCTTTACTATCAGAGAATGCAATTCCCATACCACCTTCAGCAGCTTCGCCTCTCGTACTGAGCGTGCCGGGATGGCCCTATGGGGGTCCCCCGGCGCTGCGAATACACCAGGGTGAATTCCGCCCCCAAAAAAAGAATCTGCGCCGAATAATATATCCATAAAAGAATCACCACCA
This sequence comes from Fibrobacterota bacterium, assembly GCA_023436205.1. GTDB lineage: Bacteria > Fibrobacterota > Chitinivibrionia > Chitinivibrionales > Chitinispirillaceae > JAEZKC01. The sequence goes on from JAEZKC010000085.1 coordinate 80,079, forward strand.
GAGAGGCTGCTGCCCCGTAAGCGGAAATGATAGTGACTCGACTCAGATAAAGCCCAAGCAGAATTCTGCCTATGGAAAACAGAAGACCCGTAAACAGTGCTCCTACCCATACCGGATTCCATCTTACCTTTGCATTGGCCACATACTTGAAAATTAGGGCAAACAAACTGGTGGCTATCACCAGATTAAGAAAAAAATTTGCCGTGTGCCACAGAAATGGAATGCCGGGGACCAGATTATCAAAATAGCTCACCAGGGCTGTTACGGCAGTGCTCACCACTATGGCCAACAATAAAACAACTCCGGTAATCAGTACCAGAACAACCGAAAAGGCCCGTCCTGAAACCTTTTGCCAGAACCCAAGCGTCTCCTTCTCTCTAAGATTCCAAATGGCATTGAGGGAAAAACGAAGGTGGTTAAAAATCTGACTTGCACCATAGAAAAGAATTACAAAGCTTATGATGGTGGCTGTCAGACCTGATCCGGGGCGTGAAATGCGCACTATAACCCTCTGGACAAACTGGGCAGCCTGTACTCCGATATACTCACTGAGCTGATTGAGAATCTGACCCTGGGCGGCATCCTGCCCGTAGACAAAGCCCACTATGGCCACTGCAATTATAAGAATGGGGGCAAGGGAGAAAAGCGTGTAGTAGGCCAGTGCCGCAGCAAGTCTGGGTGCATTGTCCCGCAAAAACTTGCTTATGGTTTCCTTGAGCAAAAGTACTCCTCCTTGAGTATCTCAGGGTAATGCTCCTGGAACTGGAACGCAAAGGAAATGCCATGGTAATCTATGCTTGTTCTGTTTTATGCACAAACCACTCAATAAGTCGACGGGAAATGCTGTGAGGACCGGGAAGTCGGGGAAGATTTTCAGCACTGAACCAGTGTGCCTCCGCAATCTCAATTCCGTCTTCCTTTATTTCTCCACCGGCATACTCTGCGGTAAACGCCACCATAAGCGCTCCTGATGGAGCCCAGGGCTGGCTTCCGAAATAGCGGATGTTTTTAACCCGTATCGAAACCTCTTCCATAACCTCTCGGGCCACACACTCCTCCAGCGTTTCTCCCGCTTCCACATAACCTGCAATCACGCTGAAAATCTCCCACCCCTTTCCTCGGGCCAGAAGAATCTGATCCCCCCGGGTCACCGCGGTGATGACAGCCGGGGAAATGCGCGGATAACTTGTCAGGGCACAGCGTGGGCAAATCATGGCGAATTCGGTCTCACTGCGGATAGTCTTCTCTCCGCAACGGCCGCAATACTGATGTGTTTTGTCCCAATTGACAATCTGAGCCGCTCTGCCCGCCAGCCGCATCGTGGCCTCATCCAGTTTCCCGAACAGGCCTCTTAACTCCTTGAGGGCAATATTAGAAGGTAGAGTTGAGGCATCCACTTCGGCTGTGAAATACTGGACTCCATCAAATTCACCAAGGAAATTCGTACTGGACACTGCAACCCCATGATTTTCAGGCAGTTGCGGCAAATGTACTCCATTTCGATCTTCGGTAACGGCCAGATTGTTTTCCGAAAACAGAAACCACACTGGCTGCTTCTGGTCGCATGACCCGCAAGTGCCTGATTTTTGAGAGATCATGAATACGCTCACACGTGATGAATAGAATCGGCAGACCTTTTTTCGCGGCCGCCTCAGTCTATTATAAAAATAGTTGACGCGCCTGCTTCAGTTCCTGTCAGACCGCATCCAGCCGTTCTCCAGCCCAGCGACTTGTTTGTGAAAGAAGCAGCTTGGAAAATGCGCTGATAAGGCTGCTGATGAAAGTCCAGAGCACCATATCTTTCCAGTTGGAAACCCTCTGGTCCGCTTTCGGGGGCTTTTTGTGCTTTACCCCCTTCCAGGCTTTTTTCAGACTGGTTTTAACAATTAAACTGCCCAATCCAACAATGATCGCTCCTGCAATCGGCCATAAGCGCTTCTTGACTTTTTTTTTCATCTCTCCTCCTTGTGGAATTCATTTTCGTACTCCATAATTATTGAATTAGCAAAATGTATCCCTTTAGAGGCTGAGACCTTCTGGACAACCTTTACCAGTTCTCCTTCTCCAGAGATTATTTTACCTGTAATGTCGTTTTTTAGAACCGTTTACAGATTGTGGTTCACTGGAGTACTCTTTTTCCTTGCTCTGGCTGGGTACTGTCTGTATAGTATAATGTGGGTGGTGCAGTTGATGAGAAAAATGACCAAGCTTTCTCTGGTTATTCTGCTTTCAGCAGGTTTTATGGGGTTTATGGTTTTCTACTATCTGTTTCTTCCTCTGGGGGTGCAGGATGAGATGGTTCAGATTGTAATTGATCGCGGAACCTCAATGCGGGCTGTTACTGATTCTTTGCGTACACACGAAATTGTCACTTCCCGAAAAGCGCTCGTTTTCTGGTTGAAAGTTTCCGGAATGGCCAATCGCATCCAGGCGGGGCGTTTTACTTTTATTAAGGGGGAAGGGATCCTCAGTGCCTCCCGTAAGCTCCTGCGCGCGGAGCCCATTGAAAAATCGGTTACTATTCTCGAAGGTCTTACCATGGAACAGATTGCAGGACGAATGGCTTCAGAAATGAACATCGATTCTGCCGAATTCGTGAGGCTCTGCAATGATGCGGAGTTCATCAGAGGTGCCAATATTCAAGCCCCATCTCTGGAAGGATATCTTTTCCCGGATACTTACCGATTTCCTGAAAACAGTAGAGAATCTGCCATTATACGTAGAATGGTGTCTCGCTTTCTTGAAGCATACGCAACGGTTGTGGGTGATAGTGATATCATGGCAGATTTTAATCGTCATCAGATTATCACACTGGCTTCCATCGTTGAAAAAGAGGCTACATTGGCCAGCGAACGAGGCAGAATCGCAGGAGTGTTTCATAACAGGCTCAAATTGGGCTACCCTCTTGGAGCGGACCCCACAGTCCGTTATATTTTTCGTAAATTCAACGGACCGCTGCTGGTTTCAGAACTGAATTCATCGTCTCCCTATAACACAAGGAAATTCAAGGGCTTGCCACCTGGACCCATCTGCTCTCCGGGGCTGGCCTCCATTCAAGCCGCAGCAAAGCCGGATTCTACAAAAGAACTCTATTTCGTGGCACGCTGGGACGGAACTGGTGCACACGATTTTTCCCTCACTCTCCAGGAACATGATCGTAAAAAGCTTCGTATCCGCCGTGAAAACGAACTGCGCAAAAGAAAAAAGGAGCATAAGTGAAAAGATTCAGACCGGCTGTATCTCGAATTCTTGCAGGAATGGTTGGAGCTTTTATTCTGTCTGGCACAACTACAATTTGTAATGCTGAAATGATGCAGCCGCGTCGGTTGGTGGATGGTCATACTGCCGGTGTTCTTCCAAAATCTTATTACGACCTGGAGTGCAGAGTGTACGCTGCCGGTGACCCGGATCTCGGATCCGGTCTTATGTTGGGAATGGCTGTAGGGCTCACCGACAGGCTGACGCTTGGTGTTATGTATGGAGGAGAAGGGCTTATAGGGAGAAGTCGTGACGTCCGGTTTAATCCGCTTCCCGGAGTACTCATTAAGTATCGACTTTTTGAGGAAAGAGTCATAACACCCGGATTATCATTGGGTTACGATCATCAGGGTTATGGCGGGATAGCTGACACTTCTCTTTTCGACTACAATGGTTTTGTCTACAAATCACCCGGTTTTTTTGTGGCTCTCAGCAAAAACTACATAATGCTCAATCTGATTCAAGTCGGCTTCCATGGGACGATCAATTACTCCATGGAGGAACGGGAAAATGTCAATTGGCCCAATTTCTCCACTGGCATGGATCTTGGTATCAATGATGAACTGTCCTTTGTTGTTGAATACGATCTTGCTCTGAATGATCGCGGGATTAAAGAAGAGAAGTATTATGCCCTGCCCTACATGGGATTGCTCAATGCTGGCTTGAGGTGGGCTTTTTCGCCCAGTTTTCATCTGGAATTTGATCTTAAAGATCTTCTTGAGAACAAGCGACGGGGCATCGAGTCACAAGGTTGGAGCAGGGAATTGAAACTTTTGTATTACTCTCATTTTTAATCAATAGCAATTTTTAAAGAGTTGCTTCGAAGTAAATCAGAGAAGCATTTCCGAGAGGCATTATGAAAACTAAAATAGCCATTCTGTTGATGTTGTGCGGGTTTATTGTTGGGTACGCCCAAACTAATTCCTCCTCACCTTCTGCTCCCGTAGATTCCTCTCAGCAGATTGCCTCTAGAATTATCGAATCAAAAATTCCCGTGCTTGTAGATTTCTGGGCCGCGTGGTGCGGACCCTGTCGATTGCTCAATCCCATAATTGAGGATTTGGAAAAGGAGTACAAGGGCAAAGTTCTGTTTGTAAAAGTCGATGTTGACAGACATAAAGCTCTTGCTCAATACTTTAATGTAAACGCCATTCCCTCAATTTTTATCATCGATGAAAAGACGGTGGTATCCGCATTTCCGGGAGTGCGAGCGAAGGAAGACTACAAAGCCGCACTCGATCAGATCATAAAGATTTCCAAAGACAGGTCCTCAAAACAAAATGCCGCTCCCTGAACTTCTGGCGCCTGCCGGATCCTTTGCCTGTGCGCAGGCCGCATTTGATCATGGTGCAGATGCAGTTTACGCTGGTATCGGACGATTTAACCTTCGTGCCCATTCTCCTAATTTTTCCATTCAGGAATTCGCTGAACTGGTGCTGTATGGTGCTAAACTGGGTCGAAAAGTCTATGGCGCTTTGAATATAATGCCCGATGACCAAATGCTGCAGGAGATTCGGGATACGCTGCAAGCGCTTTCCTCAGCTAAGGGGTTGCCTCACGCTTTTATCGTGAGTGATCCGGGGGTGGTGGCTGTTGTTAAAGAAACATGCCCCGCAGTGGATCTGCACTTAAGCACTCAGACAGGCTGTTTCAACTCATCTTCCATGAATTTCTGGAGGGCGCAGGGGATCAGTAGAATTGTCCTTCCACGTGAGCTGAGTCTGGATCGTATCAAAGAACTGTCACTTGGTGACATTGTGGAAACTGAAATCTTTGTACATGGTGCGATGTGCGTTTCAATATCCGGCCGTTGCCTGTTGGGTGCCTACCTTGGAAAACGTCATCCCAATCTCGGCGATTGTCCTCAGCCCTGCCGTTTTAAATATCGCATTATCCCTCAGGAAGTTGGAATGGAAAACCCTCAAGATGGTTTTCTGCTTGAGGAATCGCAAAACGGGGTTTATCTGCTTAACTCTAAAGATCTCTGCACATTGGATATTCTTCCCGATCTGGTGGCCACCGGAACCGCTTCCTTTAAAATTGAGGGTCGCAATAAGAGCGCCCATTATGTAGCCTCGGTGGTAAAAGTCTATCGTGAGGCTCTCGATCTTTACCAAAAAGATCCGCAAAATTATAAAGTGCAGTCCTGGTGGCTTGCTGAGCTTGATTCCATTGAGCATAGACCTTATACCACCGCCTTTTATGGTAGTGATCCTCTGAAACAGGAAGTCTTCTCCTCTAAAGCTCAAGCAGGCTATCGACTCGTTGGAACGGTAAAAGCTGTACTCGAAGGGCGCCCTGTTGTGGATGTAAAAAACAGCTTTTCAAGTAGTGAAAAGATTAATGTTTTGCCGGTACGCCAGCAGCAAGCCCCTTTTGATATCCTGTTTGACGGGATCAGGAATTTTGAGGGTCACCCAATGGAAAAAGCTCCCTCGAATCGACTCGTGATTCTAAGCGGTTGTGACGGGAAACTTCGTACAGGTGACATGCTGAGAATCAGTATCTAAAGCTTAAGTGAAATTTTTTTGAGCTTTTTTACTTTGCCTCCTTGTTTTCTGGTCGACTTCTTTTAGACTCCTCTGAGTTTTCCGTCGCCACTCAATCAGCACTCTATAGCTGATTTTCATCGTATTGCTCCGTCCAGAAAAGACTCTTTACCCGGCGTTTGATCAATACCATATTATATATGAAATGAATTTCTAAACCTTTAAACGGAAGTATGGTGAAAAAGTGCTCAAACGTACGCTCCTTCTACTTATGATCTTTTCCATACAGCAGGTATTTAGTCAGATCAGGGAACCATCTCGCCTTATTGAATCATCAGATGAATCTTCTGTTTCCACTAATGAAACAGCATCAGATTCTACTGGGCCACTTTTCACAGGAACCTTCGAAGAGGGGATGGGATCCTGGAATTTCTGGCCTTTCTCAAAAAGATTGGGTGATTTCGCTATCAGCGGGCAAAATCCTCACAGCGGTGGCAAGTGCGGCAGGATAACTATCAGGAATGTAGGGACGGAGATCTGGCACGTGCAGCTGCAGATGAAGGGATTTCCTGTTAAGAAAAACTCCATCTATAAATTGAGCTATTGGGCTCGCGGCGAAAATGATGCGGGTACGCTGGAAGTGGTTTTTGTGAAGGGTTCACCCCCCTGGACTTTCTACAGTGCCAAGAAATCAAAAATGACCTCCGAATGGAAACAGTACGAGATGCTGTTTACCTCTCCCGTAACCACCAGTGACATTCAGATGGCTTTTCAGTGTGCTCATCAGAAAGGTGATTACTATATCGATGATGTCACATTTACTGAGGTCGGCAAACTGGATCTGAAAGAGGTAGCTGCAGATTGGTACGAAAGTGCCGGAAGTAGGATCGATCAGTTTAGAAAGGGTGATTTCAGCGTAAAAATTATTGATGAGAAAGGGAATCCTTTTTCAGGTACTGTTGAAGCAACTCTTACGAATCATAAGTTTAAATGGGGAACCTGTCTTGCCATGTTCGATGGTGATGATCCCAAATATGCCAAGCTTGCACTCAAGCATTTCAATGCCGGGGTCTTTGAGAATGCATTCAAATGGGAAGAGTATGAGAAGGTTCAGGGCAAACCAAATACTGCCGATTTGGAAAAGTATCTCAAATGGAGTAAGAAGCATAATTTCCCAATTCGAGGGCATGCTCTTGTATGGGGAATAGAAAATTATGGCTACGACAGACACTGGGCCAGGTTGGGTGACGATAATTTCTTGAGAGATGCCATAAAGGAGCGAATAATTCGTGACGTATCCCGCTACAAGGGGCGGATTCTAGAGTATGATGTCTGGAATGAACCAGTTCACGAGTCTGCCTTGTTCAGCCGCCTTGGGTACGATATTCTGGATTCTACCTTTGTCTGGGCTCATCGAGCCGATTCGAGTGCAGTCCTTTATATAAATGAATATTCAGTGATTTCCGGAGGGGATGCCAAGCCGTACCGTGACATGGTGGAAGGCCTGCTGAGAAGGGGAGTTCCAGTCAATGGAATTGGCATTCAGGGGCATTTCAGCGGTCGAATTGATCCTCTGGATGTCGCATCCAAGCTTGATTATATGGCAGAAGTCGGGCTGCCGATTAAAATAACTGAATTCGATATGGATGTTAATGCACTTGGCCTCTCTCCGCAGGAAATGGCTTCTGAGTATGCAAAAATGCTCAGGACAGCCTTTTCGCATCCGGCGGTTCAGGGATTTTATATATGGGGATTCTGGGATGGCCGTCACTGGCGTCCCGGAGCTGGGTTGTATGATGCAGAATTTACAGCCAAGCCGGTCGCGGATTCAGTTTTCAACCTCATTCATAAAGAATGGAGTACAGACACCTCTATAGTTGTGGATGTCGATGGTAAACTATCATTTAGGGGCTTTTATGGAGATTACGATTTGAACCTGAAGAGGGGCAAGAAGAGCAGGAAAATCCAGGTAAGCATGAATAATGATGGGGAAGTGTTGATAGATCTCAGGAATCTCAAGTAGTTGCAATAAAAAAGGCGCCTTGCGGGCGCCCTTTTCATCTGCTCGGGAATTCGTCTTAGCTGGATGCTACTCCAAACTCTTCAAGCAGTTTATCTGCCAGCCTGTCGATGAATTTATCAGAATCATAGTAGCCATTCTGCATTTTTGTTTTTACTTCAGCAATTTTCTCATTGCGAATTTCAGGATGTGCATTGAGGGTTGCCGAAATGACCTGCATCTGACCTTTTGTTTCACTAAGCTGCTTCCCCTTTGAGGAGAGCTCAGAACGATCAGTTGCTCCAGCCTTTGATGCCTTAACCGATTTGTCAGTCTTTTTGGCATTTTCGACCTTGCGCAGCTCATTTTTGAGCGGTTGTGATACGTTATTTATGTTCATAAGCTCCTCGCTTTTCTACCTATTACAGTTATCGGCAATATTTGACCGAAGCTTTAACATAAATATAACTCTCACGTAAATATTTACCAATTCTTAACCTACGTTTCCTATCATATCAAACATCGGCAGGTACATGGAAACCAGAATTCCTCCGATCACTGCACCCATGACCACAATCATAATGGGTTCGATAACAGAGGTCAGGGCTTCAACTGCGGCATCCACTTCTTCCTGATAGAATTCAGAAACCTTTTTAAGCATACCCGAAAGATCGCCAGTTTTCTCTCCCACCGCAATCATATGAATAACCATGGGTGGAAACACCCCGGTTTCTTTCAGCGGTTCGGCAATAGACAGACCTCCGGTGATTCGTTCCAGTGTTCGAATGATTCCAAGCTCAAGCACCTTGTTTCCTGCTGTTTTAGCAGTAATGTTGAGAGCTTCAATAATAGTTACACCGCTGGTGAGCAGTGTTGAGAGTGTTTGAGAAAAACGGCTAACAGCGCTTTTACGTTCCAGGTCACCGAGAACCGGCAACTTGAGCTTGAGCGCATCTATTTTAATTTTGCCCTGTTCAGTCTTGTAATATTGTCTGAACCCTATAGCTAGAGCCACAACTCCGGCAATCATGAAAAAGATATTCTTCTGAAGGAAAGTAGATAGAGTCATGACAATTTTGGTGGGTAGGGGAAGCTCACCGCCCATATCTAAAAACATCTGAGCAAAGGTGGGTACTACAAAAGTGAGCATGGCTGCAGTTGCACCTACCGCTACTATGGCCACAATTACCGGATAGGTCATGGCACCTTTAATTTTGCGTCGAAGAGCTTCAGACTTTTCCTGATATTCGGCTAGTCTGTTCAACACTCCATCCAGATTACCCGATTGCTCTCCTGCGGCAACCATGTTGCAGTAAAGGGAATTGAATGCTGCAGGATGTTTGGCCATGGCATCAGCCAAATTGTTACCGCCCTGGATATCGGCGCTCACTTGCCGAATTGCCTGTCCTAAGGCTTTGCTTTCTGTTTGATTGCCCAGAATGTCGAGACACTGTACGAGTGGAAGACCCGCACTTACCATGGCGGCAAACTGACGAGTGAACCGGGAGACATCCTTCAGTTTTATTCCTTTGAGGAAATCAAAATTGATGTCCATCGCCTTGCTTCGAATAGATACGGGGCGGATCTTTTTTTTCCTGAGCAGGCTCATTACTTCGTCTTTACTGGCAGCCTGAATTTCGCCCTTTACCTGCTTGCCTGAGCTCACGCCAACATATTCAAATTTACCCATTATAGACTCCTCGTTAAAGCTCGGAAGCTTTTATAAATCTCCAATTAATTTTTTCATCTGTTCCGGTTCTGGACTTCTGCCCAGAGCGTCCTTTTTACTGATAAGACGGCGCTGATAAAGGCGCACCAACTCACTATTCATAGTCTGCATTCCGTACTGCTGACCAATTTCGATAATACCCTGCAACTGATGAACTTTGTCTTCACGGATCATGGATCTTACTGCCATGGTGGCCACCATTATCTCGCAGGCCATAACTCTCCCTCCGCCGATTTTGGGAAGCAGAGCCTGGCTTATAATCCCCTCCAGAACCATCGAAAGCTGTGCTCGTACAGTTTCCTTCTGATCTGCGGGGAATACGTCTATAATACGATTAATAGTCTGGGCTGCAGAATTTGTATGAAGAGTGGCCAGCGTCAAGTGACCAGTTTCCGCAATGCTCAGGGCTGCGGAAATCGTTTCCAGATCTCGCATTTCACCGATGAGCACCACATCCGGGTCCTGCCGCAAAGCCACACGCAGTGCACTTGCAAAGCTGTTGGTGTCTTGATGAACCTCACGCTGATTGATAATGCATTTCTTGTGCTTGTGAACAAACTCGATAGGATCTTCTACAGTCAGTATATGACCCTCATGTTCGCTATTAATTTTGTCAACCATCGCTGCCAGTGTGGTGCTTTTTCCGCTGCCTGTTGGTCCGGTGACTAAAACCAGACCGTTCGGGCGGTCTGTCAGTTTTGAAACCACTGGTGGAAGCCCCAGCTCCTCTATGGACTTTATTATATAAGGGATCTGACGCAATGCCGCAGTGCAGCACCCTCTCTGCAGAAAAACGTTTGCTCTGAAACGGGAAAGATTCTGTACACCGAATGAAAAATCCACTTCCTTATTCTGTTCGAACGTTTTCCTCTGGACTTCATTCATTATGCTGTAAGAAAGCTTGAGCACCTCATCGGGGCCCAGTCGTTCGGCATTGAACGGAACAAGTCTCCCGTCTATTCTGTAAAGTGGGGGGGATCCGGAAGTGAGGTGAAGATCTGAAGCGTGAATATCAAGCATCTTTTTAAGCAGCTCATGCATGGTCATCATAATAGTTTCTTCCCTCTATTAAACGGCTTGTTGAAATCAACTTGTGGCGCCCAGCACCTCTTCAACGGTGGTAAGCCCTTTTCTTAGTTTGTCGAGGCCTGCCATTCTCAGACTGAGCATGCCCTCATCCATGGCCGCCTTCTTAATAAGATGAGGCGGTTTTTTATCCATCACCATCTCTTGAATGGTCGTGGTGATCGGAAGTACTTCGTATAGTCCGGCGCGGCCCTTGTATCCTGTTCCGTTACAGGTGGGGCACCCTTTCCCTTTGTATAGTGTAAGGGTTTTGAGTTCTTCAGGAGATAGTTTCAGAAATTGAAGCAGTTCGTTTTTACTGGGATCTATCTGTTCCCGGCAATTGGTGCAGATCAGGCGAATAAGACGCTGGGCAATAATGAGACGAACCGCTGATGCGCACAGAAAAGCATCTACTCCCATGTCAATCATACGGGTCAGGGTGCTCGCGGAGTCGTTGGTGTGAAGCGTGCTCAGTACCAGGTGACCTGTGAGCGCTGCTTTAATGGCTATTTCCGCAGTTTCCAGATCTCTTATCTCACCAACCATGATGACATCGGGATCCTGGCGCAGAAATGATTTCAGCGCTGCGGCGAATGTTAGTCCGATGCTCTGATGCACATTGATCTGGTTTATTCCGTCAATGTTATACTCGACCGGATCTTCAGCAGTCATAATGTTTATATCTGGGGTGTTAAGTGCACTGAGAGCGGAGTAAAGAGTGGTCGTCTTTCCGCTTCCAGTTGGGCCGGTTACCAGAATCATCCCGTAAGGGGCGTGCAGCGATTCGGTCAGATGCTTCATGCCCGTTGCAGGTATACCGAACTTGTTCATATCAAGCATCAGATTGGAGGCATCCAGTATTCGCATCACCACCTTTTCCCCGAAGATGGTCGGAGTGGTGGAAACACGGATATCCACAACCTTGTTACCGGTCTTTATCTTGATTCTGCCATCCTGGGGCAGTCTTCTTTCGGAAATATCCAGGTCTGACATGATTTTTATACGTGAGATGACCGAGGTACGCAACCTGTAGGGCAGGGGAGCCATCTCAATGAGAACACCGTCTATTCGGTAGCGAACCCTGAGAATGTTCTGATAGCACTCAATGTGTATATCGCTGGCATTCTTGCGAACTGCCTCCACTATAAGATGGTTCACCAGCTTTACAACCGGGGCGTCAGCAACTTCACTGGCGATGTCCTCCGGTTCGTTATCCTTCTCCTCCGCGACCACTTCAAAATTATCGGTCTTGATATCGTTGAGGATGTTATCCATGCTGCTGTCGGCTCTGTAATTCAGGTTTATGGCATCCTGAATCTCTTTTGCCGATGCGATTACCGGCTTCACTGTACAACCAGTCAAAAATTTGATGGCATCCAGCATGAATATGTTTTTTGCATCACTGATAGCGATGGTGAGAACGCGGTTTGTCTTGTTTACCGGAATAATTGTGTATTTCTGGGCTATATCGAAAGGGACCAAATCCACAACGTAAGGATCAAACTCCAGATCCTTAAGACTTAGCTTGCCCAGATTCAGTTGCTTTGAGAGGAAATGGGTGATGACACTCTCATCAACGATGGCCTCGGTGGCAATCAGTGCCTCACCGAGCATTCCGCCGTGCACTGTCTGGTGTTTAAGTCCCTCCAGAAGTTGTTCTTTTGTGATTACCCCGTTTTCAACGAGGATCTCACCAAGTTTTTTGGCCATAGATTACAGAGCGGTTCCTTTTTCGAAATCTAGTCTGATCAATCTATTATACAGTATTGTTAAGTCCATGTTCAATACTAAGTTAATGAAAAATTAGTTGTTAAGCTCAAGTGTGTTTCCTGGACCGAGAATAAAATCCAGGTACATGGAATCCGGGGCACAGATGATGTTTTGCAAACCATCACCAAGGGGGCTGGGTGGAGTGACCAGTATCTGTTTTGGTCTGAAAATGGACCGTAGCATTTTCACTGTATCCAGGCTTGTTGAGGGAAGGACAAGCAGGTCAAGTTTTTCTTTAAAGGGACTGTATGTTTCAGATGAAATGTTTTCTAGAATAGTGCTGTCGCAGATAAGAATAAGCATGGTGCCGGGAGTCAGCAACATGGCTCTGCGTTGATCCTGTAGTGGGGATACGGATCTGGCGATAATTTGTCCATTGGAGCTGGCCTGCTGACTGAAAATAGGCGGTGGCCAAGACGGATCTGGTTTGGGTAGATTTGAAGAAAGCTCCGTCGAGAGCACAGTCCATACTTGCGGTGCAGTGGAGAAGAGTTCCGGTTTTACAGATCCGGTTTGCATGGAAATCAGATCCCATTCTCCGGATTTGACCGGCCTGAGAGAACGTTCCAGTGGCTTTGATGTGGGAATCACAACTGTGGTGAAACGGTGTTTGCGGTTTCCGCGCACATAGGAGAGCGTATAGCCGTTTTTGGTCCCTTGAAAAAGGAGATGGTTTTTCGGCGCAAAGGGATTATTGGTACCCTGGTTGGAGTACCACCCCAGTCCCGCAGTAATCAGAATCAGTATCACCAGGCGGATCTTGTACCAGGTCCCAAGCCGGCTTTTGCCGAAACTGAAGGAGCGTCTCTCCTTTATCTCTTCAAAATGTGCACGGTGATTGAGAATTCTTGACTCCTCGATCTGAGCAAAGTATTATTCTAGGAGAATTAGTTATATTATAGAAATATACTTCGTTAAGAAATTCATGGCAAATGAGTTGGGAGTACGGTCAAATGAAGCGCGTATTGATAATTGGCACATTGGTTATCCCTCTGATTGGGTGTGTTTCCGCTGCCCGTTTACATGAACAGCCTGCAGCGGCACAGGATTCTCAACCTGCTCCTGTCGTGCAGAAAAGGGCAGTGGCGCGTAATGTGGAACTCACTTTCCTCGATACCCTGAATCGTGGAAAGGAGATCTCCCTGTCAGAAAAGGATATTTCCACGTTGGCGGTCACCGATAAAAGTGTGCAGTCTCCTAAAGCTGAGGAGGAAACCGCTACTCGTTTTCGTATCCAGATACTGGCCTCAAGTCAGGTGGAAACCGTACGTGTGGAGAAAAAGACGGTAGAAGCCCAAACAACTCTTCCGGTTTTCATGAGCCTTGAACAGCCTTACTACAAATTGTACATTGGCGATTTCAGTACCAAGGCTGAAGCGGAAGCAAAACTTCCGGAAATTAAAAAGAAGGGTTACCAGGATGCCTGGATTGTCCGCACGAGAGCCTTTAGCGAATAGTAGTTCTCTTTCGGATTTCGATATCCCCGGTTCACTGCGGATTAGCTTTGAACCGGGTGAGTTTCTGTTTCGTCAAAATGAAGCCACTCGTGATCTTTACTTCATTATTTCAGGTTTAGTCCGCATTTTCAAACTGGAAAAAGACCTGGAAGTGGAGCTTGACAGGTCTGGTCCGGGGTGCGTGGTGGGAGAGATTGCCTTTTTAGATGGAGGCAAACGCAGTGCTTCCGGCGTTGCTCTGGAAAAAACTGAAGCGGTTTGCCTTCCAGGTGAGGAACAGACCAGGCTTATGGAAACGGTCCCTGATTGGTTCTGCAGAATTGGTCAGGTTCTTGCAAAGCGTCTTAGGGATGTGGATTCTAGGATAAATGTACCTCTTGGAGAAGATAAAAAGGCCCATGTTGCCGCTCTGATTTCGCTGATTGCCATTTCTGACCATTGTGAACCCTGCACCGAGGGCTACGAAATAAAAATGAAATTTCTGGAAAATGAGTTGGTTGATATCCTTAATCTGCAATTTTCCGAGGTTGAGCAGATTCTGCTGTCTTTTGCCCAGGAGGGATTACTTAAGGTTGAACGGAAAAGAGTAATTTTGGAAACTCGGGACGCGTTAAAGCTGGTAGGAACTGCTGTTTTTCGCAGCAATTCCATCTGATCTACCCAATTTAAAATTTTAATATGAGAGTAAATAAATCCTTGTTTTCGGAATCGCGAGTTTTCTGCGAGAGTGTAGGTATAGTTTGATAGCAGGTATAAAATGAATAGACGTCTATTATTATTTGTAAATATACTTCTTGTTTTTACTGGTATCCATGCGCAAAAACTGGATGAGCGCAGTTTCATTGAAGTCAAAAATGAACTCGTTGCAGGAGCATTTGATGCACTCTGGGCCTGTGATGCTGACAAGCTTTATGATTATCTGCGTCGCGGTATCAGCACAGAAGACCTCGGGCCAAATGGAATTACTTTGCTCTACGGAGCTTCCGAGATCGGTTGCCTTCCAGCTGTCGAAACGCTTCTGCTTATGGGAGCTGAAACTGATCATCAGTGCAAAGGGCTGACAACTCCGCTTCTGGGAGCTGTTAAAGGTAAACACTATGAAATTGTGAAAGTGCTTGTTGAAAATGGCGCATCTGTTAATCTTGGTGACTCTTCCGGACTAACACCGTTACAGAGCGCTGTTTCTTTGGGTGATACGCTGATCACCTCCTTGTTGCTGGATTTCGGTGCCGATCCCTTTAGCTTAAATGTCAATGGGATGACTCCTCTGATGATTGCTGTTCAGAGCGGTTCGGTGCCGTTGGTGAGGCTTCTTTTAAGTGCCGGTTCTGATGTGAATGCTGCAGACAACCAGGGAAACACTCCTGTGATTCTTGCCGTCCGTAAGGGTAATCCCCACATGCTTCAGATGCTTCTGGATCATGGCGCTCAGAGAAATGCGCTTGATGAGCGGGGCTTGAGTGCACTAATGATTGCCACTGTCACAAACAATGCTCAGTGCGTCAAAGTACTGGTGGAGGCTGGTGCCGATGTCAACTTTAAAGACAAGGATGGTCGTACGCCGCTTATGATATCGATGCGTCGTGGATTAACCGAAATCGAAAAAATCCTCCTCACAAAAGAACCCGACGGATACACTGGGCTTATGGCTGCCGCCAGAACCGGTGACATAGAAAAGGTGCGTGATATTCTTTCCCGGCAGTTTGTCGATGTGAACTCTATCAACATGTATGGCAGCACCCCTCTGATCATTGCCGCATCAAAGGGGTATTTGGAAATAATTGAAGAGTTGATGCTCTATGGCGCAGACATCAACGCTCAAAACAGCATCGTCGGTACTGCGCTTATGTATGCCTGTGCAAACGGTCATAAACGGGTAGTACAATATCTCATTAGTTCGGGTGCCGATCTCAATGCCATCAATCACGAGAACAAAACCGCTCTTGATTACGCCATTCAGTTTAGAAGAAAAGATATAGAGAAGATTCTGCTCGAGGCTGGAGCGGGAGGGATGTAGGATAGAGGTCAGAAGCCAGAGGTCAGAAGCCAGAGGTC
>JAEZKC010000132.1 GCA_023436205.1 Fibrobacterota bacterium
AGTATTCGTGAACTTCAACTGTTCCTCTCCCGAGCATCTGTGCTTTCTTATGGAGCTTTTCCATCACAGTTTCGCTCACCTTCCCGTATACATTAATATGTAAAAGATCGATATAGTCACCAAAAGCCTTAAACCGTTCTTTACCTGTAGTTAAATGATAGTCAAGCGATTCAGAATCGGGATGAACCGCCACTACAGTCATTTCTGTTTCGCTTTCGTTCAGAAAAAAAGCATAGGACAAAACCCTTGGAACATGTTCCTCAACGAAAGATGCCAGTTCGCTCATTTGCGCTTTAAGCTGCTCCAGTTTTCCAGCGCGTATGGAGGATGTATCGACATAGATGATGGGATGAGGCATTGCTTTACTCCTTCTGTGAAGAGATCGATTAAGGTAAAGAGCAAAACAGGCACCAGAGCAGTGATAAAGAGGAGGCGGTGCTTTATCTTATCTCCATTCGCGACCATTCGTGAAATTCGCGGTTAATCTTTCAGATCTGAACCGCTAATGACGCCAATGAACACGAATGGGACATGACCGGACTCATTTCAAATCAATGGCATTTACGATCCCCAGCATTGCATGTAATCTATATTAAAGACACTTACTCATAATTGCTGATACATATCAGAGGAGTCTTAATGACCACACAACTCTCCGAAAAACAGAAAGCTGAACTCGATGAGTTCATAACAAGTAATCAGACCGAAAATAAAATACAGAAAGTCTACACACTGCTCATTGCTGCCGTTCTTATATTCGGAGCGATCCTCTCTTTCATCGCTGCAAACAGTATATGCTCAAGTGATCATCTGGGCAGACATGAAATTCGATCCCTGGCAATCCTCACCGGAATTATGATACTCGGGGCCATTGGCGGACCGTTTACAATAGTCATTTATCTTAAGGGTAGAAAAAAGGAAAAAGAGCTGGCAGAAGCCATGGACAGAGATCTGGGCAGAAGATTTGAGTGATTAGAGCCCCAGACCGTAAAAAGGCGTTCCGGTTGAAAAAAGGATCTAGCAATTATGGCCACCAGATATAATGTTTGTAAATTATCCATAGGTTCATTAGAAAACTATGAAAGCGATGAAACCCTTATATGCTATGACTGCGCCAACAGTATACCTTGTCATTAAATGCAAGAAGAGTGGAGAATGACAAAAACCATTCTAATGCTATGCTTGATTATTAATATGGTTAGTTGTGTAAACTATCCTCCAGGACAAAGATCTGATTTCACCTTTGTTAAAGATGATTTGTATAAGAAGAGCGGAGAGTTATATCTAAAAGTGTATTTAACAGGCAGTAGGTCCATTCTATATTTGTCGGTTATATATTCAGATAATTTTGGTGAGGATGGTGTGGCAAAAATTGGAAAAGTAATACACTTAAAGTCTTTTAAAAAGTTAAAGAATAACTATTATCAAGATAAAAACCATATATATAAATTAAAGATAATGTATGATTCAGCTACATTGGCTGTAGTGGACGATCACAAGATCACAGATGATTGATTTCCTAGTCCCGTAGGGACTACACATTTATAGCACATATGACAAACAATGAAATCTCTTCGTCCCGTAGGGACGATATATTATCTATGTATCGCAGGGTAATAGTTACTATTAAGAGTATATGTTGTCCCTACGGGACAAGGAGATTGTTTCGAGGATACGGTTTTCTATAAATATTATGTCCCTACGGGACAGGAAAATTACATTTCGTAATAGCATCAATGAACACCAGTTTTATGTCGGAGAAATTAATAAGCAGATTACAGATGATCAATTTCCTGATCCCCTCGCGACAACTGTGCCCTCCCTGACGGGTCGGGGTACTGCCTGATCTCTCCCACCAGTATTGTCAGATATCGCCGCCAGGAATCGAAATGAAAAGTATCCACTACACAAACATGGTCTGGCCTTGTGATCGTTAGTTAGTCCGACTCACTGGGTTTTACTAAATAATATTGCGAGAGAGGCCCTTCCTGACGGATTGGACTGCAGCAGAACTTTCTTGTTCGCAAACTTTTAGATGACCCTTCGACTCCGGCGGACCTACGCTCTGGGTGAGCGGAACGAGGCTGCATTCGATGGCCAGTAGTGTGAGGAGACTCCTCCTGTTGTTTTTCCTAAACTCGTGATTGATAAACTCCGATGACTATCTTCGATATAGCTCCAGCGCGGGTGATGGTGCCGGTGACCTGCAAGGCGTCTTCGCCGTTAACAATAGGACTACCCTTCGACTCCGGCGGACCTACGCTCTGGGTGAGCGGAACGGGCGTCATCGCATAACGAACCGATTCTTCTCAATTAACAATCATTATTAATCAATCAACTATTCTCCCCTATTCAAACCCCTAGTTCCATCACCACCATAAAAAATATTTTGCTTTCCCCTTTGCTCGCGCTTTATCTTTTATTTCAGCAATGCATCTTGTTTCGCCCGCTATGTTTCGCTAACCCGCTAACTTCCGATGCATGCCGTTTCATGCCTCCTGCTGTCCCAATCTCAACATTCGAGGGCTTTTAGTCGCCTTTCACCCGTCCTCGAAACCTATTCTCAACAAAAGTACAGATAGAGTTGACCGTCAAGTGACGGTTTTTACTGTAACGGAGCCACCGGGGGCCCATTTTCCCGTCATCGGCGTGCTTCATCGTGCTTCACCTTAACAAGGAAGATAGTGATGCCTATCAGTCCTGATCAACAGGCAACAATCGATTCGCTTGTTGGTCAAGTCAACCCCAAGACGCTTCAAAAGCTGTCCGGCATAACGGTCGAACAGTTCATTGAAGTATTCGCCAACCATGCAGCGCGTAGTGTCAAAGATTGGACTGCGCTGGAGGCTGCGGGGTACCCGATAGAGAAAAGGGAGTTGAACTTTGCTCTTATCGAGTCCATCGCCATGGCCTATGGTGTGCGTGTCGGCTCCCATGCGGAGGTTTCCCCAGAACGCAGGGAGTATAATGAGATGCTTGAGCAGTGCGTGCAGGACAAAAAGATCATGATGCGCGTGCTCAATCGCATTATCAATATCACCAACAACCTCAGGCTTCGGAAATTCTACCAGAAGATCGCAAGCGGCAACTCCATTACAAACAACGTTTGTGATGTGCTGTCTCTTGCAAACAAACTTCAGGAATTCCCGGACCTGTGCGGCTCGATCAGGCCCGACAGAGTCGAGGTTAACGCCGAGTTTCTCAATGCGGCGGTCGACCGCGCCTCGAGGCTAATCACCATGCGGGGTTTTGTCGGCAGCGGTCCCAAGTCAAGTGAGGCCGTTGAGTACCTGAACAAGCTGATCTCAGTTGCCATCAAATTGCACGCGGAGCTCATGGAGTACGTGGAAGCGGCCATGATGAACAATCCCGAGCATGTCGAGCGCTACTATGGACCGATGAGAAGCAGAAAGTCTGATTCCTCTCAGGAGAAATCTTCTGAGGAGAGCACACAAGATGCGTCTCTGAAAGCTGAGAGCAAAGCCAACTGATGGACTGCCGAAGCGTCAAATGGGGGCGTTGAAAGCAGGTGCGCCAAACGGAGAGGGTTACAAACTCTCTCCTGGCGCTTTTCACCAATAAACACTCTTCTCCTGTCCGGTAAAGATCATGACATTCAACAGCATACTCCCTGAGCAGATTAAAGAACAGATCGATAGTGAGGCATCGGCGCTCTCACCTGTGCAGTTGCGGCGCCCGTCGATGTCAATCGAGCAGTTTATCACCGAGCACGCCAGGATCCTTGCTCGCGCAGAAAAAGACAAAGATATACTGGTCGCGGCCAAGTTCAACTGGAGCCGCAAGGAGCTTTTCGACTATCAGCTCAAGTATCTGCTGCTTGCCAATGGCGAGCGGACCAGAGCAAGTCTAAAAGCGCCGGAGACCAGGGCGCGGTTTGACGAGGAGATGTCGCGGGTCAAAACCGATTTCGTTATCATCAGGGAAGTGGTGTCTTTCATTGTAAAGAACGGAAACGACCCCAAGCTTTCATCCCGGCTCAAAAAAAGGGTAAGCGGCAGGGGGAAGCTGGCGATCCTGATCAACACGCTAGACCTCGTGGCCATCATAAGCGAGCATGAAACGCTGGCCCAGAAGATTTGCCCCGGGGGCGTGGAGATCAACGCTCCGTATCTGCAGAGGCTATCCGAGCGGGCATTGAGTCTGCTTCGAATGAAGGGGCTGGATGTAATCGAAGGTGTCCCGTGCAATCTGGCAGTGGACAGGGTGCGTAAGCTTATCACGCTCTGCATTAATGCCAGGGAGGAGATAAAGCAGTTCGCTCACGCCGCGTTTATAAACGATCTTGACCATTATTACCGGTATTATGCCGATGAGGTCAGACGCAGCAGGAAGCGTTTGGCTGATCACGGCCAGCCTGAAACAGTTAGTACAGGTTCTGAACGTTCTTTAAAAATATGAAAGTGTAGCCAGAGGAAGATCGGCAAGACTTTTCTAATGATGCTCACGTTTCGGCTGTGGGCGGTCTTGCTCTGTAATAGATAACAGTGTATTTCAGCTCTCCTTCCTGGTAATATCATCATAAATCATCTCCTGACAAACTCGTTTTTCTGAATCCCTGTATTCCCGATTGCTACAGCTCCTGAAAACTTTGCAACAGCCGCCTGCGACTCTGCAACAGACCGTGCAGCGTTTGTAACTGACATTTTGCGGTCATGCAACAGAAGTTTCCCATTGTTGCGACAGAGATCAGCCATTGTGCAAAATGGTTTTCCATTGTGAAACATGGTTTAGGGAAGAAGCGCATCCGTTGCTGCGCATTTCCGGTAAAATGTTGCAAAGGTCCGTAAGCTTGTTGCCAATTGCAGAGGCAAGTCACAACTTACGCGAGCTCGGTTGCAAAGCGGTCGAGCGCTGTTTCAAATATGAGCGGGGCTGAGGAAGTCGGTCCTCCCGGTTGTCTGAGGTTACTTTGGGAAGATGAATGGATGGCAGGTGGTATTGTGACTAGATAATGAGGACACTGGAGAATTCGGGCGTTTTGGGGGCATTGACAGGTAGATCCGGTGTTAGGAGGGCTTTTTCGGAATGAAGGGACGGCGACGGATTAAGGTTTGAGGAGATTTCCAGGGGGATTTGCTTTTATTCCGGGTCATTTGCAAGCCAGCAGGTTCTGGATGTGGAAGGCCAGGCGCAAGGCTAGAATTCCTGGTTTATCGGAGAATGCTGCAGGATATTGCAGCTTGGGACAAGGGGAATTATTTTAATCTCAGGGGGCCTTGGGATATTCGGACAGAGAAATGTGTCAAAGATGCAATAGTGCGTCTTAGGGTCCCGGACTCTCCCAAAGCCGCAATGCGGCTTTGGGAGAGTTGTAGGCCATTTTGCATAAGACATAAGATGCTGCGGAATAAGATCGCCGAGGAAATAGAGCGCGAGGGACAAGATCATGGAAAGGATTCTTACACGATGGACATAATGAAGCAATTGCAACCAATTGGAATCAAATATAAGCAAGGATTATTTCCTGAATGCATTGAAGATCTAAAGAAATTGTGGATTTCTCTGCCGGAACCTAAGTCAACCGTATCGAACACTTATTTGATAATTGAGTATATGGTTCGAACATACATGAAGATGAAAGAATTCGAACAAGCACTTTTATGGGGTATAAAAGGTACTGAGTATAATGGGAAAAGAAATTTAAAAGGGGAAGCAGAATTTTTACTCGGAGAAGTTGCATTTGAAATGGGATACTTTGAATTCGCCAAAGACATGTTTATACTGGCTAAAAAGAGATCACATAAACAGGCCTTCAAAGAAGCGAACCCGCAGTATTTAAAGCTTCTTAAAGGCAATGATACTCAGTTATGAAAATGCCATTAAGAGAATACCACAAGACCCGCGCAGATAAGAAAGCAGATCGGCGAGAATAAAAGAGCAGCAGGACATAAGATATGCAAAACAGCCTACAACAGCGCCATGTCAAAATTACTTTACACTAAGGTAGGCTGCATTATTGCCTTTCAAGCTTCGAAGACTCGCATGACAGGCAATAATTTCGCATTACTTTTAGCCGTAACTTCGGCATAGCGCGGCCGTTGTTTGCCATAAATTGGCATGAGGAATAAGACCGCCAACGGAAAAAGATCACGAGCACACGTGTAATAAGAACAAAATTAGGACTGGTTCTCAATGGATAAAGATACAAAGGATTTACCATTAAGATATCTAGGTTATTCGCTATGGTGGGTTAACCACGGAAGCAAAGATTATGAGAGTAAGAATGCCGAGATACGAAAATTAAAAGAGAAATTTGAAAAAGAAGGTTTACCAGAAAACGATGCATATTTCAAAGCAACTATGGAAGTGAACTTTGAAAGTCATCCAGATGAAGACATCTCGGAACAAGTAAATGATCTATGTAAAAAGGGGGACTTTCAAGCATTTCAGTTAATTAGAGAAATTGTAGCCAATTCACCAAATGAAGAGAATATTTTATCATACATTGGAGCAGGATTATTTGAGGATTGGATCCAAAATGCTGATTATAAAGAATTCAAAGAAGAAGTTGAAGAATTATTTGATACTGACGATAAATGGCGAATTGTGATTCTATCCTCCTGGCATAACCCAGAGGAATTAGAAAAGAAAATTAGAATAAAAGAATAGATATATGGACAGAAAAAACCCTTCGGAAATCGGATTTGGAGCGTGTGCGGAAAAAGAGTTGGCGGGGAAATGAGATCATGCCAATTTACAGACGCACAACAGCGTCATGCCAAAATTACTTTATACTAAGGTAGGCTGCATTATTGCCTTTCAAGCTCGAAGACTCGCTCGACAGGCAATAATTCCGCAATACTTTTAGCCGTAACTTCGGCATAGCGCGGATCGTTGGTGGCCATATCTGCCTTGGGCGAAAACACGCGAAAAAGGGAATAAGACCCGCGCGGAAAGAAAAATACACCAGAAATTTAATAAATATTGATTTACGCCTTCACCAATCATAAGAGGAAATTATGTCAATCCTTTACGATAATGATGTATTCTTTAAAAAATACAAAGCACTCAGAATGAATGATTCTGGCATAAACGGAATGATTGAGGAACCATCAATAAGAAAATTTATTGGGAATCCAAGTGGAAAAATTGTATTGGATATCGGATGTGGATTTGGGCAGCAAGTAAAATGGCTTAAAGAGAATGGAGCGAAACGAGTTATTGGAATTGATCCTTCTGAAAAAATGATAGATGAAGCGCTGCGCTTTTATAGTCACGTAGATGTAGAATTTAAAAAATGTTTTATTGATGAATACCATTCAGATGAGAAATTCGATTTAGTTGTTAGTTCAATGGCACTTCATTATGTTGAAGACCTGACAGGATTTATTAAGAATGTCCGGAAGTTTTTAACAACTAATGGTCATTTTATCTTTTCTATAGAGCATCCTATCTGTACAGCAAATCCTGATGGTTATAATAGTGATGAAAAAGGAAAGTTTTGGCGCCTTGAAAATTATTTTGAAAGAGGTAGACGAGAGCAATTTTGGTTTGTTGATGGTGTTATAAAATACCATCGAACAACAAGCGATATTTTACAAGCATTAATCTCAAATGGTTTAAGAATATCTGGTATTGATGAACCAACTCCAATTTGCGAAAAAGCAGAAATTAACAATGCTCGTGGTGGGTATTTTTATATTAGGCCATCAATCTTGGTAATATCGGCACTGAAAGAAAATTAACATAAAGCAATGGTCTATTCCCGTAAATGATCTACCGCCTGCGGATAATGTAAACAAGAGTGCGAAAGACAATTTGAATAGAATAAGAGCGCGGGGAAAAAGAGCGTGCGGGAAACCGGAGCCCAAGGCAGATACATCGATGAAGAATATAGAAAAATTTCAAAGTACAAAAGAAATGAAAGGGAAGAGAAATCTGTGTTTGGGCTGAAATTACGGGTAATCGAGAATGCAAAAAATAATCCAATTTATAGAGACGCAAAAACAGGCGACCTGTTATTTCGGCTCTCCGTGATAGCTTTCCCCTATACTATTCTGTAAACTACACCTCTCAGGCTTCTGATTGTCACCAGCAACAAAAACCTGTTGCAGCAGATAGACACAGGAGAGGGTATTTGATTGCTTTTCAAGTATCTGCTTCTCGCCATGTCGTCCAGTCTCTCCCAGTCTATAATTTCCTGGTTCTGCCACTCTACCGCGAAAACAGATTTCTGGTACCAGGTGTTCCGGCCTGTGAAAGCTTGCAGGATATTGCAGCGTGGGACAAGGGGAATTATTTTAGAATCAGGGGGCCTTGGAACAATCGAAGGGATAAATGTGTCAAAGCGAAAGATTTTGGTGATAAAAGCAGATTTTAATTCACACCCTTAATTAATGAAACTACCTGAAAGGCTGTAAAAGATAGTTAAATATGAGTACTAAATCTAACGAAATTTGGTTGAAATTCAGTGGTGAGCTGCGCGGATTTATTGCTAAAAAAGTTGATAACAAAGATACTGCAAATGACATTCTCCAAACAATTTTTGTGAAGATTCATTCCAATATTGAAACGCTCAAAAATCAAGATAAGATTAGGGGATGGATATATCAGATAGCTAAAACCACTATCATGGATTTTTATCGGGAAGAATTTAAAAGGAAATCTCTTGGCATATCAGATTTTAATTTTAAGGAGGATGGTTCCATTGAAGCCGACGAGGTCTTAGCTCGTGGGATCCGATCCATCATTCAACTTTTACCAGATGATTATGCACAAGCAATTTATCTTACTGAGTACGAAGGACTTACTCAGGTGCAACTTGCAAAAGAACTAGGATTAAGTGTTTCAGGGGCGAAATCGAGGGTACAGAGAGCGCGCTCCAGGATAAAAGAGCTGCTCCTTACATTTTGCCATATTGAGTTTGATGCCTATGGTACTGCAATCGAATACAACACCAAACATTGTTCATATTGTACAAAAAAGAACCAACTTTAAATAATTATTGCATCCAAATCTCCAAATCTCCGTCTACAAGAGAGTCATGGTGTTTAGCACGCTACAATAATACTTATAGAAGGAGTTTTTCATGGAGACGAAGATTTATTGTTTTTCTGCGACAGGAAATTCACTTTCTGTTGCACAAAAGATTGCAGATGGATTGGGTCAGACGGAAATTGTTTCTATCGCAAAAGAAATGAAACAGCCGAAAATGCCAAATGAGCCACGAATTGGATTAATTTTTCCAGTTTATGTGTATGGCATGCCGCGGATTGTACGAGAATTTCTTGAAATGCTGGATTTAAGTCGAACTCAGTATCTTTTTGCAGTTGCAACATGTGGTGGTACACCAGGAGCGACACTGCAGGAATTAAAAAAGTTCTTGAAAAAAAGAGATGTATCCCTGCATTCAGGTTTTGTTGTTCGGTATCAAAGTGGGAACCTTGCAATGGGAAATCCGTTAATAAGTTTGATACGATCAATAGCAGGAAAACCTCCAAAATCTATTGATGAGCAGTTCAATGAAATCATAGCATTTATTAGAAATTGTCAAAAAAGTTTATTTGAAAAAAGTGCATTGGGAGCGAATATTCTTGGAAGTGCATTGCATGCAATTACTTGTGATATACTTAAAAACGCAGATAAATCTTTTTGGGTTGATGGTAACTGTAACCTTTGTGGAATTTGTACTCGAATTTGTCCAAGGGAAAATTTGAAAATCGATAAAGATACATTACGTTGGAATCATAATTGTGAACAGTGTTTTGCTTGTGTTCATTGGTGCCCTCAGAAAGCGATTCAAATAGGTAATACAACCATAGGAAAAAAACGTTACCACAATTCAGAAGTAACTATTAATCAGTTTATTTTGCGATAAAGGATAAACAAAATGATCAATTCAAATATATCTCGATACTCTGATGAAAGTTCCCCGGATTTACGCTGGAAAGATCTTTACAAAATCGGTGCTATATCTCTTATAATTATTGTAATGCTACTGACTTTTGCGATAATAGCTTTTTTTATCTGGCCTTATAAACCTGGTGTTTCCTCAACAGTAGATGTATTTACAATGCTACATAACAATATGATGAGTGGATTGTTATCCCTTGATATTCCGATGGTCATTATTGAGCTTATCACAATTCTTCCGCTACTATCCTTATATGTTGCACTCAAACAGATTAATGAGTCTTATGCTTTGATCGCCTTAGTTATAGGACTGGTGGCCATCATACTCATTATTCCAACAAGACCTCTTTCTGAATTGGTTTTTATCAGTGGCAAGTATGCTTCAGCAACAACAGAAGCAGAAAAAAATCAATATATTGCTGCTGGTGAGGTATTACTTACGGTATTTAAAGGAACCTCCTGGATGGTGTTTACTGTATTTTCGGGTGTTTCCTGTCTGATTAGTTCATTACTTATGCTAAAAAGCAATATCTTCAGCAAAGCAACTGCTTATGTTGGAATAATAACAAGTACTCCAGGATTCCTTTTTTTTGTCCCAATCATAGGTATTCCCATATTATTTATTGGTACATTAAGCGGCATAATATGGTATATCCTGATTGCCAGGACATTTATCCGGTTAGGTTGGCAAAAAACTACCGTTTCGTGCGCAATACTGGGCCCGGTTTTCAAAGACGAAGATGCAGATTGAAGACCGCGCGCATGAAGAAGAAAGAAAATAGAAAAAATGGGATCAAGCATGAAAAACACACAAAAGGATAAATACAAGAGAAGACGCGCTCTGAGTAAGCAAAAAACATAAACTATATTGGGAGCTACTATATGCAAACAGAAGCAAACCGTTTTTTGGAAATGCCCAGGGTATTCGATAAAATGGCACCGTATCTTGTTCCTCAATATGACTTTTTACAAGATACCGTTTATGATATTATTAACTTCGAAAGGGAAAAAGAATTTTCCTTTATTGACATTGGAGCTGGTAGTGGAATACAAATCCAAAAAATTCTCACAAAGTTTCCAAATTCAAAAGCTGTGTATGTTGATTCATCCGTTCCTTTTACTGAGATAGCTAAAACCAGGTTGGAATGCTTTTCAGATCGGGTACATTACATTAACAGGAGTATCGAATCCGATTGGCATTCAGAACTCAACGAACATCCTGAACTTATCATTTCGATGTCTGCTATTCATCATTTGGAACCTGATGAGAAGAAAAATTTTTATAAAACAGCTAATGAAGTATTGTCTCCCAATGGATGGTTCATTAACATAGATGAGATGAGGAGTAAAAATGATGTGGCCTATAAAAATTCTATGCTCTTCTGGGCAAAATATGTGGAGGATGCAAAGAAAAGAATCCCGAGTGACTTGAATGATTACTATGCTGAGTGGCAAAAACACTTCAACGGTTGGAAAAGAAGAAACATTGATAACATGGACACACCGAAGATAAAGGGTGATGATATTCACGAATCTTTTGAAATACAATTAGGGTATTTGGAAAGAGCCGGATTTAGAAATATTGATTTGTTTGTAAAATTCCATTTGTGGTGTGTAATAGGTGGTCAAAAATAATCCACAGGAGGAGATTCGGAGGGCAGTTAGAATAGGAGTCAAACTAGAACCATGTGCATATCAGCGTCAGGCAATCACAATTTATCCTGGAAATGTAAAAGAAAAGTATTTGGAATGTTCTATTAATGAGGATGAAAAAAAGTTACTCGACAAATATTTGAAAATGACAACTGATTATAGCATTGTTTCAGGTGAAGATACTTTGTATTTAAATCGGAAACTGTCTGATTCGAAAGCGAAAGAGTAAGAGCAGGCCCTGCGCAAAACAGAATGCGGCAGATAACAAGAATAAGGAGATTCAGAATGGCCAAATGTTTATTGTTAATAGATTTACAGAACGATTATTTTGAAGGCGGAAATAACACGCTTAACAAAAGTTTGGAAGCCGTTTATAATGCAAGAAAACTTCTCGATAGTTTTCGTAAAAACAATGATCATATCTGTCACATTCGACATTTAAACTTGAGACCTGGATCCAACTATTTATTGCAAAATTCAATTGGCAGTGAAATTCATGAGATGGTTAAGCCTGAGGCGGATGAGCTGATAATTACAAAGTTTTTTCCTAATAGTTTCCATAAAACCGACTTATTAACTTTCCTTAAGACCAATACTATCGACAATTTGGTTATTGCAGGAATGATGACCCACATGTGTGTTGATGCGACCACAAGGGCAGCTTTTGACCTTGGGTTTAAATGTACCGTTATAGATGATGCATGCGCAACAAAAGATCTGGAAATAAATGGAAAAAGAATATCTTCAGAAAATGTTCACAATTCCTTTATGGCTGCATTCCAGGGGATTTATGCTGATGTATTTGCTACAGACCACTATCTTGACTCTTAGAAGCTCTCCGCTCCTTGAGGATGTATGAATAGAATCGACCGACTTTTTGCCATATTACTGAAAATCTCTGACGGGAAAGTGTTTCAGGCAGACAAACTCGCCTCAGAGTTTGAATTGAGCGAGCGAACGATCTACCGCGACATGAGTGCGCTTATCCAAATGGGAATCCCGATTCGATCAGAAGCTGGAGTCGGTTATCAACTCAAGGACGGCTACTTTCTTCCTCCATTACTTCTTGAAAAGGAGGAGGCGATTGCAGCCGGGTTTGCCTTGAAACTTTTGACAACCTACGTTAGCGACAGCTCCAAAAAATCCTCATTAAACGCTCTGAGGAAAATAGAGTCCGTTCTGCCCAAAAAGGTACGAACCGACTATCTGCGAGAACTGGAAATTCTTGATTTCGTCCCGATGTCTTCGGTGATTCCCTTTTCCAATGAGTATTTCCGACTAGTGATAAATGCTATTAAGAATCGATACCTTGTAGATTTGGAATACATCTCTTTCAGAAAAGAAAAGCCAGAAATCCGTCAAATCGAACCGGTGAAGCTGTTCTTCCTACCGGGCCAGAACAATTGGTATCTGGAAGCATTTTGCCTCACTCGGAAAGATTGGCGTCTTTTTCGTCTTGATCGGATTGTTCAAGTTAAAACGACAGAAACTCGGTTCCTGCCTCGAAATCGCGAAGAATACCAGTACCACCCTGTTCCCTCGGCTGCAAACAACGCGGAACTGTACACGAGCCCGGAGCAGGCTCGTTGGATTCGCGAACAGCAGCATTGGTCGTTTGTTTTCGAGCTAAAAAGTCCAGAAGGGTTGGTAATATTGAAATACCAGAATTTTGATTGGCACACTTTTATCAATTGGTTATGCACGGTCAGTGATTATATCGTTCGGATTGAGCCACAGGAAGTCAGGGTGCAGCTTCAAAAAAAAATCAGCGACCTTCAAAAGCTCCTGACATAAGGTTGTCAGGAGTGATGTGGTATATTTCTATTATGGACACTGCTTCGGCGGAGAGGACCATGCAAAAATTGGGCGGCATTCGATTTTAAACAAAAAAGTAGAGAAAGGATGGTATGAGGAGTTCAAAGTTAAACAATTGCTATCTATATGTATTGAATACAATGGCTGATTGGGAGATAGCTCATATTACAGCTGAACTGAACAGTGGAAGATTTCTTAAGAGGGAAAAGTAGCCATCCAGAAAATATCTAAACACCAGAATCCTGTGACTTCAATGGGCGGGATGAGCATTGATGTTGATTTGAAACTATCTGAAGTGGAGTTTTCTGAAGGCGATTTGCTTATTCTCCCAGGTGCGGATACATGGATAGAGGAAGAGCATCGCAGTGTAATTGAAATGGTTGAAAACTTAACTGAACGTGGTGTTATTGTGGCTGCAATATGCGGTGCAACAGCGGCATTGGCAAAAGGGGGGATTTTAAACAGTCGAAAGCATACGAGTAATGGCAAAGGTTTCCTGGAAATGGTATGCCCTGAATATAAAGGGAGCGAAAATTATATTAACTGTCCGGCAGTGTGCGACAACAATTTGATAACAGCTTCAGGGTTGGCACCGCTGGATTTTACCTATGAGATTTTAAAAAGAGTCGAAGTAATGAAGGAAGATACAGTCAGTGCCTGGTACAAGTTGTACAGTACGAAAGAGCCCAGATACTTCTATGAACTGATGGAGTCTTTGAAGTAGACACGCGTCAATCGTTGAGGCGATATGCTTTCGTCGTGAGTGCGAACCTTAAAATGTGAAAGTAATTATCGTCATGCAAAAAAGCGGGAACTGAAACGATGAATTTCGAACGTTCAATCAAGCCAATTACATTTCGCTCTTCGGTGTGGTATTTTGCAATCAGTTCGGGAATTACCCAGGAGAAAAGACAACAGAAGAATGAAAACAATTCTATCGACAAGTATTATCTTAGGTCTTAGTCTTTTAATAACATCTTGTTCAGACCCATTATCAGACAACCACATAATAAAGAAAAGTGAAATCTTAGGGCAATGGGGATTATACATGACCGTTGCGAATGTTGGGATTGAACCAATTTGGGACGAATCGAGCGGAACGTGGATAGGTGATGACACAATTGCATACTGTGACACTTGCATTAATACCATTTACATTTTTAATGATAATGAGTTCTCAGTTTATTTGAGTCACAGTGCAAATGCCAGTCCGAAGCATTCCCTGTTTGTTTCTGAATATACTCTTGTTAGTAATAGAATAGAATCAGCAATTGACACGTTCAAAATAGAATCAATACAGAATGATATAATGCATTTGATAACAAATACTGGGTATTACTTCTTGAAGAAAATTGATGGAGATGTTCCACCATCCTATTGGCCAGACTGGGAAACAGATACATCGCGTGTTGAATAAAATGAAAAAGAGAGGATAAGCACAAGAGAAACGATGAAGAGACTTCCTGCTTTCTTTCCATTTTTCCTTCTTTTAGCTACTAATTCATTTTGCCAACTGAACGGGGAATGGCTGGATACAAGCTTTGCAGAATCGCGAAAGGATCCTTACGACGCTAATACAGTTTGTAGAATATATCGATTTACAAAATTAGAGATATTCGATTCATTGTTTCATTGTAGTATGTCCACAAATAGAGATACCATTAAAAACAGCTTTAAGGGAACAATTAGGATTAACCGGGATACTCTATTTTTTTCCCCTCCCAAAACAAGTTACTATGAACAATTCCGGTACAAGTTACAGAACGGTCAATTAGAGTTATATGATTACTATTGCAAATCAAAAGTAGATAGCCTATCCCTGGGAGTAGCATTTAGTTGTTTTGGTTACCTGTTTTTAACTGCTAAACCGGAATATGTTTTTAAAAGACCGAAGGAACTTCTGAATTCTCATGAGGAATAAGAGCGCTGGGGATAAAGACAGGATAAAAGGTATTTCCGATTGAATAAATA
Organism: Fibrobacterota bacterium; assembly: GCA_023436205.1. Taxonomy (GTDB): domain Bacteria; phylum Fibrobacterota; class Chitinivibrionia; order Chitinivibrionales; family Chitinispirillaceae; genus JAEZKC01. The sequence goes on from JAEZKC010000132.1 coordinate 15,313, forward strand.
TCTTTTTATGGAAATCAATCCCCCTTCAAGTCGCCCAAGACTGAATACATAGTTGGAATCAAAACAAGGAGAAAAAAATTGAGAAGCAAGAGGAAGAGATTTGCGATCATTTTATCATCTTGCTATTAATCACTATAGCACACTGGTATTTTGGAACAACCCTATTCACCAGATGGGCTTACCGCGGGTTTGATAGTCAAGAGTATACAAAAAAAACGATGAGAATGTGGATAAAAGTATTCGAACGCGAACATAAGGCATTTCTTTCAAAGTACTGGCCGTCAGGCACAATTCCGTATGTTTCACCAACTGGTTTCGCTGAAATAGTTCAAGGAAATGACTATCAGTTTGAGCCGTATACGGATACCGTCGACAGTATGTCGAACCTCAAAGGCTACTGGTATATGAACAAATGTGTTGTGACCTGTAAACCATTGGACATTAAAACAAACTGGCCAGATGGGTACAGGGTCAAGATAAGCGCTTTCTTTTGGCCGGACTCTGCTCGAGATACACTCAGGCTTTTAGATGATGCTGCTTTGGAAATGCCAAAACAGAAAGACTATGAAGTCGAATATGTTGGCCGTTGGTACAAGTGGATTGCATATCGATTTATTAATATTTCGCCTGGCTATGTTTCGGATTTGGACTGAAAAGCGCTAGGCCCTGCATGAACTGTAAGTCAATAATTTGAGCTAAGATGACTGGAATCATTCTGAAAATCTGTCTGGTACTACTCCTGTTTTTCGGACTTTTTTTGCTCCTTTCTGTTATTCTCGGGAGATCCAGAAAAGAAATGATCAGAGATATAATTGATGCAATCTTGTCAATATTCTAACACATTCTATTCATAACGACAAAATTAAGAGCGCATTTAATAGAGAAGGCCTAAAACAACCTAGACTATGTGTTCGCCGTAGCGGGTAGGATTCAGTAGCTTCTTGTTTGTACCCTTATAGTTCACAGTACCCTTTTTTCTACTCAGTGCCGTGCTCATTTGCGTAAAACAGAAGAGATAGAAAGTGTGCGTGCAATTGGTTGTGCGTAAAGATGAAGATGTAATTTGATATCAGAGGTATACAGTATTCCAGCCTGAAAACTTGCCCGATATTGCAGCATTGTACAGTGGGAATTATTTTAGTTCCAAGGGCCTTGTATAAAAACAATTTATCAAATGATTTGGTCTTGAAGACCCACTGGGGTTTGAAGGTAAAAAACATCTAAAGGGGGATATGAATTATGAAAAACAGCATTCCTTTATCATTAGCCATAGCTTTGTCATGTACGATTATAATCAATTGCAGTTTACCGAATGACGGAATCGCCTTCGAAATTGTGGAGACAGATAACGGGAAAACGTTCCAGGCTGAAATGAATGACGAATTCACCATAGCATTATATGAATGCGTTGGGTGTGCCTACGAATGGACAATTACCAAACAGGACCCAGGCAATATTAGCTTGGAAGAAAAGACCAGTAGAGACAGGAGTTGTACCAATTGCAAGGGAGGCTCATTGATGAGAGTATTCAGATTTAAATGCCTTCAAAGAGGTCAATCAGATTTGGAACTTGCATATTTCGAGGATACTCTCAGCGTAACTATTGATGTACAATGAAATGAATATGGTAACCATTACCAAGGAAAAAAGAAGTTATAGTCATTGAAAACGAATTCTGTTATCTTTGTAGCATCTTTTCTCGCCATAAGCGCTCTCATGAAGTGCACCGATAAACCCATTTCACTGGAATTGGAAGATCCCTTCACCATCACCGAGTCTGTGATTAATAACGTGGAAAACGGATATGTGTTCGAAAAAGGGACTGTCCAGCTGAATCAATTCAACTATCTCGTTGTACCGGATAATGCCACCATAGTATCTGAAGCCTCTGGTACTGCAATGAAAATATATAGTCGCAAAGAGCTGACCTTTTTCGGGCATCCGTCGCGTGCAATGAGCATCAAAACAGGCTATAAATATATGGGATACTGTACCCAAGTAAAAAACGATTCTCTATTTCTTGCCACCTTTGGAGAATGGAATTCGTATATAGAAGGCGGTACTTCAATGGAACACTTGCTCTGTGTTCCCAATACCATTCACCTTATAAAACGCTCCGGACTTTCTGGTGAAAACAGTATCGGAAAAGGAAAGACTACTACTTACATCGAACCACCTGCGGATTGTTACTGGTATGGTCCGTTTCAACCGGGTACAGGTTGGAGCAAAGTAGAATTGGAGCTTGATTCGCTTCGTACAGCTGAAAACCTGAACAGATAGGTAGTAAAGTTCTGATAAACTACCAAATTATTTCAAACAGATATAGATACTATGAAATTTCTTTTCCTCATGTTTCTTCTACTTGTTTCGTGCGAAAAAGCCAAAAGAATTGATACATACTATCCTTCCGGAGAGTTACTATCATCACATTATGAAGTAAATAAAAAGAGGAATGGCCCTTCTGTTTTGTATAACATTAAAGGTGATACGATTGAATATGAGGAGTATCAAAATGACACTTTAAATGGAAGGGTATTTAAAAAAAGTAATGATGGTACAAAGTTCTTGGGGTTTTACAAAAACAATATACCAGATAGTAATTACATCGTCATCAACAATGAGAACGATACTGTAGTATTCATGCATTTTGATGAAGGTAAAATTTCCGGAAGGGCATCTTTCTATCTTGGAACGACCAAATTCGTTTGTGAGTTCCTCAATGGCCGGGCATATAATGGAACATGGAGCAATAGAGCGGAAAGCCCATTCCCCATTTCTCAATATCTATGCACTTATAAAAATGGAATACTAACTGATACCTTGAGGAAATTGTATTAAAAGGAAACGAGAAGAGTTGATGGAAAAATACGTATTCCCGAAAATTGAAGGCAACATTGAGATTGTGCTTCGAGATGATAGAGTGATTACCGCAGCAGATCCTCACGAATTCAGGTGAATAATAAATGAAAAAAACGATTGGCACTTTATTCTTAATCTGTTTGCTTCATAATTGCTTTTCAGAGTACAAGGCTGAGATAAAATCCATTGTTTGCGACAATATTCTTGGAAGCTTTCTAGCTTACCCCTCACTATCTGATCAGGGAATATTCATCATAACAGAAGAGGCTTTTACAAAATATTCATACAGTTTTAAATTTTTTGATATCACCACACAAAAGTTACACGATTTATGCTCATACAGTGATGAAGAAAAAGTCGATCCAACAGACCGTCCTCTCTGTTTTTGCACGCCTGGATTAAACAATAACAACCAAATAGTTGTAATTTGTCGTGATTCCAATTGTTTGGTAATCAAGAGTCACAGTTCAGAAGTTTCAAACAAAGAATTATCCTATGAGTTAACAAAATGCGCTGAATCTTCTACAATTGACAGTTTAGGAGCTTATAACTTCCGGGATTTTTTTGATCAAGAATACAATGACAATAACGTTTCTATATACATAACCGACAGTATACTTGTTTATGTCGATGGTAAAAAAAGAACTGACTTTAAAAAGTTTAAAACTGTAGGCTTTAAATATTTTAAAAAATCTAAGCAAATTATAACTCTATCGTTTGTTCATGCTGCCCATTTTAAAGAGGATCGCAAATCTGATTTTGAATGTGAAATAAATTTCGAGAACACCAGTGAAGAGAAATTCATTAAATATGAAAAGATGTTTGAAGATATGAAGTCTAATACAACCGAAAAGCAGATTATAGATTTGGCAAATAATTTAAAGTGGGTGCTGACATTATTGGTGATTGTAGTTTCCCAATTTATCTCCAGTCCTAATCCTTCTTTATTTCCGGCCTCATTCTCGCTTTCTGCCCAGGCAAAAAAGGGCTGATACTAAATTATCAGTTTGTTTCCTGCTTTTTTCGACGAAA
>JAEZKC010000066.1 GCA_023436205.1 Fibrobacterota bacterium
TCTCCTGCTTACACGCAAGACTCGGTACTGGTGGATGGCTAATCCTTACCAGATATGGACTTCCTGTCTATTTACTCTTTGACAGGTCACTATATAAGAGACGCCAAGCTTTCTTGGCGTACCAACGGGTCGCTGCATAGTTGTAGTTGGGCTTTGACAATTAAAACTTGCAGCTGCTAGTGGCTCGTTTGCCTACCGTTTGTCTTTCTGAGCAGGGATGCGCTCCTTATAAATCGTAATTTTTAAATTACGGATCAATATTGATGCTACCTAACTATTTACTCGATTGATCTATACTAATAATTTCTTTTTCACCATTGGAATTAATAATAAACTTATCTGGAATTCCGCCTAATTTCCAAGGAAGTTTTAGTTTTACAATGATTGGAAAAACGTCCTTGTCATCAAAAGAAACTGTTGGTCCTCTGTCACTTTCATTAAGCCATTCATAAACGATACATGTCCATTTAGGTGGTGTACCTATTTCGCGAACCATCCAGCAATCTTGTTCATTAATGAATCCATAAACCCCAGCAATATTCGGATGGATAATTTCAATAAGTGCTGGAAGTGTTTTACCATTGGCTTGTACAACCTTGCCAGCTGTATAAGCTGTGTATTTCCCTATAAAAAACTGGTTTTCATCAGGTTTTAAAGTTGTTTCATCTTGAAATTCGTCATCTTCTTCACCAAGTGCAAATTCCCAATTAGGATATTCATCCCAAAGTCTAATAGGAGGCCATTCACCTGTAAATCTTAGTTTGTTTTTTTTCATATAAATCCTTATTTTTTCCTATGAAAGATGCCTTTGCCTACCGTTTGGGAGTGCTCGTCGTGACCGCGGAAGACACAAAATGAATGTTATAAAAATTTGCTCGCAAATGGCCACTAACGGGCGGCCAACGTGCGCTGGCCTGCTTTGAGGCTGGCGCACTTGGCGGGTTAGCGGCATGTTATTTTTGCTTTCTGCCATGGACGGCTCAGGGTTTTTATCCTTAATTTTTCAAAACTTTAAAATTCATTCTACCATAATTAGAATTAGCCCATGTTAGTTTATCAAGTTAGATTTAATCTTTCAGCTTTAGACAATACTTCAGCATTTAAAGATACCTTTTTAATCCCGATAGTTGATAAGTCAACATAACCGCATTTTTCATTGAAATATTCATTTTCTTCGCTTTTCATATATAATAGTTTATTTGCTCTTGCTCTTCCGCTAACGTATTTGTAGACAATCTCCATTTTATCGTTCTTTAAGATTATTTCTGTGGCAAGGCAAGGCTCCTTATAATTACATTCCACACCATTATTTGACTGATTGGAAAATTTAACTGATGGGCGATTAAATTCTTCAATTACGTCAGCTAAGGCAATGATGCATGATAAAGGGTCAACATCAAATCTTAAACGCATAAGTTCATTTTCCGGTTTTACCTTGCTATTCCCCCAGTATATTTTTCCTAAATCATGCATCATTATTCCCAGTGCTGCCCAATCAACACAGAATTGATGAAATGGCATTTTAGACTTTTCTGGAAATTTTCTAAGTTTATCATGGAGAAATAAAAATCCGAGTGCACCAGGAAGTCCGTGCGTTTTAGTATGTGCTTTATTAATAAGGTGGAATAGTTCCTTTTTCCAACTGCATGGTGTACCGTAATCCAGCTGTTGGTAGCCATTAAAAGGATAGTATATTAACCGGTTAGCAAATAGTTCATGTATATGCTTTATATTAGATTCGGAATCGAAGTTGTTATAATCCGCATGATCAATCTTATTGCTTAAAAGATTTTTGTATTGCCAGGGATAACCTAAATCATGAAAAGTTGCGGCGATAAACGCAGTCTCATAAAAAAGTGATTTCCAAAAAGTCCTCGACATTGGAGTATCGTTTAATAATTTATCATTACTATAATCATTAACACCAAGGTTGATAAGATAGTTTTTGAGATATTTTGTATTCTTCCAATTCAAAATGTTGTCAATGCATAAATCCAATAAATTACTATTACCGACTGGTAAAGCATCCTCAGAATCTCCGCCACCAAGTAATTTGTATACAATGTATGCAGTCAGTGGCTGATGTAATGCATGATCCCTGCTAAAATTTTTATGCCAATCGACAATTGCAAGCCAATCAAAAGTTACTACTTCGGGTAAAATAAATCGGTATGCAGGAAACGAATGTGAACAGTTATCAAGAGTCCAGCTTTGGATCGGATAAACCTTTTTGTAGTATTTTGTACCAACTCTGTTTTTAAGTTCCCGAAAAGCTTTTTCAATGCAGTTATCTTTTTTTTTATGATCTTCTTCCATGTCTTTGTATTTTTTACGGTCTATTTCTAAATCCGGAAAAAAGCTTTTGGGAAATTTATAATCTTCTGAACTTTGCAATTGTCTGTAATCGGAAAAACTGAAATGCATTTTCTATATCTCCCAATCCTTTATCGCATAGGCCAATACAAATTGAAATTTTGTCATGTAACTTGCAGAAGATATCTCTTTACTTAAATGAATTACACTTTCATTATGAGATATAGTTTTATTCACAATAACATTATCAAGCAATTCTCGTATTGCAGGAAATAGTATTTCTTCGTTATGTTCCTTATGTATCGAATCTCGAAGGACACGAAGCATAAAATGTAAATCATTCTTTAAATCGATTACTCTTGCCTGAGCATAACAAAATGCAGAGTAAAGGTCTGAGAAAAAGGTTTCACGGATTTCTGGATGAATTTTGAACTTGTGGAAAAAATGCATGAATTTATCATCTATTTCAAACTTTCTAAGTTCTTCTCTATTTACATTTTCACCAGCGAGAAACATAGTTATAGCTTTTAGATTTTTATTTTCCTGCTGTTTCGCCCATCTGGTCTGCTGAATATTAGAAATCAGCGACACTATTTCTATAATATAATCAGTGTATCGTGGAAATTCTCTCGTCGTTCTTATTGAAAGAAATGCAACAAGGTAAAGAGAGTTTAATAATTGCTCATTGAATATTTCATTTCGCATCATAAGTCTCTCTTTTAAATGAGGTATAAAGATGTGAATAAAATCCTCATTCATTTTCTCCCTAATTTCATCAAACATCTCATATTTCTCATAAGGATATTCAATTGAAAACAGAATATCATTTAGTAATGACTTAACAGTCCTGATAGGATATTCAGGATACCATTCAGAATTTATCAGTTTTGAGATATTATACCTGTTATAACCTTCTAACCTGTCAATTGTATCACTAAAGATGTTTTGATATTTAGAAAACGCATTACTTATTTGGCGATAAGACATATTACTTGCATTATCTTTAAAATCCGGAAAATTAATGTTTGAAAGTTTATTCAAAATATTTTTGAAACTAATATCAAGAACTTCATAATTCATCTTTTCCCGATAATATCTACTTTCGTTTTTGTTTAAGGACGGTCGAAGAAATTGATATTCAATGTATTCATCATAATTGATGAAAAGCTTGCGAATATTGGAACTTTTATTACCTAAGAAAATTTTCTCAGCTATAGATGAATTGTTCGACCGATTCAAGATATTAAAAAAATTGTATGAAAATGTGCCCTTTGTAATTTCTTTAGGTACTTTGTTGATCACAATCGCATGATATTTAGAGGGGTTTTTGACATATCCATTTAGTTCTGGTAATGATTTATTATAGCAGTTCTCGATATCTTTGTCAGTTGTTTGTGATGCTAACCTTATGAAGAAATCTTTTGAAATACCTTTCATGCTTATTTCTTCATTTGACTCAGACTTTGAAATTTTATCAAAAATAGTTGCGGTTGTTACTTTTTTTACAAATTGTTCATGCAATAAATCCATTGTATCCGCACACGAAATCAAGTCCTGAACATCCAGAGAAGACACAGTTAAAAATTTACCTCTTTTAGGTCCGATATCTGTTAACCAATCTTGAATAGCAGGTGAAATACCTATAAATCCCGGAGAATTATCTAATACAACAGCAGTTTTCTTATTAACATTTTCAGAATAGGATGAACAAATCTCTTTTAAAAACTCAACAAGCCAATGTGCATGCAACTCATCGAAAAGAATACTTGGATTGCAAATTAGTTTTGATTTTTCATCAGGTTTTTTATTTGATTTGGAATCGTTATACAATTGAGAACCAAATAAATTAATCTTTGAATCTGATATGAAAAAATCAGCATTAGGATTACTTGTCCAATCAGGAATCGGGTCACCATTCATAAACTTCTCATTGAATAAAGAAAGCAGGTTAACTGGAAAAATTTCTTTATTCTCATTTGATTGTTTAATTGGATTGACCAAATTTTTCCAAAATGGTGATTGAACAGCATCAGAAAGATTTGTTCCGGTAATATCCATATCAATTAATAGCACCGAATATCCACGATTTAATAGAAGTGCTGCAAGATTCAACGCTGCAGTAGTTTTACCAACACCACCTTTTCGTGATTCTACACTAATGATAAGAAAATCATCTTTTTTCATTGTTTCCATGTAAGTTCATCCATATTAATAAAAACTCATCTATAATAAATCAACCTTATCAACTCCTCTTTCAAAGTGCCCGGATGGCACTTTTTTTCCGCAAAAATAATTGACGCTAACGGGTTATATCACGAGCCACCGATCGTACTACACCCCTCGCTAATCATCCTTTGTGCCCCCCAAACTACCCCTGTTTGACTTCGAAAGTACATCGTCTCTTTCTTACTTTGTCCTTTTCCAGCCACAAATCCTTCCCGGCTAGAGACCGCACTCTTCTTTGAAAACAGTAAGCACCACCGCCCACCCAGCATTCTCCCTGGCCGCTCCCCATCCGTGACTGTAAATGTCTTTTCCATTACAACTTTTCCGAAAGTGTGAGGCCTTTACAGCTTCTGAAGATAACCTTTCAGCATAAACCCGCTGAAGCGCTTAATCCTTCCTGTGCGTAGCAGCCGAAATCTACAGCAAAAAACCAGCTTTATAGAGTATAATTCCGGCGCAGGGCGGGAGAAAAGGGGTGGGAGAAAGATTTCGTTTATTATAATACACGGTAGAGTGGCGGGAACAGTTTTACCCGGAATTGGTACGGGTCTGTAGTCATTCACTTCCTTTTTTTGATTCCCACTCCCCCACCAATGTCTACTATCTACAGAACATTTCGCTCTTTCAGAGCTTTAAAACCGGATTGCATTGTGCGTGTTGTTTGTCTGTAGCCAGCCAGCCCCATTCTACCTTTCTTGGCGCGCGTCTTCCTCTTTCAGCTTTCCAATAAAATGTCTGCTAATTGCTCGTCATGAGAAAAAAATGGCGCATGCCCGGAATCCAAATACCTTAATTCGCAACCCGCTGTTCGATACATCCTTTCCTGCGTTGCGGGGGTCAGTGATTTGTCTTTTTTACAAATGATTCCAATGCGTTTTATCTCTTTTCTGTTTTTATTCTTACAGGTGTTCCGATTGGGAAAACGGATTGGGAAACGACTTTTTCTTTTGCAATCTGAATATCTTCAGTACTACACCCGTTATATATGATATTGCCGATTTTCTCAGGAATAAGTTCAACAGCCGTTTTTTCCTCATTCAATCTGAAGCAACTTCTTAACTCCGATCCATCATCTGCTTTTAAAATCTCTCCGACAATATCGCCATCTTCCGGAATGAACCCGCTTACAAATATTGCCTTTGCTAACTTGCTGTGATCCAATTCATCTATTGCTTTCTCAATAACTGCCCCTCCAAGACTATGCCCAACAAGTATTACCTTTCCATCAACGCTATTAACAATATCAACAACTCTCTGCACATATCGTTCAAGGGTAATTTCCGAATATGACAACGGAGATCGGGCTTCATGGCCAGGGAGGTCTGGAGCGAATACTGTGTGTCTATTCTTTTCAAGCCTCTTTTTGACTCGTTCCCAACACCATCCGCCCTGAGAGGCTCCATGCACCAATACATAGGTGGACATAAAGTGATACATCCTTTTCCTTACAGGCTGTTTAATTTTACATCACTCCTGAGATTTCCTAGTTCATCCAGACAACATTCCTGTCTTTTCTAATCGGTACATTAACATATTTTACCGATGGATACCCGAGTGTCATAACTCCTGATATTATTCTTCCTTTTGGAATATTTAAAATCTGATGTATCTTTTTATTCCTTTTAACAGCCATCATTGTAAATCCCATCCAACAACTTCCAATTCCCATTGAATGCCCTGCAATCATGCCGTAAGTTAAAGCGATAGTGGAATCAACTATCGAAATATCACCAGAAGCAGGAATATGACTGACCATTACTACTGGAGCATTGAAAAATATTCTATCATCACCAGATTTTACATCTTTTATCATTTCATCAATACCGTCTCTGGCATGTTTAGAAGAAATAGCTTTATACATTATTTCACTTATAAAAGGTTTCAATAGCCAATGTATTTTCATTAAAGCCTTCAATGAATTTAATGTTTTAACAGTGGCATCCTGTAAAACCTTTTTAACCTTATCGTTTGAGATAACTATAAAGTCACATGACTGAGCGTTTGCTCCGGAAGGGGCATAGGTCATTGCCTTTATGATCGACTCAATCTTATTTTTTTCTACTGCTTTATCACTGTAACTTCTTACAGACCTTTTTGATAGGAGAAGGTCCATTGTAGATTGAATGTCAGGAATCATTTTAGGCATTTTTTCTAAATCAACTGACGATTCAAAAGTTATAGCTCCAGTTGGGCAAACCGCCAGGCAATGTCCGCATTTAGTGCAACTTTCATACGGATCTGCATGATTGATAGTTGAATCATTGTCAATTTTAAAAAGTCTTGGTGAACATTCTGGAATACATTGTTTACACGTGATACATTTTTCTTTAACTACGCTTTGAATTTTCATAGAGTATCCTGTAAATAGGTTTACTGAACTAAATAATCCATTATGAGTAAGATAATAGTTTTCTCATGCAATTACCGCCAAGGATGTCGTTGGAAGAAATTGCGCACAACACCAAACGGTTGAGGTGTTCCGTGCTCACGAAGAGCTCTCCCGAGCGGCGCCCACCCGGCATTCTCCCTGGCCGCTCCCCATCAAAGTGTGAGGCCTTTACAGCTTCTGAAGATAACCTTTCAGGCGAAAAGTCGCTGAAGTGCGCCGATTCTTTGTCTTCTTGACTTTTCTTTGTATTTATTTCCCACCGACATAGATTTCTGCGAACATTATAAGAAAATCAAGCCCTACTGAAATCCTTGGACTAAATTGCTTTACTCTGTTTATAAATTCAGAATTGGTTCCGACCATAGCTGGAAATTCAACTCCCAATCGAAGCGAACCGATAACACTTCCTTTGTTATCTGATATGGACGGAAATCAGACTCTATTTGCTTTCGTTCTTCAGTAATGAAATAAGCTTCTTCACAGTTTCTTCTTTCTTCTCTTGGGCGCCTCCGAACACATTGTGCAAAACGGGCCTCGGCACAGCCGAGGTGCCTGGGTTGCGGCAGCGACAGGCATTTTGGCATACCGATGTTGTTTGTCTGTTTGCCACCCACTCTTTCATTCTTCAGGCCCCATCCAAGTAATATTTGTTAAGCCATGAGACCAGAAATTCATAGAATACATTTCTTGCATATTTTTCAATGTCAGGCGCATGCCCACAGTTTGCAAGCTCTTTATATTCCAATTGTGGAATGTAGGTCTTTAGATAATCAGCAGTCATTTTTCCCGGATGCGGATCATAAGTGCCGTGAATCATAATAACCGGGCAGGAAATGTTTACAAATAAATCAGGATATATTCGCTCTTTTTGACAACGAATCATATCACTCCAGGTTTCATCGAAAGCTTGTCGGTCAAATTCTCCCTCTGAACTTATTTCCTCTTGCGTATCAATCTTAGAATAGGTATCCGTCATATCATGCCATTTCAATATTTGCTCCAGAACAGACAGCTGCAAATCTCTTTCGTATTCGGGGTGCTTTGAAATGTGGTTTCTAATTCTTTGCAGCCTTGTCTTTGTTAACTCACTTCTTGCTTCTTGCGCGTATGTTCCACAACCTATAAGCGCAAGACATTTGGACATATTCGGGTATTTAGCAGCAAATGCAAGAGCAAGCATTGCTCCCCAAGATTCACCAACAATTGCTGGTTGCTCATTCGGAAACTTTGTTTCGAATAATTCTCTTAAATCCTCAACATGAACGTCCACAGAAAGCTTGATGCTTCCACTTCTGCGTTGCCAAGGTGAAAATGTCCTGAATGATTTTGACAATTCCTTTGCAACTGGATCAGAGCCTCCATAAGCGCCAGGTCCACCGTGAAGGACAATAACACAAGGGCCATTATTCCCATAAATTCCTATTCTCTCTTCTTTCTTCCAGTCTTCTATCATTCTTCTGATCTTTCTTGAACGGGGCCTATCAATAAATTCTTGCTACCATATTATGAATGAGTGGGTGGCATTGCAAACAACAGGTTATATCACATCGTACTACTCGTACTAAATCCATCGCTAATCATCTCTTGTGCCCCCCAACTACTCTGATTGACTTCCAAAGTGCACCGTTTCCTTCAACTTAGTCCTTCTCCAGCCCCAAATCCTGCCCGGCTTTGCCTCACTCTTTCGTGAAAAGCAGAAAGCACACATCGAATAGAATATTACTTTCGTTGAAGTTCTGAAAACGGATAGGGAAAAACTTCTTTGGATTGGGGCCAGTATGTTTCCGCATTCCATTTTTCTGCACACCCCTATATACAATTTCTACACGACGTAGCCTACAATAAGACTATTGCTTGTATTCGTATGTTGTCGAGTCGTACCCTTGTGTTCTCCCGTTAAACATGACTGGTATGGTCACATGGTCGGGAGGAGTTTCCCAGATTGCTTTTTCTGACTGTTTCTCGAAAGACACCGAATAGCCCCACTTTTCGGCACCCTTGCGTAAGCGCCGAAGATTGATTTCTGTAAGAAACCACTCTGTCGTATCATTGACCATTGTTGCGAGAACACTATCGGCGATCAATTTTGCCCTGACAGGAAAAAGGGGAGGAGGAGATGTCTGATCCCACGAAGGCGTCTCTTTGAGCCATTCTTCTGGCAATAAAAATCCCATACACTTACCGTTTACTTGAGCATCGAAATACAAAGTCATGGCCTGGTCAGGATATTTTTCAACATGTGTCTCAAGGTTCACACGAAGGAAGTAAAACAGTAGAGCAAATGGTAGGATACCAAGGACTACGCCCAACCAGCCCTTTCGAAGGTCCCCGAACCGAACCCACAAAATGCCGGACGCTAAACCGATCATCTGAGACAAGAAAAACGGGAACGGCGAAGGAACATTGTAATCTGGCACAATAGGGAGATTCCACCAGACTGCGAAATAGAAACCCGTTAATACTGCTCCACATAAAAGGCTTAGGAATGTTGCAAGACCAATATGAAACCGGTCGGTGAGTTTTCTGAAAATTGAGAACAGTGTGGCTGTCAGTAAACAAAGAGGGAGAACCAGCAGGAAATGCTGCGGTAGCGAAGCACCAGAAATAGCTTGGTCTACAACCACGAATAACGAAAAGACCAGCGCAGTAAGAAGAGAAACCCAGAAACAGACAAGTCTTCCTTTGCGAAGCTCTACTTTCTGCATTTTGTCTCCATTCATCTTTGCTTCCCGTAGGTTATGGAATTCTGAAGAGATGGACCCTCAGCAGATTCGCTGAAGAGTTCTCCTTCCTGTGCATGCCAGCGGTTCTTAACAGATAAAACCAGCTTTATAGTATAAATCCGGCGCAGGGCGGGAGAAAAGGGGCAGAAAGTTATACCGGAGTGTAGAACCGTACGTAGCTGGTATAACGCCCTATTGAAGCCTAATAATTCTACAGAACATTTCGCTCTTTCAGAGCTTGAAACCGAATTGGGATTTCTACCCGGGGCTGTTACATCTCGCGCCTTCAGCGCTGGGGATTTTCATATTCCTCTGTGAATGCACTCTCCCCATGCAAAGAAAAGATTTCAGAAATAATTGATACACTACCGATTCTCAACCCCCGGATCAAAGGAACCAAGCCCCGCCGGGAGCGCAACGAAGTCAGCTCCCCGGTACGCAGTCGCGATTGACGGATCCGCCCCGATTCACTGGCGGATTCAAGATTTACGCCAATCTTCTTTCCGGGGCCATTGAGTCCGCGAATTATGGCCCCTCCTCGGCAGAAATCTTGAATAGATAGCCAATGTGGGGCTCTTAGGGCGTTCTTTGGTTCCTTTGTCATTCCATTCCTTGAGAGTAAGGTATTCAGCGCTAAGAAGCGCTGTTTATTATTATAGAACTTTGCTCTCTCTTTGGCCCTGGAAAGAAAGGAACTCGGGGTTTGGGGTGGAATACCCCAATTGTTTTTAAGAACGGTGCTTCCTAGCACCGGATTCTTAATCCCAATTATAAAACTTCTTCGATGTCATGAACAAACATCCCGCTCTTTCAGAGCTGAAACCTGTTTTGTGAATGTTATCGCACAGATCATCGTGATTAATATTTTGTCCCTACGGGACACAAGGAGGCATTTTCGGGGTACGTTTTTCTATAAATATTCTGTCCCTACGGGACAAAGAATCTATTTCGTAATAATCAACATCGTAGTGGAACATTTCGCTCTTTCAGAGCTTAAAACCGGGTTAGGATTTCTACCCGGGGCTACACCCCGGGCTGTTACATATCGCGCCTTCAGCGCTGGGGAGATTTATAAGTTTTTCCAACTGGATTCCAGAGATAGATTGCACTCCAATGGAAAGCCTAACGGAGTTACATTATAAACTATAATCCTGATTTTATTAAACCATCTTGTTCTTACCGGCCCGAAATTGTCTTCGATACGATAGGTACTTGTCAGTTCGTTTATATCAATCGGACATGGTGAAGCATTTGCAATAAAGCACATTCTGGATCTTGTGAACAACGGCCATTCAGAATTTAATGGTAAAAGGCAAGTCCCCAAGGCTTTTATTCTGGTTGTCTGCGAATTTATGCAGCCCGCTTTCGAGTAATATATCGAATCATTATTTGTGTATACAGTAATTGTAAGCCATGTGCTAACGGCTGCAATGGGAAAGGGATCTCGGGAATGTAATCTGAGATTCAGGGTAGTCTTGTGCCCAAGTGACATATAATTAGAAAAAGAGTATTCTATCGTATCACTTTTGGCCATGTTAAAAGTTGGAAATTCAATGGTGTTATATTCACTGAGGAAAAAAAATCTATGCACTCTATATTTCCCATCATCATGAAATGTAAAGAAGAGAAAAAGAATGAATATCAGTGGAACTACAATAAGAAACAGTTGCCCATACTTTCTTCTCATCATGGTATGATCTTTACTGACATTCTGTTCTTGCCATCAAGGCTCAGCACACGGTACAAAGGCTTTTTCCGTTCAAGACACTCAAACGCCTCAAGACCTGGAGCAAACTGGTGTAGGAAGGAGACTCATTTTCAACCATCAAAACTCTCATCCTTCTGGGAAGAATAGAAAAGAATAAATTCACAACCAGAATCATAATTACCTAATTGCAATTCAAATGCATTTCCGTTAATAACCCTGTACTCCCAGCGACAGCCGTCTGATACCATCTTTTTTAATCCAAGCACATCCAAACTTTCCGGGTAATGGCCATTTCTGTTTTTATAGGATTTGATCTCATTTACAATGTATTCACTATCTTTTTGATTCTGCCGATGAGGACCACCCCCCGAATTGTAAATAAGAGTGACGATCAGTAGATAGCTAACGAATGCTGCCAGGAGAAAGATAATTGTCAGATAAGCTTTTCTTTTCATCAGCATCTCCACTACTGTCTGGCCCAGCATTACGCAATCTGCTCAGATACTTTTTTATAAACTACGATTTACACGGTTTACTTAGAATCAACTCTTACATATCGAGCTGAATCAGGTTGTTCTGTGAAATCATCTATAATAAGAAGAGTATCAGAATCAAGCTTGTATGAGTAAACACTCAAGCGCGAAGGAAGGATAATCTTCCCGTATGAAAGAATATACTCGTCTTCTCCTATCGAACTCGTTCTACCATCTTTATCAACTTTGGTGATTTTGTATGTGCTGTCAGTGATTGTTAAATACGACCCTAATATTTTCTCCCAATAAGAAGGAGGAGGTTTAATATTGATCCAATCTAAACGCCATTCCCCCTTAAGTATTTTTCTGCTATAAATATATTCTGTATTATTTTGATATGTACTATCCGTTAATCGTTTAGCTATATGCTTGTACCACAAATCCGAAGTGTCGTTCATGATTTCTGCAGCTTTCATTGACCCCCAAATATCAGGAAACAAGATATACCTTTTACCAGATTCGAAATAATGTAATGGTGAACATGTTGTTTGAAGACCTCTCCCAGTATTCGTAGTCCAAAAAGATGAATCTTTATGGCTATTGAAATCGTTGCTATGAATAGTATCATAAATCATGATCGGTAGACGGTAGTTTCGTTTACCTTTTCCCTTAAGCGACTTTATTGTTCTCAAAACGAATTTCTTCTGTTTCTTTTCCACTTCAACAATGACTATAGTCTTTGCACTATCGATTAGCTCATCGTGTGACCAATATATGCCTCTAATTTGACGGCATGGCATTATTGAAACTGCAAATAAAAGCAAAATAATAGTCATTTTTTTCACTTGATCAATTCCTTTTAAGCTATTTCCACTAGTGACTACAAATTCGCTGAAGAGTTGTTTCCTTCCAGTTCATGGCAGCCGTATCTTAACAAAGAAAACCAGCTTTATAGAGTATAATTCCGGCGCAGGGCGGGTGAAAAGGGGGGGAAGTGTTTACCGGAGAGCAGAACTGTACGCGGTCAATACCACTCCCCCATTGAAGCCTAATGAAATGGACAGAACATTCCGCTCTTTCAGAGCTTAAGAACCGGATGGGGATTTCTACCCGGGGCTCCGCCGGCGGACCGACTGCACCCCGGGCTGTTACATATCGCGCCTTCAGCGCTGGGGAGGTTTGCTTTACCAGTTACCGTTTATTTTACAGACTATGCGTTTTACGACTCTTTTCAACTACACAAAATGCGTAGCACTACATTCCCGATAAAAACCCAGGCGCCGACGCGGGTCCTTCTCTCTGGGGAGAGGAGTGGCCCCAATGAGGCGTCTTCGCCGTTAAGAGACATCTCCGAGCGTTACTCTTTGTGAGTTTGAGATTTTAATAAGGTCCCTGCCAAGAAAAATGAACCATAGCAAATACCCTGGACCAGCTATCATCAAGATTATTTGAGCTATTCCGGGGAGAATCGGATGAATAACATGCTGGAGGAGATCAAACCCGTTTCCCCAAATCCCTGTGTAAGCAGTCCATTTGTTAAACTGTTTTGATCTAAGAATGACAAAGCTAATCAGTAGTCCTGCCCCCTGATAAAAAATCCCGCTCAAATAAGCTGCAGTACTGTTCCACATATCACTGACAAATAATGATTTCCCGGCAGCTAGTATCGTTTGTTTTTCAATGTCACTGACACTTTTTGCATACTCACCGGCAAGTTTGATCAATGCAAAATCATTGTTAAGCAAAATGATTGAAGACAGTGCAATATAGGTAAATATGACAGATATCAAAACCTTCGGATCATCATTACCACCCAATATTTTCCATAAAGACAGAAACGTCAGATAATAGGGTAACAGCATCACAAGCACGGCTAAATCACCTGCAAATATGATCTTTACAAGACTTTCATTTGCGATTGTATAGTATTGAATAACCGTTTGCGGTTTTGAACCGGCTATTGCACCACCAACAGTCATGACAATGATCATCAGAAACTGAAACAGGGCGGCGTAGCCACTCAGCTTACAAAAGTTCGACCAACTCTTATTCATCTACTAGACCCCCAATCCAAATTCATAAAAGTGTGAGGCGCTATCTCTTCTGAAGTGAAAAATCCTCACCAGATCCGATGAAGTGTATCCTTCCTGTGCGTAGCAGCGGTATCTTAACAGAGTAAACCAGCTTTATAGAGTATAAATCCGGCGCAGGGCGGGAGAAAAGGGGGGGGATTTTATGCCGGAGAGCAGAATCGCACTCGGCTAGGATAACTCCCCTATTGAAGTCTAACAATACCGATTCATATCCCACATTCAAAGGAACCATGCCAGAAGGGAGCGCAACGAAGTCAGCTCCCCGGTACGCAGTCGCGATTGACGGATCCGCCCCGATTCACTGGCGGATTCAAGATTTGCGCCGATCTTCTTTCCGGGGCCATTGAGTCCGCGAATTATGGCCCCTCCTCGGCGGAAATCTTGAATAGATAGCCAGTGTGGGGCTCTTAGGGCATTCTTTGGTTCCTTTGTCACTCTGTTCCTTGAGAGTATAGTATCCAGTGCTAAGAAGCACTGTTGATTACCATATATTTTGCTCTCTCTTTGGCCCTGGAAAGTAAGGGCAAAGATTTATAATAGTAAACAGCGCTTCTTAGCGCTGGATACCTAACCCTTAAAGAATGAAATGACAACGGAACTCGGGGCTTGGGGTGGAATACCCCAATTGTTTTTAAGAACGGTGCTTCCTAGCACCGGATTCCTATTTTCCTTTTGGAAATTCTCTTTGTGCGTTAAGAAGAAATAGAATAAAGAATGACAAGCAATAAAATCGAAGAGAAGAACTTCTGATTCAGAATAAAATCCAGTGCTAAGAAGCACTGTTCTTAAAACAATCAGGGCCTTCAGCCCCGAACCCCGACCTACTTTCTGTCCAGAGCAACAGAAAGTAGGCAAAGAGTGCTCGAGAGCCCCACACTGGCTTCAACATTCGCGATTTTGGCGGGGACAGGGCCGTAATTCGCGGACTCAACGGCCCGGATGAAGACCGCCAAAACCGCGAATCGCCAGTGACTGGGGCGGATACCCCTATCGTATCATTTTTCTACGGATTCTAACTGCCGTGCGAATCTACCAGGGACATGTTCATTGACGTGGGGTTTAGATTCGTGGCGGTTTTTTATCTTTTGTAAGTTTATTTTAGAACGGCTATCTTATTAATCACTATTTGTTTCTGTAATTTCGTTCTCTCTATACTAAGAAAAGGTTCCATATAGATTGACACACTACCAATTCTCAACCCCCGGTTCAAAGGAGCCAAGCCCCGCCGGGAGCGCAACGAAGTCAGCTCCCCGGTAGGCAGTCGCGATTGACGGATCCGCCCCGATTCACTGGCGGATTCAAGATTTACGCCAATCTTCTTTCCGGGGCCATTGAGTCCGCGAATTATGGCCCCTCCTCGGCGGAAATCTTGAATAGATAGCCAGTGTGGGGCTCTTAGGGCGTTCTTTGGTTCCTTTGTCACTCTGTTCCTTGAGAGTATAGTATCCAGTGCTAAGAAGCACTGTTGATTACCATATATTTTGCTCTCTCTTTGGCCCTGGAAAATAAGGGCAAAGATTTATAATAGTAAACAACGCTTCTTAGCGCTGGATACCTTACCCTTAAGGAATGAAATGACAACGGGACTCGGGGTTTGGGGTGGAATACCCCAATTGTTTTTAAGAACGGTGCTTCCTAGCACCGGATTCTTATTCCTACTCTAAACTCTTAATCTAACACACGCGACATCAGAATTCGCGCACCTGGCGGTGCGCGAGGAGAAATATTTATGCTCACGAATACCCGGGGCTGCGCGGAAGACCACTTACCCCGGGCTGTTACATACCGCACCTTCGGCGCTGGGCCGTGCTGTGATTGGGTTCTTTATCTCTTC
>JAEZKC010000075.1 GCA_023436205.1 Fibrobacterota bacterium
CGCCAACATGGTGCGCGCCATCCGCGTGATCTCGGTGGAGCGCGGCCACGATCCCCGCGACTATTCCCTGCTGGCGTTCGGCGGCGCCGGCCCGCTCCATGCGTGCGACGTCGCCTCGGCGCTGGGCATGAAGGAGGTCATCATCCCGGCCTCGCCGGGCATCCTGTGCGCGCAGGGCCTGCTGGTGTCTGACCAGAAGGAGGATTTCGTCCGCACCATGAAGACCGCGCTCGGCAAGGAGACGCTGGGCGACGTGAGCAAGGCCATGGACGCCCTGGTGGCGCAGGCTGCCGAATGGTTCGCCCGCGAGCAGATCGCCGACGACCGGCGCCAGTTGCTGGCGCGCTTCGACATGCGCCACAAGGGGCAGAATTTCGAGCTGGCGGTCACCCTGCCGCGCGGCCCCGCCGGCGACGGCGTCAGGATCGAGGACGCCGCCTCGCTGGCCGCCCGCTTCCACGAGGCCCACGACCGCAATTACGGCTTCCACAACGCGCAGGACCCCATCGAGATCGTCAATCTGCGCCTAACCGCCATCGCGACCCGCGACGTCTCCCTCTCCGCCCGCGAGAAGGCCGGCAAGACGCCGGACCACCGGCCCTACGAGGTCCGCCCGGTGATCTTCGACGGCGTCGCGCACGACACCGCCGTCTATGACCGGCGCAACCTGATCATCGATGCCGAGGTCGCAGGGCCCGCCATCAATACGCAGCTCGATACCACCATCGTCGTCAATCCGGGCGCCCGCGCCCGGCAGGATGCCGGCGGCAATCTCCTGATCCAGGTGGCATGATGACCAACGTCCGTTCTCCCCTCGATCCGATCCAGGTCGAAATCACCTACAACGCGCTGAAGTCCATCTCCGACGAGATGTTCGTCGCGCTCAAGCGCAGCGCCTATTCCACCAACATCAAGGAGCGGCAGGACCACTCCACTGTGATCGCCGACGCCGACGGGCGCCTTGTGGTGCAGGCGGAGGCTTCCCTGCCGATCCACATCGCGTCCATGACTGGCCTGGTGCGCGGCATCGTCGCCAAGTACGGCAAGACTCTCGCACCCGGCGACCTGTTCTTCGCCAACGACCCGCACGTGGCGGGCGGCACCCACCTGCCGGACATCAACATGGCCATGCCGGTGTTCAAGGACGGGCGCCTGGTCTGCTTCGTCTGCAACATCGCGCACCATGCGGACGTCGGCGGCATGGCGCCCGGCTCCATGGCCGGCGGCATGTCGGAGATCTACCAGGAGGGCCTGCGCATCCCCGTCCTGCGGCTGCTCCGCGACTATCAGGTCCAGGAGGACCTGCTGGAACTGGCGCTGCTGAACGTGCGCGTGCCCACCGAGCGCCGCGGCGACTATTTTGCCCAGATCGCGTCGTGCCGGCTCGGCGAGCGGCGGATGCTGGAATTGCTGGCCAACGTCGAGGTGGACGCGCTTCACTCCATCTTCTCTGACCTCATCGCCCGCACCCGCAGCCGCATGCTGCGGCACATCGAGGCCCTGCCCGACGGCGTCTATTCGTTCTCCGACCGCATGGACGATGACGGCCTCGGCAACGACCAGGTGCCGATCACCGTGCGCATCGAGAAGACCGGCTCGGAGATCCTGTTCGACTTCACCGGCACCTCGCCGCAGGTGCGCGGCAACATCAACCTGACGCTGAACGCCACCCACGCCGCCGTCTGCTACTGCCTGAAGGCGCTGCTGGACCCGGACGTGCCGAACAATGACGGCCTGCTCAGCATCCCCACCATCAGGGCGCCGGAAGGCACGCTGGTGAACGCCGTATTCCCCGCCCCGGTCGCGGGCCGCGCGCACACCTGCCAGCGCGTCATCGACGTGATCCTTGGCGCGTTCGCCACCTCCCTGCCCGACCGGGTGGTGGGCGCGGCCAACGGCGCCAACACCACCGCCGTGTTCTCCGGCGTCGATCCACGCAGCGGCGAGCGCTACGTCTATCTGGAGACCCTGGGCGGCGGCTTCGGCGGACGCGCGACCCGCGACGGCACCGACGGTGTGCAGGTGCACATCACCAACACGTCCAACCTCCCGGTGGAGGCCATCGAGACCGAATATCCGCTCCTGGTCGAGCGCTACGAGTTGGTGCAGGACTCCGGCGGAGCCGGCCAGCACCGGGGCGGCATGGCCATCCGCCGCGTCATCCGGCCGGTGGACCATGACTGCATCTTCAGCGGCATGGGCGAGCGCTTCCATAACCGCCCCTGGGGCGTGTTCGGCGGCGAGCCGGGACGCTGCGGCCAGTTTAGGCTGAAGACGGCGGAGGGCGAGAGCCTGCTGTCCAGCAAGCCGCTGGAGATCCACGTCACCGACGGCCGGTCCATCGTCGTTGAGACGCCCGGCGCGGGCGGCTACGGCAAGCCGACGGACCGCTCGGCCGAGGACCTCGCCCGCGACCGCCGCGAGAACCGATACTCGGCCGCCTTCATCGAGAGCCATTACGGCGCCGCGAACGACCACCCCAAGGAGGCCGTGCCCGGCCAGGCCAAGGCGGCCGAATCCGCCGCCTGAGCCCTAGGCCGGCGGCGCCAACATAGCACCACCGGCCGGCATGCCGTTCCGGCTTGGCCCCTCATCCCTCACGAAAGATCCTCAGATGGCGGAAGTGATCGACGGCAAGGCCATTGC
>JAEZKC010000089.1 GCA_023436205.1 Fibrobacterota bacterium
CGATAAGCTCACCTGTAAACAATGCGACGTTTACTGCACCGGCATCCATCACCATTACCGCAGCAGCCTCGGATGCAGACGGTTCTGTTTCCAAGGTGGAGTTTTTTAACGGAACTACAAAACTGGGTGAAGATAACTCGTCACCATACAACTATAACTGGACAAATGTTACCGCGGGGACCTATTCCATAACCGCCAAAGCCACGGATAATTCAGGAGCTGTCACCACTTCGACAGCCGTTATAATCACTATCGGTAATCTGAACCAGGCTCCCTTTGTAACAATCACTCGCCCTGAAAACGACGAAGAGTTTGTAGGTCCTGCAAACATTCCCATTTCAGCAGATGCATCCGATGCAGACGGAAGTGTTATAAAAGTTGAATTCTTCAGCGGTACAGTTAAATTAGGAGAAGCCTCTAGTTCACCATACACCTTTAACTGGACAAACGTTCCTTTTGGAAGCTATGTTCTCACTGCTAAAGCAACAGATGATTCCGGAGCAGTCACCACATCAGACCCGGTTTCATTCAAAGTCAATGACCCAAATCATCTCCCGATTGTGGCCATAACCTCGCCTTCTTACAATGAGGAGTTTACAGCACCAGCCACGGTTGCCATTAACGCAAATGCATCTGATGATGATGGAACAATCGCCAGAGTTGAGTTCTACAACGGAGCGGAAAAGCTTGGTGAAGTGCAGAATTCTCCATACATTTTCAACTGGCAGAATGTTGCGGAGGGAAATTACGTTATTACAGCCAAAGCTATAGATGATAAGGGAGCGATGACTATCTCCTCGGCTGTGGTGATTAAGGTTCTGAAGGCGAACCTGGCCCCTGCGATTCTAATCACAAGTCCTTCCACAGGAACCATCTTTTCAGCCCCGGCTGAAATTACCATCACCACAGATGCCAGAGATCAGGACGGCACTGTTCAGAAAGTTGAATTTTTCAACGGCAACACGAAAATAGGCGAAGAAACACAGGCTCCCTTCACTTTTGTATGGACAGATGTACCTGCGGGGAGTTATGCCCTGGGAGTAAAAGCCACCGATAACTCCGGTAATGTAACCATGACAACCGGCATTGATATCATTGTCAATCAGCTGCCGACAGTAAGCCTCACTTCACCTGCTGAAAATGTAACTTTTGAATATTCAACGCCCATACAATTGTCGGCTGAAGCATCGGATGAGGATGGGCAGGTGACAAAGGTGGAATTCTATGATGGGATCACCAAGATCGGCGAATGCACAGCTCTTCCTTTTGAGTTTATCTGGAACGATGCTCAAATCGGGGAGCACGTACTTACAGCCAAAGTTACTGATAACAGGGGTGCAACAGTATCCAGCCAGGAAATACGGATAAATGTATCCCAGCTGACTGCCAGCAGAATCAGCAATAAGGAAACAAACAGAATAGAGTTGCGAAACCAATCACTGGTGCTTACAAATGCACAGAATGTCGGGTTACAGATTTACGATCTCAGAGGCAAGCTTGTGTGCTCAAGGCAGTTTAGCGGGTCGCACATACTAATGCTGAATACATTGCTTGGAGACGGAGTCTATGTAGTTGAAGTTCAGACAGCGGAAAAGATCCTGTTCAGAAAGAGAATAAATATCCACAATTGATGATTTATAACAGATGATTCGACAGTCCTGATGGAACAACCATCATTTACCCGGGACAAAGCTGTTTTCCGCTTTGTCCTGAGTTTTTTGTGGAGAAAACTCTTCTATTCTGGAAAACTAACAAGCAACAGGTCTTCATTGAGGTTTATCAGAGTTCTATCTCCGGGCAATGCTCGCTAAAAGGCATGAAACGCAAAACGAATCCATTCTCTATTGATTCTGCTGAAAAAGAAAGGATATTATGTGAAGGAGCACTGTCTAAGTACTCTTAAAACAGGCAGGTAACCCTTAATGCTCCCATTTTCAGGATGTAATTTTCTGCAGAACCCGGCAACTCATCATAACTCTTTTCATAGCGTCCCTTAAGTGTCACAGTAAATTTAGAGTTTACAGTGTATCGGGCCTCCGACTCCCCACCCCAGGCAATGGTATTTACCGGGTCATTCCAGGAGCGAGTTTCCGTGCTGAAATCCTGGTCCACTCGTTTACTGTAGTCCCCAGCCATACTAACGGTAAGCTTTCTTGGAATCACATCAATAGTAAGCTGATCTGCCAGGCGGTAGTTTATTCCCTGCAAAGAATCACGATTTGCATCTTTTGTGGACAACCGGAAATCGAACCTGTTTCGTAACAGCTTCTGCAATCTCATTTGGAAGGAACCACTGAGCTGATGCTGCAACTCATCTCCCTCGTTCTTCAAGCCGGCATCCGGATGAGAGGCCATATCATTTTCAATCAGCAACTGATAGCGAAGTGAATAGGAGGTACCGTTTTTAAATGTCTGTCGCCCCTCAGCACTCAAGAGATGTCGCAGATCCAAGGCACGGTAAGAGGAATCCACAGTAATGCTGTCATCAGCGATAACTTTTTCAACACCCTCAGTTTTATCGGAAGTGCTGATCTGGGCATAGTAATCCAGTGTCAACTCCGGAAGATTTTCCCCGAGGGAATAAGCCGATGCCAGTCTAATAGAATTTCTGACTTCCGGATTTTCAGAGATCAGCACCTTTTCATATTCATACTCAGTTGACACATTCAGATTCTCCAGAATCTCCTTTTCAGCGGAAGCAACCAGACTGCGCTTGTCAGTTTCCAGATAGGGGTTACCGGCAGAAAAGAAGTCTTTGGTTACTTCCATATAGGTCAACTTGAGCTGCATATCGGAATAAAACCCGCGCACTCCACCCAGAAAAGCGGAATGAGAGCTGAAGTCGTTTCTATTAAGAAGGCTGAACACTTTGGGAACCGCCTCCTCAATTTCGGGGTTGTACCATGCGGTTGCATCCCGCTCTGAGGAGGGAATTGTATCATGGTTTCCAAGATCAAGTTCGGCGAAAACCTCCATGAGCCCACCCATTAGCTGAACTCCTCCTTCGAAAAGGCCGGTCTGTGCCTGAATCGGCTCAGGAGCGCCAACATCGTTTATGGGGCTTCTAAAGAGGGGCTTGTAGATCTGATCTCTGGAAATTATTCCACGTACAGAAAAGTGAGAATTTTTTGTGGGTCGAACCAACCCTGCAAGCACATAGGTCACCTGCTGGCGTGCGGCTGAACTAGAATCCACCACCACATTGTAAATATTTAGCTCATGATCTCCCACATCCTTGGATATCTCAGTCTCCCCCGCAGCAAGTCTGAACTCAAATCGGCCATTTCCTGCACCCATATCCCAGTAAGAGCCAGTGTAGCGAATACCGGTCATCTGTCGACCAGACATGGAAATTTCTGAACCGCTCTCGTAAAAATCTCCGAAAGAGAGATTATTGTTTTTAAAATCCAGCGATAAATTGAAGATATTCTTGTGGATATAACCATTCGTGCTTAACCACTGATTACCGTAAAGATCCATCAGCAGATTAACATCCGTACCCCCGTTTTTGCCACTTGCAAACACCTGCAGTTCCGGTTGAAGCCCGGCATAAAAACGGTCACTCTGCTCTCCCGGATAACGATTCTGATATATTGTCGTATCTCTGTAACTGACAGTTGAATCGATGACCGAAGAATCGGGTGTGACCTGCACTGTAGTGTACTCAACGGTTCTATTCCTGACCGGATGTTTCAGGCTCAGGGGCTGATAATAACTGAAACCGGTAGTGACATTACCAATAAAGCTTGCAGATTCATCCTGCACTTGTGAAATTCTAAACTCAGTTGAATCGGCAGATCTTGAAGCCTTCAAAGCTGTAACCACTTTACTGTCATTACCGTAAAACCTGAAGATTTCCACCGGCTTGACTTTCCTCACATTGGAGCCATTCTCCTTTGAACTGCGGCGAGCTGCTTTGGAAATGTCTCCTGCAGTGATTATTCCCACATGGTTTTTACTTATTAGAGTTCCATTTACAGATAATGCAGCCGTTTCGGAAAGAACCACCGCTTTCTGATTTCGGCTTAGCATTCCCCGTGACAGATTCACATTTGCACCGTCAGAAACAAGCAGGGCAGTTGAATTGTCCCTCACAGAAAGGCTTTCAGCAATAAAGATTCCCTTATTCTGAACAAAGACTGCTATTGGATGTCCATTTCGAACAGTACTGTTTTTGGCTTTAACTTCGGCATTTTTCAAATCGATGGCAGTTCGCAGATTTCGTTCGAAGATGCATCCATCAATTGTGGCATACCCATTTTCAACCACCAGCCCTTCGACAGAATGTTTAATCTGACAATTTCTGAAGACAGATGCTGAACGGGAGCGCAGATATATTCTGTTCCAGTCGCCAGCTTGAGGAGTTTCCTTATTGGAAATAAACCGAATCGGCTCATCTCTGGTACCAAGTGCCCTCATTTCACCATACACGGTGATTTCTGAGCCGGAAGCCATGAACAATGTTATACCGGGACCGAATTCCAAAACCTGACCGGCAGGCACCACAATACTGCCGTCAATGAGAATCGGTCCGTCTCCTTTACTATAAACGCCATGGAAAATACCCGGTTTGACAATCATGGTATAAACGAGCGAACTTTCTGAACTTGTCTGCTCCTTAGTTTCCAGAGCTGAATCCGGCTGTAAAATGGAGCCCACTTCCGTGATAACCATTGCGGAATCTACTGATTCCTGAGCAAAGACACTGAGAGAAAACACACCTGCCAGGAAAGCAGTTGTTTTAAAAAGGCGTTTTAGGTTCATAGTTATTCTTTGTGCACTCTTTATCGTACATTGATTGTGAACTGACGAGTCTTTACTATGTCATTGATATCTCTAACCTGTACGGTAATCAGATTGGGTTTTTTCCTGTCGAGAGCAAGCTCACATTCAACATCCACGGTCGTGAGATTTCTTCTGGGCACACTCTCTCCGGTAGCCGAGTTGGAGAAGACGATTTCCTTGATAAGAGCAGGGTCATTCCCGGGTAGCTTTTCTACCGACATTTCAATAGTATATCTCGATTGGAAGCTCTGATCAGGTGCAGATGGCGGTACATGGATTACTAAATCTCCTGCCGGTTTTCTCAATTTTATCTGCCACACCGGTGATTCCAGATAAGCCACTTTCCGCGTAATCCTCTGCGTCTGGTTTCCAGCTTTGTCAGCAGCGTAGACTGCATAGCTGTGAATTCCGTCTTCGAGAACAACATAAAAGGGAGAGTTTGCAGGTCCCCTCTCAACCTCTTTCATTCCATCGATTTCCCTATGAAACGAGATCTCTTCATCAGTAGTCCTGTCGATGACAGTAAAAGCCAGCTTGCGCTGCCGCGAAACCTCCGGAAGCACACCCTGAAGAAGCGGTTTATTCATATCCACAGATCTCTTGTAAACCACTTTTCTTGTCATCTTCACAGATTGACTTCCGTAAAGAGCCTCGAATTCAAGTGTGACCTCCCCCTCCTGATCGTGAATGACGTACATGCCGGCAAAGGGTCCACCCGAGGTGACCTGAACTTTGCGACCATTAACCATCAATTCTGCCCCGCGGGGTATCAGTTCGCCTTTTAGCGGAATACTAGTCGTGTTGAATACCTGTCCTTCTGCGGGCACAGAAATATTAAACTGAAGATCAGGTTTGTAAGTTATATTGCGAACCAGCTTGGTTGAACGGCCACCTTCCAAAAACATCTCAATTTCAATCTGCACCGCCCCCTCCTCATCAGGCAGCGGAACCTCTCCTCTGAAGGCGCCGTTTGCCTGTACCGCCAGCTTTATTCCTCCAGCGGTTACCACCGCTCCAGCTGAAGCGGTTCCACTTACCGAGACAACCGGCTTATTTACCACAAGTCCCTCTACAGGAGATGCTACCACCAGACCTGCCGCCACCGGTGCAACCACTATCTGCCGTTCCACACCGGCATTCAGCGCTTTGTAATCGGCACTGATTTTTATCCGGTAATCACCCTCTTTGGAAGGGGCCGTAAGCTCAGTCTTGAAAATCCCTTGTCCATCAACCTTAATGCTCTTTCCATTCACACTCACAATTGAATTGCCGGGGGAAACCGTTCCCTCAACATGAACAGCTTCACCAACAGTGAATTTGCTGTTTTCAGCAGGTTTGGAGACTTCAAGATTTATGGAAGTCGGTTCCGGTGCTACGCTGCTGTCCTCTTCAGGCACTGTATCCGGGAGTTGCTCAAGGTCAGGATCTGTATTGAGAGAACTGTCGGGTACGACTGTGGAGTCCGTCTGACCGGAAGAGGTATCCTTAGGGATCATATCCTCGGGAATATCCAGAATAACAATGGATTTTTGCCCTTTTTCCACCACGGTCATCTGTCGATCCTTCAGTTCAGCTCCCTGGGTGGATCCCTGGGGTGTAACCCAGACCTTACCTTCGAAAACTTTAATAACTGTTTTGCTTGAACCCACGTCAAAATTGACCACCGTTCCCCGAATGGCTGCAGTGGCGGTGGGGGTCTCAAAACTGAATGTGGACTTGGTGTTGACCAGTTTTTTGACGTTGGCCAGAATAGAACCGTTCAGGATCTTCAATTTTGTATTCTGAACCGCCCCGTTTCCTTTGAGAGCAGACAGTTCAACGGTAGTGTTTTCACCAATTTTAATTATTGTTCCTTCAGAAGTTTCAAGCTCAGTTTCAGATTCGATGAGTGTACGGATCGCATCATTTTCTTTAAGGGTCATCTTAAGTCGCCCGTTGTTCCATACCGAGGAATTATCCCGTCTCACTTTGACTGTACCGACCATGCTCTTTATGTGGCAGGTTCTGCTGGCGTTCTGAGAAAAGGAAAGGGTCACCAGAAAGCAGATGCATACGACTAGTTTTGTAGTAATCCTGTTGTGGAAGGACATTTTCCTTTCCTCCATTCATGTGAAGCCCGGAGCTGCGTGCTTTCAAGCAAAGTCGAAATTATATTATAACCGTTCTGACCTGGCGTTTTTCAGATTTTACCACAATGAAAGCTTTTGGTCAATTGTTTTTTCCACTGTAAACGTAAACGGGAGAGTGCCCTACGCTTGAACTGATTCATGATTACAAATCACTTCCCTGCCCTGAGGAGATGCTGCAGAAGACATCGGCCGCGCTCTACAAAGGCGAACGAGTGCCCAATAAACGCCGCACGATTCTCGTATTATGTTCCGATTTTGTCATCCGCCGGTTGAATCGTCAGTACAGAGGCAAAGACAAGGCGACTGACGTACTATCCTTCACCTTCGGGGATCCGGACCTTCTGGGGGAGATCTACATTTCCCTCCAAAGAGCTCGTGTTCAGGCGCGAAAGTATCAGCTTTCATACGAACAGGAGATCAAAAGACTCTTTGTGCATGGATTTCTCCATCTGCTGGGCCATGATCATTACAAAGTCGAAGAACGGGAAGCTATGGAATCCAGAGAGCGGTTCTACCTGGATAAACCATAGTTTGCGCTATTGAAATAATGTATTTTGTATGATTCACCAAAAATTCGGCTGAGGTTTTCACCCTCGGCTAGTTGATTGTAACTTAAGGAGGCTTTTTTTTGGAAGGTGACCCTGCTGGTTCCTTTTTTATTACAGGACTGATCATCAGCTTCATTTTATCCTCTTTCTTCTCGATTATCAAAATCATCTTCTCCTCGATCGAAAGAAGCCACATCCCTGCAGATGACGAACATTTGCGCTACTACGCTTCCAAAATCGATGATATTCTTGAAAACAGGCCTGCAGTCAGCGGCACAGTCAGTTTGGGGAAAACTCTAAGCAACTGCGCTTTCGCCATACTCTCCTTTGCATATTTCAGAGTATTATTTCCCGAAGCAGTTTCATTCAACACCTGGATTGTACCGCTTCTGTTCTCATTTCTTGTACTGGGACTTTTTGCACATTATGTTCCACGGGCATTAGCCTTAAGGTTCTACAGAGGGTATACTGCAGCAGCCTATTACCTCTACCGGATTCTTTCCTGGTTTTTCATCCCTTTTGTTTCACTCTTCATCGCCATACAGAAACTACTGCTGAAGATTCTCAGGTATGATGAGAAACTGGCATTTCTATCCGACGAGGAAAAGGCTCGAATCACTACAGGGGATGAAACCGAAGCCTTAAACGAAGAAGAAAGGGAGATGATCCGCAGCATTTTCGATCTGAGCGAAACCACCGTTGATGAGATCATGGTCCCCAGAATTGACATGAAAGGTATTGATATTAGTTCTGACCTTCATTCGGTCTTGAAGATAATACGCGACGAGGGGCATTCCCGCATTCCGGTCTACAAGGAAACTATTGATCAGATTGTCGGTGTTCTCTACGCCAAAGACATCCTCTCCTGGCTCTCTGAAAACAGTGCCGAAAGCTGGAATCTTTCTTCCCTGACCAAGAAGTGCCATTTCGTCCCCATGGGCAAAAAGATAAATGACCTCATGAAAGAGTTCAAACTGCGCAGACTTCATCTGGCGGTCGTTGTTGACGAGTACGGTGGGACTGCCGGACTGGTCACCATGGAGGATATTCTGGAGGAGATCGTCGGAGATATCCAGGATGAGTACGATGTGGAGGAGAAGGAAGTAGTGCAGATCGACACCAACGTTTACATCGTAGATCCGCATGTAGACCTGAGTGACCTTAGTGAAGAACTGGATATAAACCTTGAAAACGAGGAAGCTGACTATAACACCTTGGGTGGTTTAATCTACCATGAGCATGGAGACGTTCCCCAGGAAAACACCCAGATCACTTACGAGGGACTGAAGATAACGGTGCTCAAGATGGACAATCAGAGGATAGAGAAGGTAAAGATCGAAATCCTGCAGCGTCCTGAAAAGAACAACGAATCATTTTAAAACCGCTTCTTGAAGAATCGGTTCAGCGCTTTCGCAGTCGTGCGGCGAACATGCCGTCGAGCCCATGTTCAAATGGGGTAATTTTCAGAAACCCTTTATTATCGGTAAAACGAGCCGGCACGCTGTCAGGTGTCCCATCAAGAGTAAACTGCGGAAACCGGCTAAGAAACCACTCGATCTGCTTCTCGTTTTCCTCCGGCTCCAGCGAGCAGGTTGAGTACACCAAAACTCCACCAGAACACACCAGTTCCGACGCACTCTCGAGCATCTCTTTCTGTAACCCTGCCAGTTGTTCTATATCCTGAGGAGTTTTTACCCAACGACCGTCAGGATGGCGCTGCAATACCCCGGTACCACTGCAAGGTGCATCAAGCAGCACTTTATCAAACTGCCCGGTGAAAGGCGGTTTGACGGCGTCACAGACCAGAGGATAGACGTTGTGCAGGTCCATGAGCCCGCTTGTCTCGATAACTTTCCTGAGCCTGTGCATTTTCAGCTCACAGGCAACAACAGTACCTTTATCCCCCATGATTTCTGCCATCAAGGTGGTTTTTCCACCCGGCGCGGAACACAAATCGAGGATGTGGTCCCCTTTCTGTACATCCATAAGAGCCACTACCCAACCGGATGATGGTGCCTGAACGGTACAGAACCCTTGACGAAGAAGTCTGATGTTTTCCGGATCCAGCGCCTTCTTCATCTTGTAATACAGATTCAGATAGCCTCCGGCCTGTTCACAAATGGTGCGCACATCGGTTTCAAACTGTTGACGGGAAATATCCCGGATCTTTCGGCGCAGGTAGACCGAAGGTCTTTCGTTATTGAAAGCGAGCAGCTTTTTTGTTTTGGCAAGGCCGTAGTTTGAGATCCAGCGTTCAATCATCCATCTGGGATGACTGAACTCAACAGACAACCTTTCGTTAAGGTCTTTCTGCGGATCGGGAAGAGGAATCTGATGTTTATTTTTAATAATGTTGCGCAGTACCGCATTAACTACGCCGCTCGCACCGGAAGTGGATTTGTTCAACTTGGCCAGGTTTACAGATTCATTCACTGCCGCATGATCCGGAACACGATCCAGAAACATGATCTGGTAAACACCAATCTGCAGAATGCGCCGGAGATCATCAAGTTTCTGCTCCCCTGTAAGAAAACGATTGATGCAATAATCAAGATACAATCGATTTCGCACCACTCCATAGACAAGTTCAAATACGAAACGTCGGTCCCGATGTTCTATATTTTTATGATGAAGGACTTTGTCCACCAGACGTTCCAGGTCTCCAGGATTCTTGTCAAAATCGGTTAAAACCTTTAACACAAACTGCCGTGTATTCATTGAAGTACTGTTCCTTTTACTAATGTGGTTCCAAGCAGAAAAGCCTGAACACTCATGTTCTTTTTTCCCTCTGGCTTGACTTCCGTAACCCTGAGAGCACCTTGACCGCACTGAATATTGAAATAGTCACGATTGACTTCGATTACTTCTCCCGGAGCGGCTTCTGCGCTGTTCTGATCAACAGGAGTTGCCCACTCTATACTGATTTTCCTCTCACCCAGCAGAAAAAATATCCCGGGAAAAGGCTTGAATGCCCGTATTTTATTGTAAATCTGTTCTGCGGTCAGACTCCACTGAACATGAGCTTCTTCCCGACTGAGCTTTGGGGCTTTGGAAACCAACTGTTCATCCTGCGCCAGAGGCTCAATGCTTCCCTGTTCCATTTTGTCCAAAACACGCTCGAGCAGCTCGGCACCAAGCTGACTTAGCCTTTCATAGAGCTGAGGGGTCGTCTCCTCCTCCCCGATGGGTGTTCTTTCTCTGGCAAGGATTTCCCCGGTATCGATTCCTTCATCGATTCTGAAAATAGTGACCCCGGTCTCCTTCTCCCCCGCTTCTATGGCCCGGTGAATCGGAGCTGCCCCCCTGAATTTGGGAAGCAGAGAGGCATGGATATTCACTGTTCCGAAAGTGGGGATAGTGAATACCTCACGAGGGAGAATCCTGTAGGCGACGACCACAAACAGATCTGGTTTGAGATTAGTGAGCGCTGCCACAAAAGAGGGGTCTTTCAGTTTCTCCGGAGTTATAATCGGACCCAAACCGTGAGCGCGGGCAAATTCGGTAACCGGCGAATCGAACAGTTTCAGCCCTCGTCCCTTGGGCTTTGCAGGAGTACTCACGACACCCACAATGGAATGCTTGAGCATCAGCCGCTCCAGCGCCGGAATTCCGAAATCCGCGGAACCCATAAAAACGATTCTCATTGTTGTTTTCCGTTCGATCATTCGATGTTGTATGGCCGCCATAAAATACGATATGAATCCATGCAATCCTTGCTTTTTCAATCATCTTTTAGTGCTTTTTCGTGGTATTCCTAATGTAAGTGGACAATCAGGGCCATTTGAGTTCCCCAAAAATAAAAAATGATCCTTTGATTGATTTAGACGCTGCCCAGATGCTAATTTCCAGTTTCTTGGAATTAGACATCAGTTGTTACGCATCTTGGGAGGTACCATGTCCACTTCTTTCAATCCACTTGAAAACATTGACCTCTATTGCCGCTCATGTGAAAAAGTAACGCCGGCACAATTGGACCGCGGCATTGCAGGGAGCGGAAAGACCATAGATAGAAACTCTGTTTTTGAATACTGCTGCACCAAATGCTTTAAAACCAACTGTTACTCCGGTACAGATCTCCTGGAGAATACTGATGGACCCCAGGCCGAAACCCGCTCCTATTCCCCAAGAGAACATTTCTTCATCGGGGAGATGATTTTCCACAAGAAATTCGCGGAAACTGGACTGGTTGTTGGAAAAGACAACAGTTCCACGGGAAAAATCCTGGTGCAGTTTCAACAAGCGGGCCTGGTGAAACTGGTACAGGGATTGTAAAACTGTTAAAGATCTACTGTCAGGTGAAGACAAGAACCCAATTTCTGCCTTCGCCGCCAGTAGCTACTTTAATCATCTTGTTTTGTTTTCTACCACTTTCGGGTCGTACTCTATTTTTCGCAGCCGAAATTTACCATAAACCAAATCACCTTCCGGATAATGGTAAATGGCTTCCGCATATGTCGGGAACATTCTTCCATCAAACTCTTTGTAATCTTTAACTGGTGATGACCACCGTGCTTCCCTGAATGTCTTGCCATCATCGCCCAGTGCTGGCCTGTCATCGCTGTAGAAATTCACCAACTGATGCTTTTCATTGAAAATCAGTACCGCACTAACCACATGGGGGCCATTATGAAAAATTACTTTAACCTTCTGCTCATCAATCTGCTCAAAGCGGAGCCGCTCGTCGATTAATGCTGAAGGTGTAAAAAAGCACATATCGTTCAGCACTGTAACGGTTTCCGTTCTGGATAATTTTTCACCTTTCACATCGACCATCGTAAACAAACCGGCTGCTCGCACATACATGCTTGCGCTTTTGTTGCTATATGCGTGCAGCACTCTTGCCGGAACTCCAAACATACTGGCTTTCATGAAAAATAAGCGGGCTGGTTCCCCAAAAAAGTTATATTGCTCGCTTTTGCACTTCATGGCTGAGCTCTTTGCACTTTTCCACATTTTTGCATCGAAATCAAAACGAATGCTTTGTGGGATCGGTTTACCGATCGCACCACTGTAAATGATATAGTCACGCACCGGTTGCGGTAGTGAGGCGATGTGATCCTCTGTAAGAATTTCAGATGGTCTGAATTCCTGACTTGCGAACTGGTCTTTCACTTTTGATACATACTGTCTATGAACCGAACTGCATCCGCTAAAAAGCATCAGACTGACACCTGCCACAATAACCGCCATTACCGAAAGCACACTCGTACCATTCATGAATAACTCCTTGCACAGTTAATTTCTGATTTCCGCTCAGACCTTGTGCAAACCGCATACCAGATTCAAAATGCCGCTCTGAGAAGTGGCTTTTTCATTCTACTCACCATTACGGGTGTGAAAGATCTCACCAAATTAGAAACAGAGTGACATCCGATATGGAAAAGTTGCAGCGAGCTGAACCAGCCTTTCGTGAAAAGAGGTTTTCTGTCAGGTAAATTGTCCTCCTGCACATTCTACCCTACATTGCGGTAAACGCTTTCAGACATTTTCACTAGAAAACAGAAAAGACCTACCAGTTTCATTAAGGAGATGGGTAGAACAGAAAACCAGGAACCGTGACTTAAGCCGGTTATGATACCTTTGTATTATCGACAGATTTAATAATTGGTACTATCGATTTCTCCACTGCATCGATCATTGTGTCCTCACCAATCGAACAGGAAACCCGTTCTGCTTGAGGAGTCCAATTGTAGATAAATATACTTGATCATAATAGAGGGCAATGCTGTTTGCAAATGATGTTCCTGATTCAGTAGCAGACCATAAATAACAAGTGCGGCCTTGACCGTAGTCTAAACTCCTGTTATTACGAAATCCGCTCGGAAAAGCAGAAAAACCGCTACTATTATTACTTGACGGATTGTTCCCCGGCGTACCTGTTGTATCGCAATATATCCAATCTGTTCTGGCTGCCATCGACTTTGTAATTTTAGAGCCGGAAGTTGATCCATCAAAATCATACCCGTTTAGCCTAAGATAACTTTGCAAATTATTCCAATCTGTATAGGAGGGTATCCGCCAGCCTTCCGGAGCGAGATTACCAGTGCTGACTGCATACCAATTGTATAGTGCACCATGCTTAACCACGTTGGCAGAATCATTCTCGTAATAGCAGAATGCACCACTGGTGCTGTTCGCCCACTCTTCATTATCCGATATATAAGGAATTGGAGTTCCGTCGTTGTATTTTGTTGTCCTCAGGTTTTCCACAGTCCAGACCTGATCACCCAGTCTCACGCTTTGATATTCATTTCCATCAACATCGACCACAATACCGGCGCAGGGAATCATCTTGACAACGATACCGCTTGTATCAGATGTCCTGATAGAATCATAGTAGGTCAGTTGTCCCTCCTTGGTGATGCAGAGAACATCTCTCATTACCGCTGCAGTTCTTGCCTGCTTTGCAAAACTGCTACTACCAGGAGTTCGATTTTCTGGATATACTGAAAACGAGCTGAATGGCAACATTTTGAATGAATAGGTCTCTGAGTTGCCGATGATGACTTTGTACAGGTGAATACCTGAGGTCTGCGCAGCAAAGCTTAATGTATGTCTACCGGATGAATACACTTTGCTGCTGCTGAATATATTCCTGCCACTTACATTGTAAATGTTTACTGAAATGCTTGAGCTTTTAAAAAGCAGTATATCCAGATTCCCGTTTTGTATCCGGATACTACTTTCTCTTTTTGGCGGGATATTCAAAGCTTTTTCTATGGCGGTTATATTACCGGAAAGAGTAAAACTCCCATCTGAACCGGTATTAGTTGATATACCTGATTCTTTCAATTCTACTGTCGCGCCATTAATACCTGCTCCCGAGCTATCAATAACAGTTCCCCGGATATCAATAATCTGAGCTGTACAAACACTTATGCCGATACAGAGAGAAACCATGATTTTGTGTATAATCACCGAAACCTCCTATGGCCTGCATTTATTTGATTGTAATCCATTAGGTAGAGTATAAATTTGGCAATCGTAAGGAGCAATATGCCCGAAAGAAAAGATGTAAGAAGCAGAAATTTGGGATTGCTATGCTGCGGCAGCGATGAGGTTCCGACTACCCCCCGAGAGGCTGTCATGGGTGGAAGAGGGTGCTGCCCGGGGTGGTAGCACCAGCGGCCTTCAGCACCTAAATATCAAGAGGGATTAGATTAATTCTTAGAATACCCCACCGGATGATTAAGCATTATCTTCTGATTGTCCTTCAGTTTAAGGATATTCTTCAGTTCTTCAAAATTGATCATCGCTCTGGGAACAGTGGCCAAGCCGCCAGCAGCGCAGTACAGGGAGATGTTTTGAGACACGATGCCGGCATCCAGCGCAGCCCAGGCAGCCTTTCCCGCATCATCGCCTCTTGAAAACTTGGACAGATCAGAAACCAGAATCAAATTTACAGGTGCGGTTTGCACGTAATCCTGCGGTCCAATTTTATCTCTGAAATCACCGGAAGCGACCGGTAAAAGCTTCTTCTCCCTTGGACTGTAAAGATAGGCCCCATCTTTCATAATAACATAGATATCGATATCCTGAGCATTGATTGCAGAAGCGGCTGTGCGTCCGCCCTTTTCAGGCCGGTTAATTCCGTTTGCCGCCCATAGAAGATCAGAAAGCTGCTGAAGGCTTAACGGCTGATCGCTGAAAGACCGCACCGAAGCTCTTTTACTTAATGCCTGCATGAGAGTTACTTTACTGTTCATATCAGGACTGTTGAGATTTACAGGTTTAAGAGTGTCGGCATTAGAAAATGTGTAAATTGATAAAGCAGCGATAAGAATCTTTTTCATCGATTTCTCCTTCCAGAATTTGTGGAGTAATACGGATTGTACTCAGGATTTATTGAATGCCGATTCAAACCGCCTGAGCCGCCTCTCTTTTAACGAACACCTTCGTTTTCCACTTCCCCTTGCGCCACCTCTGAAGCATCACCAGCCCTCTGATCCATTCATCCATGGCCAGTGCGATCCAAACTCCCATTAATCCCCAGCCCAAGGAGATGCCCAGCAGATAAGCGAAAAGCACCCCTATGCCCCACATGAATATCATTCCCACGTAAACCGGAAAGCGCACATCACCGGCACCCTTCAAAGCTGGAATGATTATCACATTGAAGTTTCTCCCGGGCTCAAGAACCAGTGCGACTAAAAAAATCGCTGCAATGAGATGATGGATCTCTGCATTTTTTGTAAAGAGATCGAGCAGCGGCGACTGAAACAGGTTTACAATTATAACCAGCACAAGAGAGATCAGAAATCCCAGCCCGAAGTAGCGGAAAACTCTGTGCTGCGCATCATCGGCGCAGCCAGCCCCCACAAAGTACCCCACCTTGATCTGTGTACCGTTACCAATAGATATGGAGGTTATGAAAACAAATCGTAATATGGTGAAGGCATACACCGTGGCCGCCATGGCTTCGGTACCCAGGCTCGCCACCATGCGCATGATGACAATCTGGCCTAAGTTGTAGGAAAAGTTTTCACCGGCTGTGGGGACCCCCACTTCAAGAATCTGCCGATATACCTGTTTAGGCACCCTGAAGATATTTCCAAGCGGCATGTCAAGATCACCACGCATTCTGATCAGCACGACAAGCAGTATACAGGCGATAACCTGGCTAATAACTGTAGACAGCGCCACCCCCACTACCCCAAGAACCGGAATACCGAAGGGACCAAACAAAAAGAGATAATTGCCAAGCACATTAAAAAGCATGGCGATAACATTCACAATCATGGGCTCGCGGCTGTGCCCGTGCGCCCTGAGGATCGTTCCCAGAACCATGCTCAATGCCACAAACACCGAACCGCCACTGTAGATAAGAAGGTACTGAAGAGCAAAGGTGTGCACCTGGGGTTCAAGCTTGTAAAAGCCCACGATCTGCTGAGCCGTACCGCACATCCCGGCACTGGTGACAAGCGCAAAAAGTATCCCCAGGACTATACTTCCCAGTGCGATGAGCCCGGCCTGTTCATTTTTACGTGCTCCCAGATTCTGAGAGATCAGGATGCTTGCCCCGCTTGCCACCATGAGATATAAAAGCTGTATGAAAAAAACAAACTGGGTGATCAGCCCTGTTGCAGCCACCGCCTTTTCGGAGTAGAAACTGAGCATGAAGACATCTGCACTGGAGAGGGCTACCCGAAGAAGGTTTTCGACGAGAATCGGCCACGTCAGTTGCAGAAGCGGCATCCTGGTTCGATCCGACAGCAAATTGGTTTGACTGACTTTTTCAGCTTTATTGAGAGTCGATGTATTCACAAATTATTCCAATTCCAACTATTTCAGAGACTTATTACCCGTTTATATAAAAAGTACTCAGCTGAATGGCACTCATCCTCGCCTTGTTGTCTTTTCATTACACTGCACAGACAGCGCATAAAAATACTCCACTTTATGTGCCACTGCAGCATCAAAATTAATGAAAACATTTCACCTCTCTATTCAGCATGCAATTGTCTTCACCGGTTTCAAAAATCTGGACACGAAACTATATTACAGATCACTTTCGCAGAGGATGTATAGTTTAATGGCCCAGGAAAAAATCATACCCGAAGTGATGCAGCTGGTAAATGACCGTCGATGGGCTGATCTGCGCGAAAAACTCACCACCTGGCCTCCTCCCGAAGTCGCCGACCTGATTGCCAGTCTCAAGGAGCCGCAGCGGGTGCTGCTCTTGCGCTTTTTGCCTCGACGGTTTGCAGCCGATGTATTCTCGGAATTGAATCACTCAGTGCAGGATGAACTCCTGGAGGATCTCACCAACCACGAAATCCGCCACCTGCTGGCCGACCTCGACCCCGATGACCGTACAGCTCTCATGGAAGAGCTCCCGGCGGAGATGACTCGCAAATTCCTCAACCTCCTCAGCCCCCAGGACCTCAAGGAAACACGAGTGCTGCTGGGGTATCCGGAAAACAGCGTCGGAAGGGTAATGACTCCCGATATAGTGTACGTCAAGGAGGACTGGACTATCCAGGAGGCGCTGGAGCATATCCGCAGAATCGGGCGAACCAGCGAAACTATTAATGTGGTATATGTTACTGACAGTACAGGTAAGCTTGTTGATGAAATTCCTCTGCGACATTTGATACTTGCATCCCCCAGCCAGAGTATCCGCTCGGTGATGGACTACAACTTCATCGCCATCTCAGCCATGAGTGATCAGGAGGAGGCGGTGGAGATGATCAAGAAATACAACTACCTGACCCTTCCGGTGGTTGACACTGCCGGGAAGATTCTCGGCATTGTCACTATTGACGACCTGATGGATGTGGCCGATATCCAGGCTACGGAAGACTTCCAGAGGATCGGTGGTCTGAGTATCGAAAGCCACGGAGAGCCCATCGCCAATTTGCGGGAGGCTTCGGTGGGACTTCTGTACCGCAGAAGAATCATCTGGCTGGTGCTTCTGGTATTCGTAAACATTTTTTCGGGCGCGGGCATTGCCCATTTTCAGGACACCATTACCGGAGCGGTTGCCCTGGTTTTCTTTTTACCGCTTCTTATTGCCGGCGGGGGAAATGCTGGTGCACAATCTGCACTGCTAATGGTCAGAGCCCTGGCCACTGGTGATGTACACATGAAAGACTGGTGGCGCATGCTCATGAAAGAGATACTTGTGGGGACATCACTGGGTGCGGCAATGGGGTTGGCTGCAGTCCCTATCGGCATTTTCAGAGGCGGCTACCAGATAGCGATCGCAGTGGCGATATCGATGTTCTTGATAGTAACAGCAGGAAGTCTTATCGGGATGAGCCTGCCGTTCATTCTGAGAAAGATAGGGCGGGACCCTGCAACCGCCAGCGCCCCCCTGGTCACAAGTATTACCGATATTGCGGGAGTGATGATCTACTTCTCAATCGCTTCGATGGTGCTAAGTTTGTGAGTGCCTGGTCATCCAAATGATTTGTAAAGCCCGCTCTCAGACCTGACCAGCTCCATCGACTGAACCACCTTCATGTTCATATCGAAAATGGTGGCAATCACTTCACGATCTAAGATGGTAAGCATACCGAATGTGGGCGGCGTATTTTTGTCGAGCGGTCCCTTGAGATGCCCGGGGTTCATAAACAGCTTGCCATCTTCAAGATATAATTCCTCTTTGTGAGTATGGCCATGCAGTATGATATCGGACTTCACCACGTCATCATCGGTCAGATCCTTTTCGCTACTGTGCACAAGCAGAATTGACAACCCCAGAATAGTGTCGGTGACTTTGGCTGGCAGTGAGCCGTTTTTATAACGCTCATCGTAGGTGCCGGGGACCTGAACAATTTCGAGGTATTTATCCTCAAGCACCCGAACATCATCGTAGTCATCCCCAAGGTGATACAGAGAGGCAATTCTCTGCTTTTCGATGAGGAAATCCACCGCAGTTTCGAGCAATTTGCTGTTGCGGTGCGTATCGCTGACGACCCCGATCTTCATAACTCCCCCTTATTCGGCAAAGTGACCGGACCCGTAACAATTACGCCGCCCGCAAAAGATCGTTGAAGGCGGCTAATCACGTTTAAGCTGTCTTCTCTTCCTTTGAAGCCACTGCAAGAATCCGGCCCATGGTGGAAGCATATTCCTTAAGATATATTTCGGCTTGCTTTACAACGTTTTCCGCATTGTAACCGAACTTCTGATCAAGCACCTTGAATGGTGCCGATGCTCCAAAACGCGAAAGACCGATCACTTTACCCAGCGGACCGACCAGCCCCTGAAGGTTGATCGGAAGACCGGCAGTGAGACCCATCACCGGCACGTCGAAAGGCAGAATCGATTCGCGGTAGTCGATGTCCTGCTCGCGGAAAAGTCCCTCAGAAGGAGCGCTGATCACTCTGACCGCAAGCCCGTGATCTTTACTCAGTATCGCAGCACCCTCTACACAGGTGATCACCTCGGAACCGTTGGCCACCAGAATAAGATCCGGTGTACCATCGCAATCGGCAACCACATAGGCACCGCGCTTTGCATTGAGAGCATCCTCAAAGCGAGTGGAGCCAGCCTTTGCTGGCACGTCGGTGATGTTCTGTCGGCTCAGCAGAAGAGCGCTGGGGCCTTTAAAATTTTCCAGTGCAAGTTTCCAGGCGACCGTGGTTTCCACAGCATCGGCCGGACGAAGAACCAGCATGCTGCGGCGCCCGTGGAGATTATCCATTTTCTCAAGCAGCCTGACCTGTATCTCCTGTTCGATGGGCTGATGGGTGGGACCATCTTCCCCTACTCTGAAAGCATCATGAGTCCACACGTACTTGACAGGTAATTCCATGAGCGCTGCCATGCGAACGGCCGGCTTCATATAATCTGAAAAGGTGAAAAATGTTCCGCACACGGCCAGAACTCCGCCATGAGAAGCGATACCGTTCATGACCGCAGCCATGGTAAGCTCTGCAACTCCGGCCTGAAGGAATGCACCGGTAAAGTCACCCTTTTTGAGCACTTTTGTATGCTTGAGGAATCCGTCGGTCTTGTCGCTATTGGACAAGTCGGCGGAGGAAACAATCATGTTGCCGATTTTCTGACCGAATTCACCCAGAACCACTCCGGATGCGGCGCGGCTCGGAATGTTTGATTTCTGCTGTATCGAAGCCCAGTCGATCTCCGGAAGTTCATTTTTCATGAAGGAGGCAAACTTTTGGGCCAGTTCCGGATTTTCAGCTTCCCACTTGGCCTGCTCGGCCTTCTTAGCCCTTGCATCAGCTCTCTTTTTATTCAATACTTCTTTATAGTAGCTTTCCACTTCGGGAAAGATCTTGAATGGATCGGCAGGATCCCCGCCCAGATTCTTCACTGTCTCTTCAAAAGACGCCCCGGCCTCAGACAACGGCATACCGTGGGTGGATACTTTACACTCGAAAGACTGACCGTCTTTATCCCGCGCCCCCTTTCCCATGATGGTCTTACCAATAATGAGGGTGGGACGCTCCTTTTCGGCCTGAGCATTCTTGAGCGCATCGCGGATCGCCTGCTGATCGTTGCCGTTGATGGTCATAACGTTCCAGCCCCAGGCCTTGTATTTGGCCTCGGTGTCTTCGCTAGTGACCTCATCGGTACCGCTTGAAAGCTGGATATCGTTGGAATCGAAAAACATTACGAAATTGCTGAGCCCCAGGTGTCCGGCAAGTCTTCCCACGCCCTGAGAGATCTCCTCCTGAATACCGCCATCGGAGATGTATGCGTAGGTTTTGTGAGCCATCCATTCACCGAAACGGGCCACGAGAAATCTCTCGGCTATTGCGGCACCCAGTCCCATGGCGTGCCCCTGGCCCAGTGGCCCGGAGGTGTTCTCGATCATGCGTTTCACATCGCGCTCGGGATGTCCGGGGGTGTTGCTTCCCCACTGACGGAAATTCTTGATGTCATCCAGGGTGAACGCACCGCACATGGTAAGTACCGAGTACAGCATGGGTGACATATGGCCGGGATCAAGATAGAAACGGTCCCGATTGGGCCACTCCCGATCATCAGGATCAAAGTTGAGGAACTCGGTGTAGAGCACATTTATGAAATCGGCACCGCCCATTGCACCACCGGGATGCCCCGATTTCGCCCGTTCTACCATAGCTGCTGAAAGAATACGAATATTGTCGGCAGCACGGTCGATCGTCCTGAAATCCATCTTTGTGGAACTCCTTGATTTTGCGAGGAATACATACTAGGGAACATTGCCTTGCGGTGGGAAAAATCTGAGCATTTCCTGCAGCCGCCCTACATATAAAGCTACTAAAAATAATAGATGTGCACCAGAAAGATTGTGATTTTGTAGGATTTTTAGAAAGCCGCTTTATAGTGCAGGGAAACCCGGATTCATTCGATGTCCCCCGCTCCGTTCATCCTGAGCGTAGGTCCGCCGGAGTCGAAGGATAGTCCTGCTTATTTCGATATTCAGGATTAGATATTCGACATTTGATATTTCCTTTTTCTTCCTTTTTACAGGGCTTTCTTCTCCCGCATTGAAGCTCCGGTGTACATAGTCATCAGAGTCTGTCGATCACAAATAAAAGAAGGGCGATGGTCTTCCGTTGGGGGGATCAGGCAGTACCCCGACTGTTAAGAAGGGCGCAGCTGTCACGATACTGGACAGAGAACGCCCATCCTTACGGTTGGGCTACTGCCAGAGGGTCCGCCCCCGGGGATCTGTTTTTTTCCCCTCCGGTCTCTAATTTGTATTATTTTATCCCTATCGAAAGGTAACCAGATGCAGCTCACATTGCGACGACTCCGAAACCTGAATAGCAGACGAAACACTCGCCTGCGATGCTTTCCCATTTGGAGTCAAACGTGATCAGCTGATTTAAGAATACTCATTACGATCATTACAAGGCCTGCTCCAAACGGAAGCGGGCCTTTTTTATTTAACACTCGACAGGAGAGACAGATGAATACCATGGAAATTGAAAACAAATATCACCTGAGTTTCTGCACCAAGTTGCCACTGTCAATCGAACGGGGCGAAGGGGTATATGTCTGGGATGAAAACGGAAAGAAGTACCTGGATTTTACTGCAGGGTGGGCGGTATCGAGTGTGGGGAATTGTCACCCGGTAATCAACAGTGCTTTAACGGAGCAGTGTGTTAAGATAATGCACAACCCCAACTCAGGACTCACCTACTCCCCCGCCAGAGCGAAACTTCTGCTGAGCATGCAGAAGGTGCTGCCGGAAGGTCTGATAAAAATATTCTTCACCAATAGCGGTGCGGAAGCCAACGATGCGGCGATGAAGCTCGCCAGAAAAGTAACTGGCAGAAAGGAGATTGTTTCGACCGGCATGAGCTTTCACGGTAGAACAATCGGTACTGCATCGGCAACGGGGCAGAGCGTTCAAAGAGACCGGTTCAACGTGCTTCTCCCCCATCATGTGACAGTGCCCTACAACGATGTGGCTGCAATGGAGAAAGCGATCGGTGCGGAAACTGCGGCGGTGATAGTGGAACCGATTCAGGGAGAGGGCGGGATCATCGTACCAGATAAGGATTACCTGGCAAAAGTTTCCAGTCTATGCAAAGCTGCCGGTGCGCTGCTTATTCTTGACGAAATACAGACCGGGTTCTTCAGAACTGGAGACGCCTTCGAAGCAGTTTCGCAGGGAGTCACTCCGGACATTCTCACCATGGCAAAAGGAATCGCCGGAGGGTTTCCTTTGGGGGCAGTGGCAGTGAGCGATGCGGTTGCTGCTAAAACGGAGCAGGGAGATCACGGGGGAACCTATATCGGTAACCCGCTTGGATGCGCAGTGGCTTCGGCGG
The DNA here is from genome assembly GCA_023436205.1 of Fibrobacterota bacterium. Lineage (GTDB taxonomy): Bacteria > Fibrobacterota > Chitinivibrionia > Chitinivibrionales > Chitinispirillaceae > JAEZKC01. The sequence continues at coordinate 22,702 of JAEZKC010000089.1, forward strand.
TGATTGACTACATGGTGGAAAGCGACATCGGCACACATGTAAAGCAGATAGGTGAAGTCCTCTCAAAAGTGCTTGAAGATTACAAGTCCCAATATCCGGAATTGATTCAGGACATAAGAGGAAAGGGGCTGCTCTGGGCAGTTGAACTGAAAAGTCAAGACCTTTCGTCCAGGGTTTTCGATGATTGCCTCGACAAAGGACTTATCCTTAATCTCAAGCATGGAAAGGTGTTTCGGTTTTTTCCCGCTTTGACGATTACGGAAGAGGAACTGATGGAGGGAGCTGGGATTTTTTTCTCATCAATGCAAAAATTCACGCAAATTACCCCGCTGTGAATAGCGGGGCTTATATTACATAGGTTATTATAAACATTCAATGTAACAGTATTCTATATCAAGGACATGTGGGATGCAGGCAATGAAGTTCATGGTGGATGCATTCATTTCTCCCGGTGCGCCGGCGTGCTGGGTTGTATTATTTCTTTCCTTTATGCTGATCATCACTATTCCAGTCGTCGCATTCACCACAAAGGATGTTAGAATACATCTGGCCACCCAGTTTTCTTCTCTTCTTCCCCTTGTTATCGGTCTTCTGGGAACCCTTTACAGCCTCGATGTTGCTCATTCTGCACTGCAACAGGTTCCGGAAGCATTTCAGGCTCAAGCTGGAGCAACCGGAAGATCTGTTTCAATGTCCACCATCTTTTTCAGTACTTTTCCTACGATAATCCTCTGGATAATTGCACTGTTTAGCATTCTGCTTTCTCGTAAAGTTTTCAGATCAAAAGTACAAGTAGAAGTGAAAAACCGATATTATGAATTCTGGCTTTTCCTCATAGCTATTGTGGGTATTCCGATACTTGTGGCTCTATCGATTTGGATCTTTGGAAAAATCGTCTGTTTTGATGCAATGGCCAATGTACCTGCACCACAGAGAGCACAGGCTACTGAATCAGGCATAGCGATAATGAACACAGCCTCGTTGATTTGGCTGTTTTCACTTGTCTCTATTCCGGTTCTCTATCTGGGGGCTGCAAAGAAAAGAGTTGAGCCTGTTTTGAAAGTGCAATGACAGATTCCCCTACGAATACATTTTCGTTATGCACGATATGTTACAATAATGCAGGCCTTACAGGCCTTGATCATTTGGAAGGAAAATTTTTATCGAATATCGAATTAATACGAATCTTGGATTTCGAAGTGAAGAAATGGGATTACCTTTCGACTCCGGCGGACCTACGCTCAAGGTGAGCGGAACGTGGTGGTTATACAAGGCTATCCGATCTTCGCAAAATCAACAATCATCATTCAACAATCAACAATTCTCTTTTGGCTTCGGCGGACCTACGCTCAGGATGTGCGGAGCGTGAGATCTTCGACCGAATCCGGAGCTACTTCAACAGAACATTCCTCATATACTCCTTATAATCTTTCTTCACCTTCTTGAGCTTCTTCAGCTCCGCCACTGTAGCACGTAAATCCTTCCCTTTTTTATCGTAAAGCTCGTAAAAGAGGGAAAGATCGAGATTATAGGTCATCTTGGAAGCCAGTACGGCATTGTTGATCCTCATCTGGTCGATTTTCTTGTAACGCTGAGTTTCAAAAAGCGAATCGTACTCCATTGCCACCCGAGCTCTGAAAGCATTGATAATCTCCTCTTTGCGGGCCAGCTTCTGATCACGACTAATGTCTGTCTCATACATGGCTTTTAATTCCTTGTAAAGCGACCGAAGCAAATCGATATAGGTGGCGTATTCCTTTAATGAAAGAACAGCTGCTCTGTACTGATCAGAGGTATCCCCGAATTTCTGTTTCACAAACGAAAGACCGCCTTCATTACCCACAAATGAAGCCAACTCCTCATTGAACTGAGTCTGGTTTTTAACGTACATGGTTGCATGAGTCTGCTCGTGTATTATAAGTGAAGCAAGCCCGAACACGCTGTAGTCTTTCATGAAAGAATATACCGGATCTGCAAAAAAGCCCAGCGTGCTGAATGCATCCGCCTGTCCGATGTTGACATCGTATCCCTTCTTCTCAAGTTTGGCAGCTTCCTTCTCGGCATCTTTACGGTCGAAAAAGCCCTTGTATGGAAACTTGCCGAAAAAGGGAAAGCCCCACTTGTAGAGATCAAAGGCATCAGCCCTGGATGCCACCACCACATCAACCATATGGTCTCTTTCGACCTGCACAAACGTGCTGTAGTTTTTGTTCTTCTTGAGCCCGACTGTATCCATGGCATAAGAGCGAATCTCTTTGACCAGAAGAAGAAAATCCCTTAATTCGGGGGAAAGATCATCCTTCTTAAGCATCTTGTCGATACTCTTGGCCCGGCTCTGATACTTGAGCAGATTCACTCCCTGCTTCATAAGGTAGCAGCTGTTAAGCATTAGAAGCAGAGAAACGGCTATTAATAATCGAATTTTACGCAAATTATCTCCTGTGGTTCCACTTCAGAGTAATAAAATTACTTCCCGCAGAGGAGCAAGTCAGCATTGATACCAGACTTGGGCACACATTATGCTAGACCTCGCTTTTTAAGCAATTATTTTAAGACAAACTTAAACTGTACCACCAAAACAGGAGCATCCGTGGGACCAAAAACAGCAATCGTTACCGGTGGAGGTCAGGGAATCGGAAAATGCATCGCTCAGCAACTCATTCTGTCCGGCTATAACGTGGTAATCGCAGAAATCGACCCCGAAGCGGGTTTGGAGACGGAGCAGGAGCTTTCAAGAGAGGGCAATGCCAAATTTATCCATACGGATACCGGCGATGAGCAGAGTATAAAGAATCTTGTTGATAAAACTCTTATTCTGGGTGGCAAAATCGATGTTCTGATTAATAATGCAGCTATTATGGTATTCAAGCCAATGGATGAGCTCACGCTGGAGGAGTGGAACAGGGTTATCTCGGTAAATCTCACCGGATATTTTTTATGCGCCAAATACTGCGCTCCTCACCTCAGGAGCACCCGTGGGTCCATCGTCAACATCAGCTCCACACGGGCCATCATGTCAGAACCCAACACCGAAAGCTATTCCGCAAGCAAGGGCGGGGTCACCTCCCTCACCCACTCACTGGCAATAAGCCTTGGTCCCGATGTACGGGTCAACTGTATCAGCCCGGGATGGATCGAAGTGAATGACTGGAAAAAGAGCCGGTTTCGCCAGGTCCCCAGGCATTCTCCCGAAGATCAAAGCCAGCATCCAGTTGGTCGGGTCGGTAATCCCGCCGATATAGCCTCCATGGTACTGTTTCTTATCGATGAAAAGAACAGCTTTATCACCGGGCAGAATTTCGTGGTGGACGGGGGAATGACTCGCAAGATGATCTATGTGGAATGAGCATGATTTTAGTTCAGCCTGCGCTTTCTACCCTACAAGGCAGTTGAATATGAGGCGGTTATATACTATTATAAACCTATGAACACGACGCAAACGCTTCCAGCCCATGATTTCTCTGTCTACCGGTACTTCGATCGCTCCTTTTACGGTGAACTGCTGCTGTTTTTGCTTTTTGGCCCGGCACTGATCATCGTTTGGTTTACAAACATCTACGCCTACCAGATAAGCGGGGTGTTTTTCGGGCCTCTGAGCAGGTCGGCGATATACCTTACCGTCACATGTGCCACGACACTGCTCTTTTACCGCAACTTCCGAAAGCGCCTGAGATCGCGCGGACTGGTTGTGGAAAAAGAGAGAATCGTCAAGAAGACCACCCGCGGGATCAGTGTGATCAACTTTGCCGAGGTAACTGGGTTTTATCATTTCAATGTTCCGGTGATCAAGGGGTGGCTAGTGCTGAATTCTGAAACGAGCAGTTTCTATATCCCTCTTTTCGTCAACAAAGCCGAAGAGATGATTTCTGAAACGTTCAGAAGACTTGAGGAAAACGGCATATTTCTGGAAAACGCCAATCTGTTCAAGGAGGAGCTTTCAAGAAAAACGCTGCTCACAGGCCAAAAAAGGCAGAGACGGTTTTATACCTTAAAAGGGCTGCTCTATTCCTTAACCGCAACAGCGCTTCTGGGAACAGCCACGGCAGTTGTTTTCTGGGACCAGCCCCTTTTTATCGGCCTTCTCTTCGGAACTGCCAGCATGAGCTTTCCGCTGATCGCCTATTTCATAATCGATTCGCTGCTGACATTGAAACAAAGCCACGCGCCTGAAAAGAAATTATCCTATACTAACGATTACCTTCTTACCGGACTCATATCACTGCTGCTTTACATGATCGCGGCCTTCTCCTTTAGAAATATCTACTTTTAATGATCCAGACAGCAAAACCCGAATCTCTTGACCTTCGCACTATGGTTATCGATCCTCCGCTTCTGCTTGCGCCGATGGCGGGATTAACTCACAGCGCTTTCAGACGCCTTTTAAGTGATTTTGGCGGTTATGGAGCACTCTTTACAGAGATGCTCTCCGGGCCGGCGCTGGTCAGAGAGGATCTGCCCAGCTCTCCCTATACAAAGAAGAGAGACACGGAGGGTAAGGTCTTCTACCAGTTAAGACTCAACGGCACAGAACCTATCCCCACCATCATCGAAAGACTCTCCACCATCGACCTTTGTGGCATCGACATAAACCTTGGCTGCCCAGCTCCGGAAATACGCAAAGTTAAAGCGGGAGCAGCACTTTTCGAGGATGATGAAAGGATGAAGAAGGTCCTTGACACCTGCCGGAAAGCTTGGGATGGACTGCTTACGATCAAATGCAGACTGGGATCACCGGCCGAGGGCTGGGAGGAGCGGCTTGTAAAAAAGCTTCACATCATAGAGGAGTGCGGTATTGATGCCATCACCATGCACCCGCGCTTTTCAGATGAAAAGCTCAAACGCAATGCACGATGGAAACTGCTTCCCTTTGTGAAATCGCACTGTAATCTACCCCTGATCGCCAACGGGGATATAAAGAACGGGCAGGAGGTCAGGCTGCTCACCGGGGAACTTATGTGTTCCGGGGTGATGATCGGAAGGATGGCGGCGGTCAAGCCCTGGATTTTCAAAGAGATCAGCTCCGGCCCGGTTGCTGTGGATTACCAGGAGGTGTGGCACAGGGCCTGCAGCTACATTCAGGAGGATTTCCCGCCCACCAAGGCGATTGGCAGGATAAAGGAGTTCGGTTTCTACTATGCTCAGAATTTCTTCTTCGGACATAACTTCCATTCGGCGGTGCAGTCCTCTCCAGATCTGGATACTCTGATGAAGCGGGCAGATGATTTTCTAGGCAGGAAACCAAGGGTGAATTGCTGATTGTTGAATGATGATTGTTGATTTGCGAAGAACGGATCGTTATGCGATACCGCTCCGCTCTGCTTATCCTGCCCGTGATGGTAGATTATGGATTCACGATACTACCACGTTCCGTTCATCCTGAGCGTAGGTCCGCCGGAGTCAAAAGAGAATTGTTGATTTTTGATTGTAGATTGCGGATTGAGAAGAACCTATATCGTTATACAATTGCCGCCTCGTTCCGCTCATCCTGCCTGTCCTGGAAATTCCTATCGTAGGAAGCGCAGGTACGCCGTAGTCCAAGGATAACCGCGTTTCTTCACTTCGAAATTCAGGATTCGTTATTCAACATTCGAGATTTCTCCTCAACTCCCGATTCATCAATTCCCGCTCCACTTCCCTCTTCCTTGGGCAGATTTTAATTTTTATCCTCTGCAGATTATCACTTTTTATACTCAGGAGCAGCTCATGCGCATCTTTTCCGGAATAAAACCATCAGGAACAATACATATCGGCAACTATCTTGGCATGATCAGACCCATGGTGCAGTCCCAGGATCGCGGAGAACTCTTCTGCTTCATCGCAAACCTCCACAGCCTGACTACCCTCTTTGATGGCAAAATGATGGCCCAGTACACAAGAGACGCTTTCCTTGACCTGCTTGCCCTGGGGATTGATCCCCAGAAATCGGTGTTCTGGCTGCAGTCCGATGTCCCTGAAGTGGCCGAGCTCACCTGGTATCTTAATAATGTCACCCCGGTAGGGCTGCTCGAGCGCTGCCACGCCTACAAGGACGCCCTGGCCAAAAATATCCCCGCCAATAACGGACTTTTCTCCTACCCGGTGCTCATGGCCGCGGATATCCTGTTATTCCAGAGCAATGTGGTTCCGGTGGGGAAGGATCAGAAGCAGCATATCGAGGTTGCCCGCGACCTGGCCATCAAGTTCAACGGCACCTATGGAGAGGTATTCACCATCCCTGAGCCGCAGATCACTGAGGAACTGGCGGTGATCCCCGGTGTCGACGGGCAGAAAATGTCAAAGAGTTATGGAAATGTGATAGAGATCTTCGGCCCTGAAAAAGCCATCAAAAAGAAGGTCATGAGTATAGTAACCGACCCCACCCCCGTGGAGGCCCCCAAAGATCCCGACAAGAGCATCATCTATACTATTTACAAGCTCTTCGCCTCCCCCGAAAAGATTCAGGAGATGGCTGACAAGTTCCGTGCTGGCGGTTACGGCTACGGAGATGCTAAAAAGGAGCTTTTCGAGACGCTCTGGAATTATTTCCAGCCTTTCCGCCAGAAGCGCGAGGAGTTGGAGAAAAACCCCGACTATGTGGAGAGCATTAGAAAAGAGGGCGCCAGAAAGGCTCGAGAAGTCGCCACTCAAACAATCGAGAAGGTGAGAGAATTGGTGGGCGTCCTTAAGTGAATTGATGATTGTTGAATGATGATTGTTGATTTGTGGAACGGGGGAAACAGGGAGTTGTTATACAATTGCCACCACGTTCCGCTCATCCTGAGCGTAGGTCCGCCGCAGTCGAAGGATAATCCCGCATTCCAGTTGCACAACGCCGCCTCGCTCCGTTCATCCTGAGCGTAGGTCCGCCGAAGTCGAAGGATATTCTTGTTAACGGCGAAGACGCCTTTCAGGTCACCAGCTGTCTCCTCGCATTGCAACTAATTCAAAAATAGGCATCGGAGTTTATCATCACGAATGGAGAAAACTCCCCGGTGTTCATAATTCGCATTATCGCGCCAAACGTAGGTCGCAGATCAATTCGGCATTTGCGATGGACGATGAGTGATGATCGAATTTTGAATTGAGGAGTAGTGTCTTGTGGCCGACGATGCAGAAATCAGGCTCCCGCATCAAATCACCAGTTCAAGCTCAAAACCCTTGTACTTGGAAACATCAACCAGTATAGGCTTTATCTTCTGATGATTCTTGGTTTCATACAGAATGATCTGAGGAGCTTCCAAATTTTCCAGGTTGTCTTTTGCCACTACGCCCAGATATCCCACAAGCTGCGGTGTGGGAGCATCAAGGATGCGCACCCGCGCCCCCACCGGATAGAGAGGAACCATGGTTAGAAACATCTTCACGATTTCTGAATTCAGCACCTTACCGCTCATGCTGATCAGCTCCTTGATAGCCTGCCTGGCGTTCATTTTTTCTGCCGGATCGCCATCTCTGCCAGTGAGAAGCTTATCGTAAGTGTTGGCCACGGAAACTATTTCTGCAAACCGGTGAATCATATTCTGGCGGGAAAAATCCTTGAGTGGCGGACGATTGTCACCTTTAAGCTTTTGAGGAAAACCCGTACCATCCTGACGCTCATGATGCTGCAGTGCCACTGCTGCACTGGTAGCGGGGATCACCGGATTCTGGGTAAGCATAATGTAGCCATACACTGTATGCTGTCTATAGGCCTGAATTTCCTCTTCGCTAAGCTCCGAGTGCTTTTTAGCCAGAAGCTCTTTAGGAAGCGCGATCAGCCCCAGATCATAGTTTATAGCCCCGATCCCCAGCTGCTTCATCTCTTCATAGGAAAACTTGTACTTTTTTCCAATGCAGAGAGAGGTTATTGTGACATTCATTGCATGATTGAGAAGTTCCGGCTGGGTGTGCTGCATTGCCGAAAGATTGAGCACTATCGAGTTCTGGTTCATGATCTCATCGATAAACTGCTCAAGCGCCTTCATCATTCCGGAGGTCATGATGAACTTACTTAGAGCCTGCCGGTTTGTTTTTATGAGATCCTTAACATGTTCGGTGCTTTTATGCCTGAACTGCACAAAAGCGTTGGCCAGGTCCTTGGAGGAGCTGTCCATGTTTTGTACCATCTGGCGCTGAGCTTCAGGTGAAACCGTCTCTGCTGGAACAACCTCTTCGGTTCCCTCCAGTTCAATGAGCACACTATTATAGCCAAGCTGCTTTAGCCGTTCACGGTACCTTTCCTTTATTTTGTACCCGGCGGCAAGGAGCAGTTCCCCGGATGGCAAAAAGATCGACTCCCCGAGAACCATCTCCTCTTTAAGATCTTCAACGCTGTATCTAACCACTGATGCTTCTCCCGCTGCACGTATTGTTTCTATTACCTCTAATTATACGGTTCTGGACTAAACTGGTAAACTATTTAAAAGGGATTTTTGCAAAATGGCGGGAGGAGGGCCCCGGGAGAATAATTTCGTTGGTTTCCGTACCCAGGGCGACGCGGAAGACCGCTCTGCCCTGGGCTAGTATGAGATTGCCCCTTCAGGGCGGGACTTTCTAGAGGTCGTTGTGATATCTCCTAAAATGTGGGATGTCGTATTTCGAAATTCCGCATCTTTATTTAACATTACATTTCGACTTCGGCGGACCTACGCTCAATGTGAGCGGAGCGAGGGTATATCTCAGTCCGAAGTTTCCTAATTCACAATCACCCATCATAAATCAATCCGGAATTTGCGATGGACAATGAACGATGAGCGAAGTTGGAATGCTTGCGCCCCCCCCAACTCGTGACCACCAGAACTCCGATAACTATCTTCGAAGAAATTCCAATGCGGGAGATGATACTGGTGACCTGCGAGGCGTCTTCGCCGTTAGTAATCTCTACTGTATGCGGCAACGGGATACCAACTTCAGAGTGAGCAGACTCTCTATTTTAATTGTTACCTGAAACTATCATGTTGCAGAGTACAACAAACTGCCTTATATACTCCAAATGCAAACTAGTTGCAACAGCATCATACAGCACCTATTTTAATATCATGAAAACATCCAACAAGACCAACGGATTGCACTCCATAAAGAAGCTATGCTCAATAAGCTGCATTTCCTTTCTACTGGTCTTGAACTGGGCACTTCTATTTTTAGTTATCGCGCCGACACATTGCCATGATGACCACGCACGCCATCAGGATTGTGGAATTTGTTTCGTTGCCGGCCAGTCCTTTGAAACCGTTGTTCGTTTTGCATTGCCACCTGCCCAAAGCCATTACTGTGAGTCGATAATAATCCCGTCAAATCAGTACGATTGTAAACTGCCAGTTCGCTTTACCTCCCGTTCTCCGCCATTTAGTTTATCTGCCTAATTCAAGTCCAGTCTAAAGATAAGCTGTTGAAAACAGATTTTGGACCCGCAGGTCCGGGAGTCTGTTTCTGCCGCTATTCAGCAAGTGGGGACGTCCCGAAAGGGAGCTATTCCACGACCACTCTACTTGTATAAGATAGCGTACTGGAAGAATAATCGAAAGATCACGCATACTTCGCCAAAATCTATCGGACTAATTTGGTTGCATACTTATGATAACCAGCTCATGTCAGCGAAGGCTTGCCGTCATTCTATGTGCATTTGACAACTAAAATAGGCAGTTGATTTCTTTTGCCAGCACGTCTATGAAGGAGATTTTTGATGAAAGCACTATTTACTACGATAATCTATTTGGCAGCCGCTCTGTTTCTTTTCAGTTGTGAAAAATCTAATCCCATCGGAGAAGAAGAGCACAGCATTTTTGAAACGATTGAACATGCGGCGATTCACATGATCAGCGGACCGGCTTATGCGGTCAGCGCGACCGCAGATTTACCCGGGACACATATCGAACCGGATTCATTGGAACACCACAGGATCGATATCGCACTTCTCGAAACCGACACGCTCAAGGGCGGATATGTGCATTTTGGACCAGAGGTCAGCGGGGATCTCCTGATCATGACCAATGCACCTGCACGTATACGAATTATTAACAGAAATGCTAATGACGATTTAGTGACAGATACCCCCCTTGAGATAAAGGAACGATTCAGTGCTGCCCAGATAGCTGATTCTGCAGGTGTCACTGCAATTGTGCAAGCGCTGCTCTTCGATGCCCAGACAGGTGCGAATATCCTCTGTATCGATTCAGTATCAGTTGACACATTACATGTTGTGATCGAGGAGGTGGAGCATGAGCACCACGATTAAATCCGGATGGACAATTCTTCCGGTTTTCGTGGTTTGCCTTTTTGCTGGAGTTGTCAGGGGACAGCAGAATTCTTCTGCGGTCCCGCCTGCCTGGCAAAACCCGTATATCGGTCTTTCATTGGACGGAGTACTCGATCTCCATGATCTCGAAGGTTTTTGGAAGAGTCCCGGTGTGACATTACGTGGCGCGGAACTAATCATCAGCTCAAACATTGACCCGTATGCATTTCTTCTTGGGAACGTGCTGATCTCCGAGCAAGGCGTGGAACTACACGAAGCGTTTACCAAGTTTCCGTATCTTCCTTTCAATCTCAAAGGGAAAGCCGGGCTCATGCTTGCCAATTTCGGGCGATGGAACCGCTTTCATGTGCATGCTATGCCTTTTACATCAGAACCACGTATTTACAAAGAATATGGAGGCGGAATGCTTGCACTCAAGGGTGTCGAGCTTTCGTGGATGTTGCCAATCGACCATTTTGTAGAAATCACTTTTTCTGCTTACGACCGCATCCAGGGGCACAGCCACGATGCGGATCCTTCGAGCGGTTTGGCAAGCGGTTCAGGAAAAACCGCTGAACAGATTGCCGCGGAAATTGGCGCGGAGAAACACGGGGTCCACTGGCATGGTCCCAATGGTGAAATCCTTTACGAGGAAGACCTGCTTGCAATGTCTGGTGAAACAGGATCAAGTGATCCGGTTTTCATTACCGGCAACCGTCGTCCGGAAGGGTTTGCATACGGAAGTCGAATCACGACCACGCTTGAGTTCGGACCACAAATCAGCATTGATCTGGGTGGAAGCGGAATTTTCCAGCAGCAGTATCGTGCTTCGCAACGGGTCGAAGGCAAAACCTACAGCAAACTTCTTTACGGAGCTGACTTTGCACTCTTCTGGCATCCTCTCACATCAAACAAATACAGAAATCTGCAGCTAGGGGCGGAACTGGTTGGCTCTTATGCCGGGTTTGAGCGAGTAGAGGACGGCACCATTCTCGAAGAGTATTACAATCGGCTCGGCGCTTTCACCTGGGTTGCCATGCAGATGTCGCAACGCTGGAAAATCGGTGCATTCGGGGAGGTTTTCCAAACAAATAACTATTTAAACAATACCAAAAAACGGTACGGCAGTTTCGTCACACTCAATTTAACTCACTACCAGTACTTGCGTATTGAACTATCACGTTATGATTATCCAGGTGTACTCGATGGCATAAACCGGTTTATTCTTCAGTACAGTGCCACAATAGGACATCATACTCACGGGAGGCAACGATGAAGACATGGATACTGCTCCTTTGCACTGCACTAATACTCTGGGCAGATGAGAAAATCGAGGTAGTTGCTTCGGTACCTGATCTTGCCGACATGGCACGTCAAATAGGCGGTGATGCAGTGAATGTCATTTCCCTTGCAACGGGTCGTGAAGACCTTCATGCTGTACCGGCCCGGCCAAGTTTTCTTCCTAAGCTCAACAAAGCGGATCTTCTGCTGACGCTCGGTCTGGATGCTGAACATTCGTGGCTCCCGGCGTTGGCAGCAGAAGCACGAAATCCCAAAATCCGTGAAGATGGGCCGGGCTGGGTAAATTGTTCAAAAGGGATAGAGGTCCTCGGCAAACCTCAAAAACTTGACAGAAGTGAAGGCGAACAGCATCCCGAAGGCAATCCGCACTACAACATTGGTCCTCAATGCGGGATAGTTATGGCTGCCAATATCGAAAAGGCATTTTCCGAAGCATTGCCTTCAAAAGTGAAGTACTTCGCACAGAACGCACAAACATATAAAGCAAAATTAGAGGCCCTTATCGCAGACTTGACAGCAAAAGGGAACGCACTGAAAGGAATTACTATTATTGAATACCACCCGGACATTGCCTATTTGAGTGCCTTCTACGGAATGAATACCGTCGGAAGCATTGAGCCTAAAGCAGGTGTACCACCTACTGCGGGGCATTTGAAAACTCTGGAGCAAACGGCTCGAGAAAACAGTGTTAAACTTATCGTCTACAATCAATCTCAGAATTCAAAGATTCCACAGAAGCTCGCTTCACGTGCCGGATGCAAAGCAGTTCAAATTGCCAATGCAGTGAATGCCAAGCCAGGGATAACCACGTGGATAGAACTGCAGCGCTATAATCTTGAGGCCCTTCTTCAAGGAGTTACGGAGGACCAATGAGCAGTGTCATAGTAACGGTTAATGATGCATCGTTTGGTTACAATCGCAAGGCATGTGCAGTTGTCCGCAATGTCGCATTCGCCGTCGGCACCGGCGAATTTATCATTTTGCGCGGTCCCAACGGATGCGGAAAATCAACAATTATAAAAGGGATACTCGGTATTGCACACACGATAGAAGGAAGTGTCAACTGGTCAATCAATAAGGAGCATATTGGATATGTCCCGCAGGAAACAGTTATTTCGAGCGGGATTCCCTATACCGCATTTGATATTGCGCAATGCGGTATCTATAAGCCCCATAAGGCAGCCCGCAAAAAAGTAATGGACGCACTTGCTGCAGTTGAAATGGATTCGAAAGCCGACATTCGATTCGGAGACCTTTCGGGAGGTCAGAAGCGGCGGCTATTGTTCGCTCGGGCATTAGTGCGGGATCCAAAGATGATGATTCTGGATGAACCGACAGCAAATGTTGACCAGCACACGGAGAAAGTAATCGAGCGGTTGATTACCGATATAATTTCGAAAAACGAAGCTGCAGTGATAGCCGTTGCTCATGCAACAAATTTCGGTGGGAATGCGCGCGTTATCCACGTTGAAAACGGGAGTTCCCATGGCTGATTTCATTGCGTTACTCTCTTTTTCCTTCCTTCCCCTGGTGCTCGTTGTTACCTTCTCGATAGTAACTCCTGCAATTGGGGCCGTTCTGGCTATTCGAAATGAAATGATGCTTGCTCTAGCCCTCCCTTCGGTTGCAAATGCAGGTATGGCACTGGGACTTTTATTCGGTATCGATCCTGAGAATGAATTAACACTGTACGGATTTGCCACAATTGCAACTCTGCTTTCCATTTTCGCCACAAACCGTTTCAGAAACGGGGCAGGTAACAGAGAGATCTATCTGGCAGCGCTCTTTGTCGCAGGCCAAATTCTCTCGTCAACATTTTCCACGCTTTCTCCTGTTGCTCAAGGTCATGTATCGCACCTGCTTAATGGTGAGATTCTTGCAGCCGGAAGCATCGAGACCATAGTGCTGGTAATCATCTGTACAGCATTCATCGTTCTTGCAGTCATGAATCGGCACGGCATTCTTGCATGGTGTGCCGACAGTGAGTTCTACAGAGTAGGTGCACGGCGATACCACGTGTTCTTGTTTGTGATCTATGCTGCATTGGCAACAGCAATTACGTTAGGTGTCGCAACTATTGGAGTACTTCTAGTGACTGCATTATTGGTACTTCCTGCACTCCTTGGCAATATGGGTATCGGCGGCATTTACAAATTTATTGTGATCACAACCGGAATCGGGGTAGTCGGCGGCATAGCAGGATTCCTCACGGCACTGGCAATAGATTTCCCTCCGGCAATAAGCGCGTCAATTGGGATTGGAATAGTTGGGATTGGCCTTCGGGTGCTCTATCTGAGGCGATAACGGACGGGGGTATCATTTGCACTTTTGCCGCTCATTGACAGAAATTATTAAGGCACAGATGGTGGGCCGAAGGCCGGGGTAAGGTCACAATATCAAAAATCCACAGTTCCTCTCCCCTAAAACGTGACCACCAAAACTCCGATGACTATCTTCGATGAAATTCCAATGCGGGAGATGATACTGGTGACCTGTGAGGCGTCTTCGCCGTTAACAAGATTATCCTTCGACTTCGGCGGACCTACGCTCAGGATGAGCGGAGCGAGGCGGCATCTGATGAGCGGAGCGGGGGGGCATCTTAAAACCAGCTATCTCTTTGCTGAATAAGAAAACGCCTTGGGAACCGCTCTCACTATCAGATCATTATGGGTGCGATCGTCAAGCACGCCGGCATCCTTGAAGTGGGTTATTATGTTTTCAGTCTGGTGCGGGGAAACGATCATGCTGCACTTCTCACGAGCGGGCAGAACACCAAGCTCGCTCCCCCAGTCTATATGCTTGTACTCGCTGATAGTACCCCCGGATGCTCCTGCGGCCATGGCAATCTTCACGTAATCTTCACCGTTGCCCTCATCGCAATAGAGCGCGAGCTCCTCGTAGCCTGTCATAAACTGCCTGTGTCGAGTTTCGCTGCTGCCTGCATTAATTTTCCGGCGCCGCCACTCAGCACCGCCCTTCAGCTCATCGAGGGCCATCACCACCTGCTCCATACTGGCGGCCTGCGAACGGGTCCCCTGGCTCACTTTCATATTCACCAACCCTCTCTTAACAGGAAAGTGATAGATAAAACCTCTCCCGGACTGATCGAGCTTTAAAATGTCAATGAGCATATTCATGATCTCCGTCGCCTCGAAACTGTTGACCACCATGGTAACCACTTCCTTTTCGGCGGGAATGGTTATCCTCCAGAGTCCAAGCAGATCACGAAGACCAGCACCCTGGCCGAAAGTGACCGTGGGCACGCACGAACCGGTCTCAAGGGCCAACCTCGACACCAGATCCCCCTGACCACGCACAACAATGCAGCAGATCCCCGTAAGCTGGGTCTGCATGCGGTACTTTTCCTGAGGTTGCTCAAGGATAGTATTAACTCTGGAACCGCTGCTGTCTTTGTAAATCTCAACCTGCTCGCTGTAGACCGATCCACTGCCGAAAACATTGAGCTTGAAACGCTCTGCCACAAGCTGCATGGCAGTTTCTTCAAGCTCCGAAGGAACCAGAAAAGACACAACATCCACCGGTATGGAGGTAAGCTGCTCTGTCCTGCGCAGAACTGTTGCGATAAGGCCCCGATTCTCCTCCAGCATCGCCGCGCGCCCGGTCATGTGTGCCATGACCCTCACGCCGCAGTCGGCTACAGCCTTGAGCGGGGAAACTGACAGAAAATCACGATTAATAACTGCTGTAATGCGGCTTGCCGATTCACTGCCTCCACTCATCGGCTCCCCTCCCCTCTTCCCTCTTCAGAGGCCAGCCCCGAGGCAAATGATCTTCTCCTGAAAGATACCACGACTCCCACCAGGAGCACTGTAAGAATCGGCCACACCGAAGCGAGTGCAAGCATGCCAAAGCCATCACCCACACCCATCTGGGTCCCGATCCCCAGACCCATCGCAAGCACAAGGGGCACCGTTATGGGTCCTGTGGTCACTCCAGCACTGTCCCATCCGATATTCACATAGTCTTCCGATGAAACCAGTGTGAGAGCAAGCACAATAAGATACGGCGGAAGAAGCAGATACATCAACGGTATATCCCAGATTATTTTCGCCACCCCGAATGCAAGCCCGATACCTACCCCGAGCGCAACGGTATGCATGATCAGGCTCTGCTTGAAAGTTCCAATAGTCAGCTCCTCGACAGTAAGCCCCAGAGCATTGAGCGCCGGTTCGGCAAAGGTGGCACCATATCCCATGATAAAGGCAAAGAGGACCAAAAAAGCTATCCCCAAACTCCCCAGAAGAGGTCCGCGTGAGGGGACATACACATACTGACCCGTTTCGCTATTGTAAAAATCCGGATTGAACTCCAGCGGTTCGATTCTGCTGCCGCTCTTATAGTAGAAAAAGGAATCTATCTGCCCGTCCTCATTGATCGCTTCGTTGACTAGGCCCTTATCGAAATTGTTGATGACCTGCTTCTCCTCCTCAAGCGGTATACTCCTGAAGGTGGCGGGGAGCACCCTTCCGACCTGGTTACCCAGCTGAGAGAGCCCGAAATGCATTCCAATGTTGAAAAAGGCAAGCCCGATAAGGGAGAAGAGAATGCCAGTGAGTATGATATCTGAACGGGCCAGCCTCTCGCGAAGAAACACCTTGAGCATGATTATCAGAAATAAAGTGAGAGGTATTATGGCACGGATTGCAAGCCTGATATTGTTCAAGATAATTTCAACCACGTTGGCAAAAGTAATCTGCGGGACCGCAAAAGCTTTACTTTTCTGATCTTGAACACCTGCATTTTCCAACCTCTGAGGCCAGGGTGCCGGTAAGACCGCAATCTCCTCATCGGAAAGATTCGCTTTCATGTAGCTAAGCATCTGCTCTTCGGAGTCAAAGAGGGACAGAGCTTTTTAGCGATTTGCCGCGGAGAGAAACTGCTCAGGAGATGAGGGCTGAGGAACACGATCAAGAAAAGGAACACCTATGAGCAGAACCGTAAGAACCGGGAACAGGGAGGCCAAAGTGACTACACCAAAACCGGACATCCCCAGACCAGTTCCACCGACAATACGGCAGACACCGATACCCAGCGCAAGCACTAGAGGAACGGTAACTGGGCCGGTAGTGACACCACCGCTGTCCCAGGCGACTCCCACAAGTGATGCCAAATTCTTATCAAAGCTTGCCCATACTGAAATGACCAGTAAAATGATTGTCAGAACGATCACAAATGGCTTTAAGGACCAATTGTGCAAAAACCTGAGCATACCGAAAACCACCGCCAGCCCAACCCCCACACCGATAGCGTAAACAAGGTAGGATGGATGTTGATTCAGCAGAAGGTACAGTAACGGTGCCTCCCAGGCTTTCACTGCAGAACCGGCAGTCTCGAGGATACCGATTGCCGGTTCAGCCAGAGTGGCGACTATCCCCAGAAGGAAGGAAAAGGTAAGAACAGAAACAAGGCCGGTTTTTCGGGGCAGTTTTATTCCGAGCAGCTCTCCCAGAGGCATTATTCCAAGAAAAAGCCCCTCCATGAAAAACATCAGGCCGAAGATCACCATTGCCATCCCGACACTGACCCCGACAGCGTTGGCGACCTTGACACGGAGAACTATCATCTGAAAGAAAAGCAGGTAGAGAGCAATGAAGGCGACTGACCGGAGCTGGATGAGAAACCGTTTTCTCACATAGGGTGCAAGCAGACCCATCCCCTGAGCAAAGGTAACCTTAACTTTTTCGCGGCGTTTTCTCTGTTCGGTCATCTAATCTCCAGGTTGCGCAGAGCGGTCTTAAATATACATAGTGCGGATGGGTTTGTTTTGAAGGAGGATGGGAAGGGGAAGAATTAGGATTACCTTTCGACTCCGGCGGACCTACGCTCAGGATGAGCGGAGCGAGGCGGCATCGTACAACGGGGTACCGGGATTATCCTTCGACTCCGGCGGACCTACGCTCAGGATGTGCGGAACGAGGCATCGTCACAACGGGGTACTAGGATTATCCTTCGACTCCGGAGGACCTACGCTCAGGATGAGCGGAGCGGGAGATCTTATTTCGGTAGCCCGGTTTACCGGGCTTTACATTCGTTCAGGGGCGGGATTTATCCCGCCTGAAGATCGATGGACAATCAACAATCATCATTCAACAATCAACAATTCTCTTCTAGTTTCCCCGGCAGCATCTCACCCCTGTCTGAGGCTTGGCGCTGCCGCCTCCTCCCGGAGTGATCGTCGCGCACTTGGACAACGGTCCGCCCATGAGTGACGGATCCCCTTCCGGAGTCTCGACCCACTCAAAAATATTGCCCACCATGTCGAAAACGCCGTACTTGCTGGAACAGTTATGCCTCAAACCGGAAGTTTCCGGCTTGCGGGTTCCTTCACTGTTGCACTTTGACTTATCAAGAGTTGTTCCGTAAGGAAACGGCAGATCCTCTTTGCCTGAACAGGCCCACTTCCATTCATCGGCAGTACAGAGCCGCTTGCCCTGCGATTCGCACATCTTCTTGGCATCTTCGTAGGATATATTACCGGTGGGCATGACTCCCATTTTGTTAGGGTATTCGTATTTGTCTATGCACACTTTGAAAAATGGCCGGTCAGGTGCTCCGGGAGCCAGGTCGACCAGAATCATATCCGGCGGACAGGTAAGAGGCATTGCATACTTCTTTATGGGTTCCTCGAACTTGTTGTCCGAATGCTTGACAATCTTCTTAACATCACCTCGATTGATTTTCTTCTCTGAACCATCATACATGGTAAAATGCAGCATATCCGTTTCGCTTTTTGCGATCTTTCCGTACATCACCAGATCAGGAAAAGGCCTTCCGTAATCATCAGTCTGAGGATTTTTGACAAATACAGTATCGAACGGACCAGTCATCTTAAATGGTTCTTTTTCAGGTTTGGCAACCATCTGCCCCTCAGGAATGGTGGTGATACGCTCAATCACTGCCCGGCTGATGGGAATCTGCGATCCATCAACATTGAGCTTAAGCATTTCAGGTTCAACACCGTTCACCGAGCCCCTGAAAAAGGTACCGTTCTTAAGCTTGACCTCCAGATTGACTCCTTTGAGAGTAACATTCTGCAGCTCCTCGAATGTCAATGTCACTGCCTTCTCCTTGCTGATCTCCTTTTTGGGAGGGGCGAGGAGTTCACTGGTCACAACCAGCGCTTTCTTGAAGGAATAGGGCTTCTTATCCACTGTTTCGAAAATGATGGATGTGTCTGTCTTGGATTCCACATACCCAACCAGTTCATCCCCGGTGGTGAGCACCATGCGGTATTTCCCACCCACCAGAAGAGAGCTGAAAGAACCGGATTCCCCGGCACCTGTCCCTCCAGTACTGGTCACGCGACCGCCCGAAAAGGAATTCTTGTTCAGATCCCACCACTGTCTCCATGGAGCAGGGTCTTTTCCGAAATCCATACCGGTTATCTTTGACAAAGCGCATGCTCCCACATGGAAAGTGAGGATAATCTGAATGTCGGCGGTGGCCTTGCGAATGGCGCCATTTGCTCCAGCGGTCTTTTCCAGTATGATTGGATTGGGGACGGCATCGATATACTGCTCGCAGAAGCTCATGGAGTTGTAATCCAGAAACGGCGACGAGAGCAGGAATTTATTCTTCTCGCTCATGATATAGGTGCTGACCCAGTCATCAAAGGTTCCTTCACCCGAGTATTGAGCTCCCTGGATGGTGGAAACATGAACTGCTTTACAAAATGTCTCGACAAGAAGAGGAACTGCACCCGATGATGCCCCGCCAAGCTCTCCCAGGGTGATGTGAGCCTTCAAACTCGTCAGGGCAGTTTCCCGGTCTGCAGTACCGCTTACAGGCTGTCCAGACTGAGAAAATGCCTGCACCGCTTCAGGAGAATAGTACACAAGCGGACCCTTTTTGATGGCATCTGACATGCGCGTAAGCAGATCGCTGTCGCTCGACCAGGAAATCGCAAACGCCAGAAGAACAATACTTATAGCTCCGCAACTTATGGATAACTTTTTGTTTATGAACATACAGATCCTCTCTTCGCCGGTAACCATTTCACTAGCAGACTTATATCTTACAATAATAAAGGCCGAAATCACTACCAGATTTCATCGGTGCAGTTTTTAATATAAGTATGTGGGCAGGATCATGCAACCGGTCAGGACCATAAAGCCATTTTCAGGCAAGTCCTGTCCCGAGAGGTTTATCAGTCAGATACGGGTGTAGGAGTAGTTCCAGTCGTGCATTACCGGCTGGAAACCGAAACTGAGAAGATCACGCTTCATCTGCTCCACAGAGCGGTCATCGGCGATTTCAAACTGCGAATCGGATGGATCATCGCTATGCCCCCCCACCGATGTGGATACTCCCGCAGACATCTTGGTGGGCCCCATGGGCAGAATGGAATTGCGAAATGATTCTGATTCCCGGGTGGAAACGGTGATGCCTGCAGAGGGCATGAACAACCTGAAAGCGGTCATGAACTGCACATACTGCCGGTCATTGACTTCGTAATCAGCCTTGAACTCCCCCGCAAGAGGCCTCAAACGGGGAAAAGAGGCGGAAACTTCGGTTGCGGGATACTTGTTCTGCAGATATTGTGCATGGAGGGCGGTGAAAAAAGTCTCTTTGCGCGGTTCTGCAAGCCCCAGAAGTGCTCCCACGGTAACCGATCTCATACCTTCAGAACAGGCTCTTTCAGGTGCATCAACCCGGAATTCATAATCAGCCTTGGGCCCACCGGCGTGAAGCCTTCTGTAGAGCGGCTCATCGTAGGCTTCCTGATAAATAGTGAGGCCATCGACACCACAGGTGATAAGCTCTCCATAGGCCTCCTGTGTCAGAGGGTAGACCTCGATGGCAATGGAGGAGAAATAATCTCTGAGCACAAGGACGCTCTCTTTAAGATATTCAAGCGATGCAGCCTTGTGGCTTTCACCGGTAAGCACAAGGATATGTCGCAGCCCGGTGCTTGCAATGCGCTCGGCCTCAAGGCGAATCTCCTCGGATTTCAGATGTTTACGCTTGATTTTGTGCTGATGAGCAAAGGAGCAGTATGCGCAGACATTGTCGCAGATATTTGATATGTAAAGCGGTGTGAACAGAAATATCACATTACCGAAATGGGCACGAGTCAAATCCCGCGCCTTGCAGGCCATCTGCTCAAGAAAAGGAACCGCCGCATCTGAAAGCAGGGCCAGGAAATCCATCTCATCGAGACGGCGTTTGCTCAGTATCTGCTGTATACGCACAGGAGTAACGGAGGAACAGTATTCGTCAACATTCAATGAACTGAATTCACGGACTTTATTTACAAAAGACATTTCAGTTTCCCAGAAAACCGGTCAATGGCGATGATGCTCTGGCGGTTTTTGAAGTTCCTGCCATACCGGAAAGATAAGCGAGTCGTCCCGCTGCAACGGCATATTTAAAAGCGCGGGCCATCCCCACAGGATCTTCACTGGTGGCAATGGCGGTATTGAGCAGAACGGCGGCAGCCCCCATCTCCATGGCCTCTGTGGCATGGGAGGGCTTTCCTATTCCGGCATCAACGATGACAGGCACATCTATCTCTGCAATGAGAATTTCTATTAGTTCAGAAGTCTTAAGACCACGGTTGGAACCGATCGGCGCCCCCAGTGGCATAACCGCAGCAGCTCCCGCCTCCACCATGCGACGCGCCGCGTAAAGGTCGGGACACATGTAGGGAAGAACGATGAACCCCTCTTTGGCCAGAATTTCTGTGGCTTTGATTGTCTCGGCGTTATCAGGGAGCAGGTAGGTGTTATCGGAGATCACTTCGATTTTGATCCAGTTGCCGCAGCCCATGGCTTTGGAAAGGCGGGCAATCCTTACTGCCTCGTCGGCATTTCTTGCTCCGGAGGTGTTGGGAAGTAGAATTTTTCCTTCAGGGATATGACTCAGTATGCCGGATTTGGGGTTTTCAAGGTCTACCCGACGCAGTGCCACTGTTATGATATCGCACTCAGCTGCCTCGAGGACTTCACCGATAATACTGTCATCACGATATTTGCCGGAACCGGTGATAAGCCTCGACCTTACAGTTACTCCGCCTATGACCAGTTCATCATTATCCATCAAAGCTCAGCCTCCTCCCACGAATCGCAAAATCTCAACAGCGTCACCGGATTTCAGTTTAGTGCCTGCGTAGAGGTCGCGCTCGAGAATTACCCCGTTTAGCTCCACTACCACATGTGTGGGATCAACCGATCGTGACAAGAGGAAATCCTGCACTGTGGAATCAGCATCTATGTGCTGCGAATTACCGTTTATAGAAACATTAACCATTTTTCAATTTTGATTTCAGATTTATAATTTCGGGTTTCTCTCTGTCTCTCTGTCTCTCTGTCTCTCTGTCTCTCTGCCTCTCTGGCTTCTGTCCTCTGTCCTCTGTCCTCTGTCCTCTGTCCTCT
>JAEZKC010000108.1 GCA_023436205.1 Fibrobacterota bacterium
GTTAATAAGCAGGCAGCCGATGAGCTAAAACGCCTAAGCGAGGCAGGAGACACCAAGAACATATCTGCAATGAAAGCGCAGGCAGAAGAGCTTAACAAGACGCTTGGTGACGGAGCCGTCACGATTAACGACTCTACGGGCGCAATCATGCTTTACGGAAAAGAATTGCAGCAAGGAAGCAAAGAGCTAGAAAGCTTAATTGCTCTTAAGGAAGCAGATAATGCTGTGTCAGAGCTGCAAGGCAAGATAAACGAAGCAAATGCAGAGAAAGCAGAAGCGGAGGCAGCGCTCGAACAAGAAAGACTTGGAATATTGCAGCTGACAAATGGTGAAAAACAAGCCTTAAACGATAAAATTAAAGAGTCTACAGCGATAATCGACGAGAACAACGCGGCATTGACAGGCGCGTTGGAAATCCAAGAGCAAGAGCGTTTAGCAGCGGTAGCGGCCCGTGAAGAAAGGGCAATAGAGCTGGAGGAAGGCCAAGGATATGCGCTTGCAAAGCAGCAGCTTAATGAACAGATGGCGTTTGACCAAATGTCATATCAAGAAAAAATAGCAAGCCTTCGTGTTTCCGACTTTGAAACCGAGCAGGAATATATCAATGCGGTTGCAGATATAGAACAACAAAGAAGAGATGCGCTCACCGAGCATCAAAAAGCCATAGAAGATGCCACAAGAAGTCATGCAGATGTGCTTTTCGGGCTTAATGAAGAAGGGCTATATAGCAACACAAAAACGGTTGAAGAACTCAATACAATATGGCAGAAAAACCAAGAGGATATGGCGAACTATCAAACCAATCTTCAAGCGCTCACTAATGCAGGATTTACAGAATTGGCAGGAGAGTTTGAAAATGGCGGTGTTGCCATGGGTGGAAGTCTTGCAAACACGATGGAAGCTCTCCAAGGGTTATCGCGTGATGAATGGTTGAAAATACAACAAAACTGGAGAGAGAATGGCGGTAAACTCTCGAGCGATTTCGCCTCAACGTATGCCGGCATTAATCTTGAAGCAGGATTTGCGATGTTGGAATTAGCAGACACAACAAAGAATGGTGCGAAACAAGCGGCGGATTTAGGTGCAGAAGAAGTAGGTTTATTTAAAGATGGCGTTACCGCGGGCTATGATTTGGCAATTGAAGAATCACTAGTAAAAAGCGAAGAGCTCAAAGAAACATCTAAACAAGTTGCAACAGATGCGGCAGACGCATTTAAAGCAGGGTTTGAAGAACAACATGACACAATGAAATCAAATGCCATAAGTGCAGGGCAAATGTTTATGACAGGCTTGCGAGATGGTCTTGATCAAAACAAATGGGGCCCAATTAACAAAGCAAGAGAAATAGCATATGAAATCACAAAAACTATAAGAAAAGCATGGAGCATTGCGTCCCCATCAAAAGTCGCAAAGTCTATGGGCGGATACTTCAGCGAAGGCATTGCAGAGGGTATAGACAGCGAGCGGCAAAAAGCCGTAAATAGCGCAGAAAGCCTTGCAAACGGTGTCGTCAATGTTGGCAAAAATTTGATGCGGTCGTCAACGATAACAAATAATTTCGCTCCGCAGTATGCAATGGCCGGAGCTGGCGTGAATATCGACTATAATATGCTGGCAGCGGCTATGGCAAATGTCAATATAAAGATGGACAGCGTTACCGTCGGTAAGCTGGTTGAACCGAGTGTTTCAAGAGTACAGGCGAACAGAATAACAAATAAGTTTTAGGAGAATAGCATGATAAAATTTAATGGAGTTAACATGCCGGATGTCGACATCATCGACATACAAATTGGCGCGCCGGAAATTGATCAAAATACAATAAAAATACCCAGAGCGAGCAAAGTTCACGTGGGCAATAAAACGTATTCATCAAGAACGATTGATATACTGTATCGCGCCAAAGTATTCACCAATGCGGAGAAAGAAGCATTACGTAATCAAGTTTTAGAGTGGGCAGAATACAATACAGAACAGCAGCTGGAGCTGGATAGCCCATCGGATAAATATATAATGGCAACGTGTGCAGGACATTCAGCATTTAATCAAAGCAGCATGACGGCTGGTGATTTTTCCATCAGTTTTAAATGTCAGCCCTATTTTATATCCAAAACAGAGAAGACTGCTGAGGTTGGTACACTTGAGGTTCCTATACCATTTACCGTTGATGGAGCAAGAGCCACAGCGGCAGTGGGTAGTATTGTGCAAAATGTAACAGATGCCATAACAAATCCTAAGTGGAAGATTAATAGCGATGGTTATATTCAGCTTGTTGGTACGTTTGAGAATACAACTATTAACATAGATCTTGAGAAGCAGCTTGCAAAAAAATACAGCGAAACACTTATGCCTGAGCCTGTGCCTGTAACCCTTGCAAGCAGATACTTTGATTTGACGAAGGGGACACACACCATTACGGGCTCAGACGGAGCAGCGGGCACGGTTAAATTGAAAGAGAGGTGGTTATAAATGGATTTCGTTTTTTTAGATAAAAATGAGAATAGGCTTTTTAACAGAAGCGATGCTATACAGGCTAACCACAAAGAAGACGAGTATATATTCACAGCCACATTTCCGTTTGACGAAGAAAAGAAAATTGAGCGCGGGCAGTATATTGGCTTTAAAGATATTGACGGGAACTTTCAGCTATTCGATATACGGCAAATGGAGGTAAGTAATCCTGCACTTGAAGT
>JAEZKC010000096.1 GCA_023436205.1 Fibrobacterota bacterium
TGTTGCCGGGCACATTAAAACCCGCCACAAATGGGCACTTTTTGGAGCTCAAAACCCGCCATTTTCTTGACATACCACCTACAACGCATGTTCCTTCTATAGGCTCCACAAGAAAGGAACATTGCAATGGGAAACGTCCTGAAAATGGAAAAACTACAGCAAATCCAAGCACTTGTAGGTCTTGGCTGGTCTAACCGGGCCATCAGCGCCCAGACCGGTGTTGATAGAGATACGGTAGCCAAGTATCGTGCTCTACATCAAAACCCGCCAAAAGTGCCCACCGACCCTGAAGCAACGGTAACTTGTTCGGAATCAGCAGAGGAAACAGGTTCCACTGCGGATCAAAACCCGCCAGAAGTGCCCCCCGAGTTACCTGATGACGTTCCTGCGCTCCCCGGCACAAACAGCACCCAATTGCGGCCATTCGTGGAGGAGATAAGAAGGTCTACCCTGCGGCGGCTCACTGCTCAGCGGATTTACCAGGACCTCGTAGAGAATCACAGCTACAAGGGAAGCTATGACAGCGTAAAGCGGTACGTCCGCAAGCTTCGCAAACAGTCCCGTCGTTTTCGAGAGCGGCTGCCGCATCTGCCTGGGCAGGAAGCACAAGTGGACTTCGGAAAGAGTTCTGCTCTTGTGAAAGTCAATGGCCGATACAAGCGTGTGTGGTTTTTTAAAATGACGCTGTCCTGCAGCAAGCATTCTTATGAAGAACTGGTTGAACGTCAGGATCTGGAAACATTTCTTCGTTGTCATGAGCGGGCGTTCATGTTTTTCGGTGGTGTACCGGAAATCGTAACACTGGACAATGTAAAAGCAGCGGTGGTTCTCGCGAGCCTTTACGATCCGGTACTGAACCAGATTTATTTCAGTTTCGCTGTCCATTGGGGGTTTGCGGCGAACCCTTGCATGCCATATAGCCCGGAACACAAGGGCGTTGTTGAAAAGGACGTGGGCTACACCAAGCACAACGCATTAGACGGACGCAGATTCGAGAGCCTAGAGGAAGGAAATTCGATTTTGCGCCATTGGAACAAGCGCTGGGCAAGTACGCGGATACATGGTACCACTAAGTGTCAAGTATATAAGATGTTCTGCGAATTGGAGCGTCAGGCTCTGCGTCCCCTCGCGCCAAAGCCCTTTGAATACTTTACCGCTGTAACACGCAGAGTAGATGTCAACGGCATGATTGAGGTGGATGCCCGTTACTATGCTGTACCTCCAAAGCACGTTGGCGATCAGGTCGTGGTTCATCACAACCAGCAATGGGTTAAGGTATTCGCAACCGGGGCATTGATTATCACCCATCCGCGTGTTGCTCAGAAAGGAAAAACCAGCAGTCCTGTATCATGCAAGCCGGAATGGAAGCACCCTGATTTGGAAAGCCAGGAACGGTATTACTTGCGTGAAGCAAGAAAGATCGGGCCCAGCATGCATGCTGTTGTGTATAAAACACTTTCGGATACGCATCCTCTTGCGATCCGTCGAGTTCGCGGCTTGCTGCATTTAGCAAAAAAGTATGGAAACCGCATTGCTGAAGAAGCAGCTAATGAGGCCTTTCGTTCTCCTCTTCTGCAAAGTTACCAGAAAATGGCGGCGCTCTGCGAGCGGATCACATCTGGCTGCAGCATTGAAACCACTATCACCCAGGAACATGAATTGATCAGGTCACTCTCTGATTATGAAACCCTCGTATACGAAAGGACTCTGTAAATGTCTTTAGAAAACCTTCAAGTATCACTTAAAAGCCTCCGTTTGTCGGGAATGGCATCCCAGTTGCCGGTCAGGTATCAGGAAGCAAAGGGAAACGAACTCGACTACCTTGACTTTATGGATAATCTGGTAAATGACGAGCAATCGCGAAGACAGGGAAACCTGTTGAACCGTCGCATCAAGCTTGCCCGCTTTCCCTTCCTCAGAACTATTGACGAATTCAATTTTGACTTCAATCCCTGTATAAAGAAAAAAGATGTTATGGCTCTTATCAACAGTTCATTTGTCTATAGAGCCCAGAACATCCTGTTTGTCGGGCCTCCAGGGGTTGGCAAGTCCCATCTGGCGATTTCATTGGGAATAGCTGCGATACACAACGGGTATACCGTGACCTACCGCAGTGCGTTTGACCTGGTTTCTGAAATGCTGGAAGCGGAACTGACAAATACCCGCAAACAGTATGTAAAGGAGATGACCAGTACAAACCTGTTGATAATCGATGAGCTGGGGATGAAGAAGATGCCGCAAAATGCTGCTGATGATCTTCTGGAAATCATTCACCGCAGGTACCAGACAAGCTCCACTATCATCTCCACCAACCGTATCGTTTCAGACTGGGGAGCGGTTCTTGGTGATAATTCTGCCACAACTGCGATCCTGGACCGGTTTTTGGAGAACTCTGTGGTTTTTTCCTTCAAAGGTGCTAAAAGCT
This sequence comes from Fibrobacterota bacterium, assembly GCA_023436205.1. GTDB lineage: Bacteria > Fibrobacterota > Chitinivibrionia > Chitinivibrionales > Chitinispirillaceae > JAEZKC01. The sequence goes on from JAEZKC010000096.1 coordinate 2,426, forward strand.
ACCGGCTTGCGGGGCTGCAGAATCAAAAAACTCAACCAGGAAAGGAGTAACGAGCGTATTTTACAGTGGCGGGTTTTGAAGTGCCCATAAGTGGCGGAAATTGAAGTGCCCGGCGACA
>JAEZKC010000111.1 GCA_023436205.1 Fibrobacterota bacterium
ACCAGGGCACGTACGGTACAGCTAAAAGCTCCAGTGTTCAGCTTTTCATAGGGAGCACATCCCTTAGCAGACCATTGAGCCCTCTGGCTGCGGGAGCAACCGGTAAAGCAGTCTTCACCTGGACTGCTCAAGTATCCGGCACCACAACGCTTCAGGCAACCTGTGATGCTAGCGGGGTGATTGATGAATCGAATGAGACAAATAATATTTACACTGAAGATATCACCATTTCTTACCCTGATTATACAGTAGGCCCGATTTCCATAACTCCCAGAGTGAGCAGATCATCGGCCGAGATGTTACATTGACTGCATATGTGAAAAATGCAGGCAATACTGGAACTATTCTGGGAAGTCAGGTGAAGCTGATTGCAGACGGTGTAGTGAAATCCACTTCCAGCATAAGCGGACTCAATGCGGGAGACAGCTTGCTTGTGACGTTCAGCTGGACAGTTGCGAGAGGAGCTCATGATTTGGTGATTGAAATTGATCCATCAAACACCATTTTGGAAAGCAATGAAACCAACAACAGCGCCACCCGATATTTTGAACCGGCTCTTCCAGATCTGCAAATCACCGGAGTAAGCTGGGTTCCCAGGAACCCCATCGATGGTCAGTCGGTGACATTCTATGCTCAGATTGAAAACAAAGGTACCGGTGGAGACATTACAGATTATCTAGTCAGATTTTCCATGGATGGAACTTCACTGGGAACAAGGTTTGTTACTAAGGATATTGGACTGGGAGCTCGAAAAGAGATTTTCGCCAATTCCGGCTTTGAGCAGAATTCCTGGTTCAACTGGACTACAAGCGGACCTTACAGCAAAACTACTTTAGCGAAGAGGAGCGGATCAACAGCCGACAGCTTATATGCGGAACTGACCCAGACAGCTTACAGTTCCAGTTCTGCCTACCTGACATCCACTGCATTTACTGTGAGTGATGCCATTCTGACATTCGACGCATACACGAACAATGCCACAAATGGTACAGTGGAAATAACTAATAACGTTGGTACAGTTGTTAAGGGAGTGACACTGAATGCCGGTGACTGGGCTCCCTACGTTGTAGATATACGGGAACTCATAGGACAAACAGTAAAACTTCGAGCCAAAACGTCACATAACACTACGGTAAGACTCGACAATCTCCGAATGGGCCGCAATTCATCCGCTGTTTACGTGACAGAAGTTCCATCCTGGAGCTGGACAGCAAGTGTCGGTTCACACTCAATAACCGCCAAAGTGGATACCGCCAATACGATTATGGAAAGTAATGAAGACAACAACGACTTTTCTTTTGTCATGAACAATATTGAAATCAAGTCACCAAATGGCGGTGAAAAGTTGTATGCCGAAGAAGTGCACACCATTACCTGGATGTCAGGAATTGTCAGCAGCAATGTAAGAATTGAATTCTCTTCGGATAGTGGTTCAAACTGGGTATCAATTGCAGAAAATACTCCCAACGATGGAAGCTTTGATTGGAACGTCAACGAGGGTGAATCAGACAGGTGTCTTATTCGCATTATCGATACACTGTCTGCATCAGTCAGAACTGATGTCAGCGATTCGTTCTTCTCAATCGAAGATCCGACCAGACCTCCAGCAATTGTAAGCCACCCTATGGATCAGACCGTTTCAGAGGGAGAAAGCACGACATTCATGGTAGAGGCAACTGGTCCGAATCTTCATTATCAGTGGCGTAAAAATGGCATTGCCATTACCGGTGCGACCTCTTCGACCTACACAACCCCTGCAGCGATTCCATCAGACAACGGCGCGCAATTCATGTGCATAGTATCCTCCCCCTATTCTTCCACCGAAAGTATTGCGGCGAGACTGACAGTAGTTGTCATCCCAGAAGTGATATCGTGCTTACTGGCCTTGATGAAACAGACCAGGTATTCGTTAATTCAACAAACGGCTGGTACGGGACCCTTTTTGGGACTGGAAACGATACCTTAAGAGATCTGCTTTCCGGTTTGTACTATATTACCATACGAAATGAAGGTAAACGCACCGAGCGACTCGGTGTTAATGTTAGTGGTGGGAAAGACACAACGATCACCATTTCTTTGGAAAATGCCGTTGAAATTTCCTTTGAGGATACTGTAAGTATCAAGCAAAGACCAGGTGTTGCGATGTCTCTCGGGTCTCCAGTGAGTGTCATCATGGAAGATGTGAACTCAGATGGTAATGAGGATATCGTGGCTGGATTCACAGATAATTCCATTGACATTTTCACTAATGAGTCCGGTCAGTACGTGTTTAACAAGCGAATTCTCCTGTCGAGCGGCAGTATCAGATGCATCAGAGCTGCAGACTGGAACAACGATGGTCTGCTGGACCTGATTGCCGGATACGAAGATGGGGTTATCAAACTACACACTCAAACATCCGGCCTGGAATTTACACCAGACAGTATCCTTTTCGATGCTCCAAGCGGGCTTTCAAGCTTTGACCTGGAAGATTTCGATTTCGACGGCAAAGCGGAAATGGTGCTTGGTTTCATTGATGGAACAGTACACATTTTGAAGGCTTCGGGATCATCAAGGACCCTAACCCAGATGACGCTTGACGGCAATGTACCGTGCGATGCAGGCAACGGAGCCAATGTACTTGCCATTGACGTTAGCGGAGATGGCCTGTCGGACGTGATTACGGGTACGTCAGAGGGTATATTCAAATGGTACAGAAACAGTGAATCCGGAGTATTCACTGATATGGGAAACCTGATATCCTCGGGTGCAGCTCTTTCCATTGGTGAGCAGGTCTCTGTTTCCTCTGTCTTTTCAGGAATCGGTGAATTCAAGACGATCCTGTTGGCAGATCAGAACGGCTACCTGCTCAAGGCCAATGGAGTGCTCAATGGAGATATCAACGGAGATGGAAAGGTCAACCTGGTTGACTTCGGCATGTTTGTAGATTCATGGAGAAGCAAACAGGGCGATCCGGAATGGAATGCTAAAGCGAACATGAACCTTACTGCTGATCCAGTTTCCAGTCTGCAGATAATCAACCTTTCAGACTTCGGAAAATTTGTTGATGTTTGGCGAAACGAAAAGTAATTATTAACTGGCAGGAGTAAAAAATGCAAAAATCCAGAAATTTAGGCGTGATTCTCACTAGTGCAGTTCTATGCTTTGGCGGTCCTAACAAGGACGCATCAGTATTTATAGATTACAATGCGGCTACCGACGTGGTGGAAGCATGTTCGAATGTCACTACTGCAAAGATGGTTGCTGCTGTAAGAATTTCAAATGCATCGGATCTGGATGGTTACTCTTTTCAATTGGATTACGACACCACCATATTCCGGCTGCTTGAATGTGAGACACCCGGAAGCGGTACGGGGGATTTCTTTCTGGAGTCAAATGGTGGTAAAGTCGGCCCTCTTTTAAAGATGGAAAAAAGCGGTTCAATTGAAATCTCCGCCAGCCTTGTGGGTAACGACCGCACACAGGCCCCTGATGGCGATGGGGTTTTGGCGCTGATTACATTTCAGCGATTGACTAATTACGCTTGTGAGCTAAAACTTTCCAAAGTTGAACTCATTGATTCCGATCTTATTCTGGATACGAAACAGGAGGACAGATGAAACTTATAAAAATTGCCATACTTGCATGTGCGATCTCTGCAAGTCTGATGGCTGGAGCAAATTCCGGCGCCCGTATACGTTTGGATTTAGACCCTTCAACATCCGATGTGGATACAATTTTGACTGTTGCAAATGACAGCTCATTATTTACGGTGGCATTACGAATCGATCAGATCGTAAGCATCAAGGGCTTTGCTGTGAGAATCGCAGTAGATACCAGCAAATTTGTCTACAACTCCTATGTTTTAACTGACGGTGTCAATACAAACATATTAGGACCAAGCCCGATGAGTTTTGCTGACAATCTTCCCGGCAGCATTGAAATCGTTGCTTCATCATCTTCACCTGCAACTGTTTCAGAAGGCTATCTGGGGACAGTGACATTCAGATCACGGATCAAAAAAGGCGAGCAAGTTGAGCTTTCCATTGACTATGCCGAAATTACAGATGCAGCAAACGGTCTTGATGTGGTTTCTGAACTGAAGAATTGCACTTACAAAGTTGATGTCTTGTCAGGAGCAGTTCGGCAGATGTATACTTTCAATGTGGCCCCGGTCATCGATAAAAGCAACGGGTTGGTGAGGATAAGCTTACCGGAAGGCAATAACAAGATAAGAGTAATGGATCTTAAGGGACGTTCGGTAAAATCCTTTACAGCACCAGCTGGCATCTGCAATATGGTGGGCCTTGTGTCGGGTAGTTATGTCGTAAGGATAAGTGGTACTTCATATTCCAGTAATTATAACCTGACAATACCATAAAATGCTTCTGAGGGGCTATGCACAGTACAGCACAGCCCTTCAACTTTTCACCCACCGCCACTTCGAGTTTAAAAACTCAGCATTTCTCTTTAGCATAAAACTGGTAACCAAACAGCTACTCTGAAGTTGGAATGATTCTTTCCTTTCTAAATATTTAAGTAGGAATAGCACAAAGGACATTTCGGGGAAGACAACCCCATGGCGAAAATCAGTGTAATGTGCTGCAGGTTGAGCATAATAATATAGACGTTTTTTCTCTCTCTGGCATGCGGGGCAGTTGCTCAAAAAAATTCAGTATCTATCATACAGAAGGATATTCTGCCAGATTATTACTTCTTTGATCGAGTACCCCAATGGCTCATGTCTCTTTTAATGATATCTGTTTTGCTTTGGCGCGGTAAAAAAGGGCATGAGCCGGAAGGGTGTCATTAAAATTAACCAACAGCCCATGCTTGAACTGTGCCGGAGCCTGCATGAGACTACCTGATAATAAATTATGGCAGGGTATTTGATTCGCCTAATTATCCATTTAGATTGAACGTTAAGGGCCAACTATGCGTATTCTGAGCAGATCAAAAAAGGAAAAACATGGCCTCTTTGCAGAAATATACCGTTATGACAAAAGCAGCGGTTCCTATATAATAGAAATCGCCCTGGATGATTATGGCGATATCTTCAGCGAATGGGATCCTGCCCCGTTTAAGCTTCGGGACATCGACCCGGATCTGGAGCTCTACCTTGAGGGCTGCTCCCATGATATCCCCTTCAAATTTCCGGTTGCACTGAGTTTTACCATCCCAAAAACTAAAAGAAGAGAAAACATTGAAGACCAGGCAAAAAATGGTCTGCGCAACGGATTCACCATCAAGCGCTATTTTCTGCAAAAAGAGATACGAGGCGCAAACAAACAAACCTTCCTCTATTTTCTGGTAGGCTTTGCCTTTCTCTGGATCGCAACAATCTTCCCCTCACGCCTGCTTGCTTCCCCTTTTCCTTCCATAATTGTGGAAGGGCTGTTCATCGGCGGATGGGTTTTCATCTGGGAATCAATAACGCTCATTCTCTTTACCCTCAGTGGACTTCACAAGCGTGACCGCACTTACGCCCGGCTGCAGAGGTCGGAGATCAGTTTCAGGACGGCATATCCGGAAACTGGATAAGGGAGAAGAGCCAGAGACCAGAGGACAGAGGTCATGATCCAGAAGTCAAACATCGGAGAAATTCCGTTTACATCGAGCGTAGGTCTTTTTGTAGTCAAAAGGGAATTGCTGCTTTCTGATTGTAGATTGCGGATTAACAGAATTTTCACCTCGTCTCGATAATGTTACCACCTTCCGCTCACATTGAGCGTAGGTCCGCCGGAGTCGAAATGTATTCCTTATTTTCAACAGACCGTTTAAGAAAATATATTTGTTAACGGCGATGACGCCTTGCAGGTCACCGGCTCATTTCACGCATTGGAATACCTGGTAAAAATAATCATCAGAGTTTTGCGATCACGATGAACTGAAGAGGAAGAGTTCGACCTTACGCTAATGAACAGTGATGAAAGGTTACAGTCATCATTCAGCAGTTTCCAGGGTGTTCAAACTTTCAAGAGCCTTGAGAAGGCTCATGCGAATACACTTTTTGTAAAGCTTTTCCAGATAATCGTTGCTTGCACTCAAGGATTTCACTTCCAGATTGGCTTCTCCTGTTGTGGACAAAAGAAAAGGTTCATGTTTTCCATCAAAAATCTCCACTTTGAGTGCAGTCTTTACGAATTCTTTTTCCAGAAAAGCCGCCCCCTCGAACTTTTTTATCCCGTAAACAAGAGAGACCGCCACCCTAACCGGTATACCTGAATCACTTGTGAAGTGACCTATTTCCTTTGTAATTATGTTCCTGTGCTCTTCAGTAAGAATTGGCCTAACCTCATCCCTCTTTTTGGACAAACAGAAAAAGGGAATCTTCAGTTCCCGATCATCTGCAGCATCTCTCCCGTCCACAATTTCCAGGCTGTCCACAACCAGGGAAAGCTTTCCGGCATTTACCTTAACAGGTTCAGAGAGAATCGCATTTTTCATTGATCCGGCACAGCCGAAAAAACAAATAACTGAAACACTTAAGAATATCAGTGTGTTTTTCATGGCTTCCAACCCCAACCCTTTAATGTAGATACGTTTTCAGCTTATAGTAGAAAATTAAAAACCTTTGCAGAAACATGCAAAGAGTATGTAAAAAAAATCAGGATGATCGATTATTCACACTAGATTAGATCATGGGATGTTTTTTACAATAAGGAGATTATGAAATATAAGAGCGGATAAATCCCGAGGCAAACAGCACCTCGGGAGGAGTATCAGATCAAAATCGTTTTAGCGGCCGAACATCCAGACTACACCAACACCGGCGGTAATGTACTGAAGATCAACATCGGTTGTGGTGCCTGCCAGCTCGATCTCTCTGGAGAGAAAACGGTAGAGAACACTTGGTGTAAGAATCAGATTATCTGTCAAATTGATACCTACTCCCGCACCAGCTTCCCACCCGAGGCCATGAGGTGTACTGTCAAGAACATCACCATCGCTGTTCTCTGTTTCAATATGCTTGTAAACACCCCCCGCTCTAAGGAGATAACTTACCCTGCTGTCTGCTATGGGATGCATGAACTGTAAGCCAAGCATATAGCCGGTCTCCTCAAAGTCGATGTCTGCACCTGCAAAGGATTGCTCGGCTGCAAACTTATTCCAACTCCAGCCTGCATAAGCTCCCAGATGCTGCATGAAATAATAGGCAACCGTGCCTTCGAAACCATACCCTGTAGAAAGATCCGCATCGCCCAACTCGCTTACCGGAATTGATACTCCCGGACGAAACTCCAAACTGAAGCCATTTTGTGCACGAGCAGTGAAAGCAAACAGAGCCAAACCCATTGCTGCAACAGTAGTGATACGTCTTAACATAAAAACCTCCTGAATGTGTTGAAAAAGTATTTCTGTTTGACTCCCGATTGTGCAATGACCGTGCCATAGTATAAAAATCAGGAAATTGCAGATGAAAACGAGGTCTTTACAGGTTTAATCACTTGAACGGGTGTGAAAAAATTCTCACATGGAACACTTGCAGTACTATGGAATAACGGGGGGATTTTGGTGTGCATTTTTTCACATGCATGTTTATGCAGACGCATCGAAAACTTGTCAATCAAAGTTCGTGATCGATAAACTCCGATGACTAATATACAGATGTCAGCAATGCGTGAAATATGGCCGGAGACCTGTGAGGCGTCTTCGCCGTTAACAGAATTGATTTTACTCCACAACTTCAATGTATTAAGAAGACCAGAACTCTATATCAGTTTGCTCCGAAAGACTTTAGCAATCTCATTAATTCCGGATCCATCATCCTTGCGATCTGAAGCGGGGTTTTCCCGTTACCATCAGCCATGTTGGGATTAGCTCCCTTTTCCAGAAGCATTTTGGCAATAGCAGTTTGCCTGCTTCGAAGAGCATAATGCAGTGGTGCATTGCCTTCTGAATCTGGCTTACTGGGGTTTGCACCGTAAGAAAGCAGTAAAAATGCTTCAGGAGCGGCTCCCTTCTTTACAGCCATTAACAATGGCGTGGCGGGGTCAGCAGGATCACCATTGGGGTTGGTTCCTTTCCTCAGTAAACGGGCCAACAAAACAGTATCACCGGCCATTACAGCTTTCCGAAGAGGATCTCCGCTTTGAACTGATGGTTTGGACAATGTTTCCCGTGGTTCTGATACCTCCGGAAGAACAGCTCGCGGGTAATTTTCCTGAACAGGAGCCACAGTATCGTAATCAACATACTCAGGTAGTTCAGATGTAAATTGATTCCCCCCGTTTTTGAACAGCAAAACCAGAGCAATAATTGCAAGTGCCAGTATTGCCAACACAGAGCCAGTCAGAACTTTTTTTGATATTTGTGAAGATGGTCTGACAGACCCTGCAATGGAAGGCTGCAAAACCTGCTCCAGTGCCTTTCGAACCTGACGAGGAGTCTGGTAACGCTGAGCCGGGCTTTTCTGCATCATCTTTTCGATTATTTCAGAAATAGCTCTGTCAACTGATTTGTTCAAATCAGATGCTCTGGGAATGGGTTTATTGAGATGAGCGAGCACGATTTCCATAACACTTGCCCCCTGATACGGGGCTCTTCCGGTGAGCATCTGAAAGAAGGTGCACCCCAGAGAATAGATATCAGCACGGATATCGGCACTGACCGGACTCTCCGCCTGTTCAGGAGCCACATAGTAAGGACTTCCTAAAACTGTGCTTGACTGAGTAAGCATCAGATCACCACATATCCTTGCCAAGCCCAGATCTGCAAGCTTTACATTTCCTCCACCGTCAACAAGAATGTTTTCGGGTTTGATATCCCGGTGAACAATTCCGCTATCCATAACCGCCTGCAGCGCATCAAGCAGTTGAAGCATCATAGGAGCAGCCTGCTCTATTGACAAAGTACTATACTGTTTTATGAATGAATGAAGATTCTGCCCTTCAACGTATTCCATAACGATAAAGTGCAGATCGTGCTCGAATCCTACATTGAGCACACCAACGATGTTGGTGTGACGAATCCGGGCTGCTGCCCGAGCTTCCCGGATGAACCGTTCCTGAGCATGGTCGATGCCGGAAATTGGATTCATGACCTTCACCGCTACGGGAATGTCCAACCCCTCGTGATGGGCCCGGTACACTGCCCCCATGCCACCCTGCCCGATCAGGCTCTGAAGAACACAGCCGCCAAACGTTTTGCCAATGATCTGATCCATAAAACCTCCTGACAATGAAAATACTAGAAACCAATGGTCAATAGACACCAGGTCACCTATTTAAGGAATAGAAATATTGATTCCTCACATTAAGCTCCGACTTTCAGCTTCTGGTCTCTGATCTCTGGTCTCCAGCCTCTCTCTTTTCGGCAGAGTATTTGATGGTTCATTATACAAAAGTATAATCGATAGAGGTAAAATCATGAGTACACTTCTCAAACTTCTTCTAAACACCGTTTCACTCGCTCTTGTGCTGGTTATCAACTACCTTTCGGGCACCGGGGCAATCGGAAACACATCGGTAGGCGGAATAAGCCGAATGTATCCAACCGTGATCACCCCTGCCGGATATGCATTCTCCATCTGGGGGTTGATATACACTCTTCTGATCCTGTTTACCTGTATTCAGTGGTATACCTACATAAAAAAGGATCAAAGCCTCATCAACAGCATCGGGATCTATTTCTTCCTGGCTAACCTGGCGAATCTTCTGTGGGTAGTAATATGGGTAAACGGGTTTATCGGACTTTCCCTTTTAATGATTCTTATATTGCTGGGTTCCCTTCTCATACTTATGCAGCGGCTAGACCTTGAGAGGTGGAATGCTCCTTTTACCACCATTGTCTTTGTATGGTGGCCAATTTCGATCTACCTTGGATGGGTAATCATTGCCTCGATTCTAAATTTTAACGTGTTCCTTGCAAGTGCCGGATATAACCAGGAACTCCTCAGTGCCACTATTCTGGGAATAATACTCATCGCTTTGGGTACTGCTGTTTATATCTATTTAACCTACAGCAGAAACCTGCGGGAAACTGCCGCAGTTGGAGTGTGGGGGTTGATTGCAGTTACAGTAGAACAGGCTTCAGTTAATGTTGCAATTACGACTGCGGCGGCTGCTTCAGCCTCAATACTATTTGCCGCCATTCTTTATCACGCCTATCAGAACACACCTCGGGCAGCACTCAAAGAACAAATCTAAATAATTTTCATTGTACATTTGATATTCTGACACCTCGGTTTCTGAAGGAAAATGATGCACCGGCAGCAAGATTCATCATAGCCTGAGCGATCGGTGAATCTGGGGATATAATGCAATACTCCTCATTATCGATCATGATTTCATCGGCGCTTACAGCAATGAAGAAGTTCCCAAATGAAGTGTAAACCAGTGCACCGGTTTCCACTTTTTCGTATGGTCTGGAAATATCCACAAGTGCCAGTTGATCTTTCTGAACCAGCGCTTCGTCCAGCCGGTGTCCGAAAGCTTCCACTTCAAGCTGTTTCATGGCCCTGCCGGTTTCGTGTTTGTCCCCCGAGGTGCTTTTGGTCTCGCTCTCCATTGCCTCCTCGGCTGCGGTTATGGCTTGTTCGGCGGTAGTGATACTCTGGTTGATATAGTCCTGACAGTGGCGGTAAAGCTTTTCCTTAATTGGATTCATCTATTGTCCTATGCATATAATTGACCAGAGAAAATAGACTCGGGGGGAACGTTAGTCAACGACGAAAGATACAGAACTGGTGAAGCCTGTTCTTTTGACCTCTGTAATCGAGTAGGATTTGCCGCCCACTTCCCGGGCGGCCATTTCGTCCAGTTCATCTTTACCGCATTTGTAAACGCTTTCGCAGCGCACTTAGGACGCAGGAGCTCGTCCTTTTCTTAATGGTTATGCTCCTGAACTCCACCATTTGACTCGTGGGCTCCATGCGCCTGACCTTTCATTATTGCATCATGCAGCTCCTCCACAAAGTGCGTGTACTCCACATAGGCCTGTACAAATTTTCTCCCCTTCTCCGGGCTTACTTCTGATTCCATTTTTGCATCCATTACTTTTTTGTATTTTACTCTGATTGCTTCTGCCGAATGCTCGTTCAGTTTTTTTATGAGATCCTCGATGTTTTTCTCCTGCAGAGCTTTATCTGTCAGTAAGACAATAGGAGCAGTCTGCCCGGCTGGTTTGATTCCTGTAAAGGGCGCCCCCTCCCCTGCCCGGTGCAGCCTCACCAGAGTTTCAAAAAAATGCTGTTCGGCGATTTCCTTTGCGGGTATTCCAAGTTTGGACACCTCTATGGTTTTGGTAAACAAAGACTTTATTTCATTTGCATGCTGTGCCTTGACCCATTTTAAAACTGGAGCTGCAGAACCGGTTGACAGGGCCTTTTTGGCATCAATAATGACTGGTCCGTCCAAAGCATCACAGTGGGCGAAGATCGAAGGGGACAGACTAAGCAACATGAAAATGCCAGCCACAAGTACATACGTTCTTTTGAATTTCATGCTCCCAACCTCCTTGGAATGGATAATTAGATGATAAATTGCGACTACTAATAATATAGAAAATGTGGAAAACTGGAAAATTGATCGAGGTCAAGAAATACCAAATCAGCATTTAATAGCCGGATAATAGAATTCACAGAAGAAAGTCAAACCGGAAACTGAGATGAAATGAAGATAATAGCAATAGAATACCAGATCCGAATACACCAGAAGACCACCCATATGCAATTGTACCCCGTGACTGCCCCTCCGCAATTATTTTCTCTTTGTTGCTGCATCCAAACACCTGAAAGGCGGTATTGCCATGAGCAAATCTGTCATCATAGTAGGAGCCGGAATCGCCGGCTTGTCGGCCGGGTGCTACGCCCGGATGAACGGATATGAAACCACCATATTCGAAATGCATTCTATCCCCGGAGGTCTCTGTACCGCATGGAAGCGGAAAGACTACAAGTGGGATATCAGTATGCACATGCTCACCAATTCCAGATCAGGACCATTCCATAAGATGTGGGAGGAGCTGGATGTGATGAAAAATCGCCAGTTCTACTACCATAACGAATTTGTGCGTATCGAGGGTAAAGACAAGTCAATCACCATGGGAATGGATGCCGCAGAGGTGAAGAAGGCGATGATGAACATCTCTCCCGCAGATGCCAAACTTATACAAGAGTTTGCTCAAGTTGTTTACGGGAAAAGTATGATGGATGTGGCATCACTCAATCCACCGGAACTGTCAGATTTCAGAGAGACACTGAAAACCTTTTTTAAAGTACTTCCCCTCATGCCGACTCTTTTCAAGTACTCTAAAACGACGGTGCAGGATTTTGCCAAAAAGTTTTCCGACCCCTTTCTGCAAAAGGCGGTGCAGTTTACAATCGATTCCCCGGGGTGGCGCATGATAGATTTCCCCATGGTGGCCATGAATGGCATGGCTGAAGCGGGTGTGAAAAACGCGGGGGTACCGCTGGGCGGGTCTCAAGAGGTGGTGTTCGGCATTTCTAAAAAGTTCAAGCAGCTGGGCGGCCAGATACACTTCAAAAAACGAGTTCAGGATTTGATCATTGAGAATGGAAAGGTAACCGGGATAAAGCTTGAAAGCGGTGAAGAGCACAGGGCGGAAATGGTGATCTGGGCGGCAGATGGGCACCACTTGATTTTTGACATTCTTAAAGAAAAGTATATCAGCGATGAAATCCGGAACATGTACGAGAAATGGATTCCTGTTCTATCTCTTGTGCATGTGATGATTGGCGTGAACAGAGACATGTCAAAAGAACCGAGCAAATTGATTTTTGAACTGGATGCTCCTATTAAAGTTGCCGATGAAGATCACAAATGGCTGACAGTGATTCAGCGCAATTTCGATCCCTCAATGGCTCCTGCCGGCAAATCGGCGGTGGAGGTTTGGTTTACTACTAAAGATGATTACTGGACTAATCTGGAACAGGACAGAAAAAGATACGAACAGGAAAAGGACAGAATCGCCAAAGAGTGCATTGCTGCTCTGAATAAAAGGTGGCCAGGTTTTACAAAACAGGTTGAAGTTATAGATGTTCCCACTCCTGCCACCTACAAACGGTATACCGGCAACTGGAAAGCATCACCGGATGGCTGGTATGTGACGCCGGCCAATATGACAAAACAGAACGCCCAGAGAACACTTCCCGGGCTTGATGGTCTTTACATGGTGGGACAATGGACTGCACCTTTTACCGGAACAGTGATAGCGGCACTGTCGGGAAGACAGGCAGTGCAGATCATGTGTAAAAAGGATGGAAAGAAATTTCAAGTTAGTTAGTTTTGAAAGCCCCGCGCATTGAAGCATCGCGGGGCTTTTCCTTACTGTCCGGAAGCCCACTTGACGGCATTTATAAACAGATGCCATCCGCAGGAATTAAGCGTCAAGACCGATTCAGGTGATTCCATTAAGAATGCGACCCTTTTTGCTGGAGCATCCATTCCCGACATTCGGGCCCCTTTGTCATAACAGAAGATAACCGGTAGTGCCGAGCCATCACTGGTTGTGGCAAGAATTTCTGCCCCGGGTCCTGGTAAACCCCATGAAATGGTATAATATGGATTCCACAACAACTGCAGACTATCCCTTCCCACATACTTGTCAATTATGGGATGAAAATCCGCCCGGGTATCCACAAATGCTTGCGAGTCAATCTGCCCAAAATCAATTCCGCTTACATTTCCAGTCATTTTCAATAACCCGTACATTTCTTTTCTACAAACTAAAACCGGAACACTTTCTCCAGTAAAAAAGGTATCAATCACTAGCGGATTCACGGTTGAACTAATCACTACCAGATTGAATGAATTAGCAAATTGAGAAGAGAGTTCACTATCAGCAGTTACAATAACTCGGGGCCCAGCATTGCCAAGATTGGCAATAACAGTTGAATCTTGCTTGAGTAAATTGTCCCCCGATCCAGTTACAAACAAAACGGTGAACACTTTGGTTGTATCATCAGGCGAAACAACCAGGCTGTCCTTGAGTAGTTGAGGTTCAGGATCAGAGGTATCTATATAGTAAAGACTAGGCAAAACAGCTTTGGGCAGCCGCAGGGTAACGGTGGCGGAATCTGTAGCAGCAGTGAAGATGGTTCCCATAATAAACAGGTGTCCTCTGGCGGAAAGCTGATCTGCTGTAGGCAAATAGGTGAGCAGCCCGGGGGAGAGCAGTGCTGCAGTCTCTGCCAGAGCAGTGTCGTCATTCACAAGTTGCTTTGGAACAAAGGCCAAGAGACTGTCTGAAGGACCAAATGCCAGAATATTGTAGAGGCCGGGAGTTTGGGTTAAGAGCAAATAGTTACCATCAGTATCGGTGGTATCTTCACTGATTTCGGCGGTACTGCCCGGAATATAATCTGCTGGTACAAGTAAAACCCTTGCCTGCGAAAATGGCTGGCCTAAACTATCTGTAACCTTCCCCACCACAGCGGCATTCCTGGTGGATGTTTCTGTTCCGGTACCGGCATTCTGCATTGTACATCCGAAAGCCAGAACAATCAGAGTTAACGACAGAATAAAATATCTCATAATTCTCCTTCTGGTTTTCCTGAATTTTGAGAAAGGCTGAAGACCTGAAAGTTGACCTGTACCACCTGATCAGAATTGGCATCCGCCTTTACTTTATCCATGATTTTTCTGCGTAAGTCGGCAACCATGGAATCGATTTCATCACGCAAGGACTTACTGACGCTCACAGTGAGAGTGGATAAGGACTGCTCCTTGAAATCGCAACTGTATGCATCCTGTCCGAGCAGAAGCATCTGCTTGTGATAATTGCTAAGAGCTGCGGCTCTAGCCTCTTCTGTACATTTGAAAAATTTCTGATGAAAGATCCATTTTTGCCCCGTTTCATCCCAGGAAATGAAGCCAAGCTCCTGCAGCTTTTTAAGTGCGCTGCGTGCCTGAACCGCGCTAATGGCCGGTTTGAGCATTTTAGCTAAAAGGTGGTGATCCTTTTCGTGAGGAACTACATCCAGTAAAGACAGCATAGCCGGAAAATACCACTCTTTAAAGTAATCGTAAACTTCATTTTCAAGTTTGACAGTTTTGAGATTCGGGGCTAACTCCACAATTTGTTCAAAAAATGCTCTCTTTTTGTCGGGAAGCCTGGCCTGTGAATAGAAAACAAGCAGCTCGAAATAGTCTGCCTCTTTTCCTTCCAAACCGCAAATATCCTTGTATATCTGCAGGAACTTGCCGGTAAGTTTTCGTCCATTAATAATATCTATATAATGTGAACGGCTGGCTAGTCCGTACCTGTCAACCAGTTTCTGAAAGGTGAAATCGGGGTCTTCATTACGGAAATACGCCAGCATATCCGTTAAATAAATCCTGAAATCAATATAACCGAAAATGTCGGGCTTTGAATTCGCTGCTGACATATTATGAATATACCATAATTTTTATAAAAACTGTACTATTTCCAGAACAGTGTGTTCTTGAATATGAGCAAAATCAAGCAGATTTTACCCTATTTTGGAATAATTACCCTTTTTTACCCTTCTCACTATAGAACAGAATGACCCTTAGGTGACATAAACCACTCTATTTGGCCAAAAAGCAGCGAAAAAAAGTATCCCGGAAGCATTTCCCCACACAATTTGTTCTAAAATTTAATGGCAAAAATATTTCGAACTTCAGACCACTTTCCGAAATTTGGTTATTGTTGTGGGATATTATTTGTTGTTTGTTCTAAAATATTTTACACTTTTTAATGAATTTTGTTTATATTGAAGTCAGATGATATCCTTAAACTCTTTCAATTCACCCTTAAAAAGGAGCGTCAAGTGAATAAAACAATTTCCAAAATGTTCTGGACAGTTTTATGCATGAGTGTAATGCAGGCGGCAGCTCAAGACAAAACTGAATTAATCAATCTCAACCCGGATCCAAATGGCGAACCATGGATTGCGGGTGGATTCGATCTTAACGAGTGGCGGGAGGAGATGGCTGAACTTCCTCTCCTCGAGATGGGTAGAACACTGGCTAAATCAGCAGCAGAACCCCTTCCCGCCGTTGTAGATAATTCCAAGCACAAGGCTTTCCGTCCGGTTTTCAATCAGCGGGGAGGGAGTTGCGCCCAGGCTAACGGCATAGGATATATGTTCACCTACGAAATCAACTGTGTCCGCAATCTGGCATCTAACACTCTTGATAATCAGTACCCCTATGATTACACTTACAATTTTCTCAACGGGGGAAAAGCGGGTACCAGCAGTGCTCGAACAGCCTGGGATATGATAGCCGCCAATGGGATTCCAAACGCGAAAATGTACGGCGGATTTGGGCTTGGCCAGCACACAAGATGGGTAAGCGGTTATGATATTTATCATAGTGGAATGGAAAATCGCCTCGAGAGTCAATTTGCATTGCCGATCAAAACACAAACCGACCTCAACAAAATGAGACAGTGGTTACATGATCGTGGCAATGGTTCTCCAGAAGGAGGGTTGCTGGCGATTGGAACACTCATGGGTGGCATAGTACGCGATACACTTAAACGGGGAACGCCGGAATCAGGAAAAGATGTTACACTTTCTTTCGGAACGTCCGGCGGTCATTTAATGACCATCGTCGGCTACAATGATTCAGTGCGGTACGACTACAACGGCGATGGCAGATATACCAACAACATAGATCTTAACGGTGATTCAATAATCGATTTGAGAGACAGGGAATATGGTGCTTTAATTGTTGTAAACTCCTGGGGCAGAAGCTGGGCTGATTCCGGCAAAACCTATGTCACATACAAATGTATGGCAGATGCCGGAGAAAACGGCGAAAAGACACTTCGGGGGATCATCGTGAATTCTAAAAGTGCGAGCTACAAGCCCTCTCTTGTCTACAAAATTAAAATGGCTCACAGCAGAAGAGGTTTCATGAGATTGAAAGTTGGATATGCCAACCTGCCGACAGCCACAACTGCCCTGCCGACATCCTGGAAAACAGTGAGCGAATTTTTCAATTACAAGGGCGGTGATTTTCCCATGAACGGCACCAATGATACTCCCATTGAGTTTGCTCTCGATATCAGTGACATTCTGCCTAACCTTACGGACGATAACTCTCTTTTCCTGGAAGTGACAAGTGATAGCGGCTATGGAATCATATCGGAATTCTCATTAATGGATTACACCTCCACAGAAGTGAGAGAATTTATCTGTCCAACCAGAAATGTAAGCATTCTCCCCGGTAGATCTGTTCTTAAAATTCGCAGATACACAGGTCCAAATATGCGCCCAGCAATTTTCCTTGTTGAGCCTAAAGTGAACGATACTCTTCTGGCACCTGCGAATATAAACATTACCGCATCCACTTACGATACAGACGGGGCAATCGCCAGAGTGGATTTTTACAATGGTCTGGAAAAACTGGGTGAAAGCATTGCGCCGCCATTCAGCTTTAACTGGACAAATGTTCCAACAGGCACCTATTATATAACCGCAAGGACAACTGATTTCGAAGGGCGGTCTGCTGTTTCAGCCCGCAGAGCAGTAACAGTGGTATCCCCGAATGCATTCCCCATAATTAAACTTGTTCTTCCATTGCAGGATGCGGTTTTCACCTCGCCTGCACAAATTACAATAAACGCGTCTGCAAATGATGCTGACGGGACCATAGCGAAGGTAGAGTATTTTAATGGAGCAGAAAAGTTATCCGAATTCACTGCACCTCCTTACGTTTTTGTCTGGGATAGTGTAACCACAGGCACTTACTCCATAAGCGCTGTAGCCACCGACAACAAGGGTGCCAAAACAGAAACTCGTCAAAATATTTTCGTATCAGCACCTAACAGTATGCCGGAAGTGACCATCACCTCACCTGAAAACGGCAAGACTTTTTCCGACCCGGAAGTTTTGACAATCACCGCAGAGGCTTCTGATTTGGATGGCACTGTAGAAAAGGTGGTATTCTACATTGACAGCATAAAAGTGGGAGAAGCCAATAGTGCCCCATACAGCATACAAGTACCCAACGTAAAAAGTGGCACTATCACTGTATTTGCAAAAGCGATCGACAACGAAGAAGCGATCACTACATCAAACCCAATCCAAATCACCATTGAGCCATCAACGGCTGCAATAGCTTCGTTGCATCTGAAGACTTCGGCTCTCCTAAAAAACAACAGATTGAATCTGCAAGGTCACAACAACACCACCTTTACCATAACCTGTCACAATCTGAAAGGAAGCTTGATCAGCAGTAAAACTGTAAGAGGTAACGCCACCATAAACCTCAATTCAATTTTACCCACTGGAGTTTACTTTGTAAGAGTAACGAGTGACAGGGAAATGCTTTTGAAAAGAAGAGTAACTGTTCTGGAATAGAATCAATCTCCTTAAAGAGCTGCCGGAGTTACTCCGGCAGCCATTTTTATAAAACGCCCGCCAATAAATCCAGACCAGGTTCTTATTACCTGATGGTCTTTTCCACTTTCGGTCAGAACAAGTTTCACCAGTAATCGTAATAATGCTGTGCTTTTATCTTTCATGAGCATAAATGATTTTCCCCCATCAACCATCTTATAACTAAAACAACAAGAGAAAATATGCTCAACATTTCCAATGTGGAAGTAACCGCAGGCGGAGCCCCGCTCTTCAGCAATGTAAGTTTCCAGATAAATCCAGGCGAAAAGGTGGGGCTTGTCGGTCCCAACGGAGCCGGAAAAACCACCATCTTCAGAATAATAACTGGTGATCAGCGCCCGGATAAGGGGGCAGTGAGTATCCAGAATGATACCCGTATGGCCTATTTTTCTCAGAAATCCGGAGAAATGAAGGGACGAAGTGCACTTGAGGAGGTTATTGAGGGAAATGTGAGAGTAGGCCTGCTTGCGAAAAAACTCAGAGACTTCGAGGAAAAGCTCTGCGACCCGGAGCTTGATCCTGATGAGATGAATGTTATTCTGGAAAAAATGGGTGATGTCCAGACAGAGTTCGAGAAACTGGGCGGATTTGAAATTGAAACCGATGCTCAGACTATCCTTACGGGTCTGGGCATTTCTCCAGAGGATCACAATAAACCGGTTGAAGATTTCAGCAGCGGTTGGAAAATGAGAATCAGTCTGGCCAAGGTACTTCTGCTGCGTCCTGACCTGATCCTCATGGACGAACCTACCAACTACCTTGACATGGAGACAATCCTGTGGCTTGAGGAGTGGCTACGCTCCTTTAAGGGTGCCATTTTCATGACCACCCATGACCGTGATTTCATGAATCGCATTGTTGGAAAAATTGTGGAAATCTCAAATGGCGTCGCCACAGCATTCTCCGGAAACTACGATTTCTACGAGCACGAGAAAGCAATCCGAAAGAGTCAGAATGCAGCTCAATACAGCCGTCAGCAGAGCATGCTCAAAAAGGAAGAGGAGTTCATTGCCCGTTTTAAGGCAAGAGCCAGTCATGCAGCGCAGGTTCAATCAAGAGTCAAGATGATCGAAAAAATTGAACGGATTGAGCTCGATGGTGATGCAGAGGAGATGAGCATCATGCTACCGGAGATGCCCCGAGGCGGAAATGATGTTTTCTGTATAAAAAACCTGGGGAAAAGCTGGACAGATTCGAAAGGTGAAAAAAAGCCGGTATTTTCGGGCCTTAATGCCATTGTACATCGTCAGGACAAGGTCGCGGTTGTGGGTGTAAACGGAGCAGGAAAGTCAACTTTCTTAAGAGTACTTTGCAGAGAGATTCCCCCCAGCGAAGGTGAGTCTGTTACAGGACCAAGTATTTCCACCGGGTATTTCGGGCAGTCCACCCTTGAGGCTCTTGACAATAATGCAACTGTCCTTGAGGTGCTCCAGAGCAAACTTCCACACTTTAAAGACGGGATGTTACGCAACCTGCTTGCATCATTTCTCTTCAAAGGTGATGAAGTTTTTAAAAAAATCGGAGTTCTGTCAGGAGGGGAAAAGACAAGAGTCATACTGGCCTATCTTCTCTCTCTGCCTCACAACTGCCTTGTACTGGATGAGCCCACCAATCATCTTGACATAAGATCACGCGAAGTGCTTCTGGATGCTCTAAAAAGATATGAAGGAACTGTTCTCCTTGTGAGCCACGACCGTTTTTTCCTGAGAGAAATCAGTAACAGGGTATTTGAAATCAACCACGGCGCTATCACCGTTTTCGAGGGAAGTTATGCAAAATACCTGGAAAACCGGATCTCATGAAGGATTCTGCCGTTAAAAGTAAGAGCTGTTGGCATTTCTATGTAATCAGAACGGTTGACAATTACCTGTACGCTGGTATCACTACTGATGTAAAGCGGAGATTCAGAGAGCATACAGAAGGCAAAGGGGCCAAGTTCTTATCGGCTCATAAGGCGCAACGGATCGAGCTGAGCATTTCAGTAGGTGAGAAGGGCCTTGCTCTAAGAGTGGAACGTCGGTTCAAATCTCTGTCAAAAACAGAAAAGGAACTCCTTATATTTAAGGAAAAACTATTCATCGATCCGCAAACAGGACATTTGAAAGATAATGACGAATTCACGACCTGCGATGGCAAATCGAAAGAGAAAATACCATAACAAAATTGCAGCCTTTGCAAGGATTTCCCGTTTCAGTCATTTACCTCACCTCATGTTCACTGATCAGAAGGGGTGACAACTGCAGTAAAAGAGTGATAACAGCTCTTTATTGTATATAAATTATCCGATTGCCCCGGACTCCGCAATCTAATCCCCAAAGAAAAGCATGGAAGTGTACTCAACATGAGTATACTGCGGCTGAACCACAATAGTTACCTAAAAATTACTTTTTTCAAAAGCCTAACCCTGTTCCAGATTTCACACTCCCCTCACCCCTGTACAAGACCTGTAAAAGGTTCAATTTCATGGGACTTAGGCAGGAATAGCTGTATCCTTGGCAGTTGAAAAATCTCACATCATAATCATCACCGTCATAAAAAATTTCATTTTCTGGTGCAAAAACAATCGGCACAGGTGTTGCATAAGTAGGCAAGCACTGAAAACGATTCACAAACACAAAGGAGCTTTTTTATGATTCAGTCAGTTGCAGCACAGTTCAATGCCGGAGGAGCTTTCATGTGGGTTATTCTGGCCGCCTTCACGGTCGGATTTGCAGTAATGCTCGAGAGGATTTTCTACTTCTTTGTTTACTGCTCAGGAGACTCTCTTAAGCCTGCACAGAAAATTCTCTATCATCTTCAAAAGGGTGAAGCACAGGAGGCACTGAAGGTAGCCAACAGGAGAAAAACACCTTTACACCGCCTTCTCCAGTCTGCAATAGCCAAGTACGTTTCCGGAGCATCTGTAGAGAAAATAACCGAAAGTGTGGAACAATCCGCCATCCGGGAACTGCCGCGACTTTCGAAGAGAATCAATTACCTCTCACTTGTAGCCAATGTCGCGACCCTTCTTGGTCTGCTCGGGACAATCACTGGACTACAGGTATCTTTCGGATCACTTGCAAATGTGGATGCAGCCCAGAAGGCCTCAATGCTCGCCAATGGCATTGCTCAGGCAATGAATACAACCGCATTCGGACTCATTGTGGCTGTTCCCTGCATGGTAATGTACACAGTGCTTTCCAACAAACAGCAGGAACTTGTGAGAGTTGCTGACGAGAGTATTTCGCAAGTGGTAACTACCATAAAGGAGATGCGGGCATGAGCAGATTGTCAATTAGTCATACCTGCCATCCTTCTGAATCCGCAGAAATGGTTGACGTCGATGTAACACCGGTCATGAACATGTTCATCATACTTATACCTTTTCTTGTGTCTATGGCGGTGTTTACTCAGGTGTCGGTTCTGTCTTTCACTCTGCCGCCCAACGTGGGAAACGGCATGTCTGGATCAGGAGAAAAGCCCAAATTAAAAACGACAGTAGTGGTTGCACCTGCGTTTTTAGCTATAACACTTGGCGACCGCATGCTTGATTCCATACCAGCAGTACAGAGCGGACATGATTTCGAGGCACTCAGCAGATCCTTAATGAAATTTCGACCTCAGATGGATATTCAGGATGAAGTAATAGTTGCAGTGCGGGATGAACTGAAATTTCAGAGTGTGGTAAAGGCAATGGATATATGCAAAGAGAGCGGTTTCAGTAAAATTGGCATTTCCAGTGCCACAATGAATGCGGAAAAAGGAATTTAGCGGAGTCGGAGGAAAAATGGGTATACTTGACAGAAATAAAAGCGGTAAATCGGATGCCGGATCTTTTAAACCGCAGCTAACGTCTCTGGTTGACGTAATGACTATCCTGCTGGTCTTTTTAATAAAAAGTTTCTCAGCTGAACAGTCAATCATCACACCGTCAAAAGATTTGAGCCTGCCGGTATCTGCATCAAAGGAGCTGGCTCGACAGATCCCCAGCATCGAAATTTCTGAGAATGCCATTTTGTCAGATGGTAAGGTAATCACGAGACACGAGGATTACTCATCCAGCGATTCCCTTGTAATCGAAAAACTGTTCACCTGGGTCAAATTGCGCGATGGGGATAATGACAATGAAGGAAAAATCAAGGAAGTGATGATTCAGTCGGACCGGGATGTGGAATTCAATATTATAAAACGGGTCATGTTTACCTGCAGCAAAGCAGGTATTTCTGACTTCACGGTAATGGTACTGAACGAGGAATAATGGAATGAGGAAGAATGAAATGAACATTCTGATGCCTAAAGAGCCATTTGCAGACAGGATTTTCCCTGCCACTCTTGTTTTGGCAATAGCGGCGGCAATCAGTACAGGATTGTTTTTCAGAACAGTTCCGGAACTCAGAACAATCATAAAAGAGAAACCTGTTCAGCAGATTCGGACTCAGTTTGTAATCCAGGAGGAGAGGAAGACGGAACCGAAAGTGGTACCGGTGGTAAAGAAAGTGATCAAAAAGCAACCGGTAGCAACCCCACCAGTTGACCTGACTCAGAAGAAAGTACCTGAAAAAGCAGTTTCAGATGAACCTATACCAGCAAGCGAAACAAAGCAGAAGGTGAGGCAGGTGTACGGATTGCGCAAAGTGTATTCAAAGGGACTAGGCTCTGGGGGTTCCCTCTCCGATGCAGTGGTTGGTAAACTGGGAAACACTATTGACAAGGATTATGATACTCTTGTAGCGACTCCTGAAGACATCAAGGGGCAGGTTGTATCAGTGGCAACCGTAACCTCCCCTCCCAAGTTCAAGAAGCAGAGCAAGCCTGAGTATACAAAAGAGATGCTGGAAAACCGAGTGGAAGGTGTTATCCGCATAAAAGCGCTGGTTGACATTGACGGTAAAGTCAAGAAAACCAAACTGCTCAATGATTTGGGATTTGATTCAGCCGCTCAGGCGCTCAAGGCCACTCAAGACATGGAATTCGATCCAGCCCGGCGGGGTCAGGAACCAGTTGCGGTATGGATTATAATACCGATTCGGTTTGTAATGCTAAGCTGATTTGAGAAGGCTTTCACTTCTCAACAATACAGTCGGGGCGAGACACAGGGAATAGATTGAAGCAAACGGGATTATAGGAATATGAAACGCATATCGGAAGGAAATAGAATGAAACGAATTACCTTTCTGCCGCTTTTTTTACTTATGAGCGGGCTGGCCTTGGCAGAACCGGAACAGATGGAAGCCGGGGAGGAGATGCTGGAGATCGAGATGGAAGACCCGGGGCTTGAAAAAATGCCCGAACTCATCCATTTCGCAGAAGCAGACTACCCTTCACATCTGCAAAAGAGAGGCATTGAGGGTACCGTTACCCTGGAACTTCTTGTGAATGAAACTGGAGGTGTGGACAGTGCAACCGTGGTGGAAGGCTTTAATCCTGAGCTTGACAGTTCCGCATGCAGAGCGGCACTCTTGTTCAAGTTTACCCCTGCAGTGGCCGACGGAGAACAGGTAGCAGTCCGACTTGTTTACGAATACAGATTCACACTGAAAGATGTACCGGTTGAAATAACAGATTTCGTAAACTTTGAGGGGAAAATCCTGGAGCGAGGAACGAGAAATGCTGTTCCTGATGCAGTCGTTGCCGTTCGCTTCCTTGATACGTTATCCAAGCGTCCCCTGCCGCTTCCATTCAGCATCTATCTGCAGAAAATAAGTGAATTAGGGAACCAGAAGGTGGAAGAGGGTCACCTCGTAACTACAACCGATTCACTCGGAAGATTCCGTTTCCATTCACTGCCGGCATGTTCCATAGAAATAAGCATCCCTGTAACCGGTTATGAAGATTTCAGGACAAAAGAACTTATTTCAGAGAATGAAGTCGTAGACAACGTTTATTATATGAGACGACTCTCGTATTCCGATTTCGAAGTTGTCGTTTACGGGCGCACCGAGGAAAAAGAAGTGAGTCGCCGTCAGTTGACCATCACAGAAGTGAAGAAAATACCCGGGCTGGGCGGTGATGCCATAAAAGTGGTGCAGGCACTTCCCGGAGTCGGCAGGCCGGCAATGGGAACGGGTGAGGTGATCGTGCGGGGGGCCCCAACCTACGATTCCAAATTTTATCTTGACGGAGTTTACATTCCGATGATTTACCATTTCGGGGGGCTCAAGTCCATTTACAACTCCGACGCACTTGAGGCGATCGATTTCTACCCTGGAGGTTTTGGGACCCGGTATGGAGGAGCAATTGCGGGAGCCATTGAAATTACCGGTCGTCAACCAAAAACTGACCGTTGGCACGGATTCCTTGACATGAACACCTTGGACGGAACTGCATTTGTGGAAGGCCCCATAAATAAAAAGGTTTCTTTGCTTGCTTCAGGAAGACGTGGTTTTGTAGGAGATATACTCGGTTTATACTTCAAGAATACAGATAAGGAATTACCGGTCACTGTTTCTCCCTATTATTGGGATTATCTGTTGCGCTCAGATGTTACTGTTGACAGAAATAACAAACTGTTTTTCACACTTTTTGGCTCCAGAGACAGTTTGGGGGTGATCGTACCCAGATCCAAGCAGGGGACAAAGGAAATCAACAGCGCAACTGATAAGTTCGGCACCAGCATTTCCTTCCACATGGGCCTGATCGGCTGGGATTGGGAGATAAATGAAGAGTGGAAAAGCTCAATGCGGGCTTCGGGCACACTTGGTCAGCAGAACATGAATATGTTTGGCTGGGTTGACTTAGAGCAGGAATATAAGATGGCCAGCTTGAGAGAGGAGCTCAGCTTCATACCCAATAAAAACATTCGGCTCAATATGGGCGTGGATGTAAATTCATTTTATAACGATATGATTCTGGTGATGCCAGTTGGCAGCGGAGCTATTGCACGGGATACCACCAATGACTGGCTGTTCGGAGTATTGGGAGCATACGCCAATGCAGAACTGAAGTTTGGGGATAATATTCAGATTATTCCGGGAATCCGCTATGATTACTTCCCTGAACTTGACTACAAAGGGGGAGTAGTTCCGGAGCTCTGGAACTACTCTTTTATTAACAACAACCGGGGACTGTCAGGAGAACCATCGTTCCGTTTAACCGGGCGATGGACTTTACAAAATGATCATACACTGAAGGGAGCCGTTGGCAATTACAGCCAGAGTCCTCAACCGATGGGCCAGGTAATACATCCAACCTGGGGAGAACCGACACTGCCTGCGACCAAAGCTGCGCATTATGTTGCCGGCCATGAATGGCAGATCACCGACCTGATTAGTTCCGATGTTCAGCTTTACCTCAACAGACAATGGGACATCCCCCGCATGGCCGGTTCCGGTGACATGAGTGAGGATCAGGGGTCTCAAAAGCTATGGTCACCCGATGCAAAGGGAAGAATGTACGGTTTGGAACTGATGCTTAGACACAACCAGAGCGAAAGATTTTTTGGATGGATTGCCTATACTTTATCAAGAAGCGAACGGTACGACGAGCCGAGCCGCAAATATTTGGTGTATGATCAGGACGAAACACACCATGTCCAGCTTCTTGCTTCCTGGCATCTGGATAAGGATTGGGACCTGGGCTTTCGGGCACGATATGTGACCGGAAAACCAATCACGCCTATACTGGGAGCCAAATACCTGGAAAATGAAAACATGTTTGTGCCCTTGTACGGCGAGGAGAACTCCTCACGTCATGATCCCTTCTTTCAGCTGGACCTGAGAGCCGATAAGAAGATTGCATTTAAAAACTGGATTTTTTCAACATACATAGACCTGCAGAATGTAAGCTATTTCCTTTACAAAAGTCCAGAATTCGAATATTACAATTACGACTACTCCGACAAAACAGTTGTGGGTATGATTCCGATGCTTGCATTCGGTTTCAAGGCAGAATTCTAAACGAGAACACAGGAGAAATCATGAAAAACGGATTATCACTAATTATGACAGGCATTCTGTTTTTAGTCGGGTGTACGTCGTTCCCTACAAGTTACGACAGAATAGAATCAGACAAGGTGAGACTGCTCGACTTCATCTACGAGCCGGCAGAAGCTGCTCCGGGAGATACCGTGCTGCTCAAAGCCGTATTCGCAGGAGCACCAGTTAGTGATGAAGATCTGGACTGGCGGATTTCCTACAAAGTAGTAAGAAACAACTACGGAGTAGACACAGCCTTTGATATTAGGCCATTCATTAACCGTATCATTGAACCCTTCGATTTTTCCACCAGAACCAGCACAGTTGCGTTTAAATTTGTGATACCTGAAAATGTAATAGCCGAAAGCCCGATGATCCCGTCAGACTGGAGCTCCATTATAGGTTCGGGGAGCGGGATTGCGATTCCGGAAGAGCTCAAAAATGTTACAAAGGAGCAGCTTATTTCAAGCATAGAGGCTATTGCCGATTCACTTGACAATAACCCGTCTTTCGGAACTCAGCTTTTCACATCGGAACCGGAAATGATTTCTGCCCTTCCGGCGATGCTTCAGTTTTTAACAGCAAAGATTAGAATTTTTGCCCGAATCAAGGGAGGGTACGAAATCGAAAGTGATTATTCTGTACGCTACAACAGCCGGCTTGCAGAGATCCCCGGCATACCTGTAAACCACAACCCGATCATTGATTCTGCTGGTGTGTACAAAGTGCGAGGCGAAGGCCGGCTCACTTACGATCCGAAGGAAAACATTCATGAGTTCGTGCGACTTGCCAGTTCTTCTGATCCCGATTCCGTTACTGAAATTATGATAGATACAGGCTTCACCTATTTTGTCGTGGCATTTACAAGCAATACAGATCAGTCCCTTACCCTCGAGGGGGTACCAAGTGGCAGATGGAGCACTGAAGTGATAAACACAATGTGGTATTACTCACAGGATGACAGTCAGACTCAGAATGTAACCTCATCCGAATACCTTAACATTGTCAATATGAAGAATGAAATCTGTGAACTATATCCTCCCAAAGATGCCCGAATCAAAGACTTCACAGTATGGCTGGAAGTAAGTGACGAACTTCTTGGGGAAATGTACAGACCTCAGGGATCATCTTTACTGGAATTTTGTGGCAAGTTTTCCTATACAGATGCATATCTGGCCAAGCAGAAGTAGCGGTTTAAGGCAGGGATGCTTTTGACATACAAGTATCCCTGCTTTACCAGGCATTAAACAAGTTATACTTTGAACTTATTAATTGAAAACTTCAGTTTTTCTGCCATGCCAGTCAGTTCACGCATGCTTACAACTACAGCATTGGTACCCTTGGCCACCTCCGAAATAGCTTCATTAAACCCGGCCAAGTTACCCGTTATATCTGCCATTCCTTCCGCAGATCGTTGCACGTCCAGGGAGCTTTTACTGCTTTTTTCACTAATAGTACTGATGTTTCGGGATATTTCCTGAACAGTGGCAGACTGCTGTTCGACAGCACTGACAATTACCTGTGAAATGGTGTTTATCTCCTCAATCACTCCGCCAATCAGTTCCGTGGCTTCCACCGAACCACTGGTACAGTTTCGCATCTGAGCAATTTGCTGAGCAATCTCTTCAGTTGCTGATGTGGTCTGTCTTGCAAGCTCCTTCACCTCACTTGCCACTACGGCAAACCCTTTACCGGCTTCACCGGCGGATGCCGCCTCAATTGTGGCATTAAGCGCCAGAAGGTTGGTCTGATCTGCGATCTTCTTTATTATATCAAGGACTTTTCCAATCTGTTCGGCAGAGGACTCCAGCTTGTCCATCATCTCCTGACTTGACTTCACCTTTGAAAATGCCTTCTCGGCAATCTGAAGCTCCTTCTGACAGTTTCTGGTAATTTCGCCAAACGTGGCGCTCATTTCCTCCGCAGCTGCCGCCACATTTGAAATGGATTCAGTCACCTCCTTGGTACTGGAGGCAATGGAATTCATATTATCCGAAGCCATTTCGGCGGTAGAAGCCACGTTCTGTGATTGAGCACTCATCTCTTCAGTTGAGGAGGCGATCTGGGTGATAGTTGCCGACTGCTCTTCAGATGCCTTGGCGATAACCGAGATACTGTCACGGTTCACTTTAACCAGTTGGGCAACTCCGGCAACGAAGGTATTGAAAGAGATGGAAATTTCATCTATTTCAGTGGAGACAGCGGTTCGCAATACATGACATTCATTACAATCCTTCACCTTACCAGAAGTAATTGCCACACACTTCACTTCCTCAACTGCATTTGTGCCAGTAACATCCCAGCAGCTCACTTCCTTGGCATACGAAGGACAGTTGATTGATCCGCAATCCATCATTTCACTGCAAGTCTTCTTACGCATTGGAAGCCTCTGGGTCAAATCGTTCTTCTCAGTCATCAGCTTGAAAATGCCGATCAGTTGAGCCAGGGGTTTGGTGATGGAAGAAACAATAACTATACATATAATAAGGAGGATAATGGCTGAAAACAGTATGAGCGCGACAGCTGTTTTTGTGGCCTTCTGCTTTATCATGACGGCCATGGATGTTTTCTCATCAATGGTCTTGTCTATTTCAGCTTCTAATTCCCCCAAATGTGTTTGTACATCTTTTAAGCTTTGTTGTAATTCACCTTTGAAGAAACCCACCCCTGCAGCATAGGATTTCTCGCCAGAAGATAAGATCTCCTCCAGCTTTTGCACAGACGAGTGCAGTTGGGAATGGGGCCGCTCGATTTCCTGCAGTATATCCGCAATTGCCGGCACCAGTTCAACAGCCTTTCTGCTCCCCTCACCATAGTACCACTTTCCAAATCCGCATTTATGAAAATCCTTCTGAACCGAAAACGTTTTCACTGTGGAATCGGATAAAAAAGCACTAACGTTGCTCACCCATTCCAGGTGATCAATTTCCCTCTGCTTCAACTCTGCCATTACACTACCGGCAGTGATCACCTCTTCATTCATTCGCTGAATTCGGGACATGACTGATAAAAGAAAAACGCCAAGAATCAGTACACATGCAAGTGAAATAATAGAGAAGAGCTGCAATCTGGTTGAGATTTTTAAGCGGCTGAACATTTGATATCCTTTTGAAAAGGGTGATGTCACCTAGCATAACACAAAAGAATATTGTTGGCAACAAAAAGATCACAAAAAGTGTAAACTTTTCTTCATCAGGAGCCGATTTTTTCGAAGTTCCCTCAAATGGAAACAAATCGATACCCGCGCTGCCATATTTTATATTGCATCCAGAGGTAATATGCAGCTTACGCTTGCGGCGTTCCAAAGGAAGTCTTCCCTATGCACAATCTCCCTTCCCGCGACTGTTACGATGTCCTGATTATCGGTGCCGGACCAGCCGGACTCAATGCCGGAATGCACCTGAAAGGAACCAGTGGCCTTTCGGTGCTTCTGGTAGATAAGATCACTCCCTGGGAAAAACCTATTCCCTGCGCGGAGGGGGTAGGGCGACTGGGGTTTGAGGAAGCACTAACGGTTGACCGCAATTGGATACGCCAGGAGATCAGCAAGGCGGTTTTCCACTCCCCTGACGGCTCCAGCATCACCTACACCGATAAAAACAAGGGTTATATAATAGATAGAGCCAAAATGCAGGGTGACCTAGCTGCCCGACTCCAGAGTAAAGGTGTTGAATGCATTTACGGTTCAAAGGTAACCGATGTAGGACCATACCAGAACGGTATTCGCACTGCAAAGCTGGACGGGCGTACCGAAGTTAAAGCCAGAATTATCATCGATGCATCAGGGCCGGTTGGGCTTCTGGGCAGAAACGAGCAGATCTGCTGGAAACCTTACGATCTTGAACCAGCCTATTTCGTGGTGGCCACCAATGTTGAAATAGACCAGGATGCAGTACAGATCCATGCCGGGCAGAGGGTTGCTCCGGGAGGCTATGCATGGGTTTTCCCAAGAGGCAGAGATGCCGCAAATATTGGAATTGTTCTAAGCAGCCGCTGTGTTAAGCAGGGCAACATAAAGGTTCTTTTGAATGATTTTCTGCAGCGCCACTACCCTCAGGCCAAAATAGAGAGCAGTTTTGCCGGTGCTATTCCCTGCGGTTATCAGCGAAAAACCATTGCGGTGCCGGGACTCATTAAATGCGGTGATGCCGCCAATGCCATCAACCCCATTTCCAGAGCCGGCATTGTGGAAGCGCTCATGTCCGGAGGACTGGCAGGTGACCACGCTCAAAAAATGCTTGGTGCAGAAAACGAAAAGCAAATCAGTCGCATTTGCAGGGATTACGAAAAGGCCTGGTATGAAAAACGAGGCGCCCGACACCTCAAGCTATCCAAAGTCAAACACTCTCTTGCCAAAGTTCCCGACGAGGACTATAACAGAGCAGCCCAGTCGCTACAATCTCTTGATCCCCGGGAAGTCACCATGTCCCGCATCTTCAGGACGAGTCTGGGGCGTTTCCCCCGGCTTGTATGGGCATTAAGACACCTGATGTAAGTGAGTTTGGACACGCCCGATACCGACAATTCGCCAAATATCAATTTTAACGAAACCTGAACGAATAGTATTGCCCAGATTTTTGTGCACAGGCTTTTGTTAATGTGTTACAATTACTGCAAAGATCAGTAGATCAATGTAGAAAATTGTCAAAATTCAGATGATCAACACTGCAATCATTCACGAATGGCTGGTTACACTTGCGGGAGCGGAAAGCGTCCTGAAGTCCATCCATTCATTATTCCCGGGTAAAATCTACACACTGTTCCATGATCCCAAAGAACTGACCGGATCATTTCTTGACCAGGCTTCGGTTCAGACATCCTTCCTGCAGAAAATACCGTTCAGTAAAAAACATCATCGGGTGTTTCTTCCTCTTTTCCCCATGGCGGTGGAGCAGTTCGATCTTCGGGAACACAAGGTAATCATCTCCTCCTCCTATGCGGTGGCCAAAGGGGTACTGAATTCATCCGATCAGCTTCACATCTGCTATTGTCACTCCCCCATGCGCTATGTATGGGACTTAACATTTGAATACCTTGAAGCTGCCGGTTTAACAAAAGGAATGAAGAGTTTTCTGGTGCGAAGCATTCTTCACTACCTGCGCATGTGGGATATGGTATCCGCAAACAGAGTGAATGAGTTTGTCACCAACTCTCATTATATCGCACATCGCATTAAAAAATGTTACAATCGAAGGGCAAAAGTTATATACCCTCCAGTTGACATCGAGAAGTTTTATCTCTCTGACAAGAGAGAAAACTATTTTATCACCGTGTCACGGCTTGTGCCCTATAAAAGAGTGGACGTGCTGATCAAGGCTTTTAACGAATTGAAATTACCGCTTGTCATAGTAGGTGACGGTCCCTGTCGCAAGCAACTCGAGCAGATCGCAGGACCACAGATTTCTTTCCTGGGCTACATCCCCGAAGAGGAACTCTCTTCACTCCTGAGCCACGCCAGAGCTTTCGTTTTCGGTGCAGAAGAGGATTTCGGCATTGTGAACGTTGAAGCACAGGCATCAGGGCTCCCTGTGATTGCCTTCGGACGAGGCGGTGTAGTTGAAACAGTGGCGGAGGGCAAAACAGGCCTCTTTTTTAAACAGCAGAACCCCCTGTCATTAATCGAAACCATGAACGATTTTCTTTCCAGAGAAGACGATTTCGACCCTGTGGAGATCAGACGCAATGCTGAAAGATTCCCCAGATCCCGCTTCGAGAGAGAATTCAAAGAGTTTGTGCAGGAAGCCTGGGATCGGTTTCCCTATAAATAAGTGCAGAAAGCACGTTCCGTGCTGATCATTCATTTAATAATAACCCGCCTCTGTCCGTAATCTTATGCCGTGCAGGAAAGCTGAACCGTGCACTGTACGGACAATGTGATTCACGAGTTTGCAATCATATATTTTCAGTAACATTTCACAACGTGCAACGCAACCGGGAGGAAAGATGAATACGCTCAAGACCACAATCCTGCTCGCCTCTTTGACAGGACTGCTGGTAGTTTTCGGCAATCTGCTGGGAGGGTCTCAGGGAGCCACAATGGCTCTGGCTATTGCCGGTGTCATGAATTTCGTATCGTTCTGGTTCTCAGATAAGATCGTATTGGCCATGTACAGAGCTCAGCAGGTCGGTCCCCAGGATGCCCCACAATTATATAGAATTGTGGAGAGGCTTTCACAAAAGAGCGGCATGCCCATGCCCAAGGTTTATGTAATAAATACAGATACACCAAATGCTTTTGCGACTGGCCGAAGTCCTTCACATGCTTCGGTAGCCGCCACCATCGGCATACTGCGACTGCTTAGCGAGGATGAACTGGAAGGAGTTATGGCACATGAGCTGGCACATGTGAAAAACCGGGACACTCTGACCAGCACTATAGCCGCAACTCTTGCCGGAGCTATTACCTGGCTAGCCACCATGGTTCGCTGGGGAGCCTTGTTCGGCGGTGGAATGCGTTCAGATGATGACAACCGGGGTAATGCCTTGGGCGCACTGGCGATGGCAATCTTGGCCCCGTTGGCAGCCCTGCTGATTCAGATGGCAATCTCCAGGAGCCGTGAGTATGCAGCTGACGAAGCAGGGGCGCGCATGTGCGGCAAACCTTTATCACTGGCCAATGCCCTGAAGCGACTCCAGCAGGGGGTAAGTATGAGGCCTTTAACAGCAGGGAGCCCCTCAACAGCACACCTGTTTATCGTAAACCCCTTCAAGGGCGGAGTGGCATCCCTCTTCAGCACCCACCCGGCGATGGAGGAGAGAGTGCGCAGATTGCAGGAATTGTCACGACAAATGGCCTGACTATATCGACAGGAGGGAGAGGCATTCTCTCCCCATCCCTCTTTACCCTCTCAGAATTTGTCCCCCGAAGATCAGGTATGGCGAGTCAGTTCTTCAAGCCTCTTGCAGTTTTTCACCGCAAAACCCCCGATATCGTTGTTGAAATATCCTAGAATACTGTTCCCCCTTGCGTGCTGTTCCTTTATGAAATGGGCCCAGTCTTTTAAGACTGAATCGGGATAATCACCCCCGTAGAGACCACTATAACCATGAAAGCGCAAATAAAGCATTTCTGAAGTCACAACACGCTCTGTTTGCAGTCCCTGCATATCGTGAATACAAAAAGCCACACCCCTTTGTGACAGTAAATCGTAAATATCATCCCTGTACCATGAGCTGTTCCGAAATTCAAGTGCGTAGCTGTATTGAGGAAGAAGGTAAAGGAATTCATTCAGTCTGCCCGGATCATAGTTAAGTGAGGGGGGTAACTGGATCAGGTATACCGCGATTTTGCTTTGAAGGGGTTCGAATGAGGAAAAAAACCAGTTTATCTCTTCTGTGCAGTTGCGCAGTTTTTTAACATGGGTGATGAGGCGGCTCATTTTGATGGAAAAACGAAAATTCAGGGGAGATCTGTCGTACCAACCCTGGGTCACTTTTGCCGTAGGGATACGGTAAAAGGAGGCATTGATTTCTACAGTTGAAAAGTGATTTGTAAAGTATTCAAACCACTTTTTCTTAGGCAGATCAAGAGGATAGAACACCTCTTTCCAATGTTCATAGGACCACCCGGATGTACCCAGCAACATTTCCTTTTTATCAGCCATGAAACTACTCGTAAGCGGAAAGACGATACCCGGGAATAGGCCTTTCCAGCAAACCGGGCCCGCTCCATCCAACCTGCAGATGCCCCTCAAAAAAGCCCTGCTTCACCAGAACTTCTATGTAATAGCTTGCCCCCTCCTGAAGGTACATTTCTACAGATCTGGGACATTTTTCCCATAAGTCGATGCCTCGATAGAAGGTCTCTTCAACCAGCAGTGTTTTATTATTTGGGTTCTTATCACTACTCAACCATACTTGAGCCTGATCATCAGAAACAAGGTAAAAGCGATAGTTGCCACTTATATGAGGGTGCAAAAAGCCACGCAATCTGACTCCGCTGCTGGCTTTGATATCCCGAATTTCGAGCTTGTCGATGAGCTTCACATTATTGGGATGATCGGGATAATTATGACTTCTGATAAGGTTTTCTACTGAAAAGCCAAGTATATCATTGAAGTATTCGGCTCTTATTCGCCCCTTCTTGCCTTCCTTGTCTTTATCTGGTTTGTCTATAAAGACTGTATCGCGTATTATGATTTTAACTGTATCTCTTATAAAGACAGTGTCTCTTACTTTTGTTGTATCGGAGTGCTGATTTGGATTGGTGATATCGGAACTGATGTAGGGGTTTTCACTGGGCGAGCAGAGAAAAAACAGAATGACGAAATACAGAGTAAAAGTAAATGCTTTTCTTTTCATACGACATGCCCCCAAATTCTAGAGGAGCAATGTCAGTGCCACGGATCGGATCAACTTCTGCCTCCCAGCGCCCTTCCTGCGTTAATAACCGCAATCACCGCCATCCCCATATCAGCAAAGACCGCCTCCCACATGGATGCCATCCCCATGGCCCCGAAAACCACAAATAATAACTTAACCGCTATGGCCAGGATAATATTCTGCCACACTATAGAGCGGGTAGTCCGACCCACCTTAATGGCTTCCGCCACTTTAAGAGGAGAATCACCAGATATGACCACATCTGCAGTTTCAATGGCTGCATCCGACCCCAGAGTACCCATGGCAATCCCCACATCCGACCGCGCCAGAACCGGAGCATCATTGACTCCATCACCAACAAAAGCGACGTTCCCCGATGATGCATTCAGGATTCTTTCAAAATGTTCGACTTTCTGCCCCGGAAGCAGGGATGCTTCGAAATGATCAATTCCCAATTCAGCAGCAACTGCATGCGCTGCATCCGCGTTATCCCCGGTAAGCATCCATACCTGTTCCACGCCCTCTCTTTTTAACATTCTTATTGCTTCGACAGAATCCGGTTTAATTTCATCACCTACAAGTATATAACCGCAATATCTTTTATCAACAGATACATTTACAATAGAACCTCCCTCATGAGGAGCAGAAATATCAATACCCTCCTGTTGCATCATACGTACATTGCCGACAGACACGATTTTACCCCTGTAATTGACTTTCACCCCGACCCCGGCTATATCGTTATGCTCTCCAATGTCTGCATGATCAACAACAACGCCCTCTTTTCGAGCCTTCTCCCTAATAGAGACAGCTATGGGATGATTAGAATAATATTCTGCGGCAGTGGCAAACTCGATCAATTCAGTTTCTGAAATTCCGGCCTGAGGCACTACTTTGTTCACGTTAAAAACGCCTTTAGTCAATGTCCCCGTTTTATCAAATACGACTGTGCGCACCGATGCCAGACGTTCAAGGAAATGAGCTCCCTTGACTAGGATGCCTCTCCGTGATGCTCCTCCGATTCCTCCGAAAAAGCCAAGCGGAATCGAAATGACAAGTGCACAGGGGCAGGATATCACCAGCAAAACCAGTGCACGATAAATCCAGACTGAAAAAGGCTGCCCGAAAAAAATCGGCGGTACAAGAGCAAGAAGTGTCGCGGCAGCCACCACAAAGGGGGTATAA
Source organism: Fibrobacterota bacterium (assembly GCA_023436205.1). Classification (GTDB taxonomy): domain Bacteria; phylum Fibrobacterota; class Chitinivibrionia; order Chitinivibrionales; family Chitinispirillaceae; genus JAEZKC01. The sequence goes on from JAEZKC010000111.1 coordinate 35,713, forward strand.
TAGCGGGCAATGCGGCTTATAAATTTCTCAGTTTTCGCCTTGCGTGCTGATGCATTCTCAACCAGCTCCAAAAGCTTTACAATGGATGACTGGGAAAACAACTTTGAAACCTGAATCGTCAGAAGTGCACTCACGTTTATTTCTCCGGCAAGAACAGAATCCCCGGTGGAAGCGCTGTACGGTTTAGGCTCACCTGTCAAAGCGGAAGCATCAACACTCGATGACCCCGATATAACCACACCATCAAGAGGAATCTTCTCCCCCGGGCGAACCATCACCTTTTCACCAACACTCACCTCATCTGGCGGGATATCAGTCTGTACCCCATCATGAAGCACATGAGCCAAATTCGGTCTGACCGCAAGAAGCGAGCGTATGGAGTTGCGTGACCTGTGTAAAGCCAGGTTCTGCAGAAATTCCCCCACCTTGTAGAAAATCATCACCCCGATTGCTTCTGAAAGTGCACCTATGGCAATCGCTCCCACTGTAGCAATAGTCATGAGCACATTTTCGTCAAACAAATCCCCCCGACGCACAGTCCTGAATGCAGATGTCAACACATTCCAGCCCGCGAGGAAATACGCAGCCATCCCCAGAACATACTCCACGGCAATACCCACAGACGTTTTCTGGAAATAGCCGTTAAAAAAAACCACCGTTAAAAAAAGTGCTACAGATACGATCATAAGAACCATGCTGAGTCCGAAACGGAACTCCTTATGCTCATCAGCAAATTCATTCACCGTCGAACTGGTAAGAGGTATGAGCTCCACCTGGGGCTCAACTGCCCTCACCTCTGCCCGTACCCTCTCCGGAAATTCGGTATCCACGGTTAGAGTCAAAGTAGCGTAATTGACCTCCGCAGAACTGATCCCCTCAATGCGTTGAAGATGCCCCTCTATTTTAAGGGCACAATCGGGACAGTCTAAATTCTTCACGTGATACCTGGTAACCATCTTAAACTACCGCCCCTCGTTTATGTGCTCAATGCCGTAAGCGAGAATTTTCTCAATGTGGCCATCATTCAAGGAATAGTAGATACTCTTCCCATCTCTCCTGGATGCCACCAGTCGCGCCTGCTTTAACGTACGAAGCTGATGACTGACCGCAGACTGGTTCAGCCCTAACTCTTCACTCAATTCACACACGCAATGCTCTCCATCAAGCAGCGTCTTAAGAATGGAAACTCTGGTGGGATCAGCAAAAACCTTGAAAAAATCGGCAATCTCCCCGTACTGTGTTGCTTGCTCTATTATCAAAATCCAACCCCTTTTTAGTGGTCATGTTATACTAAAATATAATATATGAACACATGAACAGGTATTCATATATTATACGAACAGACATACAGGCAGATTGCCGCTTAAGTTGCTACACTTTCTGTCTTACCACTATGCGGTAACCCTCGCTGGCCACCACTTTTACCTGAGTATCTTTGGGGATGAATTCACCCTTGCTGACCACGTCCCTGCGTCGCCCCTCGATAAGCGCCACACCGGCAGGACGAAGATCGCTTATGGTCACCCCTTCGGTGCCAAGCAGTGAGGAAACGGTTTCAGCTCCGTCACCTTTTTGCAGAGAAGACCTTAGAGAAACAGAGGATGATCTGGCCAGAATCTTTATGCCGATCAGGACCAGAATGGGGATGGTTATAATGTCTATAAGTACAAAGACCATTCCGGCACCGACGGAAATATCGGTAAAAACCAGATAAAGTGAATAGCCGAAGATTCCCAGAGCCACGACGGTGAGCACCCCTGCGGAGGGCAGCACGAATTCCGCGATGATAACCGCCACACCGGCTAACTGCAACAAAACGGGCACTATTAACTTACTAATCACTTCTGCACCTCCCTGCTCACCACGATTCTGGTCCCCTGCACCTGAGAGACAACGATATGAGTACCGCTATCAATAAACTCCCCCTCAGCCACCACGTCATAGATTTCCCCCTCCACGGATACTTTCCCGGAGGGGCGCAGAGAGGTCACCGTTTCACCTCTGTCCCCCACATGGGGAAGACTGACCAGATCAGAATCGGCTCTTACCCCTTCAAGAGACGCTGCCAAATAGGGCCCGGGAATAAGTTTTCCCAGTCGCTCGAAGAAGTATTTGAAAAAGAGGTAAATCAGGATTACTGCCCCGAATATGCTGATTACCACCCTAAGAATATTACGCATCAAGAGATCCTGCTGCCAGGGGAATTCAGGCTTGGGAATGACAAAGCCCTGAAACGAAAGCACCATCCCCACAATCATCAGAGCAATCCCGATGAATCCCATCAAACCGAAACCGGGAGTCACAAAGACTTCGACCGCCAGAAATACTATTCCCCCGATAAGAAACAGAAGTTCGGTATAATTAGCCAAACCAACCATATACTGACCAAAAAAGACCAATGCCAGACATACTATGCCAACTATTCCAGGAGCGCCAAACCCGGGAGAGCGAAGTTCAATATAAAGTGCCGCAAAACCTATCATCATCAGAACGGGTGCAAGGGTCCCGATCAATCTGACAAAACCCTCTGACCAGGTCTGCTCGATTCGAATCACCTCGGAATCGCCGTACCCCATTTTCTGCAGCATCTCATCCATGCTGCTCACAGTCATTTTTGAAAATCCGTACTCCGCAGCTTCATGTTCAGTCATGGTAAGCAGTTCACCAGACTGCACAACTATTCGGGAAGAGATGATTTGCTTTTTCTGAGCTGGGGAAAGGTGAGCCATTCCCACGGAATCGAGATAGAGAACGGTATCCGGCAATTTGACTTCATGCACTTCCATTTCCTCGGTGACCATGGCCTCGGTGAGGGTTTCCGGGTAGCCGTTTTTGCGGGCGAGCGTGCGAAATTTAGCTCTTATGGGGGACTGAAATTTTTCCCCCAGCATCTGAGGCCCTTCGTTGGTCTGAATGAGAGGAGCGACGTCGCCAATGGTGGTGTTGTTTTTCATCACCAGCTTATCAGCCGAGAGGGCAATGAGTGCTCCGGCACTGATGGCCTTAGATCCCACATAGGCGACGGTTGTGCCTCCTTTTACAGCGACGATGCTGTCGACAATGTTGAAAGCGGCATCCACTTGCCCGCCGTAGGTATCCATATCCAGAACAATAAGAGGATTATCATATTGTTCTACAGCATCTCTCAACGCTCGTCCGATAAAAGCGTCCATTCCGGGATCAACAGTTCCTGAAACCGGAATTACCACCACCTTGTGTCGTGCGGTATCGCCGGAGGATTTTTGGAGAGAATCGGTTCGGGTAAGTTTCTCACCAGTGCTTTCCTGACCATAAGCGCCAATCAGAAAAGACAACAGAAAAAGCAGCGGGAAAATCGATTTTCTTAACATAATAAAAAAATCTTTTCCGGCGCATAAATAGTCAATATCAACGGTTTAGTATCGAAATTCAAAGGATCAGAAAATAATATGAAAAACCCGTTTCGGAGTGCCTTGCCTAACACTCTGTTTAGAAAGTATACTAAAAAAGAGTGGCGAGTCATCCCATTATGTGAAGAGAATTATGAGTCTAAAAACTGAATCTCTCTATTTTAGAGATATTAAGCGATATGAAATCCTCACAGAAGAGGAAGAGCGAGAGGTTATTAGGCGCGTCCAGCTCAAAGACGGGGACGCGGTTAACAAACTGATCACGGCAAATCTGAGATTTGTGGTGAGTATCGCTCAGCGCTACAGAGGTCGCGGACTGAGTTTCCTTGAGCTGATAAACGAGGGAAACATTGGCCTGCTCAAAGCAGCATTTCGTTTCAATCAGGAGATGAATGTTAAATTCATCTCCTATGCAGTTTGGTGGGTACGACAGGCCATTCAGAAGGCACTTTTTGAACAGGCTGGAACTGTGCGCATTCCCCCCAACAAAATCGCCCTGATCAATAAATTTAGACAGGCACTTGACCGCAACAGCGGAGATTACAACTCCACCATTGAGATGGAGGAGTTCAAGGACTATGAAAACGACATAGTCGATGTGATGGAAAAGATGCGTGGTGTTTCGCTGGATGCCCCGCTGAGCAGTTCTGGTTGCGAGGAGGACAGTGTCAAGACCTTGCAGGATGTGCTTGGGGAGGATCCGGATCAGGACGGGGAGAGTGAGCGCAGGGAACTCGCCACCGTGCTTGACAGTGTGCTTCAGTGCGTGTCCTCCCGCGAGGAGAGAATTCTGCGTATGTATTACGGCCTCAACTTTTCAAAACAGTTTACCCTTGAAGAGATTGGCAAGGAGCTAAAACTTACAAGAGAGAGAGTTCGACTGATAAGGGACCGAAGCTTGCGCAAACTGATGCAAAACCCGTCTTCTAGGGAAAAACTGTCACATTTTTTCCATGATGCCAAGCAGTAATATTAAGGTAGTCAGCGCTCTCAGCCAAGCGCTGATTTTCCAATCGGAATCACCGCAGTGCGCTTCAGAAGAGATTTGATAAGGTTAAGAAACTCCCCAAGGATAAGCAGAAAGCATTCATCACTTTCGTTGATGCTCTCACATCCTGAAACCCGCCTTCAGTTTACCATTCCAAAGCACCCCCTGGAATAAGGGGAAAAGGTGCACGATTTAGAAAAAGACAGAAGAGACTTGTGGTAGTCTGCGCTGAGTCCGAGCGCGCAATTAGATCTTAGCCCGCTCCATAGCCGCTCTGGCATATATGGTAGCGCCCATCGCACAATGCAGCGCAGGGCGCAAATGAGGACACTTCGCCAGTGCGCGGCATTGCGCGAAAGGCGGGATCTTTCTAATTTAAAAAAGTGACATATCCGAATATTCCTCTTTGCATTTTTGACTCAGCCGGATTCAAAAACATAATAGCCGTTTTGCCATGAGGATTTTCTAGTACGGTGAAAGTATAATCAATTTCAGCATTCGGTAACACTAGCTGTATACGTTTATCACCGTTTTGCTGCTTAAGTGTATATGAAAGATTGTTTTGTGAAACGATTTCTTTTTCAATAGTCCATTGATCTGTAATACTAGTAGCGTTTTCCATCTCTAATGGTGCAGGTATTTCAAAGTATTGCTCCTTTTTTCCCTTAATATGCCATATTACAAAATGTGGCACATCTGGGCTTGGATACAATACACCTCTGAAGATTCCATATGGTAAAACATAAGTGTGAATTTGAGAATCATGTTTGGATAATGCGTTTACTTTAGCCGAATCCACCGGTAGAGGAGCCAGTTCATTTTGGCATTGTATAATTAATAGTGCTAAACAAAAAGCAATTATTCTCATTTAACATGCCTAATCAACAATTTCAACTGTTCCGTATTTGACAATCTGCTCTGGTTTTTTCCAAAATTTCCACCATGATGGCTTCACATTGTCTTCCACAGTAGTGGTGCTTGTAGATTTCAGCATTTTTTCCACATCACCCCAATCCTTCCATTTTTTGACAGCAACACACCCTGTGGTATTTCCAGGTACATGTAATCTGAAATTACCTCTACCGGTTTCTTCATGTGTATCATTTCGGGGTTGGCCATCAATTGCATCTAGTCTAAAAAAACCAAGTCGACGGCTGTGTTGCAGAACATCCCATTCCCCAGCTGGAATTGGATCGCCTGTTGGCTTATTACCTGATTCAACCAAAACGGTAATCGATTCTCCATTGTCTAAATTAGTCAAGGATAATTCACCTGTAGATTTTGAATAGAGTCCACTAACAAGGTTCCCATCCGGGTCAACCGCATTAATTGGATTATATCCATTTCCAACATACGCATACTTATCCCAGAACTGCTCCGCCGGATCCGTACTTACCCACCGTCCCACATCCGCATCATAGTACCGAGCACCGATTAGGTACTATAGTTCTTCCCCGAAGCCTGCGCTTTTCCATCCGCCTATCAAAGATCTTACCTCAAAATAGCATTCGCCCCGAGGTCCAGTCACCCTTCAGCCGTTACTTTTTGCCGCT
>JAEZKC010000131.1 GCA_023436205.1 Fibrobacterota bacterium
CTACTAGTAAGGCAACTACTATACATCCAATCACTATTTTTTTCATATATACTCCTCCTTTAATATCTACTTGGTTGTTTACTAATAAAATTTCTCTTTTCTTGTTCTGATATTGGTTCTGAACTAACTAGATATTTACGTGTCCATAAACCAGGCATTTTTGAAAATGTTTCTTTCTCACTTCTTAGTATTGCACTCGTATAGTGCTTAATTTGTGTCATTATTTCTAATGGACTTAGGTTTGCAGGTGCGTCTATAAACAGATATACATAGTCACTTCCTAGAGAAATATCTAGTAATTCACATTCCAACTCCTTACATTTGATTTCGACTAACTGTTCAAATCGTTCTGTTACACCTTCCACTAAAAATATTTTTCTCTGATACCTTGGACAAAATAAAAAATGATATCTTAAGAATGACATTGAGCCATTAATACAACGATATACTTTATTCATACTACCATTATAATACAAAATGTGTACGTTGTCAACTTAAACGTACACATTATTTGAATAATTATGGCTTACATTCATTACAAGGATATGCTCCTTTTATAGCGCACTCTTCTTTTGTTCCATAGCCTTCACTATGGTTATCAAGCAAAGGGCAACCTTCCTCATGATAATATAATTGACTATCTATTATATTGATATAATACTGATTTGATTTTGTTATTCTGGCACCTGCAAATACGCACCTATTATAAAATCCTACACTTATTGTATCATAAGGATATCCTTGAAATAGAAATAGGAATGAGACATCATCTACTGTTCTTATCCATGGATTATCTTCTTCACTAGGTAGATAAAACGAATAAGTCATTCCACTTTGATTAGCAATCTCATTATGAAAATTTATATAATATTCCATTTTTGATTGAATAGTATCAGTAATGGCAGTTCTTCGCAAGTTATCAAATTCATCACCTAAGTAAGGGACACTGTGTTGCTTTTCTATATCTTTTCTATACCCCTCATAATAAGTATTTGCATCGCTATCAAATATGTGCACGTACTCTGACATTTCGCCTAAGCTAAATTGATAAACATGACTATCTACTTGAGTGGTATATGGAATCTTTTCTGTCCAGATTCTCTTATTGTAACTATATCCATCTAATTTAACTTTTTCCATATAATTAATATAAAAACCATCAATATCTGTAATTACAATAACAGGGATATACATTCTCAATTTATCTTGAACATCCTGATCTGAAGATACACCAAAGTTTGCATAAAGACTTTTAAAAAATTGGTTAAGAGCTTCCTCTTTATTAATTGAAAGCTTGTTTGTTGCATCATATTCCACTAGCCCTGTTGCCGCATCAAATGCAGCTGAATCCAACTTCTTATTATAAGAAGTATTTAATTCAGTTATGGAGCATACTGCATCTGCTTTAATTGTTAAAACGGTGTAAAGACTTAAAAATATGATAGTAAAAACAATAGCATATTTAGTAAGATTCATTCGATATCATCCCCCCATCTATGTAGTTAAGTCGATCAGATGGTATAATTCTTCCACGTAAGAAATTTAGGTAATTTGAACTCACCAATGTTTCTCTGCTAGTAACATTAATCGAAATATAATCGCCAAATGATAACAGATAAACACCGTCACCTTTATAGATTTCATCAATGATATCCTCTTCATAGGTATTTTCATAAGATGTTATGTAGGAGTTAAGAAAAACACCTTCATCAGAATATTTAGGTAGAATTACTTTCTTTTGATGTTCGATCTTAATTTCAAACAAATAGTCTGTAACATCTAGTTTATTGATATAGTCAGTATATGCTTCTTTCGTAATCTTCCCGCTTGACTTCACTTCACTAATAAATTTGCTTGTTTCCGAATTAACATAATTCTGCAACAATGTTTCACTTTTTTGTAAAAGGAGGTAAGCTGGTGTAATTACCATTAATAATACTGCTAGTACGATTGTAAATATAGTCGAAATATGAAAATCATTCATTACGCTACCTCCTTAATAACTAGAATAGTCTATATAAATGACTTCTCCTGTCGAGTCATAAACATATTGCTTTTTGTAAAAGTCACTCTGTTGTATTGTACTAAAATCAAATAAATAAGGGCTATAAGTACTCGCTTTGATATAATTATCATTGATACAAATATCTGTTTCAAACGTATTCATTAATATCCCTATTAACTCATCGTAAGAAACATCATTTCTCATAGTTTCATCGAATGCCCTATTTTTTGTGATAACCCCGTCGCCCTGGTTTATTACAGTTTTATTTTGCATATCAATGAAATTTAATTCCGATGCATATAGACGAAGCATAAAAGAGAGTGCTAGCGTAAATAGCAAAGACCAAACACAACGCTCTAAATATCTATGTACTATATTCATCAAACACTCTCCTTTTTTACTTTATTGTTGAACAAATTTAATTCCAATGATCGCTTCGTTAGTGTCATAAATCATAGATCCTAAGAAATCTGCTGAAGGGTTAATATAAGAGTTATCTGTAATCTTTTTCGCATCAGCTATTAATGCTGTAGAAGCGGCATCAAGTGAATATTTACCACCTGACTCAACCTTTAATTTATAACCATAATAAACTCCGCCTGAAGAAGATGTTTTTTTGGTTAACACCCAAACTGAAAGCTCTGCTGATTTATTCTCTTTAATTGCATTTAACACATCACTACCTGAAACAACGTTTCCATCATACTTTGTTTTATCCCCATCCATCAGTTCTTGTGTGATCTTGTCTGCTTTTGAACCAGCTTGTTCTGCTGCGTTAGATCCTTTGTTAAACATCGCAACTGCAAATGTTATTAATCCAATCGTTAAAAGTAAACCTACAGCTTCTAATAGCATTTTTCTTCCTTGTGACATATAATGTACCTCTCTTTTTCTTTTTTTAATTTACTGATTAAACACACTTGATATATCCGATAATTTTGATATAGCGCCATAAACCACAGGAGCCACTAGATATAAAGCAATCACTGTATAAAATGTGATAAATGATACAATTGATGCATTTGCTGCTTTTTTAGTTATCATTATCTCATTTTCTTGCTTACGAGTTTCTTGGTAATTAATACGGTCAACGGATATTTCGTTAAATGCCGGTTCTATTCCAATTCTGTCGCAAGCAATTAAATTCTTGATAATTCGTTGAAAACTTGGGTAAGGTTCATCTTCTGCCAATTTTTCTAATGCTTCCTTATCACCGTTTGCATAATTATCTAGACATTCTTGAATTGATGGTTTAAAAATGATAGCGAAATCACTCATCCATTCAAGTATTGTTTCAACCGTTATTCGATCTAAGTGAATTAGCATTAGTATAACGGATTGAAATTGTATTACTTCATCGTCCATTTGCATTTTAAGTGTTTTTTCTTTCGATTTTAACAATACTATAGGAACAAAATAACCGATTACACTTGCAAATAGAGCAATAAGCAAATCATACCACTTAAAATATTCATCATGGTACTTTTGAATTTGTTTATAGATTAAGCCACCTGTATAGCTTGCAGCATCTATATTTCGAAAACTTCCAGACTCAAAAACTTGCTCGGTAATTTCCTCCAGATTCATACCTCTTGATAGATCTTCTTTAATATAGATTGTTGCTGTTGGTACGATTGCTTCATAATCTGATGCAATGAAGCTACTTGAGGCCCCTTCATCGATCGTTACCTTATTTATCAAATTCTTTTTGTCCAATTCATGCCCATAAAACAATATTCCTACTGCAAGGAAAAAAACCATAATACCAAATAAAATACGTTTTAGGTAGAATTTCTTTGCAGATAAGTTCTCTCCGGTTCTTCTCAATAATATTTGAAGTCTTAACGTTCTACTATAATTAATAGAAGTAATTGCTTCTAAAAAATTATTGATTCTCCGATTACTTATTAAGTAATCTAATACAGGATGATCCATTATATTTTCAACCGTATCATCTTTCATTCTTCGGATAAGATTATAACTTAATAGGGCAGCTATAAAAGCAACAATCTGAGATAAGATTCCAAGCGAACCAGTAAAATACTTCTCTACTATAGGAAAATTATTAATGCACCATGCTTGAGCAATTGGCATTACATATAATGGAATAATACACATAAATGTCATACCACTAAAAATTACATTGTTCTTTTGCCTCTTAAGAGTCTCAATCGCTAATTCTCGTTTTAAATCCTTTAAATTGCTTAAGTATAATGATTCACCATCTTTCTTAGTATCACCATACTTCATTACCATGGTACAATTAGCTAAAAAAGTACGTAAAAATCTATTTGGCATGGTTTCATTGTAATTAATAATTTCACCATCTTGATCGGGACTAACCAATACATCATATAGTTTTTTACCATGCAATCGCATCATAGTGTCGGCGTCGTCTATGGG
>JAEZKC010000011.1 GCA_023436205.1 Fibrobacterota bacterium
CGGGGTGCGCTCGCCCGCGTGGGTGGGGATTGCGATTGCGGCGGTGTCGTTCGGACTGGTGATCGGGTTCGCCTTCAACATCGCCAACCCGCTGGCTAGCCGGGTCGCGCGGCGCCTCGGTGCAATGAGCTACCCGCTGTAGCTGGTACATCAGGCGGCGGGCTACAGCCTCATCGTCCACCTGTGCGGCATCTTCGGCTGGGGCGCTGCCCCGGTGGTGGCCGCGGCGGTGATGGGGTTGATGGTGCTCGTCGCCTATCTCATCTCGGCCTATTGGGAGCCGTTCGGCCGCAGCGTCATCGACGCCGTCAAAGGCTTCATGGCGCGCAGGACGGCGGCAGCCTGACCGGGTAGAGCAGCCGGATGTTCCCGCCGAGATAGGCCGACTTCAGCGTCGGCCGCTCCGCCGCAAGCTTGGTGAGAGCGCAGTCCGCCGGCGGCATGGCTGCGGCCAGCAGCGCGGCCCAGGACACGGCGAAATCCGTCATGCCGTCCCACTTCTGGGGCGCCCCGGCGAGCGCCCCGAGCTCGTCGTTGGCGGAGAGATTGCGGCCGATGAGCCCGGACAGCCGGCGCAGGGCCTCGGCATCCTGCGCGGATGGCTCCCAGCCGTTGGCGCGGGCCAGGATGATGACCTGCAGCAGGGGCTCGATGGCGAAGATGTGGTAGTTGAGCGCGCGGGCGCCACGGGCGATCTCGCGCGGCAGGGCGCCCTGCTCGGTCACCTCGGACAGGCCTTCGCGCGTCTGCTGGATGGCCCACGACAGAAGCTGCCGGTCGCCGGAAGCGACGCCTGTCGATGCCGCCGCGGCCGCGGCCCAATAGAGGTGGTTGTTCTGGATGCGGCCGATCGACGACACGATCTCACGCCCCATCCGCCCGAACCATTGGCGGATACGGGCGGTGGCCGCAGGGTCGGGATCTCCGCCGACGGTCACGGCGAGGAAGTCGATGGCGATCGCATTGATGACCCAGCGCCGATGCGATGCCCCCTGGGCGTTGAACCGGCCCGACAGCGCGTTGCGCGAGGCCCATCCGTCCAGAAGCGTGACGACGCAGGCCGACGCTTCCGCGCGCTGCGCGCCGGTCGACGACAGGGCCAGTGTGGTCTGATCGGCGATCAGCGCCATGAAGTCGTTGAGGGGCTTCACCTGAGCGCGATTGCGCGCGAGCCGGTCGGGATCGATGACCGTGGCGCGCGCATCCGAATAATAGCTCGTTGCCTCCAGGTCGAAGACCGGCGGCGGCACGGCGGGGCAGGGGGCGGGAAGCGCCTCGCGCTCGGCGGCGCGGCTCGCAGCGGGCTTCGCCAGCGTCGCGGTGAACGGGTTGTTGAGCCCGTGCGCCTGCGCGCTCACGGGCTGGGGCGCTGCGGTTGCGACGGCGATCAGGAACGGGGCGATGGCGAGGGCGGCGGCCTGGATCGGGCCGAGGCGCGGACGTTCCCGTGGCTGCCTCGTTTCCGGAGCATCGCAAAGCGCCATTGACTGCTGTTCCCTGTTCTTGACGGTGCCGTTCCTGCCGCAGTCCGGTCAGGAGCGGGTCAGCGGCTGCCTGCCTCCGAACTGGCGGCGCCGCACAGGCGGTGCAGACGGCCGGATCATGCTGCGGATCACGCCGCTCATCATCACGAGAGCGTAGAAATACGCCGGGACGATGAAGTTCGAGGGCTTGGGAATGCCACGGTGGAAGAGCAGCAGGAAATTCACCAGGAAATAGCCGTAAACGAAAGCGATCTCGGGACGCATGTTCCGGCGGAACCAGTTCCAGAGCACCGAGCCGACCATGCCGGCGCAGAAGAACATCAGCAGGCAGGTCGTGGCGCCGAACTCCAGCGTGAGCACGCCGACAAGGCCGGCCGTGAGGCCGCCATCAAGCGCGGCGCCCACGCGCTCGGCGATGATCCGGCCACCGGTCAGTTCCGAGCCGAACATCGTCAGGATGTCGGCGATGAACAGCGGCGGGCCGGTATAGGTCGAGCCGGTCTGCAGCAGCCATTGGCCGATGCCGAGCGACTCGCGGAAGCCGAAATGCACCTGGGCCAGGAAGGCCGGGATATATTCCACCCGGTAGATTTCCATGGTGGTCGCGGTATCCACCAGCGCGGACGAAGTGTCTCGCCTGAATTCCATGATGATGGCGAGCAGGAACACCGCGATGCCACCGAAGAGGGCGAGCTTCTTCACGTTGATCTGCATGCCGCCGCTGAGCGTCAGGCCGATCATGGCGATGAGGGCGGCCACGAGAGGCCAGTTCCGGCATCCCGGAACAAGCAGCAGGAACATCACCGTGCCGCCAAAGGCGACCATGAGCAGGCTCGGCTTCGGCAGGCCCCGCGAGAGGTAATAATAGGCGAGCAGGACGAACGACGCATTGAGCGTCTCCGCCAGCACCATCGCGCGGCCCGGGGCGAGGAAGCGCGCCTCGGGATTGATCAGCGGGATGCCCACCGCCAGAATCACCCAGAGCACGCCGACGACACCCGGCAGCGCCGAAAGGATGACGAGCTCGATGCTGACG
>JAEZKC010000034.1 GCA_023436205.1 Fibrobacterota bacterium
CCGATCGCTTGTTGCGGTTCAGGGAGGCGAAGTTCTCGCTGAACCCGTCGCTCAGCGGGGGCCACTGGCGCATGGAGTCGCCGCCGTCCGGATTCTCCACCTTGATGACGTCTGCCCCCATGTCTGCGAGCAGCATCGCGCAGAACGGGCCTGCGGCCACGGTGCAGAATTCGACGACTTTCACTCCGGCAAGGGGTTTCAATCTCTTCTCCTGAAAACAGGTAAGGCAGGCCATCGCCCGAGCCTTTGGGGACTGCCGTGCAAACGCGATTGATCTTGAGGGCGGACGCGCCTGTCGCGATCTCTACTTGTGCTCCCAGAAATTGGGCGTGACATTCAGCGAATAGCCGCTGCGGAATGTCTTGATGTTCGCGTCGCTGGCGTATGCGTGACGGTTGATCGCGCCGATGTTTCCGCCATAGAGGTGAATGGAAACCGACGGTTTGCTCAGGCTTCCGTTTTTTACCTTGTGAATGTCTCCGATCGTCGGCGAGACCATGTCGATGTCGCCGCTTTCGAGAATTTCGAGGGCACCTTCGGGTTGCATCGCACCCTCGGCGATCTGGTAGCGCTGGGAGGTCTCCGATCCGCGCAGCACGCCAAGCAGGCCCCAGACCGTGTGGTCGTGGATCGGCGTCTCCTGGCCTGGGCCCCACACGAAGCTGACGAGGCTGAACCGCTCGAGCGGGTCGCAATGGAGCAGGTATTGCTGGTAGGTGCGCTCGTCCGGGCGGGCGAAGGCGTCGGGCAGCCATTCGTCGTTGGAAATCAGGTCGCTCATCAGCGGCTTTGCCGCCTGCAGCATGGCGGGCTCGTCCAGGCGCTGGTCGGCGAGCAGGGTGAGCTCACGGATGAAAGTGCGGAACCTGCTGCTTCCTGACATGGGCAACTCCTGCCGTCCGTGCGCCGATCGTGTCCGCCGGAATGCTGCCTGATCGACCCAGGGGGCATCGGCAACTGCTGGCGTATCATTATTCAGAACGTCTTCCCATATTCTAGTCGCGCGGGCCGGGAGGTCAACGAAAACCTCCGCGCACACAGTTTGAAACGCTGGGGCGGCGCTTAGCCCCTAGGCGCCTGGGGTCGCACCATACCGCCCCACGTTGCTGCTGAGCCGACGAATGGATACTTCGCGTCATGGTGGGCAGTGTGCTACTTTAAGGAGAATATCAGCCCGATTTCGTTTGGCTAAACTGCTGGCGAAAGGGGAAAAAGGGATGAAATGTCCTCCGATACCTCCCCACGAGAAGGATCGGCTCGCGGCGCTGGATAGCTATTGCCTCGCGGGCGAGGGAACGGTCGCGGGCCTCACACCTCTGGTGGAGATGGCACTGCGCATCTTCAACGTGCCCATGGCCGCCGTGAACATGATCGGCGCCGACAGCGTGTTCTTCGCCGCCAGCGCCGGCTTCGGCGATGATGTGGACAAGCGCCGGGAGGTTTCCTTCTGCGCCCACACTATCCTTCAGGGCGCCACCATGGTCGTGCCGGACGCCGCGCACGATGATCGCTTCCACGACAATCCGCTGGTGTCGGGTGCCACCAATATCCGCTTCTATGCCGGCGTTCCGCTGCTCTCGGCGGAGGGGCATGCCATCGGCGTGCTGTGCATCCTCGATACGGTGCCCTACGACGGCTTCGGCACCGAGGATCGCGTCCGGCTGACCGACCTGGCGCACATGGTCATGGACCGGCTGGAGATCCGTCGCCTGGCTCTTGTCGCGTCGGCGGGAGGGTCGGCCGCGCCTCACCGTGCAGTGGGGCCGGAGCAACTCGCACACCTGGCCCAGATCGATGCCCTCACAGGGCTGCCCAACCGCCGCCAGTTCTACCGGGCCTTCGAGGCAGCGCTGCTCACCGGCCGGTCCTGCGGGCTGCTGATGATGGATGTGGACGGCTTCAAGGACATCAACAACATCCTCGGCCCCGCCGCCGGCGATGATGTTTTGAAGGCCATCGGCCAATCCCTTCTGGCCGGGACGGCGGGCGGCGGCACAGTCGCGCGCGTGGGCGGCGATGAGTTCGCCGTGCTCGCGGTCGGGCTGACGGCAGCTTCGGCCGAGCCCTTCGCCCGGCATTTCCTCGACCGGATTTCGGACCTCGCCCCCACGGGGCACGAGCACACCCGGATTGACGCGAGTTGCGGCATCGCGCTGTTTCCGGGCGATGCGCAGGAGGCGGTGGAACTGATCGGCGACGCCGATCTCGCGCTCCATGCCGCCAAGGGGAGGGGAGGAGGGAGCGTCGCCCTCTATTCCCCGGCGTTGCGCACCGAGGCGCTGGATCGCCGGCTGTCCAGCATCGATCTCAATCGGGCGCTGGCCAATGGCGAATTCATGCTCTTCTACCAGCCGCAGGTGCGCCTGTCCGACGGGGCTCTGGTCGGGGCGGAAGCGCTGATCCGCTGGCTGCATCCGAGCCGTGGCCTGCTTGCGCCCGCCGCCTTCCTGCCGGCTCTGGAGGCGGGCACCCTCGCCCCGCAGGTGGGGCGCTGGGTCATCGCCGAGGGCTGCGCCCAGGCGGCGCGCTGGCGGCGCCAGGGGGCTGCGGATTTCCGCGTCGCCGTCAATCTCTTCGCCGCGCAGTTCCGCAC
>JAEZKC010000084.1 GCA_023436205.1 Fibrobacterota bacterium
TCCCTATTCTATAACAGTCTGCTTCATGTTCGTGGCAAATGTCTGATTAAGAAAGTCCAGGGCCTCCAGTACTCCCCCATTTGTACTTATAAAAGCTTTCTTTTCCCCACCGGTGATTTCAACCCAGATGTTTGAATATGAGGTGTGTGTAAAAAAAAGTCTGATCATCTCAATCTGCACTTCGGTGGGCGGTTGGCTAAGCTCAATTCCGCCGCATTCGGGAACCAGACGAATGGCACCAAGCCCAAGCATCTTTCTTTTGGCAAAAAGAGGTTCGTCGATATGCTCACCAGGACCTTGCAGAAGCTCCTCATCAGTCATGGATAAAGAAATATCACCATGAGACAGTCGCCCGGATTCACTCGTAAAGTCCAGCAGGCTGCCGTCTGGCAGCAGATATGCTCCAGTGTTGAAATTCTCAGTAGTGCCGAAGACAATGCGAGCTCGCTGCAGAAGCGGCGATTCACAAAGTATTTCGTAGTTTTCTTTAACGAAATCAGAAAGCGTATCTGCTCTGGTCATAATCATTCCCGCTCCTCACTGCATTATACCCCCTTCTTGTTAAACTGTCAACGCCCGACAAAATCCTACCTGGTGCATTCTGAATTGACATATCTTCCTATCTGAATGCTCGGTCTGATTTACAGCTCTACAAGGAAAAGAGTGGATGCTGCAAGCCCGAAGATATAGAATGTAGATAACCTGTCCTATTGACCTTAATTTGGTACGGATTTTGCGTATCTTGCAATGAAGAAAACTGCAGCGAAGCAGTAACCATAAACCAACCATCCAATGGGAACGCATGATGCAAAAAACAGCTACTCCTCCTCTAATTTACAATCTCTTTCCACGTCTTTTTAAAACCATTGACGACTGGAACAGTCATCTTGACCAAATAGCAGGCATGCAATTCAATTCTGTATATGTAAATCCATTTCACGAGGTGGGCGGCTCCAACAGCCTCTATGCTGTTAAGGATTATTTCAAACTCAATCCGCAGTTTCTTCCCGCCCGCGCAAAAAAAGACGATTTCTCCCCGTTGAAGAAGTTTTCAGATGAATGCCGCAAACGGGGTATTATGGTCTATATGGATCTGGTTATAAATCACACGGCAAACGAATCAGTGCTTATAAAGGAGCATCCCGAGTGGTACAAACGCGACGGGAACGGCCAGATCGTGCATCCTTTCGCCATAGATCCGGCCAATCCCTCCAATGTTACGGTATGGGGAGACCTTTCTGAAATCAACTTTGAAAACAATCCTGATTTTGAAGGGTTGAAAAAATACTGGGATAAGGTGATCTCCTTCTATCAGGATCTGGGGATAAACGGTTTCCGTTGCGATGCAGCATACAAAGTCCCAAGCTCCATGTGGGGCCCGCTTATCAGTGCCGCAAAAAAACGAAACAGTGAGGCAACATTTCTGGCTGAAACCTTAGGATGTACCGAACAGCAGACGGAGGCGCTTGCCGGGTGCGGATTTGACTACCTTTTCAATTCCAGTAAATGGTGGAATTTCGAGGGTCCCTGGTGTTTAGATCAACATGGCAGATTCCAGCATATCGCACCATCCATCTCCTTTCCCGAATCTCACGACACCACCCGTCTGGCTCAAGACCAGCCCGGATCCTTGCAGATGCAGAAAAACCGCTACCTGCTTTCTGCACTCTTTTCCAGGGGACTTCTCATGCCGATTGGCTTTGAACACGGATCGACAAAAACACTCAATGTGGTTCAGTCCACACCCGAAGACCTGAATAACAAGAAGTGGGATCTTTCAAACTGGATCAAAAAAGTCAACACTCTCAAGCTCAACTCAAAAGTTCTCAGCGAAGAGGGCAGATGGAAAGCTGTGAGCAGCTACGATTGGGACCTTCTGTTCCTAATAAAAGAAAGCACAAGCAGCTCCGAAAGTGTTGGTCTGGTCATCAACAAAGACTGGTACAATTCTCGAGTCGTCAGACGTGAAGAAATTCCTCAGGAGTTCAGCAGATACGCTACAATCCTCAAAACCTTCGATGAAAAAGATGCCAGCTCCAAAAACGAGGGCGAAATCAAGCTGGAAGCTAGTGAAATAGTACTCTTCAAATGATGCATCTCAACCGAAGTTCACCGTCTCAACCGGGGCGGTGAACCTTCCAAAACCTACATTGCACAGGGAATCGCACTCAGTCGGCGAGAAACTGCAACAATTCTCTTTCTACCCCCTTCATTCTTTATAGATTTGTATTTCGACTTTTTTTATTTTAATCTAATCTGGGTACTGAACTTAAAAGTGAGAGGCATTCTAGATGGAAAGATTAAGAGGGGTAAATCTGGGCGGTTGGCTCAGTCAGATAGATGCGATTAAAGAGAAAGATCCTGACTTGTTTCCCGGCATCGACAGCCATATCCAGACATTCATTTCCGCAAAAGATTTCCAGCGGATCAAGACCTGGGGATTCAACCATGTCAGAGTTCCGATCGACTCCTATCTTTTCTTCACCGAAGATGAGAAGCCGATTGAGTACCGCTTGGATTTTCTGGACAAAGCCGTGCAGCTGTCAAAGGAAAACGGTTTAAAGCTTATCCTTGACCTTCACGAGTGCCCGGGCCATGATTTTGCCGACACCCAGAACACCCCCGTTCAGAGGCTTTTTGCCGACGATACGTATGTAAAGAAAACTGAAGCGATCTGGTCCGTTCTGGCTCAGAGGTATGCTGATCAGGAACATATACTTTTTGAAGTACTTAATGAACCGGTTGCCCCCACAGCCCAGATCTGGAATGAGATAAAGGACAGATTCTGGAGCACTATCCGCCGTTATGCCCCGCACACCACGATTGTGATGGGATCAAACATGTGGAACTGGCCATCAACTTTCGACCAGCTGACTCCGGTCAAGGATAATGCAGTGATTTACAGTGTGCACTATTATGAGCCGCTGCTTTTCACCCATCAAAAGGCCCCGTGGATTAAAGAGCAGGAGATTTTACTGGAGCGGGAATACCCCGGTGATTATGGTCCCGGTTTCATTCGCAAATATGGCCTGGTCATGTCTGAAGGGGTTTGGAATCGCGAACGGATCGAGAGTGAGCTTGACCCGGTGAACCAGTTCAGGAAAAAATTCAACGCGGAGGTGATCTGCAACGAATTTGGCGTGTATACACCAGTTCCGCTCGATTCCCAACTTCGCTGGTATGAGGACCTGCTGTCGGTTCTGAAAGATATGGGAATCGGCTATTCCTACTGGAATTACAAAAATCTTGATTTCGGCATCATTTCACGGGGAGAGAAGCTGCATGAAAAGCTGCCCCAGTACGATAATCCGGAAAGGATTAACTTCCCTATTCTTTCAGTACTGCAAAAATACTGAGAAAAGCGTTAATAAACTCAGGGTTCACCCGTAAAAAGGTTGAACCTTAAACTTTCAGGCTGGTTTGAATGCTGATCAATAATGAAAAATCTGTCGTCCCTCAAGTCTTACCGGACTACATGATCACCACCGAGGCTCAACTGAAGGAATATATTTCCGAGCTGAATTGCCGAAATGTTTCCAGAGTTTCGCTGGACATGGAAGGCGATCAGGGTTCAATACGTTATAAATACTCCATTTCCATTTTCCAGATTTTTGACGGCCAGAAATCAGCTGTGCTTGATGTTCTGAAAATGGGTCCAAACCAGACACTTAAGAATTTTCTGACCAGCAGCAGATTTGAAAAGGTAATGTTTTCCTGCAACAATGATGTATATATGGCTCAAAATGTTCTGGGCTGTACTATAGCACCGATACGGGATATCGCAATCGGTCAGAAGCTGCTTGGGCTTCCTGTTAACCTTGCAGAGTATCTGAATATTGAAAAACAGAAAAAAGACTCCTTTCAACGCGCCAATTGGCTTACCAGACCCATAAAAGCAGACCTGCTTGAATACGCAGTCAACGATGTTTTGAAGCTTCTGATGATTGAGCAGGAAATAGCTCAGAAACTGAAGGAAACCAAGCAGATTGAAGAGTATCTCAATGCGGCGGATTCGATTAGCAAACGCAATTTCAAAGTTCACCAGCATCAGCAGTTTCTGGCCAAGTTTCCCGGGTACTCAAGACTAAATTCCGAAAAGAAGCGCCTTGCCGCAAGCATATGGATTTTCAGAGAACTCCTGGGGGAAAAACTTAACTGTCCTGTTGGCTATCTTTTATCCAAAAAAAGCATGACTCAGATCCTGCATTCGGAAGCAGACCTGCATCATGCGCTGGAGTGCGAACTGAACCGGGGCAGAAGAGACAGCAGAAAGATTCGTCAAGAAACCATAAGAATTCTTATGGCTCAAGCTGCCAGTTCACCATTCCTGCCAAAAATCGTAAGCAGAAGACCAAAGCGGACCATCACCCCTTCCGACCCTGCTCTTGTCAAGTGACCCTCCGATGACCAATACTGCTTTCACCTGCAAAAAAGAGCTTTCCGTTTGTCACTTCGTTTCTTATTACATGTCGGTGACCCAGAACTGGATTTACAACCAGCTCATATATAATACAGAATGTAAATCAGCCGTGCTTTGTCAGCGTCTGGAAAACATCAGCGAGTTTCCCTTTCCGGAAGTACACCCGATCTGTAAAGGAAGCGGTCTTTCTTCAGTGCCGGCCCGCATACAGCATAAACTGCTCGAGCAGTACCCGCTTAAACCACATCTTTCAGTTATCAACGACTTTAAGCCGAAAGTACTACATGCACATTTTCTTCTGGAGGCCTGGCGCAATTACAGATTGATTGCACAAAGCGGATTACCACTTGTAACCACGACCTATGGTCAGGACGTAAGCAGCCTCTGGAAACGCCCGTTCTGGATGAATCGGTATCACAAAATCTTCGAACTTGGCTCGGCCTACATAGTAGAAGGGCCATTCATGAAAAGAGCCCTCGCCTCCCTGGGATGTCCCGAAGACAAAATAAGCGTTATTAAACTGGGGGTGGACCTTTCAAGGATCAAAAAGAAAGAACATAAAGGAAAAAACAGCAAGGTAAAGATACTGTTTACAGGTCTCAACCGTGAGAAAAAGGGGGCCCTGATTGCTGCAACTGCCTTTGCGCAGGTTTGCAAACTCACAGAAGCAGATCTCGAATTTCACCTCATCGGCAATGGGGTTTTCCGCAAACATACAGAAGCAATTCTGGAGCAGAACGGAGTCCTTCAGAAAGCTGTTTTCCATGGTTACATCCCGGTAAACAAATATCTGGAACTGCTGAGTGAATCAGATATCGTTTTAGCACCCAGCGTACAGGCAAAAGACGGGGATAATGAGGGCGGAGCACCGGTAGTAGTCATTGAAGCGCTGGCAGCGGGAATCCCTGTCGTGGGAAGTCTGCACTGTGATATTCCAAACATCGTTCAGCAGGGTGAAACAGGTCTTCTTTCGAAAGAAAAAGATGTTGAAAGCTTAACTAGGGATCTTTTACTGCTTGTTTGGGATAAAGATCTAAGGATGAGCATGGGCAAGAGAGGCATTCTCTATGCTGAATCAGAGCACGATATCAGAAAGCAAGTTGAAAAGATAACTGCTGTTTATCGGAAGTCCTTGCTTGATGAACACTTCTAGCTTATTAACTTCATACAGCATTTCTTGAATTTAAGCCCGCTTCCGCAGGGGCATTCGTCATTTCTGCCCACATCAGTATATTTTTTGTGAAAAGTCTCCCCTTTTAAACTCCCGTCCTCACGCAGACGGGACATGCAATGAGAAGACGCCGTAGAAAGGTCTGCAATCCAGCCCGATGCCGGTGGATAGGTCCCGGAGTCGGCTAAATACCGAATAAAGCTTTCAACCAGAACTGGGATCTGCTTTTTCAGTTCAAGACTTCCCCCTGTAGTTTGCAGACATTGAAACAGCTGCATCTCCATTTCCTTTAAACCAAAGGGCTTATCCACATCCACCTTAACTCCCCTGGAGAAACTGGCCAGTACGCTACCGGCATTTTCCCAGGAAAGCCCCTCAGGAAGCATGAACTGATCGTTAGTCAGAAACTCCTCAACATAATCTGCCAAATTACATTTCATTTTCGTTAACCCCCGAACGAGCGGAATAAGTTTTCAGTCACGTCTACTATTTACGGGAATGGAACTTGAAGGAAAAATAAATTTTTAACGAGTTAAAGACGTACTCTGTACCTGAGTTGAATTGAAAGCCACATTGGCAAAGGTTATATTCGTTAACAGTTTCTATTTATTTTCATGTTACAGTGATGGAAAGTGAGGTAGACATGTTTTCCAAAGTAGCGTCTGCAATTCTGATCGCCGGAGTGGCAGTCTGTATGGCACAGCCTAAAATTGAGGTAGATAATACCACCTATAACTGCGGCACCGTCACCGAAGGCAAAGACTCCAGCACCAAAGCGAAATTTAAACTGACAAATACTGGAAATGAACCTCTCAAAATTTCCAATGTGCGCCCAAGCTGCGGATGTACCGTGGTTAAATTTGATACCCTCATCATGCCGGGGAAAAGCAGCACCATCGAACCGGTGGTTAATATACGCGGTTTTAAAAGCGGCCCTATGACCAAATCGGTTACAGTGACCTCCAATGCCAAAAATAATCCAACTTTGACACTGGTGATCCAGGCTACCATTGTTCCCATTATCGACATGTCTGAAACCTACATCACCATGGATCAACCTCAGAAAAAAACCATTTTTATGGCCACCGCTAAAAAAGACTTTAAAGTCAGCAGCATGGTTTTCAAGCCTCAATCCAGCGAAAACTCCCAGTGGTCGTCCAATGTACCCCTGGAGATGAAATATCAGTTCACACTCCTGGACAGTACCCGCGAAGATGGATTCAAAGTGTACCGTCTGGAAATTCAGCCACCTGAAACAAAAAACCTAATCTACGGAGATTTCCTTATCACTACCAACCACAGTGATAAGCCGGAACTTGTTCTCAGAGGAAGAATCGGGGAACAGTAAGTAAGATTTCAAAAAAGCAAACATACTATAGCTGCAAGGCGGAGAGAAATTCTCCGCCATTTTTATTTCAGAATATTTCTCTCCAGGATATTTCTTTTATGTTTTTCTTCATATTGGGACAGTATCTGCCCAGGTTATTCAAAACCCTTGAGGAGTATTGAATCTGAGCTGTTCCATTTCCAAATTTTGTGGGAGTTCCGTTATACAAAGAAACAACAGCCCCCAGCACTTCCGCATTTCCGTTTAATTTGTCCATTTTGTCTACTATTATCAAACCCTTGAATGTTCCTCCATTTGCCTTAAGTTCTGCTGTGCGACTTGGATTGCTTACTATTAGTATTCCACTTGAAAATTCACCAAAGTCAATAGGCCCGGCGTCTTTAGTTAAATAGTATATACCATGAAACGGAGGTGAAGGCAATTTTTCTACTTTGTAGGAATCCAGTTTACCCGGCGAGACACCCAGGAAAGCTTCGGGAGAGTCAAATATTCCACTTGGCATAACATTTTCTTCGGAAACTTTTGCTCTAATAATTTCGAATTCATCTTTTTTTTCAAGCGGAACCCCATTTCCTCCCACAGCTGAACTTCCATCAACAGTCAGCGTACTACATGTACTGACACCATATACACCAGTGCCGACAATCCCCCCACCGATGATGGAATCATAATCCCGACCATCTACATCGATAGTGCCATTAAGATCTATATGACTTCTGGCTGTAATTGCTCCGCGAATATTAGGCACTGGCAATTGCATGGGCGGGGCCAAAACTCCCACCACTACCAGATTCTTCCGGTATCCGTTTTCATTGCAGCTCGCATTTACATAAAGAGTATCTCCGCTGACGGATGTACTGCAGGAAGCTGAATGAGTACCCAGTCCAAACGGTTCATCAGAAAAAGCACTTTTTCTCATCTGAGGTACAGGCGTAAACTGATCACTTCGGACCATTGCAAAAAGACGTTCCTTGGCAGCTTCGGCGGAATTAAGAGCCGAAATTTCAGCCCTGCGCTCCCCGCTCCTCTTTATGGATGAATTGACTGTGTAATAAACCAAGGCCATTGTGAGATTTAAAAGGACAATGATCATAAGTACCGCTACAATTGCTCCTCCCTCTCTCTTTCCGAACATACACTTCACCTTTCAGATGTTGATATTTGTATAGAAATTTCATGCTTCGGGATCGGATATTATGGTAGTAAGCTCTATGGAACGTCTGCGAGTGGAAAGAGGCCAACTCACTTTTAAATTGATGGTTTTCATCTTTCCCTGACTGGTAACAGTCCAGCTTCGCAGGTAACGTTCACCCACTACATCGGAACCACTGAGAAGCTGATCGTAATTCTGCTGTCTGAAATTATCCAGAAGCTGATTACCAGCTGATGTGGCATTAGAAATCTCTTTTGATGCAGCATTGTGACTCACTATGTTCACCATCATCAGATTCAAACCCATAACTGCAAACCCCAGAATAACCATAGCCACCATAACTTCCACAATTGAAAAGCCGCCTCTGTTTTTTTGTTGAAGCGCTTTCATTTTAAAGCCCCTTGACAAGTCTAAGATCTGACGAAACAGGTTCCAAATCTCTCATTGCAGGTATGTCGGCCAGCACCTTGCGTTTTGCAGAAGAACCCAGACCAGGCCATAATACGGCCAAAGTGTCAAGCACCTCTTCAGTGTTTACCACCCCGTCCCTAGCCCTGAATCGAACCGGCAAAGAATCGTAGCGAACAAGCAGATCACAGAGAAAGCCGGCATACTGATCTATACTTATGTCACAGCGGCTGTAGGAATCAAAAATCCTTTTCTGTGAATTTTTTATTTCAGAAGAGTCGCTATTCGAGAATTGCTCATTATGAAGCGAAAGAAACAGTCCCCAAAGCCCCAGGAAAAGGATAAAAACGCCGGGTAGCATATACAAGAGGTAATAATCCTTTTTCTTTTTAGCATCAACCAGTTCCATTTTCGGCTTGGCAAGTTTTTTTGACATGTTGCGAATCATGGCTTTACGACAGGTATCGTACTTGAATGTAAACAGAGTCTTCTGCATTGACACTTCTCCGGATGAAACGATTAAGTTTTTATACCAGCTTGCATCTGAGGCCCTGCTTTGATAAATTGCAAAAGCCGGTCCACTTTTCCCTAACGCAAATGACTAGAATCGGACTTCCAGATGACAATGCTTCTCTCAATTTTCCAAAATTTGTGAAAGACCTTGCCTCGAAATCAGATGCAAGCGACGTAACCGCCGATGTATATTATTTTTAACACCAAGGCCCGATTCAGGATGGATCTGACCATAACGGCAAGGAGGATCAGGCATGGCCCTGAACGATGTAGTAAAAACCGCACTGGACCATATTCAGTACATAGCCAAAACCGAAACAGTTATCGGCGAACCAATTACCGCCGGACCTGTAACTCTTATCCCCGTTTCCAAAGTGTCCATCGGATTTGCTGCCGGCGGCGGCGATAAAGATGAAAAGGGCGGATCTGGAGCAGGAACGGGAGGTGGTATCAATGTTACCCCTATCGCTTTCATCTCCATTTGCGAAGACAGAGTGGATGTGCACTCTTTGAGCCCCTCGGAACCATCCCTGGAAAAACTGCTCTCACTGGCTCCCGATCTTATCAAAAAAATCTCCAAATATCTTCGCAAAAAGGACGAAATGTCTTCAGAAGGTAACTAGTGAATTTTCGCCCAGTTTAGAGGATTACATAATGTTTGATAGAGAAGATCCCAAAATTTTATGGGTTTCGCCTGATTCTGCTGAATCAATCGGAACCTACGATAAACCATTTTCCTCCCTGGCTTCAGCACTGAAACGGGTGGCTCCGGGGGAAACCATAATTCTTAAACGCGGCATCTATAGTGAAGACCAGACCATCGAGATATCCGGTAATGCAAAGATGCCCATACAAATCTGTGTCGAAACGCCGGGAGAAGTCATCATAGAGGGGGCTTGCTGGTATTTTTACGATACCTCTGACCTGATCATTTCCGGCATGATTTTCAAAAACGCCCCCTTCGGAGCAATTTCGGTTGTGGGAAACTGCCGCAGAAACCGTTTTCATTCACTCCAGTTCATTAACTGCGGTTTGAGTGGAAAAGCATCCTGTACCTTCTACTTTGGAGGAGCCGGAGGGAGATTCAATCTTGTGGAAGACTGTGACTTTTCCCGAACCGAAGCCCGAAATTCCTCCTCCGTTACCGCAGAAAACGCAAGCATTGCCCTAATGGTATCTGAGGGTGATAATCAGGGAGGTAATCCCCTTAAAAATCACTTATTCAGACGCAACAAATTCAGCAGATACGATTATGCAATTCTGCTGGGCAGCAACGATTCATCTGATCTGGAAAGCGGCCATATTGTTGAATACAACCACATAGAACACTGTGCCACTGATGGGATTGTGGTTAAATGTGGAGATGCACAGGTGCGGGGGAATCTCATCCAAAATAGTCGTAATGCGATTCTCATGTCGAGCGGTAATTGCTCAACCGTTGAAAACAACCGCATACTGGATAGTCTGACCGGTATCAATGTTTACGGAACAGGACACACTGTTTATAACAACTGTCTGGTCAGATGCACGGAAGCCGCAGTGACAGCTAATTGCGACAGCGAAAGGATGAATGCTGCAAGCAATCTTTTCATACAGGAAAACACTATTGTTGACTGCGGGGTCTCCGAAAATGGCTGTGCTTTGTGCCTTGAACAGGACACGTCCGGCATCATACAAAAAAATCTTATATACGGCTCGGAAAATCTTTTCAAAGGGACCAAATGTGAAACATCCGGCCCCTGTAAAGAGCCACAATTTGTGATAGATGATAATCTTGCATCCGGTATACTGCAACAGTGCACCGGGGTTACCCTTTCTCAAGTATCTTTTAAAGACCTATCTCAGGATGATTACAGCAACGAAAGCGGTTACGGTGCTCAGGGGTGGATGCTTACCCCTGAAGCTTTTGATCCGCTCGGAGATGAATTACCTGATGACGAAGTGGATTATGTGGAAGCTTCTGTATTGGAAGATGATGAAGGAGAACTGGTGATCCCGGACGATGGCGATGGGGATAACATTTTCGGTTCTTTCTATCGGGATATGCTGGATCAGCTGAACTAGTTTCTTTTTTCAATACAAAAGAGGTGGCGAATTTTCGACACCTCTTTATTGCTTGCCATCAGCTTCTGTAAACCATCAGTTGAGTAAACTAACGACTACTGAATTTCCCTCCAGGAAATCTCTTTCACATCCCTCAGAAGATTACTGCAATAGCTACCCAGATTATTAAGAATACGAGATGAATACCGGATTCTGGCAGTTCCGTTTCCAAACATTGGATCGGAGAGTTCAACCACCTGTCCGTCATTGAGGGTCACCACCGCTCCCAGGATCTGAGCATTACCGTTAAGCTTTGTGACCTTGTCTACAATGATAATACCCTTGAAGGTTCCGGTATTTGCCTTGAGTTCAGCCGTTTTGGTGGCATTGCTTACGATAAGTACGCCACTTGAGAAATCGCCGAAATGAAGCGGCCCCACTTCGTTTGCGTTCAGATAATACACACCATGAAAAGGGGCAGGGGGCAAAGTGGATACCTTATAGGGGTCCAGTTTTCCCGGAGCAACACCCAGAAAAGATTCAGGTGAATTAAACTGATCTGTCACCGGAACATACTGTTCGTAAATTGTATTCAGATAACTGGTGAACTGATTTTTACCCACTGGAGCCATTCCATTGCCACCGACCGATGAACTGCCATTTAAAGTTAGGGTACTGCAGGTACTCACTCCAAACAATCCCGGTCCAAGGATCACATTATTCCAAACCGAATCGTAGTCCCGACCATCAACATCAATATTGCCCAGGATCTCAATATGGTTTCTGGCAGTTACAGCCCCTTTGACACTGGGGACGGGAAAATCGATGGGAGGAGCAAGAACGCCCACTATCTCCAGTTTTTTGGTGGTGTTGTTCTCTTTACCGGTTGCCAGAATGTAAAGAGTATCTCCCGAAACATCGGTACTGCATGAGACGGAATAGACAGCCTTACCAAATGTTTGGTTAGTGAATGCGTTGAGCCGAGTCTTGGCAACAGGTTTAAACTGGCCGGAGCGTATCATGCCGTAAAGTTTCTCTTTTGCCGCTTCAGCCGCATTGAGTGAAGTTGTTTTTGCTCGCCGTTCGCCGCTCTTTTTTACCGATGAATTAATGGTAAAATAAACCAGTGCCAACGCAATATTAAGAAGCACCGCTACCATCAACACCGCAACGATTGCTCCGCCCTTTTCACTCCTGGAGATTTTCAACATAGCTGTTTCACCTTTTTCAAGATCCTGCGTTCCTGATATATACCTGCGTAGTCTCTTCAGTTGAATAAATTGCTTTTCCCTTGCCCACCGAACCACCCAGTGTAACTCTAATACTGACTGCACTTGTCACCGGACCCGCAAGAACGGCTCCGCTGCTGTCAATGGCTGCAAATTGAAGTTTGGTGATATTGCCGCACACCGGAGAGATGCTGCTATTATTCTCTTTGAAAAGAGATCCATTTGCGGTGTAATATTTCATACCCCTGGCGCATCCCAGAACCGTGCCGGACGGAAGAGCTGCACCGGCAGAGTTCTGCAAAACCAGCGTATCAGCTGTGCCGGTTTTCTTCTCGATAACCTTGACAAAATTATAACTGCTCCCGGATGGCACACATACCCACATGCCTGCCACCACCCCCGATGGTTTAACTACAGGAACCTTCGTACTCGCGGCGGCAATGGCTGAAGTGAGGCGAGCCTTGGCATTATCGAAATTCACCAGAATCTGGAGCTGACTGTTGCCGGATGAATCATTAGTCAAAGCGATACCGTTTCCAGGAACCCCGAACCCCGCTGAACGGATGTCCTTTTCAATGAGTTGAGCAGCTGTGGTAATGTCCTTCTGCAGCAAAGCCTTGTTGCTCTCCCGGTCTGCCTTGACTGATACATCCTGCTGAATTTCGTATACCCCAATAATTACCAGGGAAGCAATCAAAAGAGTAACAACCAGCTCAACGATTGTCACACCACCCTGATTACGACATGTATGCATAAGCTATCCTCATTATTTTCAGGAATTGTTACCAAAGCCCCGGTCTGGAAACAATTGTAGACATTTCGACAGATTTATTTCCGCTAGTCAGAGGCCAGAGCACGCGTAGAGTGACAGATTTCATACTGTTTGAATTCGTAACTGTCCAGGTGCGCAAGAATCGGTTTTCGACCACATCTGATCCACTCACAATCTGGCTGTACTCCTTTTGACGAAGCTGATCAAGAAGCTGATTGCCAGCAGCGGTTGCGGCAGAAACCTCTTTCGCAGCCACATTGGTATTGATCATGTTCATAATGACCAGGTTCAACCCGGTCACCACCAGACCAAGAATCACCATGGCAACCAGCACTTCCACCAGAGTGACACCTTTGCAGCTTTCAGATTTCATGATACCTCCATGCAAAATGCCTACTCCTTATTATATACCTGAACAGCTTAAAAAAACTACCCAATACTAAAAAGTGTACAAAACAGAGTTGAAAACACTATTGCACTTTTTCGACCAGTTACATGCCTGATTGATTACTGTCGAGATTCTCCGTACCGTTAATATCGGGGAACTGCTCAAGCAGCATCGATTTGGTCTGAGCCTTCAACTGAGGATAGATTCTTTTCAAAGTATCAATCACTTCATCAGGCTTTATGAGCGGAACTTTCGGTCGAAACTTTTCAGGCAGAGAATCGTACTGAACAAGAATTCCACAAAGATACCCCGCATATTCATCCATGGACAGTTCACATTTCTGATAGGATTGTGAAAGCATTTCTGCAGGATTGACAGCTACCAGAGGCATGATTTTCTCTCCGGCGTACACCTCCATTTTTGGGGGTACAAAGAGAAAATAGGTGGTGATGCCTACCCCGATAGCAAGTAATCCGGGAAGAATGAACAGAATGAGGGATGGTTTCTTGGGTACCGCCAGAATTTCATTACCGCCCACTGCCAGTTTTTTGGCCATGGAACCAATGAAATCCTTGCGATACTTATCATCTAAATAGGGCACCTTTTTTCTGGCCATATCCAATGCTCGACTTGAAGTTCAGCAACTAATCCGATACTACATTTTATATGCAGGGTGATGGAAATACAATAATTTTCTGCAACCCGGGAAGCTTATTTTCTATGAAAAATCACCGCTGATTCCAAATGATGGGTATTGGGGTAGAGATCAAAAATTGCACAGTTCGTGATTTCGTAGCCGCATTCTTTAATAAAAAATTGTGCATCCCGGGCGAAAGTTGAGGGATTGCAGGAAATGTAGAGCAGGTAATCGGGGGCAAGACCGGCAAGCCAGGTTCTTGCCTTTCGGCCCAGACCTGGTCGAGGAGGATCCACAATGACACAATCTGGCTTCTTTCGGGGAACCGCCTCAAGCCCACTTCCCCTTTCGATATCTGCCTGCACCGCCCTGAAATGGGATAGACCATTTTGATGAAAGTTTTCTCGAGCCGCTTTCACCTGATCGGCCATATTCTCCACAAGAACGACCTCTTCAAACAGATCCGAAAGCATGACAGAAAAGAAACCGGTACCTCCATAGAGGTCAAGACAGAAATTACCTTTAAGGTAGGGCTTGGCCCACAGCCCTAACTTCTCCAATAAAAACCTGTTTGCCTGAAAAAAACTGTCACCCTGCACTGAAAAGCGGTACTTTCCGACCTCGATTTCTGTTTCAGATTCCGTTAAGCCGCTGATCACCGGACTGCTGGCTACAACCCGCTTTCCGGAAATCGCTTTGATACTAGTGACAGAGGGAATATCAGCATTTCGGGAATTGAGTGCAAACAGCAGTTGATTCAGATTATCAACCAGCAAGGGACAATTGCGAATCGCCACTATCTCATTTGTTTTTCTTTTGTAGAATCCGGCACCATTTTGATCATTTTTAATCTGTACTCGCAGCCTGTATCCGAATTCTTTATCGGCAATGACTTCCGTTTGCGGAAGATGTTTGATTTTACCGATTCGACTAAGACAGTCCTGGAATACTTCCTTTTTGCATGAAAGCTGCGCCTCGTACTCCATAAACTGCAAATCACAACCGCCACACACTCCAAAGTAAGCACAAGGTGGATCGCGACGATCTGAAGAGGATTCCAGCAATTCAATCAGTTTGCCCCGAGCGACTCCCCCCTCAAAACCGTCCGGCTCCATGCGCACCAATTCCCCGGGAATGCTCCCCTGCACAAACACAACACCATTCTGCCCGCGCGCAAGCCCAGCTCCCCCGTATACCATTTTTTCAATTCTTACAATTTCACTCATAAAAACCTCTAAACATTACGAACAGGGAGTGTGTTACTGTGCGCATCTTTTTGAAGACCATAGCCGGATCTAAAAGCCAAGCGGATCGGGTTCACTCTGGATAAAAGCACCTTGATGGAGTACTGATGATTTGTGAAGATATGAAAATTTTCGCACATCCAAAGGTCGCACTGTAGGATCGAGCAGTTTGGCGGCAAAGTACAGGCTGGAATCAGATGCAAACACGCCCATCACTCTGATGCTGTCTGGAATGGGATCGGGAGCGATGCCAACCCCGTGATAATTACCTTTATTGACAGAGGCGATCTTCATGAAAGTAATACTCAGCATCGCCCGTCCCCTGCGGGGAATATGCACCTGCCCTATACCTTTTCCGTAGCTGGTGTCACCCACCAGATAAGCAGAAGCGCAGTCTTTCAGAGCCGAGGCCAATATTTCTGAAGCACTGGCAGTATAACCGTTCATCAATACAGCAAATTTCTTCCCTGCAAAGGCCGGATGCACCGGGCGCACAGTCCACAAAGTATCCCATTCTACAGTATAGCCTCGCTTCTCACCTGAATCGTACTCTCTGTACTCAGTCATGATGTAGCCGCAATGTTCAGGAAGGATACACTCTATAATGGAATCGGTCACCCACAGATGACCACCCCCGTTTCCCCTCAGGTCAATTATGACATTAGAGAATCGTTCCAGTTCAGGTAGGCACTGTTTAAACTCTGTGTAGGTTTGCGGTACGAATTCACTTATGGACAACAGTGCGGTTGCGTTGGTAATGGTATCGAGCTTGACAATTTCGCCTCCAAAGCCATGTTCTCCATAGAGAGCAGCTTGACTGCCAATGTAAAGTGATTCGGGATACCAAGTATAGGGAGAATCATTGATGGGTCTGAAAAGAGATTTGGCATCTTCGAACATGAACGGGTTCTCAGGAACTCGCTCCTGATATATGCTGTAGGTTTTAAGATACTGCCAGACACTCTCCTGCTCTTCTATGTCTCTATCTCCGGTGTAAACCGGATCGTTCTGACAAAAGAACAACAACAGAATGAAAAGAGTGCTGAAAATTCGTTTTTTCACCAGTACTGCCCTGCTACCCTTTTCGAGCATGCTCGGCTGCATCTCTCACATTGCGGATGCGTCCGGCATAATTACCGCTTCCAAACACATAACTCCCGGCAACCAGCACATTTGCTCCATTGCGGGCACAGATGGCCGCAGTCTCCCCATTGACGCCCCCATCCACCTGTATATCAATATTCAGACCAGCATTCTTTACGGCCTGATGGATTTCACTTACTTTACCCATCATTTCAGCCATGAACTTCTGTCCTCCGAAACCTGCATAAACAGTCATGATCAACACTTGATCCATTCCTGCAAGATGGTCCAAAAACAGGCTCACCGGTTTGTCAGGATTAACTGCCACTCCGGCCTTCACTCCCTGAGAGCGGATTTTTTCCAGCAATTCCGGTACATCGCTTACCGCTTCAGCATGAAATGTGAGGATATCAGATCCTGCACTGCAGAAATCGGAAGCATACTTGGCCGGATCCGAAATCATCAGATGCACGTCAAGCGGTATGCTCACGCACTTTTTAACTGCCTCAATCACCATTGGTCCAAAGGTGATATTCGGTACAAAATGTCCATCCATCACATCACAGTGAATTCTATCCGCGCCCGCATCCTGAGCTGCTTTTACCTCCCGCTCCAATATTCGAAAATCAGCAGATAAAATGGAGGGGGCAATCTCAATCTTTTTCATGTGAATACAGATCCTGTAAATGTAGAAAATGAGGGGATTCGTGAGGTCCAGGCCTATAAACCGATAGTGAAGAAGATAGTTGTGCCTTGATTGGGACTGCTCTGCGCCCACAGCTTTCCACCGTGACGCTTGATCACCCTTTCCACTATGGCCAGCCCTATCCCTGTACCGGGGAAATCAGCATCCTTGTGCAGCCGCTGAAAGGGCATGAAAATCTTCTGCACGAAACGGATATCAAATCCCACACCGTTGTCGCGGATATAATATACCTTTTCGTCCCCCTGTATTTCCATTCCGAATTCAATACGGGGAGAAACGACATGTGATGTGAACTTCCAGGCATTTTCAAATATGTTGGCCAATGCCACCCTTATCAACCCTGAATCTGCTTCGGCAACAACGCCCTTCTGTATGGATATTTCCACCTGACGCGTGGGCTCTCGTTCTACAAGATCGGCCACAATTGTTTCTGCAAGATCGCTTAAGGATACTTTGCTGACAGCAAGATCCTGACGCGTGACTCTGGAGAGCGAAAGCAAATCGTCAATAAGATCGCTCATTTTCTGGGACGCCTGCTCAATACGGGATAAATACCCTACCGCATCTTCACTTATTTTCATTCCGCATTCCTCGGCCACCATGGTACTGAAACCGCTTATGGAGCGCAAAGGAGCCCTGAGATCATGTGAAACCGAATACGTGAACGATTCGAGCTCATCGAGAGCATTCTCAAGCTGCTGTTTTTGAATCTCAAGCTCCCTGGCTCTTGATTGAGCCTGACTGCGAGCTTCCAGGTGCTGAAGTGCCAGGGATGCTATAGTGGCCAACTGTCCTAAAGCGAACTCCTCTTCAGAAGAGAAAAAATCCTCTCTGGGATCACACACCACCACCGCCCCGATCACCTTCATTGTACTATCAAAAAGACTTTTTCCCAAAATACCTCTCTGTGGCAGAAATCCCCGTGTGCAATCGAGCCAGACAGGTGATTCGTGGAGTTGCTCAGTCGATAAGCGCAGTGTTTTTCCAACCTCTACTCTGTCCAGAAGAAAGGAACTCAAATTTTCTATCTTCAAAGCAGAAACCCCGGAATATTCATCTGTATACGAAACTGCATGCTCCACTTTCTGCGAATCGGTTATAAGAGCCATGCAACATGATGCTGATGTCAATTGCCTTGCTCCGGCAGCAATCACCTCCAGCAGTTCACCAAGTGTTTCTGCTGCAAGCACATCGGTTGACAGTCTCACCAGAATACTCATGTTGCGCAAATACTGTTCTCTTAAACCACTCAATCTCTTTCTGTCGATTGCGTACCGAATCGACCGCAGAAACATTTTGGCCGGCGTTTCTCCCTTGACCAGAAAATCGTCAGCTCCAAGCCTGACAGCCTCACTTTCGGCACGCTCGTCCTCTATACCCGTAAGCACCACGATAGGCAGTTTGGGGCTGTGTCCATGAACCCGGCTTATAGTGCGTGCTCCGTCGCTGTCGGGAAGATGAAGATCCAGAAGTACGGCATCATACCTGCCGCTGTCAAGCGCAATGAATGCATCACCGAGAGTCTGAACATGGGTAATGGCGAGAGGATTATCCGGTAATTCGGACAGTTCCTCCGTAAGAAGTCGGGCATCGGCAGGATTATCTTCCACCAGAAGAATTTGCAGCATCGATTCTATTCTCCGGGCAGCTTGACAACTGTGAGCCAGAAATTTTCAATGGAATGTATAACACGCATGAACTGGACAAAGTCAACCGGCTTAGTGACATAGCAATTTGCATGAAGGCTGTAAGCACGGGCAATGTCCTCCTCTGCAGCGGAAGTCGTAAGCACCACGATAGGAATAAGTCTGAGCTCAGGATCCTCCTTGATTTCCGCCAAAACCTCCCGCCCGTCTTTCTTCGGGAGATTCAGATCAAGCAGAATGAGATCGGGTTTTGGAGAAGATGAGTACTCCTCCTGCCTGCGTAAAAACTTCAGCGCCTCAACTCCATCTGTTACCACATAGAGCCTGTTCTTTACTTTTGCCTCCTTGAGAGCCTCAACGGTCAGCCTTACATCACTGGGGCTGTCCTCCACAAGAAGCAGTTCGATTGGACGACTGTTTTCCCACTCTGTCATGATATCTTCCTTTCGGGAATAGTGAATTTGAAGGTTGACCCCTCCCCGGGTACCGATTCAGCCCAGATACGCCCTCCGTGGCGCTGCACAATTTTACGACATATCGCCAGCCCGATTCCCGATCCCGGATATTTGTCCTGAGTATGCAGTCGTTTAAAAGCCATAAAGATCTTCTCTTCATACTGGGGCTCAAATCCGATTCCATTGTCCTGCACCGAAAATGTCCAGCTTCCATCGGTTTTCGTTGCCTCTACCCGAATCACCGGAGTTCGATCCGGGTGCCTGAATTTTAAACCATTACTGATGAGATTCTGCATGAGCTGTCGAAACTGATTGGGATCTGCAGAAATTTCCGGCAGTTTACCTATTTCAATCCTTGCCTCTGCATTGTCTATCGAAGCTTTCATACCCTGCAGGACCTCATCAACCACTTCTACCGCATTCACCTGAACAAATGGCTTTCCACGTGTTCCTACTCTTGAAAAAGCCAGCAGATCATTGATGATCACCCCAAGCCGGTGAGCACCATTAACAGCATAAGCTATAAATTCATCAGCATCCTTGTCAAGTTTGCCTTTATACCGTCGCTCAATCAATTGAAGATAACCGGCGATGGTGCGAAGTGGTTCCTGAAGATCGTGAGATGCAACATAAGCAAACTGCTCAAGCTCCTGATTAGAACGCTCCAGCTCCTCCGTTCTCTGTTTTATGGCTTCGTTTCTTTCTTGAAGCTGGTTTCCCATATTGTTGAATTCAAACACAAGAGAATCGAATTCATTAATTCCACTGGGATATGTCTTATGAGTATAATCCCCCTGGCCCACCTGCCTTGCATGGCTTTGTAGTGCCGACACTGACTTTATCACTTTTGATATAGTCCTGTTACCGAACCAGATGGCGAAAACCACTATCGCCACAATCCCCAGAATACTTAAAGCCACATCACTTACCACCGGGCGATACACAACCCAGGATGGTTCACTTGTTCCCACTACCCAGCCATAAGGCGGAACCGGAACTCTTACTGCTATACGCTGGAATGATTCGTCAAGATGCTGGAGCTGACCGACTGCGATTTCCCCCTTCAGGGCCTCTTTTAACAGCGGGTCATTTCTGCCGAATTCAGTGCGAAATGAATCAGTTAACGTAGTGTGCATTGCACTGTAAACCAGTGCCCCGTTACGATCAAAGATAGTGAAATTATCCTGAGTGGGTCTGTCCGGATGGAAAATAATCTCACTGAGGAGTTCCGGGCGAATGAGCCCCACTACAAGTCCGCTCAACTTTTCATCAGCGGATTTGATAGCGGTACTGATGGCAAATCCTGGCCGCCCGTTAAGCAAATCTAACCGTAAATTGCTGAGATAAACATCTTCACCCTGCAAAACGGGCTTTACATAATCAGCTCGAGCCAGATCCATTCCAATATATCGCGGATTTCCAGCAATGACAGAGCCTGTGGAATCGAGCACGATGAAATTGACCACTGAGGGATAATTCTGGGCAGCAGTTTCAAGCAGCTGCTCTGCATTTCTTTTATCGAATTGTGATAAGGAAAGAACAGAACGGCCGACCACCTTTTCCCCCCTGACGATATCTCCCACATATCTCTGAAAGGAACTGCGGATTGCATTTGCGACACCCTGATTTTTTTCCAGCTGAAGGTTATACCTGCTCTGTACCCATGACCAGCTTAGCATTATCTGAAAGACAAGAGTGGGAATCAGAATTGAGAAAAGTATCAGTAAAAGCTGGCGTTTAAGTGAGATTCCGTTAGCGGAAACAGCCTCTGTTTTCATTTAAATGAGATTTCTCCTTGAGAGCATTGGCAAAAGAGTACAAAATTTGTATAGTTGAATCAACTATCGTGCCAATATTTCAAGAAAGGTGCTGGGGAATTATGAAGACTCAATGCATCAGAAAAAAAAAGGGACTCCGCTTCTCGGAAACGGAATCCCTAAAATAAACCGTTCTCTAGTTATTAGAGAGTCATAAGACCCTGCATGAGAATGGCGGCAACCAGAGAGAGAATGGCGTAGAATTCAGGGAAAGCGGCAAGGATCATGGTGTTACCGAAAACGTTGTGACCCTGACCAATCGCAGCGATACCGTTTGCGCAGACTTTGCCCTGGAAAATCGCAGAGATAAAGCAAGCCAGAGAAACGGCAATACCGGCACCCAGAACAACGGAGCCCTGGAAAAGTGTGAGCTGAGGGGTAACCAGACCACTGTACATGATGAAAGCCACAAATCCGTAAAGGCCCTGTGTAGCAGGCAGACCGGAGAGCACCAGACCGCTACCGAACCCTTCAGGCTTCTTCTTCATCATACCCAGAGTTGAAGAACCGCCGATAACAAGCCCAATGGCCGATCCTGCTCCTGACAACCCGACCATAAGTCCCATACCGATCAACGCCAAAATGTAACCCATCACAAACCTCCTGGAGTGTAGTGTATTGTTATTGTTAATTATTCAACTTTTGAAAAAGGCACAAATGGTTTACTTCCGCCTTTGAATCCGACATTGCTGTAAAATTCCACAAATGTCAGACGCAACGGATGGACAAATGCACCGATTGAAGACAGAGCCAAATTAAGCGAATGACCGAGTACCAGCACCAGAATGGTACCGATTATCCCGACCGAAGCATAATTGATCTCGCCGGATTCGGTAGTAATGAACATGAACGCGATCTGATTAAAAGCTGCTCCCAGAAGTCCTCCCGCAAGTCCAAGTGCGAACAGACGCAAATAGGACAGGATGTTCCCCAGGAAGCCGGTTATCAGATTGTAAAGATCCCACAAGCCGGTCAAAGGGCGGAAGAAGATCTTCTTTTCCAGATTGTTGAAAAACATGAAAAAGAAAATCCCCAGAATGAACAGCCCCTGTGCAGCAGCCATGGGCACCTGCAGCAGTAAAGCACCGATATTGACAGGCCCCACTTTGAATTCACCAATGCCCAGGTTCAGAAAATTACTGTGAGCACCCATAATGATTGCACTCACAAGCATGAACATGGTACCGATTGGCTGAAGCCCCGCTGCCCATCCCTGGTATTTCATTTTGAGGTAGGATTGAATTCCGATACCGAAAAGCACTTGAATGAAACCAAGCAATAGCGCAAGACTCATGGCAGGGAACACCTGACCAGCCTCACCAGTCTGTGCTGAGAGCGGCGCAAAGAACTGTACTCCAGTTGGGAAAATCGATGTTCCTTCAGCAATCCCTTCACCACCGAAAATTGTGGCGCCGAAAAACGAATTGAGGAGAACACCGCTGATCATAGTGGCTAATCCCAGCACAATTCCCAGAGACATAAAAGGCTTGAGCTTGGGGCTTAACTTTGCCCTGGCGATCAGTGCACCGGTAAAGAGGACAAGCCCATATCCCAGATCACCAAGACACAACCCGAAGAACACAGCAAAGAAAGGTGCCATGAATGGAGTCATATCCAGCTCTGTGTATGTGGGAAGAGCATAAAGCCCGGTGATAGGTTCAAAGAGCGATGGGAAACGTTTGTTCTTGAGCTTGACAGGAACATCCTCGTCTTCATAAGGATCTCTGAACGTGTAATAGGCAGGAAATCTAGATAGAAACTCCGCCAGCTTAGTTTCCTTATCCTGAGGAACCCAGCCTGAAAGTTTAAGTAGTTTTCCATCAGCCTCGCCCATCATAGACAACCGAGCTTTTTCAAACCGCAACTGATTTACACGCGCGTTACGGAACTGCTCCAGTTCATCTATGCAGCCGATCATTTTTTCAATGGTCTGCTCTACACTTTTTCTATCTTCGTTAAGCTTTGCAATCTTTTCCTCTACATCATTGAGCGATGCGTCCGGAAGGCGAACCTCTTCCGCACCGGGAATTTCAACTGCCCCGCCACGGGTGATCACCACAAAATAGACGGCTGTTTCGCGCCTGTTGATCACCTCAATACCGTACTTTGATTTGTCGAGAGTATCGAACTTCCTCACAGGCATACTGTAAAACTTCAGTGTAAGCCCGACTTCTCCCAAACGCTTGACGGATTCAGGTTTGAAATTACCCCATGGCTCAAGCACCGTTTTATCTTTAACGAGTGAA
Source organism: Fibrobacterota bacterium (assembly GCA_023436205.1). Classification (GTDB taxonomy): domain Bacteria; phylum Fibrobacterota; class Chitinivibrionia; order Chitinivibrionales; family Chitinispirillaceae; genus JAEZKC01. The sequence goes on from JAEZKC010000084.1 coordinate 23,280, forward strand.
GCAATTTCCTGATCGATTCTCTCTTTCTTACTCTCGAGATCCTCGAACCGATGAAGAAGCTCCGTAGGCTCGCCAAGATGAGTTTTCCCAACCTGAAGTTCTTTCTCCTTCTGAATCTTTCTCAGAGAAGAAATCACTCTCTCGGCCAAATGCACAACTCCACCCAACTCTTGAACCACAGGAGACTCGACCGGCTTCTCAGCAGTGATATGCACCACACCCAAAACCCGAAGATCCTCCAGGAACTTTTCCCGTTCCTTGTGATACAGAAGAAGATCCAGTTTTCTCATTTGTACTATCATTATGCAGCCTCCGCAGCCATCTTGGCCTTAAGAATCTTCTGAGAGGATTTGGAGAGGTTCTCTTCATCCTCCAGAAAACGTTTGATTCTCCGGACCGCTTCCTTGAATTCAGGAATCTGCACTTTTTCGTACAGATTCACCTTCTGGGTAGTCTTCTTTCGAGCATACTCCAGAATGGTGACCTTCTTTTTAGCGAGTTCCACGGAGATCTTGAGTTCGGCCAGACGCTTGAGAATCTCCAAACCCTCAGGAACCCAGGCTGGAGCACTTACAAGGCTGTACCGAGATACCGCAAAAGCAACTCTGTCAAGTACCGGCGTTTTTACACCGGCAATCTTTCTAACAGCAATTTCCACTTTGTCGATACTGATCAGATCAGAAGGCATTTCATCCCATAACCGGTTGGTGCTGGCGAGAACTGCATGCTGCTCCTCGATCTTGTCCTCCAGAGCAGAAACCTGCTCCTTTGCCTTCTTTACCTCCAGCCGCAAAGCGGACTCTTTGGCCACGAGCGTCGGCAGAGCATTCTCGCGGATCTTCAACTCGCGGTTAAGCTGCTGAAGATAGGTTTTATTATATTGAAATTTGACTGCCATCAATTCTCCTTCCGAAACAAGGAAGAGAGTTTCTGTAGTGCCTGCAGCCCTCTCTTACAAAGCATGCAGGCTGTTCTTTAACTCGCGGACGCAATCCAGAACTGATCCATGAGCTCCTTCTTAATACCCACTTCGTCTTTTGTGAAGTACTTGCCGAAAAGTCTCCAGCCAGTATCGAGCATCGATTCAATTTCCACATTGATGTCGATGGCCAGAAGCTCGCGACTGTACTCCTTTGCAAATTGAAGCGTGCGTTTGTCGTATTCTGTTAGATCAAAACCGTTCTCCAGTTTTGTTCTGGCATTGGCCGCATCGGCGTAAAGCCTAACCGCAGTGTTCATCACCTGTGGATGATCCTTACGGGTCTTCTTACCAATAACCAGCTGCTTGAGTCGAGACAAGCTTCTGAACGGATCGATAATGACCTTGGCAATATCGGTATCACGACGAAGGTAAAGCTGACCTTCAGTAATGTAACCGGTATTATCGGGAATCGCGTGGGTGATATCTCCACCAGACAGTGTTGTCACCGCGATAATGGTGATTGAACCGCCATCGGGGAACTGAGCTGCCTTTTCGTAAATACGAGCCAGGTCGCTATACAGAGAACCGGGCATACTGTCCTTGGACGGGATCTGATCCATACGGTTTGACACGATCGAGAGTGCATCCGCAAACAGAGTCATGTCTGTAAGCAGAACCAGAACTTTGGCATTCTGAGTTGTTGCAAAGTGTTCTGCAGCAGTCAGACACATGTCAGGAACCAGAAGACGTTCCACAGGCGGGTTGTCGGTTGTATTCACAAAAGCGATAATGCGGTCAAGTGCTCCGGCATTATCAAATAGAGTCTTGTAATACAGGTAGTCGTCGTTGGACATTCCCATACCGCCGAGAATAATCACATCCGCCTTGGCACGCAGAGCCACATCTGCCATAACAGCATTGAACGGCTGGTCCGGATCGGCGAAGAAGGGAATCTTCTGTCCTGTCACCAGTGTGTTATTAAGGTCGATACCGGCAATACCGGTGGCGATAAGCTCAGAAGGCTGCTTACGGCGGACAGGGTTGACAGAAGGTCCACCGATTTCCACTTCCTTCCCCTCCACTTCAGGTCCGCCATCGATGGGCTGACCGTAAGCGTTGAAGAAGCGACCTTTAAGTTCATTTGAAACTTTCAGTGTAGGTGGCTTGCCGAGGAAAACCACTTCGGCGTTGGTTGCGATACCCTGGGTTCCGGGGAAAATCTGCAGGGTTACCTTGTCACCAGCGATTTTCACCACCTGAGCGGGGCGTCCATCAACTACCGCCATCTCATCATTGGCAATCCCCTGCGCCTCTACGGTGCAGGTGGCCTTAGTCACATTCTCGATGTGAGTGTAAATTTTCTGAAAGGCTTTCGTTTTCATTCGCTACTTTCCTCTCCTCGCGCACTCAAGCATGAGCAGCCTGGGCTAGTGGTTCCGATACTCGTTCCGCCAGCAGACTGTCAAGCTGCTGTTCGAGGTTATTGAATGCTTCGCTCTTGAATTCCTGATAGTTCATCTGGCGCAGCAGGTTAATTACCTTCTTGAAGTAGATTCCGATTTCTTCGAAACCATCAAATTCAAACTTGCTGTCGCAGATACTGAGAACCTTGTTGACCATATACTGCTGCCGTTTGAGAGGCGAGGAAGCATCAACACGGTCGAAGGCATCCTGCTGGAGGATTACAAAGTCAATCACTTCCGATTTGTTGAATATGATATGGTAATCAAGTGGCACACCGTCGTCACCAAGGATGTTGATCTGATCGCGGGCTTCTTTACCTCTAAGAAGAATATCCTTGATGGTGATCACCTTGTTGACCCAGCCGGGTTCAACGGTTTTATCGAGGTACTCTATAACTTCGGAATATTCAAGATACTTGGAGTAACTGTCAATTGGGTCCACCGCAGGATAACGCTTGCTGTCTGCACGGTTCTGAGAAAGAGCATAGAAGCAGCGTGCGGCCTTTTTGGTGGATTCAGTAACGGGTTCCTTGAGGTTACCACCTGCAGGGCTCACTGTACCAATGAAAGTGATGGAGCCGCTCTGCCCGTTATTGAGGTAAACATATCCTGCACGGGAGTAGAAGTTCGCGATGATGGCAGGAAGGTCCATGGGGAAAGCGTCCGGTCCGGGAAGCTCTTCCATACGGTTTGACATCTCACGAAGCGCCTGAGCCCAGCGTGATGTGGAGTCTGCAAGGAGAAGCACTTTAAGACCCATCATACGGTAATACTCGGCGATAGTCATACCGGTATAAACGCTGGCCTCACGGGCAGCAACCGGCATATTTGATGTATTACATATAATAATCGTGCGTTCGATAAGCTTACGGCCGGTACGGGGGTCATCAAGCTCAGGGAACTCAGTGAAGATTTCCACCACTTCGTTTGCGCGCTCACCGCAGGCCACCACGATAATGAGATCGGCTTCTGCGTATTTTGAAAGCGCATGCTGCAGCACTGTTTTTCCGCAACCGAAAGGACCGGGGATGAAGCCTGTTCCACCTTCAGTAATGGGGTTGAGAGTATCGATTGTGCGGATACCGGTCTCCATCACTTTGAAAGGACGGGGCTTGTTTTTGTAGCCTTTCACTTCGACCTTGACAGGCCACTTCATGATCATGCTTACGTTCAGCTCATTACCTTCTGAATCCACCACGACGGCAACCGTATCCTGCACCGCGTAGTCACCTTCGGCAACAATGCTCTTAATTGTATACGATCCCTTGAAATCAAAGGGCATCATGATTTTATGGTCGATCCAGCCTTCTTTGACATTACCAATCCAGTCGGCAGCCTGAACCACCTCACCAGCCTTGCGCAAAGGAGTGAAATGCCACTTTTGAGAAAGATTTACAGCTGAGGTGTACTCACCACGCTTGAGGAAAACCCCTTCCATGGCATCCAGATCGTTCTGAAGACCGTCGTAGTTCTTAGACAGCATGCCGGGCCCAAGAGTCACCTCCAGCATGTGGCCGGTAAACTCGGCTGTACATCCCACGTAAAGTCCGCGAGTGCTTTCGAACACCTGCACATAGGCATTCTTTCCGCCAATTTTGATCACCTCGGCCATCAGCTTGTTACCCTTGAGATCGATATAGCAGATCTCGTTCTGGGCAACCGGGCCGTCAACTTCAATAGTGACCAGGTTGGCAATGATTCCGGTCACTTTTCCCTTGGTGCTCATTGTTTTCCTCCGTTATATGTTTCAACGTTCAGCATTCTGCATTCACCAGAGGCCTACCTGTCAAAGGTCACCTCTCCTCAATTCCTGATTCCTGATACCCCATTGTCACTGATTAGAAACCTGCGGGCACCTCATAGCTGTTCTTCAGTTCTTCAACAAGCCTGTCAAGCTTGGCGCGGCCAGTGATAGCGTCAAGTTTCATCCAACGCTCGACAATGAGGAGCTTCAGAGCAAAAGCAGCAACAGTCTCAACCTGGAAATAGGTAAAAACGGTTAATTCGTTGAGCATATCCCAGCGAATATCATCCAGTCCCTTTTCCATTTCGGTCAAATTTCCTCTGCTGAGAGCAATCGCCTTTTCCACCCAGGACATGCTGCCACTCAGACCAAAGTCGGGTGCAGTACTGCGCAGGACCGCCTCGGCCACATCATTACGTCCTACCACGGTAAAATTGACAGGACGGTCCCGATCTGTCCCCAGTGCGTCGACATGCTCAAGGTTCTTGCGGCAGTTTACAGCAGCCATTACATTGCGCAAGTTAAGCTCGAAGGAAAACCATTCCCTTACAAACTCATTCTCGTGCTCAGTGACTTCTTCATAAAAAAGCCATGATAGCTGATCAGCGGCTACCAGTCCGGGGAAAAGCTGACGATTTTCCCTGTGAGCCTCAAGAAAGGTCTGCATATATTCGGGAAGTCCCTCCGAAAAGCGCAGGGCCGCTGTCAGCTCCTCTTTGGAATAATTACCTCTGGGATCAAAGGGGCGGCTGTTCGATTCTATAATATCAATAAGATTGCGGTTATCAATAGGCAACCGCAAGGTATTGATAATTTTCAGATCGTCAGATGCCAGCTGTTCCTGGGCTTCAACCATGAAATCCTGAAAATGAGGGACATTTTTGCTCTCATCAACAAGGATGTCCGGCAGACCCGAGACAAAGTAATAGTAGTTACTCACCATACAGATCACTCACCAAACAAGTATGAACGGGTTCTGGGACGCAGATATTCTTTAAAGAATTCCCTGAAGTCTTCATCTGTTAAGCTGATCTTGAAAGAACCGTCTGAGGGTCCGATACGAAAACCGGATTTGATGTTTTTGCTGAAGGAGACATCAAGGCCGCTTGACAAGACACTACTGGCACCTTTTTCGAAAGTCTTCGTAAGCTCATCCTGTTTCGCGGCGGGAAGCATAACTTCGAGATTGGGAGCTTCACCTTCCGCAACTTTCCAGTTGCTGATCACCTGTGACACGAATTCCTTGAGAACTGCAGGTTCGGAGAGAGCCTTGGTTGTAGCATCATCCAGAACCTTGGCGGTAATCAGATTGACCACCTGATTTTTTATGGATGCGACAGCCTGGGAACCGGTAAGCTTAAGCTCCGCTTCGGTGTTGCGCTTGAGTTCCTCAGCCTGCTTGCGGGCTTCCGCAACGATCTTGTCAGCCTGTGAACGGGCATCAGCCATAATTTCGGCAGCTTTCCCTTCAGCATCAGCCACAATCTGATTGGCTTTCTCCTGGCCCTTTTCGACACCTTCCTGGTAGATCTTCTCCGTCAGCTCCTGGATTTTTTGTTCCATTGACTTTCCCCTGACAAAATGTATGAATGGTTTACTTCAAACTTTTCCGTTTAAGCGATTCAAGTTCTTACTCTTTCCCGTCACCTTTTCGGCTGAAAACTCGGAACAATTTTGTCATCCCAGTCACTAAAGCCAAAAGGATCTTAATATACAATGTTTGTTGCCATCACTGCAATGCGTTCAGTGTTAAAAAAAATGCAAGAATGCATCCCCTCGCAGCAGATCATTCCAACCCCGAAATCTGCGTGTTTGAAATAAGATCAAAACGAATCATTTGACCTGAACACATATACAGCTCTGTAAGGCACTGACAAGGTTTTTAAATTCCATTTCCACCCCGGCCATCAGTTCCGAACTCCTTTTTAAATCTCCGGAACACAGCAACTGTTCCATGGCAGCAGCCATATTTCCGAGAACAACTCCTCCGATGGTCCGGGTGGTTCCCTTTAGCGAATGCGCTTTAATCAATGCCTTCTGCAAATCGCTTTGATCGAGCGCACTTCTGAGGTGTTGCAAAACTGTAGGTGTATCAGAGATGTAGGCTTCAACGAGTTCTCTGAACAGATCCATATCGTTGTCGATGTTTCTTAGCGCCCCATTTAAATCAAGTGTAGAGTTGATCACGAAAACATCCGCAAGCTAAAGAGTAAATACTGGGACAGAAACTGAACTGCAGGTTCGTTTTTGATGAGATGAAAGTGGGGTACACATAGTATACGTACCGGAGATGATAAAAATCAAGGGCAGTTTAGGATTTTATGGAGGATAGAAAGTAAGTGCATCGAGCGGAAATGGCCCAGCTTTGGGCAGGATTCAGCGGCACAGCTCCGGAACCGCCATAAAGCGGATTTTCGCTATACCAGACAAGTTCCCATACGGAATTGTCGGGAGGCACAGAAAAGGGATCCGAAATGCTTGGCAGGAAAACATCGCTGCCAAGATTTACAATCATGAGTCGGTCGCCGCAATCGATTCCGAAATATCGCAATATAAACAGATCATCACCAAGTACAGCCCCATCGATACAGATTCGATTACTTTTAAAAAAAACAGGATCGCTGTTGCGAATGGAGAGTAGATCAGAATGAAGACGGTACCAGGATTCATGCTTCTGCCGCTCTGAATGATCGAGCTTACAATTGAGATAGCCTTGAGGATCGGAGGGAGGAGGAACCAGTGGGCCATCAACATGTTTAATGCTTGGAAACTGGGAAAGGAATCGAGCTCTCCCGCGGGCACTGGATTCATTAATCTGGGGATATGTATGACGGGCAAAGAAGATAAACGGTGCAGATGAGGCAAATTCCTGGCCCTGGAAAATGAGGGGAACCTGAGGGCTTAACAAAAAGAATCCGGTCATGGCCCGCAGGGATGCAGGACTGGTTAACTTACTGATTCTTTGCCCGTTACATGTGTTCGCCACCTGATCATGATTTTGCAAATAATGAATAAGCCTATGGGACAGGTTTGCAGAAACAGAACCGCGGGTCTTTTTCTGCCAGTAATAGTACTGCCCCTGGAAAAGATAACCGTATTTTGCACCGGAGATGAACTCCTGTGGTTTACCGGTATAATCGGTATAGTAGGCCTCTTTGCGCCCGGTGAGCGCCACCATGGCTGATCGATGGAAATCATCATTCCAGAGGCAATCGATCCCCTTATTCTGCATCAGATCAACATCCTGCGGTTCATTCTCTCCCACCATCAGCACCCGACGGGGCATGGCCGCCATCCTGAATTCATCTGTCAACTCTTTCATGATATTGACCGGTGAATCATCAAAAATCTGCTGAGTGGCATCGATTCTCAAACCGTCCAGGTGAAACTCCTTTGCCCAGTAGACAGCGTTGGCTATGAAAAACTCCCTGACAGGCCCAGAGTGCGAACCATCAAAATTTAAAGCCTCACCCCATTCGTTGGAGTATTTGGAGGTGAAATAATGAGGACTGAATTTTTTAAGATACCAGGAGCCGGGTCCCAGGTGATTGTAAACTACATCTAGAATAATTCCCAGACCGCAACGGTGAGCTTCGTTTATCAAGAATTTGAAATCGTCCGGTTCGCCATATATGTGTGTAGGCGCAAACAAGCAGATACCATCATACCCCCAGCCGAAATCCCCGTCGAATTCGGCCACAGGCATAAGCTCTATTACTTTGACACCCAGTGATGCCAGATTCTTCAGCTCGGCGGCTGCAGCGCGGTAGGTGCCCTCTTTAGTGAAGGTACCGATGTGCATTTCGTAGAGAACGAGATTATCCGGGTCTGGCCCTGGCCATTTGTGATCGGACCATTTAAAATAATTGGGATCGGTGATTTGAGACATCTCCAGTGGACCATCAGGTTGGAATCGTGAAGCAGGGTCAGGGTAGATTTTGGGGTCGTCGCCTAACTTAAAACCATAACGCATGGCGATGGAGGCATTATCAACCTTGGTGGAAAAGAAACCGTTTTCACTTTGAGCCAGGTCGTAAGTATCAAATTTTTCATTTTGTTGCAGGATAAGCTGTGCGGAAGATACTGCAGGCGCCCAGATTCGAAAACTGATGCTGCCGTCCGGGAGGAGTTGCGGTCCGATGGGATAGTTTTCGGTAGTCATAGATCTCCTTGTACTGATTTATTGGAGGGGGCAAGCGGTGTGCCAATGATGGGGAAACACCCCCCAAAAATACAGAACAGGATATTGATCTAAAAAAATAGCAGAGTTCAAAAAAACACTCAACTAGTGCACCATAGCAGCACACTAGTGAGTAACTAGACATTACAATTTCGGTCAGAGAGAATTACAATTACGAAATCCTCTAATTTTAATAACTGAATTATTCCCGATATGTAATTTGGTGTTACCTTCCACAGATTTGAAAATCAACCCCGAAATTAAATTACCAGGGACATCCAACCAAGAACCCTGTTCTTCTACTACCGAGGAAGCATGAATCACACCTAAGGAATCCAAACTAGCATAAGTGGTTCCATTATATCGGATTAGCAAGTTTTTATGATTACCACTTTGAAAGCAAGATGATGCGCTTAACAGCATATTACCTGTCATACTTTGCTTCATCTTAGGATTGCCCTTGTAGGAAAATGATATTCCAAACTGGCCAATATCTTGGGAAATGAAAGTGTCACAAACAAGAGAAAAATCCTGGGCAGTTCCGGACACCCTTGGATTTTGCCTAGCGATGATTTTTGTCCCCTGCACAACAATCATATACTTCCCAGGTGTGGGATTCGCTATATCAACAACTTCAACATTATTTAAAGTATCACGCCCTTTGAATGCCGGATTGGCAAGAATGAGCTCTCGTGTTATGGAACGGTCAATACCATCAGAGGGAATAGTAGAGCTCTTAATGGGGGAATGATCAATTGTCCATGGGTAAAAATTTTCCCCAGTTTGTAAGTTAACCACTTTCAAATCAATATCATTGATTAACTTTTTATCCATCGGAGAAGTTAAATTTAAGGCCCCAGTGTCATCCCAAGCAATAGTAGCTCTAAAGTTGTTCCGGTTGCTTCCAATGTCCACAAAATAACACTTTGTTTCACCAGTGCGAATTTGGGATTCCTTAAATCTAAAAGTATCAACGTATGTCACTGCTTTCTCTGCATTCACAAGTCCATAGCCAGTTGCATAGTCTGGGCCAATTGTGTATGGTGTTGTTAACGAAGTATCATTTGTAGCATCACCACCGACAAAATCTGGATTATTGTCTTGAGATAATATTGGGTCTGCATTTACCATATCAGTTGCAGTATGAATCAACAAGGCTCTTGCAGTAGAATTCCAGAAAGGTTCGTTGTGAATATTTTTGTTGTAAGAATCCCTATACTTTTGAAGCATCAATGCAACTACACCTGAAACAAACGGTGCAGCCATGGAAGTCCCCTGTTGCGCCGAATATGAATTGTTAGACCAACAAGACACTATTCCGCTTGCTGGTAAATCATTAACTCCGATACAAAAACCTAAAGAAGTGATACTTGCTCCATTCCAACTGGATCCTTTATACACAGTTTGCGAACCGATGTGTACTTTTTTAACTTGCCAGATAGATGGTGCATCGGTTTCAAAAACTAACGAGCCTCCATCATACTGCACATAAAAAGCCGGTATGCGCGAACTTGGGACAGAATTAAGTTTGGAAACCTTCCACCTAAATATTAGCGTATCTGAGGAGGAACCTATTATGGACGGACTAATAGGAGAATATATTGTGGTTCCCGAATTCACATACACGGAAAATACCCCATTTGTGACACTTCTGTTCCTGGCACAATCACCCGACAACCAAATCTCGTTAGAATTACCAAAATACCAAGCTTTTTTTGTGCCATTTGTACCCTTAACAACGATTGAATCAAATTCCATTTTGTACAATACGTCACCACCACTGCCAGGTGCCATTACATCTGGTCCAAGCCTTCCATCTCTAGTAGGCCCCATGCTACTAATATCACTTCGTAACCCAGTATGTTTTTCAACGGAACCAACTTTAATAGCATTTTTTGAATCTGCAAGCAAAGAGTAGTAACCGCGTTGAGAACCGTGTTGCGCATAAAAGCCGCCGTTATTAGCAGCAGCATATACCATTATGTTGTTCTTTAAGTTAATTGGGTTGTGATCAGCTGTTGCATTATCAATGTTTTTTGAGCCATCAGTATATGTGCCAGTATAACCGATAACATGTGAATGATTGTTTACATCAGCATAATTTCCGTCCACATACATACCGAAAGCCCAAGTTCTGGCCTTAGGAGCAATACCTCGCCATTGAGAAATCCACCCATTTGAACCACCCAATGGATTTGAATATTGACTTCTCCAACCATTTCCAAGAGCGATACCAGCTACGTGGGTGCCATGATAACTTACAAGACTTCTCCATGCATATGGATTGCCTGTTATTTGTGCCTTTCGAACTTCATTTCCTTCTTTAAAATCACCATGGAGTGAGTCAATTCCCTCATCCCAGATTCCTATCCACACGCTATCCCCAACATAAGGAGTATTAGCATTCCACAATGGGCTTGGCTGGTTAATAGTGTCAATGAAACTATTCTGAAGATTACTTACTCTTGCTAAGGGACGAGCAACATCACCAACAACCTCCGGGGGACTATAAATATCCACTTCCATTACTTCTGGAATACTTAACAGCTTTGTTAATTTGCGTCTGTCCACTATACCTGTAACATCCCCGATACATGGTCCTTGATCCACAGTGATCGAATCAGCCAGATGTTGAATATATTCCGCTAAGTTTACACCAGAGAAATCTTCAACTGGTCTAATAGCAACCCTAATTTCATCTTTATCCTTCAAATCACCTCGCCCATTGTGCCATTCATTTAACATCCATGATGTTTTGTCCTCATCTTCAACAGGAACGACATTTATAAATAAGGAATGCCTTTTAAATTGTTCTAAACTTTTTGCATATGACTCGATTTTCACCCGATACATCAAAACACCATCAATTGGTAGTACCCCAGTTGACTTAGTGTTTTCATCTTTGATCAAGTCACCAATGTTTAATCCTGAACCATCGTCTGCAAAAATTACCCAATAGAATTTTGCGCCTTCTCTTTTGTAAGTACCATCTAAACTCCAGTGCTTTACAGAAAGCTTACGCTCTTTTAATTTAACTATAAACGTTTCTTTGCTAAATCTGGACTTCCAGTATTCATCTATTTTATTCTCATTACTGTTGGAATACCCTATCCTAATAGTAATTAGAAACAAAATCATAATTATTTTTGGTATTATTTTCATATTTCCTCATTTAAATCAGTTTTGGTAAACCTTAATTATTTTCATTTTCCTTACCAATTTTTTCTTCTAAACTGCTTATTTTTTTATCTTGCTGAATTACATAAAGTGTAAGTTCTTCCACTTTTTTAAGGAGTAGCATATTCATTTCAGCTAAATCTACACCATTTTCCTTCATTGCTTTTGCACTAGGGACCTCTGGAAGATGTTTATTAGTTTCAATAAACTTTTCAACATCTTCAATTTTTCGGAGTTTATAATCTTCTTCAAAAACATAATCAGGGGCTTCAATTGTCCAATTATTTATTGTTACCCCAGTGCAACCGATTTTCCCATCAACGAACAACTTTTCAGTATGCGCTACGTCAGGATTACCTATAACCACTTTTCCATCAGATTTAACTGAAAATTTATCACCATTGTAATACATACGCAAATCTTGACTATTACCTGGCATGTAAAAATACCACTTCTCTAAATCAGCTTTGGTAAAAACCAATCCGCATTCATTTGCAGCGGGAGAGTTTACTCTGGCATAGCAACTAAGATTTGTACTTGTTTTTAAATCTAAGCTCCAACCAGGATTGTTAGTACCTATCCCGACAAATCCATTATTGTAATAGATTTTACTCCCATTATAATTCCATTGAGCAAATATGCTCCCCACTAACATTGAAACAAGAAATCCAGAAATACGGATTTTGTTAGCGGAAAAAACTCTTACATTTCTGACCCTAAACAGATGAAAAGCGGACATAAAAGATCCTTTGAGATTAGTGATGTGAAAATGAAACCAACAATTTGTAAAGTAAAGCCTTTATAAATTACTATCGAATACATTTAATGTCAATATTAATAAATTTTCACTATGGAACCAAACGAGTAATGTTAGGTTACGTTGTGAATTAAACTATTGATAAAGGAGAGTGCATTTTCCAATAATGCGGACAGATAACGGGGGTTAAAAGAAAACAAACGCTCGCTACCTATAATTCGATTCACCAGCCCCCCCGTATTCAAGCTTTTCCAGTTTTGTTTCTGAACTGGGTCGAGATCGATTTGATAAAAAGCCGCGATCTCTCTGGCATACCCTTCATCTCTGGCGAAAATAAACAGAAGGCTCACGGTTAATCGACCCCAGTAACAAAATTGTAAATTACAAGCCACTCATCAGTAGAGATTTGCGGCCATTGATGTCATTAGCGATATAATTCTTATGCATAGTAAGAGAGATTTGAATAGTACATGGATTCGGAGTCGGAACTAGTCTCACGATGTCACTGAGTTCAACAGAGATAGAAGCTTTTGATGCATACCAGACATCACCTACTCCATTTCCCCCTTAAATCCGTAATATCACAGGAGGCTCCGATGAACAAGCGTAAAAAGAGAAAAAGTCCCTCGGAAATCATTTCTGAAATGTTCATTCGCGAGCAGGAGGAAAACGAAAGGATTCCGGAGGAGAGCCAGCGAAAACAGCAGGAATACTGTCTTAAAAAGAGAAAAGAGGGCAAGAACCACTCTTAATAGGGCAAAAATGCAGTGTTTTCTGAATATTCCCCCTCAGCATCCGTAGTTTTTATGGATAGTCCCTTTGAAAAGAGAGCGGCCGTGGGTGAAGTTTATGGAAAGCCTGCTTTACACAATTTTAGTGGTGGATGATGATCCGGTTATCCGAGAGGTGGTAGCCTTCAATTTAAGGATAAGGGGTTATCGCGTCTATTCGGTTTCAAACGGTTTTGATGCCCTTGAGGCCACAGCAGAGCTTTCTCCGGATCTGGTTGTATTAGATGTGATGATGCCGGATCTGGACGGCTGGGAGGTGTGTAAAATTATTAAAGATAATGATGAGTCGATCAAAGTGCTCATGCTGACCGCACGGGATACAGAGAGGGACAAGATGATCGGCAGAGCCATAATGAGGGCGGATGCCTATATAACAAAGCCGTTTGATATTGATGAGCTGCTGGTAGCGGTGGAGCAGTTGATTGGATAAAAAAAGACCGCCGGAAAAAATCCCCCGGCGGCCCGTAAAAACTCAAATTCAATCACCAATTACTTGGCAATAGTGATTCTCTGAGTGTATGTGGCATTCTGACCATTCACCACGACCAGGTACTGACCGTTGGGAAGGTTCAGGTTGCTCAGGCTGATTGTGTGGGAAGCTGTTTTGCCGGTATAGAGATTACGGACCACAGCACCCTTGATGTTGTTCAGGGTAACATTTACATTGTCAGCTTTTGCCAGATTGAAAGAAATGGCTGAACTGCTGACTGAGAACACATTTGACTTGTTCATGGTCTTGCTGGAAACCACAGGTGATGTCCAAGCAAAGTCACCATAGGTCATACCGACCAATTGGATGTCATCCAGATAAAGGTCAACATCATCACCATTTTTGGCCTGGAAAGAAAGCTTGTTGACTGCCAATTTGCCGCTTGCCCAAGTCATATCTGCCTTAGCAGGATCAGAATAGGGTTCAGGTACAAGCTGAGCAACAGGAATGTTAACTGTAGTCCAGGCAGAGGTGAGTTCAATCACCTTACCGTACCATCCCCAGTCTGCACCCATATCGGCGATGTCTTTAGTTTCGAAATGCATTCTGACGGTACCTGATCCTTTTGCTTTAAGAGTAACGGCAGTAACCTTGCTCAGGTCCCAGTATTCACCATCAGCACCGGCCCCAGCCAAAACACAACCGATTCCGGCGTAAGGATACTCATTTGCACTGGTACTTGTAGTCAAAGAAACATGCAGAGCGCCATCCACAACCATGGATGCTTCATTCACCTCGGCCTCGATCTGCTCGCCATCAGCATTTTTCACCGTGGAACCTTCAGCATCCTGGAAAGAGTACCAGTAACCGTTACCTAACCAGGGCTTGCCACCATAAGCAATAATGCCATAAGCAGCACTAATAGTGTTCTGGTTAGGAGCATCTTCGTAGGCATCATCAAAGTCATCGATAAACACAGGAGCTGTGAGATCTACATCAACAGCATAGAGAGCTGCAGCACTCATCAGACCAACAGCAAGAATTTTGCGAAAAATCGACATACACCCACCTCTTTGTTTGGTTAATTTGAGATGCAGCTTACGCTGCATCTTAGGATTTCCCCATTTTAACAAAATTTAAAAAAACGCACAATACAAAGCAAAGATAAAAATATTTATTTCGCCAAAACGAACCTGCTGGCAGTTCCGAACACCTTGCCATCCACCTTATTCATTATTGTATAGGTCCCTGCAGGAAGCCCGGACAGAGCGACTGTAAATACTCCTCCTGAAGCAGTTCTGAAAGATCTGCTGGCCACCGCTCTACCGGCAACGTCAAACACTACCACTTCCAGCTTGTCTGCAGACTTGGCCGGCATGCGATATACCAGTTCGTTATTACGCAGAACCGGATTGAAAGCTGATTTGACTACTCTGGTCAAATTGGAAACAGTGCTGTTGGCAAAACGCTCGATTGCCACATTGTCCAGAAACATTGTGTATCTGCCAGTAGAGTCATAAACTGTGAAACGGACAGCAGTGATACTGTTTTTATCAAGAGCCTTTTCAGTGGTCTTCCATTCAGGCTGAATAAACCGTGAAATGTCGAGCCTGTAGGTGTTCACCGTTGTCTTAACCGGGACCACCACTCTGTGATAAGCGCCATCGGTAACAGTTGACTGCTCGATTTCCACGCAGACATTAAGATCACGGTTGGCTTTGATGTCAAACAAAACAGATGCGATATCTCCGATGTTGCCGGCAGAACCTGCACCATTGAACGTAGTCTTGACTCCTGCATAGTTTGTATTTGTCCAATCGTTATCGGTACCGGTCACCTGCAATGCATTGGAACCATCCTGAGCAGCAAAAGTGGTTCTTGTTCCATTGAGACCAGTCATAGTACCGAAACCTTCCCAGTTTCCACCCTTCATATTCGCCAGGTTTGAATCTTCGAAATCATCGATCAGCACATCTTCACTTTTGGCTGCGGGCTTCTTTGCAGAAATGATGCTTATGCCAAAACCTCTTGCCTTCATGATATCGTAAGCGACAATATCACCCTCAACATTCAATTTGGCACTGACAGTTTCTCCACTCAGGAAGAACCCGTTGTCTGCACTGCCATCCCAGGACTGATTGACGGATGTACCAGTTCCAGAGTAAGTTTTGGTCCCGAATGCACCAGTTATCACGATCTGCCAGGGTACCGACTTTGAAAATCCTACATTGAAAGTAACTGTTTCCGTATTGAAGTTAACTTCTGAAGTTTTTGTAGCGGTAAATGCAGGATTGATCTTAATGGCATCACCGGGATTTTCGATTGCCTTAAGGAAAGCAACAGCGCCTACAATACCAGCATTATAGTCGATGGCCACCTCACAGTGTTCGGGAGTACCATCATTAGACCAGTTACCGCTTCCGTCAGGTCCACTCACCACACCACCCTGAGGACCTTGAGAATTGGTTCTGTAATGTATGTTAGTGGCAGGTGAACCGTTGTATCCGATTATATAGGAACGAGCAGGTGAACCGTTATGACCTCCAACCCAACCGACATGCGTTTTAACTCTGGCCAGGTTTCTGTCACGGATATCGGTGCTTGATGTCACCACGTATCCCAGAGCGTATTCAAAAGCAGCAGTACCAGCTTCACGTGCAGTTCCCCATCCGCTGTTCTGATAGATATCCTTGAATGTACCGGTAGTTTGTATCTTGCCTTCAATGAAATTGACGTTTGCAGTAAGCGCTGCAGCATCTCCAAGCCCCTGGCGCCAGACTTCAAAAGCTGCCAGAGGACCAATGTAGCTGTAACCCATACAGTTGAACATGTCTGTCATAGGTGATTTGGCCCAATCTCTATAAATTGGGTCTCCATCATTTGTTGCACGATACAGTTCAACACCGGCAGCGACTTTTCTGTCACCGATCTGCTGCATGTAGCCCCCGCCAGTTTTGGTTGGGTAGTAATAAAGAAAAGCACCGTGTTTCTGCTGAGCCTGGCAGTAGTTCTGACCGGCATCAAACTTTTTCTTGGCAAAGGCAAATGCGACTTTGGCTTTGGCCAGGCACTGATCAGCATAAGGGGCATCGTATTTGCGGTAAACAGTGGACATAAGCGCAAGACAGGCAGCATAGGTTGCGGGAATATCACCACCTGAACAGAGAAGAATCTGTCCTCCACTTCTACCACTGGGATACTTTACACCCCAGGATCCATGTTCATCAGAAGCCTGACCCACATCCAACACTACAGTATTATCATTAATAACTGCTTTTATCATATAATCTGTAGCAAACTTCACTTCCTTCAGAATTTCCGGCACTCCGGTACTGGAACCATAAGCGCTGGGGAAAACATCGTAACCTTTAAGCAGGCAATAAACCGTATATCCCAAGTTCATTCCGAACTTGATGTAGTCACCTGCATCATACCAGCCGCCATCCAGTAGATTACCGTTGTAGTTGTCTCCGTTGTGAGATGCATTGGTAAAACCGGGATTGGCATTGTTTGCACTTCCGCTGGATAACCCTGCCCTTTGGTATGCATAAAACTTAATCAATTTAGTGTGCATATCATTGAGCTGAGCACTGGTCTGGGCACCAACCTGCCAGGCCATCAGCAGGGATACTGCAACTGCTGTCAATTTCTTTGTCATTGGTATCTCCTGTTCTATATATAGAATATTTTTATTTACCTGTCAGAACAGCCTTGAACGTACGGCTCTTTTCTCCATTGAGTTTAACAAACCATATACCGTTTGCCACATTGTTCACATTAAGATCTGCAGCATTGACAGATCCGCTTTTCACTACCCTTCCATCAGCACCGACAACTTCATAGGATGTGAAGCCATGATTTTGCGGCAGAGAAACGGAAAAACCGTTGCGAACAGTAGAGAAGGTCAAATTCCTGGATACAGTTTGTCTTGTAATTGCAGCAGTCAAGGTATTAGTGAGTTCAAGCCATTCAATACTGTAAGTTCCGTTTGTGTTTGCAAATACGAGCTTTACAGAATGTTTACCTGCAGATACCGCCATGTTAGTTGAAACGGTAGTCCAGGTGGTATTCTGCGGAAGACTGAGACTGCCGGTCTTAGTACCATCCAGATACACATCCACAGAACCGGAACCGGCTGTGGCCAGATATCTCATCACCAGGTGCTGAGTTGATGATGTTGAATTAATTTCATAGGAAACCCAGTTGCCATCCGCGCCATTTGAAACTGTCAAACATTTGTTGTTGGCGGTGCGTACATCGACTTTGTCCCTGCTGGAATAAGAAACATCGGCGGCTTTGACGCTTGCACCGTAGGAACGGTTATAACGATTAGTGGGGTGAGTAGCTGGCATGTTGAAAACCGTGTCTTTTGCAGGACCGACATTGCCGGCTTCCCATGGCGGATCATAGGCATCGACGGTTGATGCGGTCAGATGTCTCTTTACTATCTGCCCGGATGCACTGGGTGAGGAGGGGCTACCGGAGAAGGCGCTGGAAGGCTGAAAATCGGAAACAGACCAGTTACACCAGCTCAATTTATACTCACCATTTATGTATCTGTTGAACCACCAGTCGGTGTTGGTTCCATCAATGTAGTTATGACCATCCTGACCGCCATCGGAATGAGTTGTACCCCATTCGGATACGAAGACGGGAACACGACCCAGTCCACCTTCAAGGTAGGTGTTCTCCAAACCACCCGAACCGTCCCCATTCTTGTAGTAATAGGCTTCGGGCCCGTGACTGGCGGCATAGAAATGAAAGGAGTATACAAGGTTATTGTAAGGTTTACCGCTAGCATCCTTGATAGGATCACCGGCAGCCACTCCAATATGCTGGCAATAGTAGGGAGTACCAATTATGATGATATTATCTGCCCCGGCATCTCGGATAGCCTTGGTAACATTGGTAAGATAAGGTTTGATGGCACCCCAGGTTTTCTGCGCATCAACCAGAGAGCCGGTAGTGGCACCACCGCCTGTAATCGGTTCGTTGTAAACTTCAAATATTACGTTGGGGGTGTTTTTATAAAGAGCTGCCTGTTGAGAGAAGAAGGATATGGCTGCACTTGACTGCTGCTCGGCAGTATGCGAATGCCAGTCAATTACGACATAGATGCCCTTGGCAATGGCGGCATCAATAACCGCCTTAACTCCATCCCATCCCTTATCGTTGCCGTTATTGCGATCATAGGCAACACGAACAACGGTGCACTTCCAATCGTTAATCAGGGCGTCAACAGTGGCTGCATTGTAATATTTGTAACCGGGCCATTCCGGAGTGCTCCAGAAGAAACTCATACCGCGCAACTGGACAATTTTACCATGCTCGTTAAGCAGATATGCTCCTTCGGTCCTGAGCTTGCCGTGCCGTTGAACGGCGGTTTGGGCGAAAAGGCCAAAAGACAGCAGGAAAGTGAGCAGGAGAGAGGTGAGAAGTTTTTTAGTCATGTAGCGCTCCTAAGTAAATCGCTTAAATGAAGGTGGTATTGTTTCAAAATAATTTTGGAAAATTGCACGTCAGAGAAAAATTACTGAAAGGTTACCTATTTAGTTGCCTTAAACAACTATTGCGTTCACACAATTAATGAAAGACTTACTTTTTACCCCACATCCAAAACGTGGAGATTGCCTCAATACAAAAAATATTTTGCATGGAGGCATTCAGGAATTATCTTACACAGAATGCGGATTAACAATTAGAAGTTAATTTCTGCAAATTTACGGTCTTTCAAACGTTTAATCTCGTGATCTGTGCGGTTCCGACTTTTTTTGTTCACGCAATGAACCATTCTCAACAAGCAGAGTACTAAAAGAGTGGCAAGGATACAACTGGATTCTTTTTTCTCCATTATCCAATAACCTTATAAAGGGGAGTTTATGGGTCTTTCAACACTTAAGATGGCGGGGTTGGCCGCACTGGCAGCCTCAACGGGTCTGTTCGCAGACGCGCTGTTTGACAACCATTCTGACGGTACCAATCAGAATGAATTCGAGTATTACTGGTACTACTATGATGACAACGCCGGTATGGGTGCAGATGACCGCCCCCTGAAGGCACCCACATCTACACCTTCAGTGATTGATGTTCCCTACACCGAAGGTCCCCGTCATTTCAAGGCTTATCCTACTCTTGAGCCTGATATGAGCGATTCCTGGACTGTTAAAACTTACAAGTTCACCCTGGCTGAAGAAGCCGGCGACCAGTATGCCACCATGCCGTTCACCTTCGGAAGCACTTGGAAGACATCCTGGGGTATAGCACAGCCCTACGTAGGTATCGGTTCCATGCTGAGCAAGGAAGGTAGTTCACTGGATTTGAGCGCAGCTTCAGCTGTAAGATTCAAGATCAGATCCCGTCAAAATGAGCTGTCTGTCAATTTCAAGATTCAGACTCTTGATATCGACCAGTATTCCATGGTTTCTGCCCCTCCAGGAAACGCGTTCGGTTACTGGGCCAAAATGGTGACTGTTACTCCTGAATGGTCAGTAATTGAAGTCAGCATTGCCGAACTGGCACAGCCCGGTTGGGCCAAGGCTTTCGAGCCCATGGCTATCAATCAGGCCACCAAGTTTGCCTGGGAAGTACCGAAGGAATTCAACCTGACAGTGGACAAAGACACTCTTGATATCGATGATATCGAAGTGGTGGGTCCCAGTTTCTCTTTCGTTTCTCCTTTCATGCATACTGCAAATGTTGACAAGTCAGTCCTTCCTACCAGCAAAGTTTTTGCTAATTTCGAAACCGTCCCCTACAACTACCAGCCTGATCGCAAGACCTACTGGTACGCCTACAACGATGTAGAAATTAATGGAAATTCCTCTGTCACCTACGGTGCAGCTCAGGACGCAGAAACTGGTCGCCTCGGCATCCAGTTCGAAGATGGTACAGGTACAGATGGAGCAGGTCAGGGTGCAGCTCTTGAGTTCTCACTCGGTGACCCCATTCCTCAGGGCGATGTACTGGTACAGGGCTTTGTGGGTATCGGTATAAACCTGTACGATTCAGCCAATGTGAAGTACTGGGATGCAGCTGCTGAAGGTGTAACAAGCGTTTATTTCCATTACATCCTCGACGGTGATGCAAAGTGCCTTTCTCTGGAAGTCAGCGACATCAATGATGTTGGTGATGCAGACAATCCGACCAGAAAAGACACCCGCGGTTCAGGTATTGTGAACTTCATCAATTTGCCTCCTACAGGTTCTGAATGGAAAGCGGTTCAGGTTCTTCTTAGCGACCTCAAGATGCATGATGACTGGGACGGAGCCAACCCAATCGCTCTCGACATGACCAAGCTGGCCAAAATCCAGTGGAAGGTTCAGGGCGGCAAGGGCGTGAGCGGTTTCTTCGCCATCGACAACATTTATTTTGATAGCAATGGTCCTATCCCTGTAATTCACAGCAGAGCTGCCAAGACATCCGGTTTCAAAACCACACTGTCCAATGGCAAGATCAATGTCAGCCTGAACAGTGTTGCCAAGGGAACCGTAAGCCTGGTTAACACCAAGGGTATGGTTGTGAGAACAGCTTCCGTTGCCAAGAACGTCGGTTTCTCCACAAAGGCACTTCCTGCGGGAACCTACTTTGTGAAGGTAAACGGTTTCGACGCTAAGGGCAAGGCAGTTGCGATGCAGTCAGTGATTAATTTTGTGAAGTAAGTTCTGGTAAGACAGGACTTGTGGAAGTAGGAGGGGCGCGCAAGCGCCCTTCTTTTTTTTGGGGGGAGGGTCTCTCGGGAGGGTCGCTCGTAGATGAAATAAGGATACCCCCCTATTTCACCCTTGAGAGGCCCGGAATTTGCAAGGTAAATTCCCACACCCTCAAAAAGGAGCTCCACATGGCCTCTAATCCCAGAATCTCAGCTCCCGATGTCTTTTATCATATCACCGCTAGAGGTATACCCGAAAGAAACATCTTCCCCACCCCAGCTCTTAAACGCTATTTCCTTATCCAGCTCGCCATCACCCTCAAACAGTACTCATTCACTTGTATTGGCTGGTCTCTACAAAAAGACCATTATCATCTGATCGTTAAATCCGATTCCCATTGTATCAGCAGTATGATGCAAAGACTTAATTCAGTTTATGCCAGAAAATTCAATTCTGAAAATGACCGCAAAGGTGTTGTGTTTTACCGACGATTTGCCTCCATTATTGTACAGGATACCTCTCTTCGAGAACTTATACGCTATGTCCACCTTAATCCGGTTCGCTGTGGAAACTGCAAAATGGAAGAATTGGATCATTACGAATGGAGCGGACATAGTGCCGTTCAGGGTAATTGCCAGAGTGAATTTCTTGATAAAGAAGAGTTACTGAAGCTGTTTGGCCCGGAAGAGGCGTTAACAAATTACAGCAGCTTTCTTAAAGAAACGGCTCCAGATTGCTCGCAAGATGAAATCGTAGCCCATGTCAGAATCGCTAATCAGAGTTGTCAAAATTGCGAATGCCAGGAAAACTGGGTGTATGGTGATAACGAATTTGTGAGAAAGGTCTTACTTAAAAGCCAAATTCTCCGCACGGCGCTAGCCCGCCATCAATCACTCAACATTTCCAGAGAAAAACTTCATAAACTGGTTGAAAAAGTCACAAAAGTACCTGCAGACGCTATCCTGCATCACTCCAGAGCGAATATCAAATCAACCGCCCGGGCACTTTTTGCATTTGCTGGTGTTTACCTTCTTGATTATTCCGCCAAAATCTTGGCCAAATATTTAGGAGTAAGTTGTTCCGCAGTGTCAAAGATGATCGCCAGGTTTCGTAATGATCCCCAAGGGCTAAAACTCGTGGAGCAGATTAGAGTTGAACTGATGTAGCTTGTTACGACTCAGTAGTAACTTCTGCTTATGATCATTTCTGGAATTAACAGTCCGGCCAGTGTGACTATTGACTTAAACAGAGTTTTCATCCGCTAGTGTACACACGATCGCTTTATTCAAGCATTGACTTAAAGGGATTCATCAAAAAACGAGCTCCGAAATGAAAACGCGGCACCCTCTTCCATCTTACTTGAAGGTGAAATAAGCATATACCCTTAATTCACCTTTGAGAAATCTCAGAATCCCGCGCGTACCGACACATTCACCACTGGAAAAAGCGTCAACGTGTTATACTCATACGCCGCATCCAAATGAAGTTCTCGCCCTATCACCGGCTCCGTCTCAAGCCTGAACCCCAGCCCTCCAGTCAACTTCCACCAGGTAGCTTCCTCATTGAGAATCTCTCTCTGTAAGCCAACCCTCAGCGATATCAGCCGATACATTTCATATTCAATACCGCCGGACATGATCCACGGCTGATCAGAATGAAGAGGTATCTGCCCTTCTGCGATTAAGAAACCCGCATAACCAGCTTTGAATGAGCCACCCATGTGTAATGTGGATGCATTAGCTTCATAGTACCGTTCACCAGTGGTTTTGTTTTTCCATCTGTTTACGAAAGGAACATCACGCAGAAGAAGTCCATAACGGATTCGTTCGTTAAGTTCCCACATGAAACCCAGATCAATTCCTGCACCAAAAGAGTTGCCCTCCGGAGAATCAAGTGACAGCTGTTTTACAGAACTGCCGGAGAGTTTTACAGTTGCACCAACCGAGAAGGGCCTCAAGAGTAAATTCTGATTGAATCGATACGCCAATGCGGTTGCAAAGTACAATTCAGCAAGAGCTCCATCTCTGTCAGCGGAATAAAAAAGCGCATTTCCAAATCCAATTTCCCGGGTAGCCTTATTGGCATAGGATACAGCCAGCAAATCAATGCCGAAACGATGTTGATAACCAGCAGCAACTTCCTGTCCGGCCACCCAGGCCATGCCCGCCGGATTGTACAGTACACCATAGGCATCGTCGGAAGCAGCCACGTATGCATTTGCCAAAGCTGCGGGACGGGCAAACATTGGAATCTGATCTGCTGAAGATGCAATACCTGACAGCGGGTCATCTACATACAAATATTGTGCATCGGACTTTACTCCACCTACACCATAGTTGAATGCGTTATACACCAACCCACTCCCCTGCACCAGGGATGAAGATATAATTAACTGTTTGAGATTGTTTATTTGCGGACCGTAATATTCCTTTACAGCACTTTTTTCTGTCAATCCATGAATTCGAGCCACAGCCGCAGAAAGAACATCATCCGCAGATGAACCCGGGACTCCCTCGATGCTCACCTGTTCAACAGTCAACCCCATGACTACATCGATAAGAAAAAGTCGTATGCCACTCTTTTCAGAATTAACATCGACTGAACCGTAAATCATCCTATCCATTTGCAGTGCTCTACCTATATCCAGCACACAACGCGGATCTCTGCAGATCCGAGGCATTTTGATATGCACTTCAGCTAATCCGCTGCTGAGCGCCTCCGGCTTATTAACTTCATAAAACCCCATCTCACTTAATTTAGAGGCAAGCGATTCAGTCACCTTGTTTGCAAGTTCATTCTGACCGGTAAAAGATTCCAAAGCCAAAACACCGATTTTCACTTTAGATTCACCGGCTAATGCCACAACGGATAATAAAACTAGCGCCAAACCGGCCGCCTTTAAAATTGATTTCACACAGACCTCCGAAGTTCGCTCAAAACCATTCACCTGGTCACTTCATAAGAACTACAGGTTTCATGTACTTGACTTCTTTACCTTTGATATCCCGAATAACTATCATGACAAAATAACGTCCGTTTCTGCACATTGACCCATAAGTGATTCCGCCATCAGGCAATTCAGGATTCCAGACCTCTTCTCTATTGTTGGTTTTACCATTCCACCAGACCCGATGCTCCCCTACTGCAACGTTAAGCATTTCAACAGCCCACACTCTTTGCCCCGTTGCGGTATATATGTGCATTTTTACATTGGGTACCCGCTCCTCAGGAGCCTCAATTCGGAATTTGATACAGGTGCCAAATGGTGCATCCGCTCCGTATTCCTTAACGGGTCTGATATACGGGGAAAATGGATTAGGTGATACACTCAGGCTTCCCTCCAGTTCTCCAGGCTGCGATACAATGGCATAACGGGAGAAATGGGTTAACCCGGCGCTCACAGTCTTCCCATCTGAAGAAATTTTGCTGTTAGGCAAAGACACCCATTTTAAACTGTCATCATTCCAACGGGCTATCCAGAATTGCTTAGTTCCCAGTGCAGCTTCTTTTCTCATCTTTTCAGGAATGTCAAGAATCAACCTTATGCTGTCCACTGATAAATTCAGGGATATATTAGACAGCTGTGTAATATCATAAGCAATGCTATCCACCATGCGCCTTTCACCATATCCCCGCTTCATCTGATTTCGCATGTCTGGCAATGAAACATCAAGCAGCCCGAAATCACCTTCACCTATAGCATTGGGCGGGAAAATCACTCTCATTCCCTTCAGATTTCCGGAAGTATCGGCTGTTGCCTTATGAGAGAGCATGTGAAGAACACAAAGACCGGCTTCTAAAATACCGAGAGCTTTGTTTTGTGCCTGGTACTCACCGGAAACGATACCATTGGAAGCTATCACCCTCACACGCCCGACAAAATTCCGAGCAGGTTTGAATGATCCGGTTTTAGAAATTGTTCCTGCACTGGAAGGCTGTATACTCCATTGCGGAGAAATTGCAACCTCATTTCCGGCAGCATCTTTTCCAATCGCCCTAAATTCTGCCACATCGTACCCGGAGGTTGTAACCGGGTTTGGAGCCTTGAAGTCAATTCGTTCGACACTTATCGTATGTAATTCAGAACCGCTAACTAGAAATTTGACGGTGTCCCTTTTAGATATACCACTTGCAATTTTTATTTTTGATGTATCCACTGTGGCTATCAGCAGCACCGGCTCATTTATTGATGATGAGGAGGTTTTGACTGTCACTCCCAGCCCGGAATTCAGGGTCTCTATCCTGCATCCGCTTGCATTCGACAGACTCCATGTAATTCCATCCGGTTTCAAATTCGTAAATGGTATAAAAGAGGAGCTGTAAAAAGCCCGTACTTCAAAAGCAGCACTGTACGATGCGGGGAGAATCAGGGATTCATCAGATGAAGCAGGGATTATTTCAAATCTGGAGACAACTGTTGAATCAGGTTTTACAAAAGTATTGAAAAGCTGTTTACTGTAACCGTAAACATCCTTTCCCTTGTAAGCTTTAAAGTAATAGAAGAGTTTACAACCATCTTTTCCCGGAGTAACGAGAAACTGATATACGCTGTCTGGTGATGAATTTTTCAAGGAAGAATAATTGAGGACTCCCTCGTTCCTGAAGAAAACTGCAGCCGAGTCCAGCTGAATCGCCGATTTGATTTTCAAAGTTACCTGACCGGCTACTGGTTTGAGTGTATCAGCTGAGATGTGCACAACAGGAAAACTTATCAATTCTGAATGAGAAATTACGGTATCTGCAAGTGTAAAACTGCGATAGGAAAGATCGATGATACTATCCGCCACCGCATCTGCTTCAATATTATAAACTCCCGGACCCGCTGAGGTGAGAGAATCTTTGAAAGCGACAGTCTTCACAACAGGAGACAGGATTTTTATTGAACCCGATCCCGAATAGCCATTGATTTGAAACTTGAGTGTTTTTGATCCAGGGGACATAAATAAATTGTGAGAAGCTGGCTCAGGCTTTCCATCCGCCACTAACAGACTTTTCCCCGGAAACAGACTATCAAGAAAGAGTCCGTCTCTTCCCGCTTTTATTTCATATACTCCATCTGGTATTCCTTTTATTTCATAATAGCCATCCAGTAAACTTTTTGTAGTTGCGATGATTTTGTTCTGAACTGCATCGTAAACAACAATATTTACATTTCCTTCTGCAGTCCCGTCCATCATTTTAACCTTTCCGGAAATGACAGCCAGGCTTCGAAGTGTATCCTGAAAACTGATCGTGCTTTTGGGCACAGTTACGATAGTATCGCCATCACCGGTATTGGAATATCCTGGTGCGGAAGAACTTACCAGAAATGTTCTGTTTCCCGGAAGGCTCAGACTAAATTGACCGAAAGTAGCATCGGATGTGGCAACAAATGTGTCCGACGGAGAACTAACGTCTGTAAATTTAACCCTGGCAGAAGGGATAGCAGCAGATAAAAACTGGGTACCCACCCAGGTCTCACCGACAATGGATCCATTTACAAGTGCAGCCCCCGGGCTCAAAGTGATATTGAGTGTACGTGAACCGGATATGATCAGCGAAGAATTATACGAACTAAAACCTGCTTTCTCTGCAATAATGGTATACGTTCCCGTAGGTACCGAAAAGGAAAACGCCCCGCTCTGCGGTGTTGAAGGAACCTCATCCATTGTAACCCCATCCTTCATCAGCTTCAATTTTACTCCGATTATCGCGTCTCCATCAGAATTCTTTACTATGCCTGAAAGTATATAGGGATTTTCCTCAATAACCGTTGTCCCGCAACTGTAATTCTGTCCGGAGGTTAAGGTGATTTTTACAGGAGTGGAAGATTTATACCCAGCTTTTTCCACCCGGTAAGTCCAATCGGCTCCCTTGCAGTTCAATGAAAAATTTCCAAGTGCATCTGTGAATCCCTGTATACTGTCACCATATTCTGAAAGCGCGATAACACTGGCCAGATTGACAGGCTTGCCTCCCTTATCGGAAACTTTACCATACATGGTTGCTTCAGGTCGGGTCAGATACAGAGTATCATTGCTGACTCCCTTGTCGGTGATAACCACGGTTTTACTGCTCTGTTCAAATCCACTTTTTACAGCAGTAACCCTGTAAGTGCCGACGGGGCGGGAGCGACTGAGATTTCCGTCGAGATCAGTATAAAAAGCCAGTGGTGCCTCCATGGGGCCCTGAATCACCTCAACCTTAACTTCCACCAATCCGACAGGTGAAATCACCTTCTGAGTTGCACTACCCTGAACAACGGTCATCTTCTCCCTTGTGCAGATGTTCATTGTGCCAGCCGGAGCAGCGTATTCAAAACTGGAGGTATCACCGGCTGTTCCGGCACCTTTGTTATCCAAAGCGATAACATTCCAGAGGTATCTGCCTCCGGTAAGAGTTGCCGCTGCATTGATATTGGCTTTCAGAGTATCCGTTGACTTTTTGGCACTGTTGGTCACAGTGGTCTCCCAAACCAGCATATAACCGCCCATTCCCTGTATTTCCGACCACATGTACATGTTTACTCGGTAAGAATTAGCGAGGGTATCAATGTTTGTCCATTTAAAATCAAATGTGGGATTGGAAACGGTCGTCAGCTTCTGTTTAACTGGATAGGTATTTACAGGCTTCTTAAGTGGCACACCGGAAACTCTGAATTCCCCCACTGGCAGAGAAACTTTCGGAGAGGAAAATGCCACATGGTTGCCATAATTATTCAGTACTATCCAGGTGTAGCGCTTTCCCGGAGAGAACGGAGGAGGCGTTGCGGTGAGCGTTTTTGAAGGGTCAGGAGTTCCATAGGTAATCTGAGTATTTGGAGTGATTGCCTGCCACACCACACTCAGGCCGGAAACGTTAATAGTACCACTTGAGGAATCGACAGCTATGGGCTGATCGGACAATATCACATGATAATAGGGTACCCCCGGATTTGCATCCCAGGTGAATGTGGGGGTCAGATTGGAAATGGAGCCGCTGGGACTTTTCCATTTCACGGGATTGGGACTCTCAACTATCACTTGAAACTCATTGGAAACGAGAGTATCATGTTGCATCGGCCAAGCCACGACGCAGTAGAAAACTCCGATTCCCATATCTTTCTGGTCTGCTGGACGGAAAGCAGTTCCCCTTTTTAAAGGAGATTCCCTGAAATACACATTGTCCAGAACTTGTTTTGAAACCGAGTCAACAGCTGGAACAGTAACTTTATAACGGTAGTTTGAGAGCTTGCCACCTCCGGGAGAGCGGTCGAAATAAATTCTGCCCGAGTCAGGAGCCAAATAAGTAGGATCCAGAGGATTCCTGCTTACACCTGTCCACTTGACCCATAAGACCTGACTTGCAGGCTTAGCTCCAATGGGCGCCTCCACCAAAATGTAATCGGTTGTGAACTGTGCCACTGCCTGCATACTGACAAGCAGAAGAAAGAACAAAACGGGCATTAATCTCTTGAACATGTATATGATCCTTTCAAAACTCATCAGAAATAATAGAAAAACCCTGTCCTGAAAGCAGGCAACGGAAGCACGTCAAGCTCAAGATTCAGTTTGATTTTAGTGCCTAACGATGATCCAAGATTAAGGACCGGAAAGAGAGCTGCTCTGCCTAAACGAAGCTCCGGCAATGTGCGATCACCCAGAATATGCTTTGTCTCTCCAGACCGGGCATCCATGGCAAACATTCCCACATTTAGAAAAGCTCCCATATAGTTGGCGTGAATCATAGTGACATGATCCACAGTGATCCCTACATCCATGCTCAAAGAATCAAGCAGCCCCTCCCGGGTAGTCTCCGTTTCAATTGGACGCTGCTCTTTTTTGATATTGTTGATTCCCATTTCAATATCACCGAAAATCTTGGTATATGATACTGACAACCTGCGGGGAATAATATCAGCTGTTATGGTATGTCCATGAGGCAGTTTCCAGTATAGAGGCTCGCTGGAACTGTAAACAATACTGTCAACCTCTCCGGAAAGAAGCGCTTCCCGAACTTCCGGCTGCATCAAAACATCAGGATCTGTAAAATCGTACTTCGGCTCTCCCGTCTCGGGATCAATAATGGAAGGCAGCTTGTATCTGGCATAGATTGACCCTTGCGCTTCAGTTCTCACACCGAAACGGGAAGTGAGTGAAAATAGCCACAGCTTTAACCCAAAAGATGGCGACCATACTTCAGCCTTGTAATTACCCAGAGCATATCCATTGACAAGCTCCGACGGGTAGTCAAGCTCCACGAAAACAGGAACCGACCCGGCCATTTCTCCGCCATCTATTTCAAGATTGAATTTTCCCAGAAAATCAGCATCCACTCTTCCCCGAAAATCCATTGTAAAAAGATGACGGTGCAAATTGAAAGCAAAAATGGCATTTCTGTTAAGCTGATAGGCATACCCGAAACTCATCGTCTCCCACCCCATCGACAAACTGAGAGGGATATTCACAGTCCCTCTGAGCAGAAATTCCATGTTGGAGGGCAAAGAGTCAGGTTCCAGTCGTAAGGAGGGATTTCCCAGGACTGTTTCGTAATTTAGAGCGAAATTCTGAGTATAACCAAAGCTGCAAACTCCTCCCAGCATCGGCATATCAACTCTCACCGTAAAGTTGGGATTCTGCCGTGCTACACCTGTAGGCCGGAAATCTTCTCCATTTCTAAAGAGCGTTGTATCAGAAAACAAGGTGTCCACCATGGGACCGGCCATATCTCTGATATTGAATCTCTGATTAACTGGCATATTAAAACCAAAATAGCCCACCGGGTAATCAAAAGACACATCCGTGAGTGGTCGGAGCAGATCGTAATTGAAACCCAGAGAGAGCCTTGCTTCAAAGCTGGGGAGAGTAATCTGTGCTCCGAGATTATCTTCTGAAGCACCGAAAGCTTGAGAAGCAAACAATACAAAACAACAACAAAGAACTGTATGCCTGATCATATACAGAAGACCCTTTTAAAGATCGATTGATTAATTCTTCTGAATTATATGGTGTCAGAGAGAATTCGTCAAGAACTGGTTACGCACTTTTTTAATTTGTTAGGATTAGAGAGGAGTCTGGAGCGTTTGAAAAAACTTGGGCAGGTAGTAAAAACAAGAATGGATCAGAACCGTGTCTGATCCAATGCAGTTTCAGACAGCAGTATTTTCTAAATTATCAAGCGAAATCTTCTTTTTCAATTCGCTTGAATACTTAAACAAGGGAACTACTCTTCTCTGCAAAGGAACAATCTCCCCTGTCTTGGGGTTACGGGCAGGACGCGGCTTTCGTTCCTTTATATAAAAAGTGCCAAAACCTCGAATCTCAATGCTTTGGCCATTCTCAAGTATCTGTGCAATTGTCTCGAGAAGCTCCTCAACTACAATTTTGGTATCAGCCTGTGTCAGACCAGTTGTCTTTGACACAGCAGCTATCAGATCATGTTTGGTTGTGTTTGCCACAAAAGCCCTCCTTCAGTAAAACCATCCTTTAAAATATCCAATCATGGAGCCTTGAAGTCAAGCAAAATTCTTCTGTAACTAACTGATATTTTTAAATTTCACCAGAATTCGCCCTTAACAGCAGAATTCCAGACTCTCAGGCAAATAACAGACTACTTTCTCTGGAAACGGGGATGAAAACTGCGATGTACCTCTTTAAGATATTCCCGATCAACATGTGTGTATATCTCTGTTGTAACAATATTTGAATGCCCCAGCATCTCTTGCACTGTGCGAATATCAGCCCCCCCTTCCAAAAGATGGGTGGCAAATGAGTGCCTGAAAGTGTGGGGTGAAATCTCCTTTTTAATCTCTGCCAATAAAGCGTAGGCCCTAACCAGTTTCCAAATCCCCATTCTGGAAAATGCAGTACCCCTCACATTCAAAAACATAATAGAGCCTGAATCAATTTTAGCAAAGCAAGCTCTTTCCTTGTCCAGATATTCATTTATCCAATACAGGGCACTTTCGCCTATTGGTACAATCCGCTCTTTAGAACCCTTACCAAGCACACGCACTAAACCATCTTTCTCCAAAAGCTGCTCAGATGCAAAAGAGCACAGTTCGGAAACCCGCATACCTGTGGCGTAAAGGGTTTCAACTATGGCTCGATCTCTGATACCGCCCCTTTTTCGAAGGTCAATAGCCGCAATCATCCGCTCAATATCTTCTATGGAAAGCACCGACGGCAGTGTTCTCGATGACTTGGGACTCTCAAGCAACTCGGTTGGATCAACCGTAATCAAACCCTCGGAAGCAATAAATGCAAAGAAGCTTTTCATTGATGAAATAGTGCGTTGAATGGAAGCAGGAGCAAAACCTAAATCATAAAGAAGACGCACATATTGCGATAAAAGAGAGGAGTCAACCCTTCCCAAATCCAGCGCATTATGTTGAGAAAGGAATGCAGCCAACCTCTGGAGATCGAAACGGTAGGACTGAGCAGTATTGTCGCTAAGAGTTTTTTCTAACTGCAGATAAGCGAGGTAGGATTCGAGATAAGGTAGATCAATCATGAATTATTCCTGAAGGAACGGATTCAGTCGACGCTCCCTGCCCACAGTGGTCCTGCCCCCATGGCCGGGGCAGAGTACAACCTGATCAGAAAGAGAAAACAGCTTTTCGCGTATGTTGGATAAAAGCTGGGCAGTATTGCCTCCGGGCAAATCGGTTCGACCTATCGAACCGGCAAAAATGCTGTCCCCTGCAAAACATACATTTTCAAAAACGACAGCACAGCCACCTCGAGTGTGGCCGGGGACATGCAGTACTTCAAATGTAAACACTCCCGCCTTCATTTCACCTTCCAGAAGATCAAGGGTTGGTCCTGTATAGGAAAATTCCTGACCAATAAGAATTGAACCGTTCAATACAGGATTTCTTAAAGACTCGACATCCTCAGGATGAATGTATATCGCAGTATCTGGATAAAGTGCCAGTACTTCAGGTATTCCCATTATGTGATCAAAATGACCGTGTGTCAAAAGAATTGCATGCACTTTCAGCTTTTGATTCTGAATGTATGCAATTACCTCGTCCAGACCACTGGATGGATCTATTATCAGACAATCATATTCTTGATTTCTAACAAGATAGGTGTTTACATCAAGGGGACCGGTGATGAATTTTTCATAACTGATGCTCACATTAAAGCTCCGGTTCATAAAGCGTTTGTTTGAAATCACCAACGAATATCACTTCCGGCTCAAGCAGTATGCCATACCTCTCAAAGACGGTTTGGCGAATATGGCTAATAAGTTTCCTGACGTCTTCAGCTTTGGCGTTTCCTTTGTTGATCAAAAAATTAGCATGCTTTGTGGACACCTCCACATTACCAATACCAAAACCTTTGAGGCCTGACATTTCAATCAAAGTACCAGCATAATTTCCCGCCGGACGTTTGAAAACACTCCCGCAGTTTGGAAACTCAAGCGGCTGTTTCTCCTGCCGGCGACAGAGAATTTTTTTCCTGATTTCTTCCAGAAGTACAGGATCTACCGCTTTAAACTCGAAAGTGGCAGACAGCACAACATATTCTTTACCCTTCAAAGAACTACTGCGGTAACCGAGGTCCAACATTTCTCTGCTTTTGGTCTCGATTTCCATAGTTTGACAGTTCAAAACGCGAACGGAACGGATGACATCAGCAATACAGGTGGAAAAAGCCCCTGCATTCATCACTACAGCTCCCCCAACAGTTCCAGGTATTCCGGAAAGCTCTTCAGCACCACCGCAGCCGTTCTCAACAGCAAAGGACACCAGACCATCCAGAGGATACCCCCCTGAGGCCTCTACGGTCAGTCCTGTTCTTGATATAAACGTCAATGCGGAAAGATTGATGACCAAACCCGGCCAGCCATTGTCACTTACAAGTACATTGGACCCCTTGCCTAAAAAGAAAACCGGGAGTTTGTTTTCAGAGGAATACCTCAAAGCATTGTAAACCTCCGATTCCGAAGTGGGCTCACAATAAAACCGTGCCGGACCACCAATCCGGTAACTGGTTTTGCTGGCAAGAGGAATATTTTCAAAAAACATCATAGTTTCTCCTCATGAATTGAGAGCCTTATAGAATATACTTTCCTGAAAAATGAATAAACATGCAGAGAAAGTGATCAGCTCTCGGGATACAAGTTATATATTTTCTTTTCAATAAAGAAATCTACAACTTGCGGATCGAGATGGTTGTTACCAGCTTCGAATTTGAGAATTTCAAGAGCCTTTTCCGGAAGCATCTTCGGTTTGTAAGGGCGATCCTGAGCTACAAGTGCTTCGTAAATATCAATTACTGCCAATATACGGCTTTCAAGAGGAATCTGCTCCCCTACAAGTCCGTGCGGATATCCCGACCCGTCTAATTTTTCATGGTGGTGACAGGCTATCTCCGGTACTTTTTCCAGAGAACGAGTCCAGGGTAGTTTGGAAAGAATACGGAACGTAGACATGGCATGGGAATTAATTATTTCCCGTTCCTTTTCAGTAAGATTTCCTTTTCTAACTGAGAGGTGCTCAAATTCCGATTCACTTAAAAACATACATTCTTCACCGGTGGGTTTAGAATATTTTTTTTTCCTTAACAGCTGAAGTCGGGTACATTCGGCATCACTCAAAAAACCGGACCTGTTTACTTTTAACAAGAAATCCCTGTCATCACTGATTTCCTCTGCACTTTCCCAATCAACCAGCTCAGGTTCATATTTTAGAGCCAGCTCAATATAGTCCAGTCTGGCCAGAACACTTTGCATCTCACCAGCCTCCAGCCGATGCTCTTTAGTGAGCAGGTGCTCAGGAACTCCGATTTTCCCGATATCGTGGAGTAAAGCGGCAATTTGAAACTGCCGTTTTCTGTCAGGAGAAGCAGTAAGTTCACTGAAGGGGCAGGCGGGATCCTGCTGAACGGCTTCGTAAAAAGACATTGCGTAACCCATCACTCGTTTGGAATGACCGTAGGTGACTCTGTCCCGCTCATCAATTGCAGCTGTCGACGAACTTAAAAAGCCCTCGAACAACCCCTTAATATTTTCATATAAGGTAACCCTTTCAATGGATACAGCAGCAAACGAAGCAATGGATTGGATAATGTCCTGATCATTCATTGAAAATGGGGCTACATACTTCGCCACATCATCAGCAGACTCCAACCGCTGCTTCATATCGAGTTTCTTGTTTATCAGCTGAAGAACACCTACAATTTCGCCATCTAAGTGTTTGAGTGGAACCGAAAGCATTGATCGACTTCTATAACCGGTTTTTCGGTCAAAATCTCTTCCGAACTTGTAAGGGACATCCTCCCCGAGCTGGTAGACATCATCTATCGGGAGAGGTTTACCTGTAAGAGCGACATGCCCGGCAATGCTTTGTGAACTAATAGGCAGAGTAAATTCATCAATACTTTTAATATTAAGTGAATCATTCTGGGTGACTCTAAATCGTAGCAGTTCACTAAAGGTACCTTCGGGACCATTTTTATCTCTTGTATAAATACTCCCAGCATCAGCACCAACAATTTCTCTGCTGGCTGTCAGAATAAGCTCTAATAACGCCTTTATATCCAGTTCATTTGAAAGCGCTGCTCCAATTCTAACGAGCTGATCTTTTTGACTGCGGAATTTTGTTATTTCATGAAAAAGCTCATTTTGCATTTTAAGCAATGTGCTGTTACGATTGATCGATAATAGAATGTTCAGTGCGGCAGATTCATTCAGGGGAGTGCGAAAAACTCCGCACAATGGCAGATCATACAGAAATGGCGGTACTGCCTCACCCTGTACACACTGAAACAGCGGCACTTTCTCCCCGAAACCTACAGGCTGATTGCGGTACATGTCAAGTATCAGTTTTGCATTGCATGGAACATAGGAAATAACTGCAGCAGGCTGCCCACAGGAGGATAGCACAGACTCCTGCTCCGAGGAGCAGTTCATCAGGTCCATCTCCCAACCGGAAGCCAGCATCCGCATCAGCGCGGCATCATTTTCGGGCATTGATCCGAATATCAGAATCTTTTGTCGCATCGTACTTCCGCTGCAGGAATTGTTATGTAACGAGCAGAAGATAAAACTATTATGGAATTAGCAGGTGGTCAAGACTATTCGAAAAAAAAAGCCCTCGTGAGAGGGCTTTTATAGTGGCGGACCGGACGAGGCTCGAACTCGCGACCTCTGGCTTGACAGGCCAGCGTTCTAACCGACTGAACTACCGGTCCAAAATTTCAACGTATCTATTTGGGCGTTGTAGGATTCGAACCTACGACCACCTGCTTGTAAGGCAGGTGCTCTATACCAACTGAGCTAAACGCCCTATTTTTTCGGCTGATTCTCTTCACTTTTACTATAACCGCTAATTATTGCAAAAGGAATCAGACCGCAATAAACACCAACCAGAATCAGAGGCGCCACACTCTTTGACAACGGGTTTTCAGCAGGTCCCTGACCCAGAAAAATGTACCCGATTACTAGCAGCACAAAACAGAGACCCAGGAGATACAAATTTTTTTTCGAAAACAACCAGTTTTTCATGACGCCTTCCCTTAAGGTTCTATAAATTAGTAGATTACGAAATTAAAGTCAAACACTATTTTTCACCTTCTGAGCATTTTTCTGAAATTGCTCCGCAACGAGCTTCAAGTGCACCGATGCGCTCATTGGTAACCCGAACTGCTTCATTGAGCAGATTGGCCAGGTTCTGTAACTGATCCCCTTTACGCAGCTTTATATGATCTGTATAGTCACCTGCAATAATGTTATGGCATACCTTTTCAAATCGGAAAACCGGTCCGGCCAGCTTATGCGAAAAGAAAATTGTAAGAAGTACGATCTGGATTACAACAAGCAGCAATCCTATTCCGAAAATCCATAACAAAGTTGTTAACAGCTCTCTTTTAAGATCGCCGTTGTCAGCAAAATCCCTGACATTATTCTGCAGTTTATCGATCACATTCCGGTACTGCTCCACACTGGGATTTGTCTGATCCTGCAGCTGCACGGCAATCGTGTTCTCAACTTCCCGTTTCATTATACGCGTGGTGGAGGAAATAATTGCCTGTGAAGCGAAATAAAGTGTAAGCAGCATGAACGCAAGCATGATCAGCATCGGGATAAGAAAAGTGATCATGTACTTGCCCTGAAGACTACGATCTATGAAGAAATGTTTTCTTGAAAAAGCGGGAGTGCTGTTGGACACAATAAAGCTCCTTATTTGTTCGGGTACTCAATTCTGGTATGAAATATACCTTGGAGCACAGGCATGAAGCCTTCTGTTATCTCGTTAAGGTCTCGTAAAGTCAGATTGCATTGATCTAATTGCGATGCAAGGAATTTATCTCTTATTATCTTTTTAACAAGTTCCCTGAGCAATTTAGGGGAACTGCTCGCAAGGCTGCGGGAGGCTGCCTCAACTGAATCAGCCAACATAATTATAGCAGTTTCGCGATTCTGAGGTACCGGTCCGGGGTAACGGAAATCTTTCTCCTGAACCTGTTTATGAGGATCCTGCTCCAAAGCCTTCTCAAAGAAGAAGGAAACTGTGCTGTTTCCATGGTGCTGAAGAATTACATCTTGTATCACCTTGGGCAGGCGGTACTTGCGCGCAAGCTCAACCCCCTCCTTAACATGCGAGGAAATGATAAGTGCACTCATAGAGGGAGAAAGCTTATTGTGACGACTTTTATCACCCAGGCAGTTTTCAACAAAATAATCAGATTTATCAATTTTGCCAATATCATGGTAATATGCCGCAACCCTTGCGAGCAGTGCATTGGCCCCTATACGCTGGGCTGCGGATTCTGCCAGATTACCTACCAGAACGCTGTGGTTGTAGGTTCCGGCAGCCTCAATTGAGAGTCTCTTTAGAATCGGATGATTCATATCGGACAACTCAACAAGGGTCATATCTGTACTTATATCGAATAGTCTTTCAAAAAGAGGGGTGAGCATCATAGCAAGAAACATGGACGAAACAACACTTAAAAGAGCAAGTGTGAAATTCATAAAAACAACATTGATATCCTGCTTGTAGCCGATCAGGTGCCAGATGGATATGATAAGAATACTGATGATAAAGATGGGCGGTATAGCCCTGAAAAAATGCCATCGATAGCGGATCTGATGAGTGACGAATGCACTTACAAGTGAAACTAGAAATGAATAGATGAAGAAGAATTGGTTGAAACCGGTAATGACACTGAAATATAAACTTACAAATAATCCCATTACGATTCCCAGATGGAGTCCGAACAGAATTGAACAGAGAATAGTGGCGGCACTAATCGGAATCAGATATTCTGGAATTGTATGCACCACTTCCTGTGTTTCGAACAATCGAGGCAGAATTTCCATTCCGATACGAATGACCAGCAGTTGAAAAACCAGTATCAGACTGAATGCAAGCAGGCTTTTAGTGTTCTTCACCAAAGAGGTCTGGAATTTTTTCAGATAGAAAGCCAGAAACAGAAGGGGAATGAGCACAAGGAGCAATCGTCCGAAGTTGCCGGCTGAAATCTTCCGTTTTTCGGCCACATTTTCCATTTTATCAAGTGCGATGTGGAGAGACCTGAGCTTCTGGATTATCTCGGGAGTGACCTCCTGGTGTTTTCGAACGATTTCGGTGTCTTTAATGACTTTACCGCTGATTTCAAGCACATCCTGGGCTGCAGCTTTTCTACGGTCCAGCGTCTGGGCCATGTTTACCTTGATATTAGGCGTAATGCAGGCAAAGAGAAGCTCATATACAGTGCTTAATGATTCATCATCCATTTTACGCTCGCGCTTGAGCCGTTTGACAACCTGTTCAAGAGCGATTTCCTTGACAGGTACGTCGCTTACCGCAACAGCACGCTCCTGATCACTGCGACGGAGATTGACAAATTTTTTATCATACTGCACGTTGATGTCGAAAGTGGTGTTGTACTGAGCGCGAAGTTCGCTCAGCTGCTCCGGAAGAGAGTAAAGCAGCACCGAGGAAATTCCTCTGTCCATTAGAATAGTAAGCTGCTGAGATGCCACACTGAAAAGAGAACTCTTGCGTTGAAGTGTCTGTATTGCCCTTGCGGACAGCTCCCTCGATAATACACGCAGCTGATTATTCCGTACCGAATCGGCAGCATCCGTACCCAGCAACGCAAAAGAACTCTGCAGATCAGATAACTTCTTGAGAGCTTCGCTTCCCCCGTCGGAATCATAATCCATGACAAGAAGCACCTGGTCCATCGCCCTCTTTCTCTCCCGCTCAAGCTCTTCGGGCGACCTCACAATATCAAAAGTAAAAGGAGCAATTATGGTTTCCTTTGCCGCCACACCCGGCTTGGGAAGATCAAAAGGCTGCACGGTCTCATGGTAGGGAAACAACAACGAAAGACATACAATTGTAAAAAGCAGAACCAGCAAAGGCGGTGTAATAAACGCAGGAACCTTAATCCTCAAGCCGGACGAAGGCCTTGGCACAACTGGTATACTTCGTGTTTCTTTTTTACGGAATAGATTAATCATTCAGAGCAACCGATGTAAAATGCAATTTTTTCGGTCCTGAATTGTTCCAGATCATCTGCAATAAGAACGCTCGCGCCTGTCTGGGTTTTGAGCGCCCCTTCG
The DNA here is from genome assembly GCA_023436205.1 of Fibrobacterota bacterium. Taxonomy (GTDB): domain Bacteria; phylum Fibrobacterota; class Chitinivibrionia; order Chitinivibrionales; family Chitinispirillaceae; genus JAEZKC01. The sequence continues at coordinate 61,934 of JAEZKC010000084.1, forward strand.
CACAAACCGAAGGGGCATATATTAAAAGAAGCATCTCTGTCTGCAACGACAGTTCGGATGAAGACAATCTGGGGCGATTTACTGCTGGCCGTTCTCCAGCTCACTTTCCAGCCCCATTCTTTCCTGCCTGAGCTCGGAAAGTTTTCTCTCGGCACTTTCGGCAGCTGTACGAGCTTCCTCAAGTTTGGCTTTCTCCTCCTGTGTCATCTTCTTGGTGCTCTTTGCAGGTGCAGAGCCACCACTAACTCCTGCTCCACCACCACCGGTCTTGGCACCGCCACAGCCGGCAATTCCCATAGTCATAACCACCGACATAACAAGCACTAGGCGGCCAGCCATCTTCATCCTCGACATCCTGAGGTCCTCCTCTAGAGTATATAATCGAAAAAAAGTCTCAATAACAATAACTAGAATAATAATTTCTAAGGGGGCTCAAGTCAAGGAATTGCTGAACCGCTCCCATTCATTTCAAATCACCTTTATGCCCAACTCCCGAAGCTGATCCTCCGAAACCACATCGGGAGCATTATCCATCAAGGAAATCCCCGCACTGGTCTTGGGGAACGGGATCACATCACGAATACTTTCCAACCCAAGCATAAGCATTGCGAGCCTGTCCAGTCCGAAGGCTATTCCCCCGTGAGGCGGAGCGCCAAAGGAAAGCGCATGAAGAAGGAATCCAAACTTCTCCTCAGCCTCTTCCCTGCTAATGCCCAAAAGGTCAAATATTCTCTGCTGAATTTCGCGATCATGTATACGGATACTGCCACCACCCACTTCAGTACCATTCAGAACTAAATCATACGCTCTTGAACGGGATTTGTAATACTCATCCCCCATCAGCATTGTCACATCTTCCGGTACCGGAGCGGTAAAGGGATGATGCACTGACGTATAACGATTTTCCTCTTCGCTGAATTCAAACAGTGGGAATTCGTTTACCCATAGAAAATTGAATTCCCCTTTATTGATAAGATTTTTCATGCAGGCGACCTCCAGGCGAAGCTGACCCATCGAAGAAAAACTCACTTTTTCGGTATCAGCAACCATGAAAATCATATCACCAACTTGAGCCTGCAGAGAATTCTTGAGATCAGCAATCTCTGTTTCTGAAAGAAATTTGGCACTTGGCCCCTCAAGACCCTGTTCCGTTACTCTGAGCCAGACAAGGCCCTTAGCTCCATACTTACCCACATGAGAAGTAAGCCCATCGATTACTTTGCGGGAAAAATCCGCACAGGCCTTGGCACACAGGGCCACAATATGCCCGCCACTGGCGATCACAGACTGGAAAACCTTGAATTCCGAACCGGAAAACTTTTGAGTGACATCCTGAAGTGGCAAACCGAAACGCAAATCCGGCTTGTCACATCCATACCTGTGAAATGCCTCCTTATAAGTCATTCGTGGAAATGGAGTCTGAATATCCAGCCCCAGGCAATTTTTGAAGGTAACTTTCATGAGTCCTTCAAATATGGAGTAGATATCCTCTTCACTAATAAAAGAGAGCTCCGCATCTATCTGTGTGAACTCCGGCTGGCGATCAGCCCGAAGGTCTTCGTCACGAAAGCAGCGGGCGACCTGAAAATATCGCTCAAAACCGGCAACCATCAGAATCTGCTTGTAGGTCTGAGGGGATTGCGGGAGTGCATAGAATTTGCCTTTGTTGACTCTACTGGGGACTAGAAAATCTCTGGCTCCCTCTGGAGTGCTTTTCATGAGAATGGGGGTTTCGATCTCTATAAACCCGTTCTCCCACATGTACTTACGAACTTCCATGGCAATTTTATGCCTAAACATGATATTGTGCTGCAAACCTGGTCTTCTAAGATCCAGATACCTGTAACGGAAACGGAGCTCTTCCGATTCTGAGGCTTCAGGATCATTAATATGAATAGGAGGGGTTTGAGACTGATTGATCAGTTCCAATGCCGAAACTGAGACCTCAACCTCCCCGGTTTTCATACGGGGATTCACCATGTTTTCAGGACGTTTCTGAACTGTCCCACGAATGGCAATCACATATTCATGCCGGAGTTTTGAAGCCTCCTCGGTCAGCTGAGGATGAAGTGCCGGATTGAATACCAGTTGAGAGACACCTGACCGGTCACGCAGATCAATAAATACAACACCACCGTGATCTCTCCAGTTATGAACCCAGCCTTTAAGTACGACCTCTTTGCCCTCATCGGAGGCGCGCAGTTCACCACACGCATGTGTGCGATTCCATTTATCGCTCATAATAATCCCTTGCTTGCATATACAATTATTGTAGAATATAAAAATACTCTCTGGGCGGAGAAGATATTCAGAAACAATTCAAAGGCTGTTTTTTCCAGAAAACAGGAAATTGGAAGGCCGGGATTAGTGAAAAGTTTGAAAAGTGCAGACCCATTTCTGATGCATACATCATGAATCCCATTTGGAAAAAACATTAACGGATAGGAGAACCGTTCCATTCTCTGGAGGGTGAAACAGAATAAAACTTGAGCTTCGGAATGATTTTCGGAAAATTGCGCACAGGCTTTCAACAATTGCTTATATTTGTTTTCTGCGCATTTTTGGGGGCTTCCGCGATCACTACATGCGGAAGTATTGGGCGAACAGTTTTTCATTTTGGTAAGCATGTCAGGAACAACTCCATCATTTTCTCTTCGAGAAGACAGTAATACCCGTAAAATTCCTCCTGTGGGTGCATTGATGCCCCGCCAGGGAGACCGATTGGGCTACTGTCGCATAGTGGATCTCATCGCTACCGGCGGAATGGCACATGTTTATAAAGCCTGGCATGAGCAGCTTGAGGTGGTCCGCGCGCTTAAAGTGCTCAAACCCGGATTTACAGAAGAATCTCGTGTGCGACTTGAAACGGAAGCAAAGATTTCCGCTAACATCCGCCATCAGAACATTGTTGAGGTATATGGTGTAGGTTACTGGAATGAAACGCCCTTTATAGAGATGGAATATGTGGAGGGTTTTTCTCTTCGGCAGTTTCTGGACAAGAGAGGAAAGGTTCCCTTTGAATTCGCATTTGCTGTGGTCCACATTGTGTGCGAAGCTCTTCATTATGCCGGCAGCCGGGATCTGACTCTTTATGGTAAAGTTTACGACAGCCTTATCCATCGGGATATCAAACCCGCAAACATCCTGATTGATTCAAAGGGGATAGTCAAGCTTGCCGATTTCGGGATAGCTCGTCCAAGCGAGGCAAGTATCCATACCGTTGAATCAAAAGTGATGGGGACATTTGCCTATCTCAGCCCGGAGCAGCTCAATGGAGAAAAGCTTGATCAGCGCTGCGATATTTACGCGCTGGGAACAGTCTTATATGAAATGATTACAGGTTCAAAGGCTTTTCCTCAAAAGTATCTTACTGAGCTAGTCCAGCAGAAATCAAAAGGCTGCTTCACACCAATCAAAGCATTTTCCAATATTCCCAAAAAAGCAGCAGCCCTGGTAGAGAAATGCCTCGCCACAAATCGCGATCAAAGATATCAGAGTCTGATAGAACTGGATGAGGAGCTTCTGGCAGTATTAAAAACCTGCAGTTCCCGCACTCCGGAGCAAATGATCAAATCGTGTCTTGCTGACAAGGAGAGCGGTTCAATATCAGATACTGCTTCAGTAGTTCAGAGGCCGTTGTGGCCATACCTGATGGGCGCCGCGGGGCTTGCCCTTCTTATCGGGCTGGCATTCCTTTTTTCGATACCTAAAAAGGCGAAAAAAACTTCGCCGTCACCAGTTGCAGCAATGGCAACTGAAAAGAAGGATCAAGGAGAGATTTCTGCAGGTTCCAGTAGAGATACCTTACCGAAAGTTGAGGAAACTAAACCGTCCCCGACAGTTGTAAAAGCACCGACCCCATTCCAGTCAGGATTGTCAGCATATCAAAGAAAAGATTTTGGAACCGCAGTTCAAATGCTGGAAAAGGCGGCCATAGAACAGAGAGAAAGCCCCGGAGCAGACACAATTACCCTTCTGCTTGCAGATTGCTATCTTCAAACCGGCCAGCCACTCAAGGCCGAACTGGTTCTTAAAGACCACCACATAACAGACCCCCTCTACAATTGTCTTCTTGGGCAGGCACTTCTGGCCATTGGAAAGTTTCAGGAGGCAGACCGTACCCTTTCTGTAGCAGAGGGGAACAAGTCTTTTCTGGGAGGAGATATCAAACAGGAAATCTCCTATTACCGTGCACTTGCCCGCGATGAACTATTTCTTCAGAAGCCCAACTCCGAAAACCGCGATCTGGCATTGCGAAGCTGGTCGGATTATCTGGTGAAGTACTGTAGCGAAACACCCTCCGCTAAATGCAGCACCGCCCGAAACAAGCTTGAGCAGCTGAAGAACTGAAAAAAACGGGTCGATTATTTGCTTTATATTTTTTTCCGTGGGTGAGACTTAAGCACAAAACTATTTTAAAAAAGCATTCGAGTTTCTCCCGCAACGGTTTCTGTTTCCCATTTTCAGAACCAGTTTGTCAGTGGCCGGCACTGCCGGTTTGAGTTGCAAATGGATCACCTTTCATAATTGCTTAGGGAGCAAAGAGATGAAAACACCCAGAATTCTTCTGGTGGATGATGAAGAGGCAACATTATTCGGATATTCCAGATACCTGTCAAAAGCCGGCTATTCAATAGAGAGCTGCAAATGCCTTCAGGACGCCAAAGATTTAACCTCCTCGGAGCACTTTGATGCGGTGCTGCTTGATTTGAAGCTGCCAGACGGCAATGCGATCGACTGGATTGCGGAGCTTAGAAACACTCACGAGAATACTGCCATCATCGTAATCACCGGTGTTAGCGACATCCCCACTGCTGTCAAGGCCATGAAACTGGGAGCGCACAATTTCCTCACAAAGCCGGTAAATATGGATGACCTTAATATGAGTCTTCATAAGAGTCTGGAGTTTGAAGAGCTCAGAAAGCGTGACTCCATCCATCAGAGGCTTACGCCTCAGAAGGGCGAACCCTATTTTGGATCCAGCCCGGTCATTGAGAAGGTGATTCAATATGCCAACGTGGCAGCCATGAATCACACGGTCGTGCTCCTTCATGGGGAAACCGGTACCGGGAAGGGTGTCTTAGCCCGCTGGATTCACGATCACAGCCCCCGAAAGAACGAAGCTTTCGTAGAAGTGAACTGCTCAAGCCTAAAGGGTGAGCTTCTCAGAAGCGAGCTTTTCGGACACGCCAAAGGGTCATTTACCTCCGCTATAAAAGATCGCTCCGGTCTGATCGAAGTCGCAGACGGGGGAACACTATTTCTTGATGAAATTGGAGATATGGATCTTGAAGTTCAAACGCAGCTGCTTAAGACCATCGAAGAAAAATCTTACCGCCGAATCGGTGAAAACAAGCTCAGGACCAGCGATTTCAGGCTTATCTGCGCCACTAACCGCAATTTGACGGAAGCATCCAGTAACGGCTCCTTCCGCAAAGATCTGTACTACAGAATCTGCATTTTCCCCATCAATCTTCCTTCCCTCAGGGAGCGCAAAGATGATCTGGTGGGCCTTATCAAGCATACTCTCATGGGGTTTGGCTACAACCATTTCCCTCTTGCCCAGGACGTCGTAGATACTCTGGTGCAGTATTACTGGCCTGGAAATATCAGGGAGCTCAGAAATATGCTGGAGCGAGCGCTTCTCCTGGCCCAGGGAGAACCACTGGCGATACAGCACTTCCCAGGTCTGGAAAAAAACAGCTACGGAGACAGGGAGGATATTGCCACTCCTGACGTATGGAATTTGGAGGATATTGAAAAAAAGCATATCCTAAAAGCACTCAAGCACTTTGGAGGAGACAAGTACGAGACCAGCAGCGCTCTGGGGATTTCACTTTCCTCTCTGTATCGCAAACTGGATAAAATGCAACAGCAGACCACTCCCGCCTAAATCTTTTTCGCACCCTTTTCCCACTTTCGGGAATGTCTTTTCCTGAAAGTGGGAAGTTCCGTGTAAAAAATTCACCGTCTGAATGCCCCCCCCTACTCTAGAAGATCTGGCACGTTCTTTGATCCATTATTAGAAATCGTCTACTCCGGGCGAAATCACACACCACCAATCAAAACAAGGAGCAAACGGAAAATGAGCAATGAACGGCACAACGACTTTCTTCAATTCGCGCTACGGCGAATACTTGAGTCGGCTTCTTTTTATGAATCACAGGCCAAATGCAGCAAAGACCAGATCACAAAACTGTACCTTTTCTATTTGGCCGCCAAAAAGAGAGTGCACTATGTTCAGCTCGAAAAGTGCAATGCCCAGTTCAGGATCTCTTCTCCCGAAAGCGAAACGAACCATTTCACTTTCACCCAAATAATCACCGAGAGTACCGAGTTGGGCAATATGAGTGCCTCCGAAATTCATATCCTGTTAAGGAAAGCTGCTGAACAGGAATTTAATCTTTTCATCGACTTGGCTTCTTTCGAAGAAGATGTTGATACCAAAAAGCTGCTTATAACTCTGAGCAAAATGGCAAAAGACTTTATTAGAGATGTGTCCACTGGATATGCGCTGTTTACCTGCAGAAATAAAACTTTGCGCATTCCGACAATTCCGAAGCGAGTGATGCCCATTCTGGCACAGGCCTGAGGGGGCGCCAAAACAACATTCAACCCACAGGAGAGCACAAGCAGGTGAAAGGCCAATGCTTTTCCGTGTCTTTCGGCAAGAGCTGGATCATTCTGCTTCCTTTACTTACTTGGAACTTTGCCAGAATTATAATCCCTGGCCGCTTTCCCGACATTAATTCCCGTATAAGCTGGAGGTTAGGCATTCTGGCCTCAGCAGGAGTCATACTAACTCTTCTCTTTCACGAAATGGGCCATTACGCTTGCGGAGTGATGGCATGCCAGCCTCGAAGACGAATTTCGCTTTTTATTTTCGGTGGAGTTGAAGAAGGATTTTTAACATCTCAATCCATACGTTCGCCTCTGGTGTATTTAGCCGGACCAGTTTCAAGCCTACTCACCGCACTTGTATGGTATCTGCTTGAGCGGCTATCGATAAAATACGATTTAGCTGGCAGTTACCAGCTGATATTGTCTTCCCTCTGGCGCTACTCCCTACAGCTTGCGGGTCTGAACCTTCTTCCGGCCGCACCACTTGATGGGGGCAGTTTTTTACGATCGACTGCATATTCTAAAAACCCCCAGTCCCCTTTGATTAGATTCATCGACTCATTTACCTTTTCAAGCAGCATTGCTCTGGTTTTGTGCGGAATAGCAATGGTGCTCAAGGGCTGGTTTATTTATGGAGAATGGCTTCTGATCACCGGATTTTTCCTGACTGCGGCAATGAGAACTGCAGATTCCAGAATTCGTCACCGCCAATTTCTGCGAGGAGAAAAAACCGGGCGCTACATGACTCAAAACCCGGTGTGTGTACCGGGAGGACTGACAGTAAAAAGATTCATTGATGAATATCTGTACAGGTATAGCTTTGACGTCTTCCCGGTTTCTCTTCCCGCATCCCCGGTGAAATTCATCACCAGCTCTTCAGCCTGCGAAATCGATTCTGAAAAGGCGGAGGAAATGAAAATTGCTGATCTGGCTGTACTCTGTACGGAGGAGAACAGTGTCACAACAGAAACAGATGTCATGGACACTCTGGAACTCATGCGTAAACTATCAAGAAAAAGTATTGTGGTTACCAATGAACAGGGATATCTGGAAGGAGTAGTTTCATACAAAGACCTGTTACGGTTCCTATCACTAAAGATCCACCTTAACGAATACGACACAGACTCGCACGTCCCCGTATCAAACCCCAACTCTCTGGATTCCATTTCCAGGCGATCCGACCTGTCAGAAAGAGCGTCGTCAGCTCACGCCATGTCTAACCAGCTCGAGTGAACCTTTCTGTCCCCTCGATTTCCAAAACGAAATCGCTTCCGAAAGCTCTGGATGGAGTAAACGCACCAGCGATATCACCACGCAATACTTTACTGATAAAAGCAAGTGAGGATAAAGCAGTGAACCTGTACCCCTCCGCAAGCTTCAGCCACCCTTCCGCCGATTGCCCCTTCTGATTGGCTGCCCGAGCCCATACAAATGCGAAAGAGCTTTCACGCGTTCTTTTGTCAGGTCCCTGTACAAACCTGTCTACCCAATTATGTATTTTTTTACGCACCGGTGAGAAACGCATCGCTAACGAAACCACTTTCAGCGCCGAAGGATTAAAAAGAAAGCTCCTTCGGGAAAGTGCTGTATACACGGTAATATTCGGAATGCCAGTCGAATGATAAGCCGTGGCCAAATCCCCCCAGCTAATAGGCATGACCGGTCTTTCTCTATCATGAAAGAGCACATGATGGCGTTTTCCCTTTTTAATCCGAACCAGCTTTCCGCGCCTGCGTACAAGCGTTCCTGCATGAATTCCACGAAGAAACGTCTTGACAGTACCGGGACTGAGACCGCCCAGTCCCCCAAAAGCGATTTCCAGATCAACGGGATCTGAAACCAGATTTGAAACATGCAGAGCCAGACTATCGGTGGGGACCACATCAAAACCCACCCCGGAAATAAGAGCCACGCCTTTTTCCCTGGCTTTTTTATCATTGGAGAGGGTATGCTCAAAAACCGGAATTTCACCTGTGACATCCAGGTAGTGAACCCCCGCTTCAAGACAGGCCTTCTGCATGGGGGAAGCAGTATAGATAAAGGGTCCAGCCGCGTGAATAACCGCTTTTACGCTTGAGACAGCTTCAGAGAGCTGATCGTGATTACGAAGATCCGCCACTGTGTATTCCAAACCAGTCGCACTCGCCACCTCCCGCAGTTTCTCTTCAGAACGCCCGGCCAGAAGCGGCCGCTTCCCCTTTTTCAGAGCTTCTTCCACCAGAAGTTTACCTGTGTAGCCATAGGCTCCGTAGATCATAAAGTCGAATTTTGCCATTTGATGCGAGACTCCTTTGATAATTTCGAGGATAGATATGCAAAGAGAGGGCCAATTGCGGACGATCTGAGGCAAAAACTAAAGGACAACACTATTTTAGGAATGGTTCCTTGCAGCAGATAAACTATCAACGCTACAATATATCATTCAAACCGGATCAGGATACGGCATACAAAAAAAAACCACCCTGTATTCATCAAAAAGTTTTTAACTAAATAGTGTAAAATCTTTTTCCAAAAAGTTTTGTACACATAAGTTACATTTAGTAGTTTTCAAGAAAACTGGGAGGATATATGAACCCGTTCCGCTACGGCCAGGTAGTCAGCGAAATCCACTACTGCCACCGGCCTGATCTCGAAAAAAAACTGCAGGCGAAGCTTCTTTCCGGCCAGAATACCTATATCGAAGGTGAGAGGAGAACAGGGAAAACATCCCTCATTTTCCGTACTGTGGAAAATATGAAGTCCAAATGGATCATGTATATCGACCTGCTGGAGGTCAAAACGGTGGAGGACATCCACAAGAGGATTCTCAATGGCATGGCCAAGGCATCAGCAGGAAAAAACCTGCTGCAGAACCTGATTAAAAATGCCGCAGCACTGAGACCGGTTGTATCTTTCGATCCGATAAGTGCAACACCATCCGTATCAATAGATACTGCAATTCAACTCAAACCCGATTCTCTTGAAGGGGTGCTGGACATGTTTTCAGACCGGGAGTTCAAGAATGCGGTTGTGGCTATCGATGAATTCCAGGACATAAAGAACCTTGATAACGCAAACCAGGTTCTGGCAGTGATGCGCAGCAAAATCCAGTTTCTGGAAAATATCCCCATTATTTTTTGCGGCAGTATCCGAAACGAAATGCACCTCATATTCAATGATCCGGACAGCCCATTCTTCAAATCGGCATTGCCGATCGAGGTAGGGCCGATCGAAAGAGAGGTCTTCCGGGAGTTCATCATCACAAAATTCACCGACAACAAACGGAAGATTTCCGCACCGATGGTGGACAGAATTCTTGAGATCACCGGTGAAAACCCGGGAGACACCCAGCAGCTCTGTTCGGCACTCTACGATGTGAGCGAGCCGCGCACCCAGATAACAGAAGAAACCCTCAATGAAGCGCTGCGCTACCTTTTTGCTGAAGAGCGCAAAGGCTACGAAGTCCAGCTTGCCCGCTTGACTTCCATTCAGCTCAAGTGCCTCACTGCAGTGGCGAGGTTAGGCGGCAAAAACACTACATCCCGTGATTTCATCAGAGCCACAGGAGTGACACATGCTACCACCATTCGCAAAGCCCTGAGCAGACATGTTGAACTGAAGATACTGTTCAACAATGACGGGGAGTACAGGTTTGTGAATCCGTTTTTTGCCAGATGGCTGGTGCATGTGAATTATTAAAGACTACAGCAGCATTCCTGAAATGAGAGAACGACAGCGCCGTCTGAAAAGGACTGCGCGCAGTATGGTCACGGTGTAATCACTATTGTTAACATAATAAAAACGGGTGAATGTTGCTTCATTTACATCAAATGTGAGGCAGGAGAAATAGATATAAAGGGGAAAACCCGCCCTGGAATCCGGAGTCGGATGTAAATCAGCAAATGACCGAATTGTTAGTTAATATAATTTCTAATTAGCAGTTGCCGTTATCTCATTATGAAAAGAAGAAAAAATTGAAACACCTGCTTTTTGAGAAATTCCGGATATGCCCAAAATTTGAACACGAAAGAGCATAAAAAAAGCCCCTCAATCGACAAGACTGAGAGGCAAATCAATATACCAAAGAGCAACGGTAATCGGAATCTATCCGGCCAGATCCTCCATAATACTCCTGGCGGCAGCCTTTCCAGCCCCCATGGCCAAGATAACCGTGGCTGCACCTGTCACGATGTCCCCTCCGGCATACACGAACTTCTTGGAGGTGCGGCCGTCAATTTCACTGGCCACAATGGTGCCCCATTTGGACACCTGAAGATCGGGGGTGCTTTCGGGAATGAGAGGATTGGGGTTATTGCCTATGGCGATGATCACCACGTCACACCCTAACACAAACTCGCTGCCCTCCACGGGAACAGGGCGGCGACGTCCGGAAGCATCGGGTTCACCAAGTTCCATGCGAATGCATTTGATACCGGAAACCACACCCTTGTCATCAGCAAGGATCTCCACCGGATTGCACAGGAGATGGAACTCGATTCCCTCTTCCTTGGCGTGATGAATTTCCGCTTTACGGGCAGGCATTTCAGATTCGCCGCGGCGATACACGATCATGGATTTGTCGGCACCCAGACGCAGTGCGGTACGGGCGGCATCCATGGCCACGTTGCCCCCGCCAACTGTTACTGCGCGTTTACCCTTCATAATGGGTGTGGCAGCCTTGTCGGCAAAAGCCTTCATGAGATTGCTTCTGGTGAGGTACTCATTTGCAGAATAGACACCGATGCTGTTTTCACCCTTAACTTTCATAAAAGAGGGAAGTCCTGCACCGGAACCCACAAAAACCGCGTCAAACCCTTCTTCATTTAGAAGATCATCAACGGTGGCAGTTTTACCAACGATAAAATTCTTTTCTATTTTCACACCAAGGTTCATGAGATATTCAATCTCTTTCTTGACAATAGCCTTGGGGAGACGAAACTCGGGGATACCATACACAAGCACCCCACCCGCTTCGTGCAGAGCCTCGAAAATGGTGACCTCGAAACCCTCCTTTATCAGTTCCCCGGCACAGGTAAGCCCCGCAGGACCAGATCCCACGATAGCCACTTTTTTGCCATTGGGAGCCTTCTTGACAGGGAGTTCAACAGTGCCGTTTTCACGTTCCCAGTCGGCGGCAAAGCGTTCAAGGTTACCCACGGCAATGGGCTCACCCTTTTTACCCAGTATGCACTTGGACTCGCACTGCTCCTCCTGAGGACAGACTCTTCCGCACACTGCCGGAAGTGCATTTGTCTCTTTTATCTTACGGGCGGCGGCAGCGAAGTCCCCATCGGCAATGAGCCCGATAAACTCGGGAATCTTTACATTCACAGGGCAGCCATCAACACACAGAGGCTTTTTACATTTAAGACAGCGCTTCGCCTCCGCAACAGCTTCCTCTTCGGTATACCCGTGAGGCACTTCCTGAAAATTGCGGGCACGGACCTGCGGGTCCTGCTCTTTCATCGGAGTACGTGAAAATCTGTCATTCGCACTCTGAGTTGTCATCGTACCCCCTCCAATCTGCAGGTATGGTCATCTTTAGCCTTGGTTTCAAACATTTTGTAGGAATTGAGTCTCATGACCAGTTCGTTCCAGTCAATCCCGGCAGCATCGAATTCAGGCCCGTCAACACAGGCAAATTTCGTCTTTCCATCAACGCTGACTCGACATCCGCCACACATTCCAGTTCCATCAATCATGATGGGGTTAAGGGATGCGTAGGTTTTTATTCCGGCCTGCACTGTAAGAGCAGTAGTCACTTTCATCATCATGACAGGACCAATAACAAAAGCCGCATCGAACTTCTCCCCTGCCCCGATAAGGCTGTTGAACACGTCGGACACAAAGCCCTTGGTTCCGGCGGTACCGTCATCGGTGGCTATGAGAATTCGGTTGCTCTTGACCGATATTTCGTCCTTAAGAATAATGAGGTCGCTTGAACGGGCACCCAGAATGGAGGTGACATCGTTGCCGGCTTCGAAAAGTGCGCTTATAATAGGATAAAGAGGCGCAACCCCCACTCCCCCGCCGATACATAGCACACGGCCAAAATTTTCGATATGAGTTGCCTTCCCCAGAGGCCCGGCCAGATCAAGCACTTCATCGCCCTGATTCAAGTCACGAAGCAGCATGGTCGTACGCCCTACAACCTGGAAAATGATATCGATCCATCCCTCGTCTGCATCTGCATTGGCAATTGTAAGGGGAATGCGCTCACTTTCCTCAACGGGGCGCAAAATTATAAACTGTCCAGCCTTTCTCTTCTTTGCAATTCTCGGAGCTTCCAGACGAAAGCGCCACACAGCCTCAGACAGCTGTTCTTTTTTGAGGACCTTTGCCATCATTACCTCCACTTTCAAAATAAAAGCCCAGCAGACGCATTTGCGCGTAAGCCGGGCATCATCTTCGATACGTATATCCGGAAACGACGCTGTTCCCGGAACCAATTCTGACTAAAAGACACCTGCTCTTAGAGCTTTGCCTCTTTCCGGATCTTGTCCACCATATCCAGGTTCTCCCAGGTAAAGTTGGGAAGTTCCCGACCGAAATGCCCGTTGCGGGCGGTTTCCCGATAGATGGGGCGCTTGAGATCAAGTTTCTTAATGATACCGGAGGGTGTGAGATCGAAAATTTTTGTAATGATTCCACAAATCTCGTGATCAGAGAGTTTACCGGTACCGAAAGTGTCCACATGAATCGAAAGCGGCTTTGCCACACCGATTGCATAAGAGAACTGAATCTCACAGTGGGTGGCCAGACCTGCTGCCACGATGTTCTTCGCAACCCAGCGGGCGGCGTAAGCGGCACTTCTGTCCACCTTCGAAGGATCTTTTCCGGAGAAGGCACCACCACCGTGTGCACCATAACCACCGTATGTATCCACAATGATTTTGCGACCGGTCACACCGGAATCACCGTGTGGTCCACCGACTACGAACCGGCCGGTCGGATTGATATGGAAAACAGTCTTGCTATCAAGAAGTTTTGCAGGGATCACTTTTTTGATGACCTTCTCGATCATATCTTTTTTGATGGTGGCATGTTTCACATCAGGATCATGCTGTGTGGAGATAACCACCGTATCGATACGCTTGGGCTTTAGATCGTCATATTCTACAGTGACCTGCGACTTTGCATCAGGACGCAGATAGGGGATTTTGCCCTTTTCTCTGAGCTTTGTGAGCTCTTCCACCAAACGATGCGCGTAGTAAATTGCCAGAGGCATATAGGTCTTGGTTTCGTTACAGGCGAAGCCGAACATAATTCCCTGATCGCCGGCACCCTGTTCCTTGTACAAACCCTCTCCCTCGGTCACACCCTGGGAGATATCAGGAGACTGCTGATGCACTGAAACAAGAATTCCACAGGAGTCAGCATCGAAACCAAGCTCTGGATTATTATAACCGATCTCACGAATGGTCTTTCTTACCACATCCTGAATATCCACAACTGCCTTGCTGGTGATTTCACCGGCAACAACTACCAGACCGGTTGTGACCAGTGTTTCGCAGGCAACCCGTGATTGGGGATCCTGAGCGAGCATGGCATCGAGAATGGCATCTGAGATCTGATCACAGACCTTATCGGGGTGTCCCTGGGAGACACTTTCTGAGGTAAAGAAACGACGCATCTATCCTCCTGAAAAAGTGAAATTATGGTCAAAAGAGTTCTAAAATAATTTGTCGGGACCAAAAGTTACAAGAAAGGTTTCAAATCGACCCCGCAGACAAGCAGAGCCAGAACTGCCGTACAAACCACCACTGTGCGTTTCATAAATGTTCCTCTTTGCTTTTTTGCTGTTTTATATAGTTTTCGATGAGTTCAAGAACCGGAATGCCACTTTTTCGGGATAACCGGTTGATATCCTCAAATTCGGCTTTACTGAATGAATACCCTTTGAAACTGCAGTGCTTTTCATTGAGCATCTCACCCATAAATGGCACCTGAACAGAGGAGCGATCTGCCACCACCCTGTCTACCAATTGCCACCTGATACCCAAAGTCCTTGTATGATGAATAATCATCTCTGAAAACTCATCTTTTCGAGATGGTTCACACAGCAAAGTCAATCTATAGCCAGGCCTCCCCTTTTTCATGAAAACAGGGCTGTAGGAAACATCAAGCGCACCTTTTTCTAAAAGAAGCGAAGACACCTGCCCCAGCACCTCGCCGGAAATGTGATCCATATCCGTCTCCAGAAGACAGACCCGGTCAGCCCCCTCGACCTCTCTTTTTTCAAAAAGCAGAGCCCTTAGAATGTTGGGGTGATCGTGAAACTCCTTATCTCCGCAGCTGTAGGACGTACTGGCGATTGTACCCGCAACCCCCGAGGTATTCTGCTTTCCCAGTGTCACAAGCAACGCGGCTGCAGTGGGAGTCAGCAGTTCAGATGCAACCGGAAGCGAACGGAAAGTAAGCCCTTTTATCAGTTCGGCAGTCGCAGGAACCGGAACGGGCATGACCCCGTGTTCCGTTTTAACCGTACCCTGCCCGTCGGTGATGGTGGAAAACTCGACGGTGTCTATTCCAAGCTGTTCCAGAACCAGACAGGTGCCTAGAATATCAATGATGGTATCCAGAGCCCCGATTTCATGAAAGTGCACCTTCTCCTTGCTGATGCCGTGGACGGTCGCTTCCGCCTGTGCCAGACGATCGAGGACCGCTTCGCACCTGGCATTTACCGAGGGCGAAAATCCTCCACGATGTATGATTTGGAGCAGCTGGTGAATATGACGGTACTCATGCTGATGAGGCAGGTTCAGTTTCAGATGATTGCACTGTATTCCGTGACGTTTCACCAGCTCAAGATCGACAATCAAACCTTCGATACAAAGCTTGCCGAACTGTTCATTGAGCAGAGAAAGATCAGCCCCGAGCCCCAGTAGTGAGGCAAGAATCATATCACCACCGGCACCGCTAACAAGCTCCAGATAAACGCTTCTGCTCATGCTTTTGACATCCTGTTGAGAAGGGAACAATCATGATGTAAATTTTAAACCTAGAAATTACAACTTGCAGACAAGAGAACTCTTTAAAATGTCCAATCAATCTGTTGACGGCAGAGTTACCGAGGAGCGGAAGAACTACTTTATAGTCTCGACCGATTCTGGAGAGTATCGCTGCACAGTAAAGGGGACACTGAAAAAGCAGAAGACAAAAGTGTGCACGGGTGACCTTGTGGTGGTGCAGGTGATCAACAGCGATTCCCATGAGGGGATAATATCTGATGTACGCAAAAGGATTAGTTTTCTGCCCCGACCACCGCTGGCGAACTTGTCTCAAGTAATATTTATCAATACATTTAAAAGTCCCAATATGGACCTGCAGGCAATTGACAGGTTTCTCTTTACCGCCATGGTGTACCACGTGAAGGCCGTGATCGTTTTCAACAAAACAGATCTGCTGTCAACCGAGGACATCCAGGATTTGACAACTATTGAGCAGTACTACGCAAAAATTGGTTACAAGACTCTCCACACCTCTGCCTCGAACAAAACAGGCATTGCCGAGCTAGTTGATTTATGCAAAGGAAAAACAAGTGCATTTACCGGTCTTTCCGGCGTGGGCAAATCCAGCCTGCTCTCTCTTATTTTCCCTCAGATCGATTTTCGGACAAACGAAGTTTCGGGCGGAAGCGGCCGCGGCACTCACACGACGACCCATACCACATTGCATGCAATGGATCAGGACAGCTTCATTGCTGACACTCCGGGATTTGCGTTTGTAGATGTTCCCACGGTAAAAGAAGAGGATGTAGCCTGCTATTTTCCTGAGATCGAGGGGATTATCGGCAAGTGCCGTTTCAATAACTGCATTCACGATCAGGAACCCGGATGTATTGTCAATGAGATGGTGCAGAATGAGACAATCGCCGCCTGGCGGTACGATAATTATATGAGACTTTACAAAGAGATGAAAACAAGACGAAAAAATTACTGATATCGGTTACCGGATCTCTTCCCTCCTGAATTTCCAGCTCAAAAGAACAGTAAGCAAAGCCACATAGATCAGTAGATTGAATACGGGATGAACCGGCCCCATTGAGTGGAATTCATTTTTCTGCATGATGGACACCGCGTAGAGCTGAAGCGCTCCCACCTTGGGCCACAGCACTCTCCAGATTGCGACATTTGCTTCAGATGCATTTTGTATGAGCTGCTTTGCAAGATCAGAACGCATTACCATATACAGAGAATCAGAAATGAAAGAGACCACAATCACCACTATTCCAACCAACGCCGAAAGAATATCGGATGTGAAGAGACTCAATGCAAGTACGAGCTGAGTCAGAAAAAGTACGGCGATGGTGGATATAAAAGAAGCAAGCAGGAATCCGGGAATCCGGGCATGAACAGTGATAAGCACTATAAGGAATACGGTGAAATGTAGAACCAGCATGAAAACCGAGCTCAGAATCCATACCCCTAAACTTCTGCCCAGAAGATACTCGGTTCTGTTTACCGGACCAGAAAGAATCGCCACTGCCGAACCGTTTTCCCGCTCATGCCTGAAAAGCCGCATGGATATAAGCACCGCCATGAGCATTCCCACCACCGAAATGAAGTAGAATGCTATAAAGGAAGCGTGCCAGCCTAATTCGGCAGGGTTCAGTTTGTCTCCATTCACAACTACTTCACCGCTGAAACAGCCCCGAAGAAGAACGAGGGCGGCAATTGAGATGATGGTCAGTACCAGAAATCCGCGGCTGCGAAATTCATCGGCAGCGGTGTAAGAGGCAATGCGTAGCAGCGTTTTGGGTTTCATGTTTCTCCTGTTCGGAATAGGCTAACAAATCTTAAATATAATTTCAGCTTGCTTAGGGATTACTGGTGTGATAGAATGTTCACTCAAACAACCAACATCCTGGAGCAAACATGAAACTCAGCATTAGAAGCAAGCTGCTATTCCTCAGCATCGGAGCCTTTGCCATCACCACTTTTATGGGTATTTCCACAATTATTCATCTGAAGAATACGGTTAAGGGAATGGAGACCATTTACGTGGACAGGGTAGTTCCTCTGGAAAACCTGAAACATGTATCGGACAACTACGCGATTCTGGTGATTGATGCTCTCAATAAAACAAACGCGGGGATCTTCACAGGCAAACAGCTTTTAGATCAGTTCAAGACTGCCCGTGAGGAATACGAACTTGACTGGAACACCTTCAAAGCCACCAAACTGACTGAAGAGGAAAAAAAACTGGCTGAGGAATTTGAGCAGCTGAGGATTCCGGCAAACAAAACCATCAATGAACTGGAGAGCAAAGTTTCCACCATGAGCGGAGATCTCAAGGGTAAACTGGAATCAGAAATTGCCCCGCTCTACAGCGTTATTGATCCACTTACTTCCAAATTGAACGAAATAGTAAACCTTCAGCTTCGGGAGGCCAAGAATGAATTTGACAAAGGAAAGTCGCGTTACACGACGGTTTATTATGAATCGCTGGCGACACTGCTACTGTCAATGGCACTGATCTCCATCTTCAGTACGGTGCTGATCCTTACTATCAACAGACAACTTTCAGAGATTATTCCCGTCGTGCAGAACCTGGGCAAAGGTGATTTGACTCAGAAAATCAGAAACGTTTCCGGTGACGAACTGGGAAAGATAGCATCGGCGGTAAACACAACAATTGATTCCCTGAAGAATGTCATGTCAAAACTAAGGCAGAACGGCACGGTGCTGGTCGGATCATCGGAAGAGCTCTCAAGTGCTTCGGTGCAGATCGCTGCCAGCGCAGAGGAGATGGTGGCTCAGTCCTCAACCATGGCAACAGCATCAGAACAGATGTCCGCAAACATCATTAATGTATCCGCTTCAGCCGAGGAGATGTCCTCGTCGGTAGCGGCTTCGGCCACCGCGATTGAGGAATTGAGTGCTTCCATCAACGAAATCGCACGCAACTGTCAGAAGGAATCTCAGATAGCAAACAATGCTCATGAAAAGGCCCGCTCCGTTTCGGATCTCATGCAGAGTCTCGGAACTGCCGCTCACGAAATAGGCAAGGTGGTCGAGTTGATTAATGATATTGCCGATCAAACTAACCTTCTGGCGCTCAATGCCACCATCGAAGCGGCCAGCGCTGGTGATGCCGGCAAGGGATTTGCCGTGGTGGCAAGTGAAGTCAAGGAGCTGTCACGCCAGACCGCCCAGGCCACTCAGGAGATTGCCCGACAGGTGGAGCATACTCAGAATACCACAGAAAAGGCGATAGATGCCATTGCGGCCATTTCCACCATAATAGAGGAAGTGAGCACGATTTCCCACACTATAGTAGCTGCAGTTGAGCAGCAGAGCTCAGTTGTCAACGAAGTATCTAAAAACGTGAGCGGGATCAATATGGCCGCCTCTGAAACCGCCCGCAATGTTTCGGAAGGGGCAAAGGGGCTTAAGGAGATAACGGTCAACATTCACGGGGTAAGCCAGGCCTGCAGCGAAACCAATCAGGGAATCGTTCAGGTGAAGGCGAGTATCGATGAACTTTCGAGACTGGCCGCTGATCTGGATGAGATCGTGAAAAGTTTCAAAATATAAATCTACCCTGGCATCATAAATACCCCCCCATTTTGCAGTGGAACAAGGGGGGATTTTTTCCGCTAATAGTCTTGTTTCAGTTTCTTTACTTTTTCTTTGTCCGCTTATATATTGATACTGTCTTTCCAACTTGATTGCCTTTTGATCTAAGCTATAAATTCCAGATTCCAATTTCATTTTTGCCCGGTTGTAAGTTATACCATTCTCTCCATTGCTCACTCTTTGGTAGAGGAATATTGCTGTGTCATACACCATAAATCATTATCAGCAGAAAATACCTCATTCAGACTACCGCTACTGCTGGAAAACCCGGGAGCAGGTAGTATCTGACTATGGGGATTTTGCCGAGTATTGGAAAGGGAAGGTGAATAATTCCCCGCAGACTCGCATTGCCCAATTCGGTGATCCGTCTTTGCGTTCCTTTGCAACAGAAAACATCATTCGCTTTGATTTAGCCCCTTATAAGTCGATCAACTCAAGCGGAATCAG
>JAEZKC010000127.1 GCA_023436205.1 Fibrobacterota bacterium
AAATTTACACCAAAAGATCAGCGCGCAGAATCATTTATTATTAAGCCAGAATATAAAAAAATGGTTCAAAATGAATGGGATCTGGCAAAAGACGCTTACAAAAACTATGGCCGCTATAACATGGATGCCAAACTCGGCCAAGGCTATACACAGGCGTTTAAAAACAATGGTATCGGCAAGGCAATAAACAAAGTATCTGAAATTACAGGCATGGCGCTTGATATCGGTGACGTTGTTTTCGGAAAACACCATTACGAAACCGCGCTTGCTTCATACATGCAAGCCCAAGGACTCAAAAAGATAACAGGCGAAGCTAGGGCTTACGCAATGGAACGGGCGCTCGAAGCGACATTTAGAGCGGAAAGCAAAGCGGCAAACGCGATAAGCCAGTTGATTAAAAAAGGCGGACCGGTCGGCAAATTCGTTTCCGTGGCCATGCCATTTGTCAAGACTCCGATCAACATTGCTAAAGAGTCTTTTGATTATTCGCCGCTCGGCATGGGTAAAAGCCTTATTGTCGATACGATTCGCGTAAAAAAGGGCGACATATCAGCCACACAGTACATTCATAACCTTGCTAAAGGCGTCACAGGAACGGCGGTAAGTGCACTTGGCTTTATGCTAGCAATGGGTATGTTAATTCCAGGCGTAGAATTAACAGGAGCGCCGCCAGAAGATAAAAAAGAGCGCGAGTTCCTTTATGCCCAAGGGTGGAAACCCTATTCGCTTAAAATTGGCGATACGTTTTTCCCTGTGTCATGGGCGCAACCGGTAGCCACCACGATGCTTATGGGCGTGACGCTTGCCGACACAATAGGCAAAGATGAAGATTTTCAACTTGTCGATGCAACAGGATTAATTGGTACGTTCTTTGACAGTATCGCGGAAATATCCCCGTTGGCCGGACTAAAAGACTTGTTTCAATATAACGATAGCTTTGGCGAAGCTGCCGTAGGTGTGGCGCAAGACCTTATAACACAGTTTATACCAGCTATCGGACGACAAGTCAGCCGCGTTGTTGATCCAAACGAATATGACATTTACACGGGCGGCCCAGTAGAACAATTAAAAAATCAAGCTGCATCAACATTTGGCTTTGCAAATGAAGCAGACACGGCGCAAAAAGTTGATGTATGGGGGCAGCCAAAGACTCAACAGGGTGATTTATTTGACCGATTTATTCAAAATATGGTGTCACCGACTAATATATCTGTCTTGTCTCAAGATGCCGTTAACAACGAGCTCATGCGGCTGTATGAATCTACAGGTGACGCAAAAGCATTGCCTATTGTTTTTAATGAACGTGAACTTAAATCAAACGATGTTAAGGAAATCTTTGGCGACGCAATCAAGTTGACGGCCAAAGAACTCCAAACGCTCAAAGAGGGTATAGGGCAATCGTCGCGTATCGCGGTTGAAACTTATATAAACTCAGAGCAATACAAGGCGGACGACGACAAAACAAGAGCCAAGACGATCAACGCCATGTATGACGACATACGGAGCCTGTACAGACAAGCAAAAGCGCAAGGAATAGATTTACCTTCTGTGATAGACCAAGTAGATGTACAGTCACAAGAATACTTCTTAGGCGAATCAAACTATGACAGTCCAATTCCTGACGTTTCCATGTTGGTGCCCGAATATGACTACGGTGTAAACAATGACGTGTCGGATATTCTTTTTGCACTGTACAAAGACACGGGTGATAAATCGTTTTTGCTTGAACCAAAAGATGCGTTTAAGTACAAAGGCGAGACGTATGAGTATGAAAGCGATCCGCGAATCGAAGTGTTTGAGGGCTACGGTGATTTGCCAGGTTTAAACGACATTGTAAATTCTGCATGGTTCGAACAGCAAGGCAATAAAGAAAAAGCCAAGATAATTGACAATTCGGTTGACGACATTTTAGAAGCGCTTGAACTTAGTGTAGTTTCTCGCGAAAACCCGATGGCCGCGCTGTTAGAGTCTGAAAAAGTTGATACAACAGCATATGAGCGCTTCAATACACCAGGGTGGAAAGAATACAGCCCTGACGACAAGATTGTAAAGCAATTAGACAAACTTGGCGTATATCCAAAAGCAATTGATTCATTCAGCGCTAAAAACGACCTTGCCCAAGGCACATACACGCTGACACAGGCTGATAAAAAGACGTTGGCCGACATGACATATAAAGAGCTTCTTAAGCTTGGAACGCTTGACGCAGAATCAGCGCAACAAGCTATAGATAAAGCCTATGAAACTTTTAGAAATATGATTATAGAAAGGGAACGGTAAAATGAAAAAAGATCAATTAATTGAGAGGGCGCTCTTATGGGGGCATTCACCAAATGGAAAGGTTATTGCGGCGATCAACGCCGTTTTTAATTTCTCCTACCCAGCAGGCACAAACCTTGTGCTTGAATATGTGCAAAAATTCATCGGCCTGAAATACGGCGCAAAAGACAAGTGCATGGATGCTGTCGTAGACTGTGCTGAGTTGTGGCGCATCACGTTCTGGATATGGTTTGGAATCGACATCGGCAATTTTACCGATGCGCAATACAAAAGCAAGCTTGGCACAACGCTATCAACCTCTTTTTCCGGCGTATATGATGCGCATCCGCTCGACTTGATTTTTTACGATACAAGTTCGAGCAAGATCACGGGG
>JAEZKC010000128.1 GCA_023436205.1 Fibrobacterota bacterium
CGCCGTGGATCGGATCCGTCCAGCGGGCGAGCGCCTCCACGCCATGAAGCGCCCCCGATGCGAGCAGTACCTGCGGCTGGTAGACAAGGCGCAGGGCGCGGTTCTGGATGGCCTCGCGCAGCGCCACCGAGAGCACCAGCCGGTCCAGCACCCGCCGGTTCAGCTCTTCGGTGAAGAAGTGGAACTTGCCGCGCCCCTTGCGCTTCGCCTCGTGGAGGGCCGTATCCGCATGCTTCAGCAGCGTTTCCGCATCCGTGCCGTGCTCGGGATAGAGCGCGATGCCGACGGAGGCGGACATGGTGAGGTGCAGGGCCTGGGCGCTGATGGGCGCCGCCACATACTCCAGCAGCCTGCGGGCGATGCGCGCCGCTTCTTCCGCCGCGCAGTCGTGGACCGTGATGAGGAATTCGTCGCCGCCGGTGCGTCCCACCATGTCGCCGGTGCGAAGCTGCGCCTTCAGCCGCCGTGCGACCTCCACCAGAAGCTGGTCGCCGGTGGAGTGGCCGAGCGTATCGTTCACATCCTTGAAGTGGTCGATGTCCTGGTAGAGCACCGCGACCGGCTGCTCCAGCGCGTGCGCCTCGGCCAGCAGCTCTTCGAGCACCGCATGCAGCTGGCGGCGGTTGGGGAGGCCGGTGAGCGAATCCACGTTCGCCAGCATCTCGATGCGCTTCTTGGCTTCGAACCGCTCCATGGCCAGCGCGCAGAGATCGGAACAGGAGGAGACGACGTTCTCCAGCCACGGTGTCGGGCCACGCCCCGCGGGAAAATAGAAGGCGAATGTCGCTGCCACCTTGCCGTCGCGCAGCTTCACGGGCACCGACCAGCAGCCTGTGATGCCGGGCGGGATGGGTAGATCCCGGTGATCGTCCCACAGGGGGCTGCTGGCGATATCTTCCACCAGCACCGGGGTGCCCCGGAAGGCGGCCGTGCCGCAGCTGCCGGCCCGCGGTCCTACGGCGATGCCCTCCAGCGCGGCGGCAAATTCGGCCGAAAGGCTGGGGGCGGCCAGCACGGTCAGCCGGTCGTCGGCGGTCACGCCCATGATGGAGCAGAGCACTTCCGGCGCGAGAAGGTGCACCTGCCGGCACAGCACATCCATGATGTCGGCCATGGGCGCATCGGCGGCAAGCGCGCTGAGCACCTGGCGCTGAAGGTCCTCGACCAGCCGGGTGTGGGTGATGTCGGCGACGACAACGACGAGCTGTTCCAGCTCTCCGGATTGGCGGTCCACGACCGGCGTGACGTTGGCCGACACCCAGACCTCCATTCCCGATTTTCCCTTCAGGGGAACGTCCTCCGAAAGCGCGACGCGCCGGTCCAAGGCGTCCTGAACGTGTTCCGCGAAACCCGCGTTATCGAGCTGTCCGCAGAACAGCTCGGCGAGCGTCAGGCCCACCGGGCCATCCGACCCTGCATCCAGCATGTCATGGAATGCCGGGTTACCGTAGATCACCTTCCCGTATGCGTCGGCGACGATCACGCCACGATCGGTCTTCTCGGCAACGGCGGTCAGTGCGGCGAGGCTCTTGTTGTGCGCCGCCGTGTTTGGCATCGGGCGCACGAGGGCGATGTAGCAGGTCTCGCGCTTGTGCTGCGCGCGGGTGACGGAAACGATGCCCTCGACCCTTGAGCCATCGCCCCGGACCATGTCGAGGGCAAGCTCGACCGCCGGGACGGCGTCTTTTCCGCGCGACGAAGCGCCCGGGATCAGCTCGCCCACGTCGCGCCCGATGGCCTCGGCCTGGCTCAATCCCCACAGGCGCTCGGCGGCCGTGTTGATGAAGGTTACGAGATTGTCCTGATCGAAGAAGACAACGGCCTCGCGGCCAAGGGCACGGGCAGCTGCTGGGCGATCCGCCATATTACCGTCCATGGCTGAAACTCCCGGCTGGCCTGCCCCTGCGTCAAGACGACGCCACCAAGCTGACCATCCCCGACAACTTCAGCTTACCCAATGGCATGCTCTAATAGCTTACCTATCTCTGGCGGCTTGTACAGGAACGGTACGACAATGAGGTTAATCTGCGTCAAAAACCGGGCGAGCCAACGCGACCTGTCACGCATCAATCGTGCGTCGCAGCCCATTCGCAAACCGCGCTGACACTGCCATGGCCGGTTGAACAACGGCACTCGTGCGCGCCTGCTGCATACTGACGCAAGGCGAAGCTTAAGCACACAGTTCTAAGCCCACCCCACGTGCTGGAGGTACTTTTGGGGACGCGGCGACCTCAGTAGAGGCCGCCCGTGCCGCTCCTCGCCACCGGCGTGACCGGCTCCGGATTGGTGCCGTCGGTGCCCGCGTAGCCGGCCACTGAGTAGCCGTCGGGCGGAGCAGTGCCGGGCTTGAAGCCCTCCAGGATCGCGTTGCTGTCGCCCGCGCTGGTGCGTTGGCCGCTCTTGCGATCGATGCGCACCAGCTTGATGCCGGCCGGCACGCGGAAGGGGATGGCCGGGCGGTCGGCGATGGCCACCTTCATGAAATCACGCACGATGGGCGCCGAGACGAGGCCGCCGGTCGAGCCCTTGCCCATGGGCTTGGGCTTGTCGTAGCCGAGATAGACGCCAACCACGATTTCCGGCGTGAAGCCGATGAACCAGGCGTCCTTCTCGTCGTTGGTGGTGCCGGTCTTGCCCGCGATGGGCTTGCCCAGCTCCTTGAGC
>JAEZKC010000104.1 GCA_023436205.1 Fibrobacterota bacterium
AGTACAGACAGGCCTTCGTATTATTCTTGAAAATGGCTACCCATATGCGACGGGTGGTTTGTCTGCGGCGGCAGCACGATATGCCACTGCCAACGCCATACGGTTTTGGCTCTCGGAAAACGGTGAAAGCGGGCAATATAACTTCACCAATCTCGGCGCTTATTCCAACGCGCAGCTCCGCAGCTATGCGGCCAGCGGCCAGATAGCCAGCAAGATCAGGGCTAGATCGGGATACATAAGTGTGCTTCAGTTTTCGATAGAACTGCTCATCATGGCGCGCGCGCAAGGCCTCATGCCGCATGACATTGCGCTTTCCGCGCCGTCCATGTCCATCAGCGGCAGCTATTTTGTCGGCATTGCGTCTGTTTGGCTGGCGAATATGAACGGTGGATACTCTCTGAACACTTCCGGCCTTCCGGCAGGCTCAAGCGTATCTGGCTATACGGGGCAATCAGGCGATATGCTGACCATATGGATACCACTCAACGAAGCCAATGCCAACCGGGCATTCAGCATATCCGCGACAGGACGCGATAACCGTCTACGAAGCAATATGTTTGCCTATGCGCCGAACTCCAGTAGCCTGCAGCGCGTGATCGTCGCCAAGTCAGCTGAATACAACGAGGCAAGGACGGCCTCGGTCGCTTTTGGCACACCACAAATCTATGCGGATCTGGTGGTCACATCGCTGAGCACCAATAAAACCGTCTACAATGCCGATGAAACGGTCATTGTCACGGCAACGGTAATGAATCAAGGTCTTCGATCTGCGAGCGGCTTCTATGTGGCGCTGACCTCTGCCGACCTAACGACACAGACAAAATATATCTCTTCACTGGCGGCTGGAGGAAACACGAGCGTCACTTTTTCGTACACGACAGGCCGATATACATCGGATAAGACCATAAGCATAACAATGGCAGCGGATTCGACCGGCGCAATAACTGAGAGCAACGAGGGCAACAATACCCGAGCGGCTTCCTTCAAGGTGATGGCCTATATCCCGCCTTTGCCAGACCTGACGGTGACGGCATTAATCGGAAACAAGACCCAATATGAAGCCGGTGATACGATGACCATTACAGGAACGGTCAAAAATATCGGGGAAAGCGCGGCAACTGCCACGACGGTTCGGCTGACTGCATCGGGTATTGGAACCTTTTCAGCCAATGTATCCGCCTTGAGTGCAGGAGCCAGCCAGACGGTTACGTTTACTTGCACAGCGCCCACATCAATAAGCGCGCAGAGCATTACCATGGCTGCCTTAGTCGATCCCAATAATCTGGTTGCGGAGAGCAACAAGAGCAACAATAGCAAAACAGTGACGCTATTTATCAACGCGCTTAGGCCGGATATAGAGATTGTCGATTGCACGATTACCGACTGGTACGCTGGCATGGAGGTGACGGTATCGGCAACAGTACGAAACCGGACGGCGCAGCCTGTTCCGTCCGTCTCCATCAAGTTATTGATTGGCGGCAGGTCCTATACGGAAAGCATCCCTATTGCCGGAAACGGGAGCAACCTTGCGGTATTCAGAATCACAGCACCCAAAGCCGGAAGCTACGCCGTAGAAATCATCGCAGACCCAAATGGCGCTTTGAACGAGACTGACGAGGGCAACAACACGCTGACAAAGAACATTCAGGTGATGGCTGTTCCGGCCAGTATTGTGGCCGATCCCGACAGCTACGAAATGGAGCAGCGATATGAAGCGTATGGGCTGACCAGCCTGCCGACTGCCGAATCATCTTCTTATCATACCTGGCAGGAGGTTCGGTTGGAAAACGGCAGCTACTATACAAAGACCTTCTATGCCCGTTTGACCACCATGTTTTCAATTGCGCCGGATAGCCGCATCGCTTATGCCCATAAGTCGCGTCAAATGGAGTCTGGCTTTGGCTTCAGCATTCAATGTACGACCACATTAACCACAAACTATGATCATCCCGAGAAGCTTGTCGGGGTGCAGATGGTTTGGGTGCGGTGTCCCGAAAACGCATATGGGCAGATTGCTGGTTGGCAGAATGTCCGTGACAGCTTGGAGATAAAAACAGGCGAAGCCGGTGACATGACGATGACTTGGCAGCTTGCCGTTAATCCGCATTCAGAGACAGGAAGCCGATTGCACTATACACCGTTGTGGTACCCCGATGGAATTTATATCGCGTGGGCACAGGCGTTTTATGCGTGGTCTCCTGTCGGGCAACTGTATGAATACGGTACAGACGCGCTGTCCATTGAGGGCGATATGTATGACCGGATCACAACTATTAAGAGGTGATGAAAACAACATGCTCTATGGTAGTGGACTATAGGGCATGTTATAATCAATACCAACTTGTTCTTGATATTATTCAGACTATTTGTCAATGATGGGAGATAATCTATTGATTTTAAGGGATATTGATTTACATTTGGCATATCTTGAAGACATTGATGAATGGCGACGTTTAAATGGACCATTTCAAGATCAGACTTCGTGCATTGAAGAAATGTTCATTAGATTATTAGGCACATATAGAAACGATTATTGCAAAAAGCTTAATATTAATTGTGGAGAAAATGTGTCAGAAAAAATCGAACCCAAC
>JAEZKC010000042.1 GCA_023436205.1 Fibrobacterota bacterium
CGTTGAGGTGTGGTATATCACAAATAAGGATGATACCACATCCAAGATTATTGAAAGATTTGAGCACAAGCCTGGTAAGAATATTGCTACCTTTTCTTATGAAAATGTAAGCTCTGCATGGAAGCACTTGATGAATTCATTATCTTTTGCAGAAAAAGGAGAAGATAAGTGTGAAACTTGTATTCATAAGGATGTATGTCAAGTTAATTTCAGGGTTATAAAACAGCCAGTAAACGATTGTGAAAATCGAGCACCTAAAACAACAAAAGGAGTAGTTTTTACAAAGTCACAAGAAAAAGTTATAAAGCATATGGATGGACCTATGTGCGTCATAGCGGTACCTGGATCTGGCAAAACCTTTTCATTAACTCATCGGTTGGCCACTTTGTTACAGAAGGGTATTCACCCAGATAATATTCTATTTGTTACTTTCACTAGAAAAGCAGCAAATGAGCTGAGAGAAAGAGTTATGAGGTTAATGGGAACAGAGGATGAAAGTAGAATACCAAGTATATTTACTTTCAATGCATTAGGTTATAGGATTTTGAAAGAAAATCCTCTCCTATTTGGAAAACGAGTTCGTATTGCAGATACCGTAGACCGATTAGAGTTAATTAAAGAGGCTTTGAAAGAATCTCCTAAAATTATTGATATGTCATATGATAGTGCTTATCTTGATTATGGTATTATCAGAACATTAGATAGAATGTTTCAGGAGCTTGAGGCTGATGGAGAAGAAAACTTTAAACTCCGCTATGAAGGGAAAGATATACCTGGTATTTTAAAAGTTTACAACTACTACAGCAAGGCGTTTAAGAAACAAGGATTTATAAATTTTGATATGCAGATTATTTTAGTTAATGAATTGTTTTCAAAGTATCCTTCCGTAGTAAGTAAATATGCTGAAAAGTATAAGTATATTATGGTTGATGAATTTCAGGATACCAACGAAGAGCAAGCTAAAATGATTTATGCAATAGCAAAAAGACATAATAACCTTGTGGTAGTAGGAGATGATGATCAAGAACTATACGGCTTTCGAGGTGGTTCTAACAAATTTATATTAGACTACAAAACAGACTTTCCAACAGCAAAATCAGTTGTGATGAATGAGAATTTTCGTTCGAATAATGCAATCTTGGAACCAGCAAATGAGTTAATATCGCATAATCATAAGCGATTAGAGAAAGTCATTGTTGGACACAAGGATGCAAAATACAAACCTTATTATTTAAGGGGTACGAAAACAAGAGATATTATATCACTCATTAATTCAGCAAGAAAGAATGATTATAAGCTTGGAGAGATTGCTGTATTAGCAAGGTCTAATAAAAGGCTTTTTGAGGTTGCTGATGAGCTAAACGGTATCGTAGAAGTAGCTGTGCCAAAGGATTACATTAGAAATGATACAGTATTTCGTATTCTTAATGATGTGCTTACTCTTTATTACTGTGGCATGGACATTGATGTAGCACTTTTTCGTTATTTGAAATTTTGTGATATTAATGTTGAAGTAAAATCAGATCAGAAACTCTCGCTTTATACTAATCTATTAGCATATGGGATGCCTGCAGTTGATAAGATGGATGCAAATTGTCTTTCTCGTATAAAAAAGGAAAAAGATAAATCACCTTATCACATTGCAGCTTATAAGCTAATAAGCGTGTTTAAGGAAATTCAATATGGACATAAAATTGAAGATGTATTATCAGCTATTTGTGACATTCTCTTTGAGGAAAAATCTCATAAGGTTATAGATCATTTAATTACTTTAGCTGATGAACGAGCAATAGTAAAGATAGCAGACTTATATAGGTTGATGGATATAATGATTCTCTATAAAGATGATAGGAGGGTGGGGTATTCGTCAAGACCGGATGCAGTGAACTTGCTTACTGTACATGACAGCAAAGGAAAAGAGTTTCCAGTTGTTATAATTTATGCAACAGAAGATTTTGAAAATAGTGAGGAAAGTAACAAGCTATTTTATGTAGCAATGACAAGAGCAAAAAACACTCTCTATTTTATGGAGTCTTTACATGCAAAGTGTGAGCTCTTTCCGCTTTTTGAAAAGAGCGTAATGGTTCGATAGGAGGACTGATGAAATGGTTAAATTATTGTTTGGAAATGAGCCATATCTTATTGATAAGGCAATTGAGAAGTATACGAAATTAATTACTTGTAGGGAGATGAATATCTCATATTTTAATGACATTACTAATGAACTGAAAAATGTGATTCATACATTTCCTTTTCTTGATGAAAAACGTGTTGTTATTGTTTATTTGGATGAGTTGAAAGAACCGGTGCTCAGTATAACGGAGAAGGTTCCTGAATCTACCATTCTGATGATAATAGTTGCAAAAGTAGATAAGAGAACGAGCTTATATAAGAAATTGATTTCTGCTGATATTGTTTTGGAGTGTAATAAACTCAAAGAAAATGAGCTTAGGATTTTTATTATGAAGCTGATAAAAGATAATTGTGCTAAAATTGCAGAAAGATCATTTGACTTACTAATTCAGAGAGTTAATTACTTAGAGGATGATGAGATCAATCTTTATACTCTTGAAATCTATGTCAGGCAATTAGTATGTGTCAGTTCCGTTGTTACTGTAGAAACGATAGAAAAAGTAATTCCGCCTTCTTGTAATGAAAAGGTGTTTGCCTTATCTAAGGCTATCATTGATGGCAATAAGGAATATACAATTTCATTATGCAATGAATTCTTGGAAAAAGGAGAGCAGCCTATAGCTATGTTATCTTTGTTGCTCCGCCCGTTTCGCTTGGGATTTAAGGCTTCCTTATTTAGTAAGGAAGAGGAAAAAGAAGCATGTGCTATGATCGGTGTACCAGCCTTCCAATTAAAGTCAGTTATGTTATTTAACGATAAAGTA
>JAEZKC010000133.1 GCA_023436205.1 Fibrobacterota bacterium
CGTTGAGCCAACCGATCTCAGGCATTTCAGTATCTGAAGTTGCTTCTTTCACATCACCATCGTCTGTTGCAAACTGTTTGCATGCGGCTTCATTGAGTACGATATATGGCATGACACTATCATCCGGGAAGATACTGCCTTGCGAAAGACCTTCTTTAAGATAGTTCGCTTTGAGACCTGTCAACGTCAACGATGCGGTATACTCGCCCGTCGATATGGTGGCCGGTACTTGTAATAAAGGCGTTACAGCTGTCACGTCTGTAGTCTTTGATATTTCGGCCACTAGGCTTTCTGACAGAGATGTACTTTCTGCTGAGATAATGATTTCATAGGGCTCAGCTTTTTCATCTTGAACTTTTGTCAGAATCGCTCCGGCAAAACATAAGCAAAAGGCGGCTATACAGAACCCGATGGCGGGCAAGACAGCCCAACTACTCTTGAGCTTTTTTACAGAAAGGCTGATCAGATCAGAAATTCGCATTGTCTTTTCCCTTACGCTTGTTGCGTATAATAAGATACGCAACAAGCCCCGCAACAATCAGCACACCGATCGCAACGGATATCCACCACTGACTAGCCGTCTCGGGTTCTTCCTCGTCTTCTGTATTTGAAGCTGTGATCACCGGTTGATTGATGGTTGTTGAAAATTCTGTCTCTTGCGTGTACTCCTGTCCGTCCGCATCTTCATAGAATAGCGTAATCGTTCCATTCGTATATCCATATTTGTCATCGCCTTCGTAGCCTTCACTCATGTCTTTCGTACCCACAAATACATCCATATCCGCTTCTGATGCCGTTCCTGCTTCCAAGTTGCCAATAAAAGCCGTATTGGATGGGATCAATCCCGGAGCGGCCAGCTCCACGCGCACGTTATAGACTGCGCTACGCCCCATGTTCATGACCTGAAATGATAATGGCATCGTATCGCCAGCGTTGACTTGAGCTTCGATTGTGGGAGCCGTCATTTCCACACGCAGAGGTTGAGCCACCACCACGGGAACCGTTCCCGTGGAATTTAAAGTTGCAGCATCACTGTTATCATAGGCCAACGTCAAGGTGATATTGTAAGTTTGCTCAGGTGTATTTAAGTCTGTGTTATATTTAACCTCAATATCTGTTGTTTTTCCTTTGCTTAACTTGTTGATATATATCACATTACTATCATTGAGCAATGAGAAGTTTGGAGAATCGCAAGAGATTGTAACCGTCATGTTCTGTACGGACTTCTTTTCATTCGTATTTTTGAGCGTTATAGTGGCAGCGAACTCGCTCCCCGCTTCTACGGGCGAGGGATTGATGCTATAGCTGCTGACAATGATCTTTGGCTGCGATTCGGGTCTCTCGGTAGGTTCAGTTGGCTCCGCGTTCGCGTCCTTACCGTCCGTTATCGTCACATAAGATGTGAATGCCTGCTGGATGGTGTTGTCGTTTATATCCTTTGTCTGAACGTCAATCGTGACAGGATACACGCCGTTAATTCGTTCAGCTGACAGAGAGAATGAGAAACTAACAAGATATGACGGAACCGTTGAGGCGCTTCCGTTAACAGCATTATTCTGTAATGTGACGGTTTTCTGATAGTTTTTGTACACAAACGGCGACGATGATGTTTCGCCCAACCCCGGTGTAACCGTGATGGAATTTTCCTTCAATTCACCATTGGCGATTAACGGCACGATGACTGTTGCCACTCCATTCTGAACAATCGGCGAATATCCATCCTTATACGCCTTATCCATACCATCATATACGTTTTCGTTATCGATTGACAGACTGACTGCTGGCGAAAGCGATTCCCCCGGAGTGTCAGTCTGGGCATCCTGTAAAGTGGCAGAAGAAATATCTTCTTCTGTTAAAATAGGCGATTCCTCTGGAGTGTCGGCCAGTGATTCTTGGGGGGTGGCAGAAGGAGTGGGAGATGTTTCTCCTTCCGCCAGAGCTGTAACAGGCAGCCATGTGAGCAATATGACCGCTAGCAGCAAGCTTAATTTTTTCATTTTTGTTCCTCCTGTATCTTTCCATGGTCGAGAACGACTGTTCTATCAGTACAAATCAGTCCCGAATCTGCGCCTGTTAACTCAACCACCGTATATGTTCCATAGGGGCATATTGCATAAAGTGTTGCCTTTATTTCTTCTTCATCAGTAATCGAAAGGCTAGCTGCAAAATCGTCCAGCAGTAGTATTCGGGGTTCTGTAATCAGCGCCCGGGCAATCGCTGCCTTGTGTCTCTCAAGTGGCGAAAGCTGCGTTGGACGTGCATGAGTGGTATATTGCAGCCCCAATGTCTTCATCTGCTCCATCACCTTATTACGCCGCTGGAAAGGGACATCGCCGCGAATTATGAGCGGCATGGCCACGTTATCAAGAACCGATAGATTATCCAAGAACGCGGGATTCCGATGTAAGATGCCGATGTTTTTGTTTCGGAAGATTGCTGCTTCTTCGTTTCGCATTTCATTTACTAAGTTTCCCAGCACGAAAACCTGCCCGTCACTTGGTTTGTCTAGCCCGGAAATTAGTCGAACGAGCGTTGTTTTACCGCTTCCGGGAGCAGAGATAATCGTCACGCACTCTCGATCCAATATGCTCATCGTTACGCCATTGATGGCTCGTTTGCCATCGTGGCTTATCTTAACGACCTTCTCCAGCCGAATTATATCTTCCACTATCTCACCACCGTTAGCACGCCCGCATCCATCTCACAAACGGTATCGCACAACTCGTCAATATCCGCTTGGTTGTGGCTGGCGAGAATGATCGTTTTGCCATCGCCTCGCAGTCCCTTGATAAGCTCGCGCATATCCTTTACCCCGGTTTTGTCAAGGCCATTTAAGGGCTCGTCTAGAATTAGTATGGACGGGTTTTCCATGATGGCTTGCGCGATACCTAGTCGTTGGCGCATGCCGAGCGAGTATTTACCAACAGGTTTCTTCATGCCGGGATCAAGGCCAACGCGGCAAATGGTATCGCTGATAGTCTCTTTGCCGATTTTTCTTTTCAGCGATGCAAGTATCTCAAGATTTTTGACACCGGAAAGATTCGGCAGAAAGCCTGGTGTTTCGATGATAATGCCCATATCTTCGGGAAAGTCCATATCTTTACCAACCTGTTTATACCGGACACGTATTCTGCCCTTTGTTGGCAGCAAAAAGCCGCAAATACATTTCATAAGCACGGTTTTTCCACTGCCGTTGTTGCCGACTATGCCATGGATTTTCCCTTCCTCGAAATCATGAGATACTTCCTTGAGTACCGTCTCTTCCCCGAATTTTTTTATGACATTTTGAACGCTGATAGCGATGTCCATATCACCCCTCCGTTCCTGCAAAGTTGAAATTGTAACTGCGTATGGCGCGAAGTGCTAAAATGAAGCACATGACAATCAATCCTGTGAAAATCGCATACGTCATCCAAAGCCGTGGCAAGAGATCATACCCGAAGTTATGCATATGATACGTTGCCTGATTGAGCGGCGATATCCAGCCTACCGCGACATTGGCCTTGTACATAAGTTCGTCTGGCAATTGAAATAGCGTTTTAATCAACTGTGGATTGAGCAGAAATCCAAACAAGCTGAACACAAACACGCTTACAACGCCAGCGAGTTGTCCCTTGCGGATGTTGAACGTTAGCATAACAAATGCCATGAGCAAGGCATAAAGGAGCATAAGCAGGAAAATTGTCGCCATGCATTCATATGGTGTGCTCATCTCCAGCGTTTTTACGAGCGCTGGCAGTGCGACGGCTTTGCCTGCGCCTGAGTAGCCCAATATCGCAGCCGTTTCGCTCCACATATTTCCAACAAACGATTGGCCCATGCAGATCACCGATGTTGCAACGAGAATAAACGCCATGTAGATGGTTGTGGAAACAACGATATAAATGGTCTGCCCAAAAAGCCATGTTTTGCGATCGATACGCACCAGATAAAGCGGTGTGCCATTAGTAATAAAGGGCATATCCGCAAACAGTAACAAAAGAAGGAGTGATGCAAGCATGATTGAGTTGCTGTCTCCAAACGTCCAGACAAACGCCTCCACGATCTGCATCGTCGTTTCGTATTCCTTCGCAAAGCGCACCGCCTTATCCGAGAGCAGAAAGCACAGGATGAAGGCCAGTGCAAATGTGATAAATATGCGCGGATTCTTATGCCACTGTCGGAAATTGTATGATGCAACGGAAAACGATTGACGAATTCTATACATTTTCGAGCCTCCTTTTTGCCACGATGGCAAAGCACAGACTCATGATGGCTGAAAGGATGATGAGCAATAGAATGACACCAAAGCCGTGAAGAATCCACGAATTCGACGGAAACAGCCATTCCTTTGGATATAAGACGTATAGGTTCTCAAAGTAGCGCTCATTCAGAATAATGAGCACGTAATAAAGGATGAACGGGGATGCGTAGGCCATATACTTACTTTGTGTCATGGAAGCGAACGTGAAACCCACGAGTGACCAGAACGCGCCGGAGAAAAAAAGCGTTGCCGCAACCGTCAATAATTGGGCCAGATATGGGCTGGCGCCTTCCCCATCGGTCAACGCTAACTCCATGGGGGTAAATATGAGGGTTGAGAGACCATATGAAATAATGATCCCGATGAAAAGGACTAATCCGCCTGAAAGAGCACAAGCAATAAGCTTGCTCTTTATATACGAAGTCACATCGCATCGATTTAGATATAGTTTAATGTAGCCACTTTTTATGTCGTCCACAAACGCGGTGGTGAATGGCAGCGCGCAAAGAATGGGGATTGCTAGCGTCATTGCATCTGATGCCAGAGCGTCAAAGATGAGCTGTGCGTGGTAGCCGTTTGGCAATGGCTCGCCGTTTTGCACGATGCCAATAATACTCTCCATGGAGGAGAGAAAAATTACTAGCACTGTACCAATAACGCCGACAATATAGCCTCGGCCAGCGAGAGCTCGTCTAATATCTGATGCAGTTACTGAACTTCTGTCCAAAATCATCTTCTCCACTTTTTCACAATACCTGTATTAGTGACTCATTTATACTGTATTTCAGATCAATAAGGTAATAAGAAAGCAGGCATTGGCAATTTTTTGATGTTCTCCTATGCCTGCTTTTATCGTCTTTTTATATATCAATAGCCCTTTGATGTATCTATAATACTTCCATCAATAGCGTTAATTGTCATATAGCTCTCGCCAAGATACTCAACTATTCCAGTGGAGCTCCCGCTAGATGGTGTTACATTCAACTTCCCATAAAAGTTCCAAGCTGGAACCATTAGACCGCTCTCGTTGGAGTTTTTCTCCACAATACGGTGCAAAGATAATGTGACACGGTTTATTTCAAAATTATATTTATCTCCACTGAGTTCGGCTTGTGGTTCATATTTGATACCCATCATATTTTCAAATATTTCTCTGATTTCCGAGAAGGGCTTGAGCTGCGCATCCTCGTTGACTGTTTCAACGACTTCAATTGGTGCCAACCATTCCAATTTGATGATTCCTTCGCTGTTGATCATAATATCCAGACTTTCATAATGCCAATATGGAGCCATCGTATCGTTGACATCCGGCTTGCTTCCACCACCGACATAGGAAGATGAAACACCGTCAACCGTCCGCACACAGAAAACCTTATACGCGTATTGTTCAGCAGGTCTTGCAGCCTCACCATAATTACCATTTTGCTCATCATTCTGTAAGTAGACACTATCGACTACCATGTTTGAACCAGTCCTATCCAGCAAATCCTGTATCTTTTGCCGGGCTTCACTGGGTTTTAATCCAACAATAGATAAGGCTTCCTCTGTGATATCTGCATCATTTAAAACGGGGAATGATGCAAAGGAACCAAAGTTGATGTATGCAGCTGAGTTTCTATAATCCAAATATAACATATTGGGAGTACTGTTATTTGCAACGTGGTATATTCTTCCTTTTCCATTCAAGCCAACGTTACTCTTTTCATAGGCTTTAAGGCCGGAATAGGTACTTGAGGGTGAGGGTGTTACTGCTGGTTCAACATCCACTCCTCCCTCTCCAGCGGCAGAGGTGTTTGTAGTAGAGGTATCAATGGAAGTTGTGGACATTGGTATCAGTTCCCCGTAAGTTCGCTTTTCAACATTGCTTTCGGGCGAGATTTCAAACTCTTTTTCTAATTCTGCCAGCCTTTTTTTCGCCTCCTCAATCCCTCCTATATCAGCTAAAAACTGCTCATTATTTTCCGAAATGAGCTTTTTAAGCATGAGAATCTGTTCTTGGATTTGATTCTTTGTTTGCTGCTCAGACTCAATCCACATTTCCGTTTCTCCACACAGTGCCTCAAAAAAAGTGCTAACCATTTCCTGAGAGAACTCTGTTGCTTTCACACGATATATTGGCATCCGATCACTATCCGGTGTAACTACTTGCGCGTCCACTTTAATATTCAACAGGCCATTTGCGCTTTGCATCTCGAACTGATAATTTTTTGGTATACTGTACTGCTGGGATAGGCTTATGCCGTTACCTTTGGTCGTATCATCCTTCTGTGCTTCCCCAATCAGATTCTCAGAATCCTTTTCTGCTACCACTGCCTTTTGTGGCGTCGGCTGACAGGCAGTAAGAGAAAAGGCTATAATAAGGCTCAATATTGCAGTTATAATTCGTTTCATACTTTAGTCCACCTTTCTTTTCTTACCTTTATTTTAGTTCAAATGATATTTTCAAGTATTCTTCGACTTATTATCAAAATGTAATTCTTTGAATAGAATTGTAGCAATGGTTCCTTTACCAATCTGGCTTTCGATAAGTAATTGTGCTTTATGCGTTTTGATTATAAGCTCGCACAAAGCTAAACCAAGACCACTGCCACCTTTCGATTGACAGTGTGATTTATCCACCATATAGAACGGTTGTATAATCTTTTCAATCTCATCTTGAGGAATGCCTACACCATCATCCTTGACAGAAATGGATTTCTTCTCTGCCATGAAAGTAATATGCTTTGCACCAGCTTTGCGGGCGTTGTCAAACAGATTAATCAGCACACTCGCCATCATATCGATGTCCATTTCAAAGACTGGCGAATCTTTTTCAATAAACGCAAGTTCAATGTTTTCCTGCTGTGCAATACTCTCAAGCGTCATCTCTACCGCTTCATAGAGCCTTTTTAAAGGCTGCAGCTTCATAGAGGCCGATTCGCCGCCCTGCAGCGTAATGAGCTGCATCATCTTTTGAGATAAACGCTCGACACGCTTGCACTCGCTGTTAATATAGGCAATGGATTCCTCCTGCTGTTCCTTTTGCAGGCGTATACGCATCAGCGCTTCCGAATAACCGATGATGGCTGTCATCGGTGTTTTAAGTTCATGCGTTAGAGCAGACAACAATAGCTTACGTTGCTCTGCTGTATTCTCTAATGCGTCAATGTGTCCGGCGATGGCATCTGCCATTTTGTTGAAGCTCGTCCCGAGCGCGGAAATTTCATCCCTGCCTCGTACCTGAATGCGGTTATCGTATTGCCCCTCGGCAAGTGCAGCAGCGGTTTTTTGCAGCCCGCCAAGCGGACGCATAACGCGCCGGACAAGAAAAATCATTAACACGGCACTGAGGATAATTGTTACCAACCCAATAACAGCAAAACGGATGCCTAGCAACGCAATACCGTTATAAACGTTTGTAATATCCCGCACAAGATAAATCTCATGTTCGAAATTCATCTTATTACCCAGACTGCTGCTCCAATGACCAACAGCCAAGTACATGCGCCCTTTTAGTTCCGCTATTACATAGGGCCATTTCTTAACCACATCACTTATTTGAGCGTCGCTTTTCTTTGCTAGATCATTGCTTTCTTTTATGTTGGATAGTAATAGTGGACGCGGGTCTATGGGGCAATCGTTGTACAACTGGGTGTTCGTATCTGAGAGGATATAATGTGCCCCGCTGATTGAAGAGTCAGCATACTTTCGGAACACAAACAGAACCAAACTACGTTTAGCCGTATCCGATAGGTTGTTATCATTCACAACATCTATCTCAGCAGAAAAAGAGCTATTTAGCATACGAAGTTCTTCTATGCCATTTTCAACGGCATTATTAATATGGTTATTCGCTGTAGTAATTAATAGAAGAATACAACAAGTTACGATAGCAACTATCGTGATTATAACCGAATATATAGCAAGCCTTATAGAAATTTTCATGGCTCCTGCTCCAAACGATAGCCAACTTTGGGGACAGAAGTTATAGAAAGCCCCGTTTTCTTGCGGAGTTGAGTAATATGTACATCAATTGTTCGAGTCTCCCCCAAAAAGTCAACACCCCATACCTCAGCTATGAGTTTTTCGCGGGACATTGCAACGTTTTTATTTTTTGCAAGGGTAACAAGCAGATCAAATTCGCGTGGTTTTAAATGTAAAGGTTTTTTTTTAACCTTTACAATACGATCATCAAGGAAGATTTTTAAATCCCCCAAACGGATGACCGAATCCACGTAGCCTCGACGCTCCAGGACTTTTTCAATGCGTACAAGCAGTTCAAGTATCTCAAACGGCTTGACAACATAGTCTTCCGC
>JAEZKC010000044.1 GCA_023436205.1 Fibrobacterota bacterium
AAGCCGAGGAGGGGGGGAGGTATTCCATGCTTTCCCTGGCTTTCAAGAGGACGCTTGATCTGGCCGGAGCGCTTCTGGGGGTTCTTCTCTTTTTGCCGGTGTTCATTCTGGTGCCCATTCTTATCAAGCTCGATTCATCCGGACCTGTCTTTTTTCGCCAGGAGCGGGTGGGGCGAAACGGCAGGCGTTTTCTTCTGTATAAGTTCCGGTCCATGCATGTGGCCATAGACGATTCCATTCATCGCCAGTACGTGAAGAGTCTCATTAAGAAGCAGATTCAGGAGCAGGGGGACGGGGTGTACAAAATCACCGACGATCCCCGGGTGACCAGGGTGGGGCGTTTTCTGCGCAAGACCAGTCTGGATGAGCTTCCGCAGTTTTTCAATGTGCTTCTGGGGGATATGTCTCTGGTGGGGCCTCGGCCCGCTATCCCTTACGAAACGGCTGAGTATGAGGTGTGGCATCGGCGCAGGCTTTTAGAGGTGAAGCCGGGCATTACCGGGATCTGGCAGGTGGAGGGCAGGAGCCGCACCACTTTTGACGGAATGGTGCGCATGGATTTGAGATACGGACGGCGCTGGAATCTGCTGATGGATCTCAAGCTTATTCTGCGTACACCGCTGGCGCTTATCAGGGGGGCATACTAGGGGTTTTCAAAGGATGCATGGCTGGCATACAACTGGAGGGGAGGAACCGATCATGCTGCGTATAGGAGTAATAGGTTATGGTTACTGGGGGCCCAATATAGTGCGTAACTTTAATGCCACTCAGGGGGCTCGGGTGGTGGCTGTGTGTGACAAAAATCAGGAGGTGCTCAAAAGGCTGGCTGCATCCAACCCGGAGCTTCGGGTGACTGGCGATCCTGCCGACATTCTGGGGGCGGGGGATATCGATGCGGTTGCTATAGTGACTCCGGTGAGCACGCATTATGCCCTGGCCAAGGCGGCGCTTCAGAACGGAAAGCATGTTTTTGTGGAAAAACCGTTCACCGCCACCAGTGCTCAGGCGCTCGATCTCATAGAAATAAGCGAGAGGACCGGGCTTAAGGTGATGGTCGATCACACCTTTCTTTTCACCGGTGCGGTGAGGCTCATAAAGAAGCTTATAAACGAAGGGCAGCTGGGGGATATCTACTACTACGATTCCATCAGGGTCAATCTGGGACTTTTCCAGCACGACGTGAACGTGGTCTGGGATCTGGCTCCTCACGACTTTTCCATCATGCGCTACCTCATCGACGAAAAACCGGTGGCGCTCAGTGCCTGGGGGCGTTCCCACATAAACAAAATGGAAGACATCGCCTATGTAACGGTGCATTTCGGCACCAGCAAAATCGCTCATTTCAGCGTCAACTGGCTCTCTCCGGTCAAAGTGCGCACCACCCTCATCGGGGGGGAGAGAAAGATGCTTGTCTGGAATGACGTGATAGCCGACGACAAGATAAAGATTTACGACAAAGGGGTGGAGGTGCAGAGTCGCGAGGGGATTTACGATCTGCTGGTGAGCTACCGTTCCGGAGACATGTGGGCTCCCAAGGTGGAGCAGACCGAGGCGCTCAAGCTTGAGTGTCAGCATTTTGTGGACTGTATCAAGCGGGATGCGCTTCCTTTGAACAGTGCCTACGCGGGGCTTGAGGTGGTGCAGATGCTTGAGGCCTGCGATCAGTCTCTCAGAAATGACGGGCAGATGGTGAGCATAGAAAATCTGGTATCCGCGCCCTCTGCCAATTTCCAGACTTTTGAAGATCAGAACTGAACTGAGGGGGGGATATGGAGCGTATGCAGGTGGCCTCGGATGTGAAGCTTGGGAGGGATGTGCGCCTGGCGGGTTACATTAATCTTTACGGCTGCACCATCGGGGACAACAGCAGGGTGGGTCCTTTCGTGGAGATTCAGAGAAACGCGGTAATCGGGCGCAACTGCAAGATTCAGAGTCACACCTTCATTTGTGAAGGCGTGAACATAGAAGACGAGTGTTTTATCGGGCACGGGGTGACCTTCATAAACGACCGTTACCCCCGTTCCACCGACGGGTTGGGGAGGCTTCAGACCGAGGATGACTGGAAGCTTATCCCCACGGTGGTCAGGCGGGGGGCATCGGTGGGTTCCGGTGCCACGGTGATGTGCGGGGTAACCATAGGGGAGAGGGCCATCGTGGGTGCGGGCAGCGTGGTGCTTAAGGATGTGGAGCCCGGGACGATTGTGGCGGGGAATCCGGCAAAATTCATAAGGAGGATTGATGAATAAGGTACCGTTTCTGGATCTGACGGCTCTTCACGGGGAGCTTGAGGAAGAGATTGTGGAGATGTTCAGGGGCAGCATGGGAAACGCGCAGTTTATCGGCGGTCCTCTGGTGGAGGAGTTTGAGCAGGAGTTTGCCAGGTTTTGCGGGGCCCGGTATGCGGTGGGGGTGGGTAGCGGCACTGATGCGCTGCGGTTTGCTCTGATGGCCTGCGGGATTGTTCCGGGGGATATGGTGATCACCGTTCCCAATACTTTTATTGCCACTTCGGAGGCTATAAGTCAGGCGGGGGCTATCCCGGTTTTTGTGGATGTGGACGAGAGGACCTCCAGTATGGCTCCGGAGAAGCTTCGGGAGTATCTGGAGACTCACTGCTATGTGGATGATTCCAGTGGAGTTACCTGCAACAAGCTCACCCATAAACCCGTTCGGGCGGTGATCCCGGTGCATCTCTATGGGCAGACTGCCGACATGGATCCCATTATGGAGCTTGCCGAGAAGTATCATCTTGTGGTGATTGAGGATGCCTGTCAGGCTCATGGTGCCGAATATTTCTCTCAGAAGAGCCAGACCTGGCTCAGGGCTGGATCTATCGGCAGGGCGGCGGCTTTCAGTTTTTATCCCGGAAAGAACCTGGGGGCTTTCGGGGAGGGAGGGGCGGTGACCACCAATGACGAGAAGGTGGCATCCGCAATCCGCATGATCAGAGATCACGGGCAGGTGCGCAAATATGTGCACGACATGGAAGGGTATAACGGCAGGCTCGATTCGGTGCAGGCCGGTATCTTGACCATCAAGCTAAGGCATCTTCCGCGCTGGAACGAGATGCGCCGGGAGAACAGTGCCCGCTACGCTCATCTGCTGGGGTCAGTTCCCGGGGTGGAGCTTCCCTATGAGCCTATCTGGGCCCGTTCGGTGTATCACCTTTATGTGGTGCAGGTGAAGGATCGGGATCAGGTGCAGAAATATCTGGCCGATAAGGGAATTGGCACCGGGCTTCATTACCCCATTCCGCTTCATCTGCAGAAGGCTTATGCATCGCTGGGCTACAAAGCAGGCTCATTTCCGGTGAGTGAGCAGCTTGCTTCCGGGCTTTTGTCTCTTCCCATGTTTCCATCCCTTGCTGCGGCTCAGCAGGAGGCAGTGGCGGTCTCTTTGGGGGAGTATGTGGGAGCGGAGGGATCGGGGCGGTCGGTTTTCTCCAAAAATCTCAGTTAGCCGCAGGAGGGGGGCGGTGCAGGTCGGCCGTTTCCGGGGGTAGAACATTAGGAGGGAGTTTCTGGGAGATGTTCATCAGAAAGCTTTACTATCATCTCAAACCTTTCATTCCCCGTCAGTACCAGGTATACCTGCGATCCCAGATGGTGAGGCGCAGGCTGGAGGCGGTGAGCGGAGTATGGCCCATTGACGAGCAGGCGGGGGCGATGCCCGAGCGGTGGCCGGGCTGGCCGGGAGGGCGGCGTTTTGCGCTGGTGCTCACTCACGATGTGGAGCATCTTGCGGGTCAGGACAAGAGCTATCAGGTGGCTCATCTTGAGCAGAATCTGGGTTTTCGCTCATCGTTTAATCTGGTGCCCCGGCGCTACGAGGTATCTCCTCATTTGCGCAGCTTTCTTGTGCGGCACGGTTTTGAAGTGGGGGTGCACGATTTCAATCACGACGGTCGGCTCTTCAGCAATTACCGGCTGTGGCGGGAGAGGGCACCTCAGATAAACTGGTATTTGAAGGAGTGGAACTCCTGCGGCTTCAGGGCGGGAGCCATGCATCACAATCTCGACTGGATCAGGGAGCTTGATGTGCTTTATGACTGCTCCAC
Source organism: Fibrobacterota bacterium (assembly GCA_023436205.1). GTDB lineage: Bacteria > Fibrobacterota > Chitinivibrionia > Chitinivibrionales > Chitinispirillaceae > JAEZKC01. The sequence continues at coordinate 4,058 of JAEZKC010000044.1, forward strand.
TTTTGATACCGATCCGTTCGAGCCTCAGCCCGATCCGGTGGGCACAATTTTTCCTTTTCTTGTGGAGAGGGGCGGAGAGGCTTCAGCCTATGTGGAGATGCCCTATACTCTTCCGCAGGATTTTACTCTTTTTGTGCTGATGAAGGAGCGCACTCCCGCCATCTGGAAGCGCAAGCTTGACTGGGTTGTGGAGCATGGGGGAATGGTGCTGGTGAATACGCATCCCGATTACATGTGTTTTGACGGGGAGATCTGTAATCTTGAGCAGTACAGAGCGGAGATCTACGAAGAGTTTCTGGAGTATGTGGTGAGCAGGTACGACGGGCAGTACTGGCATGCTTTGCCCAGGGATGTGGCCAAGTTTTGCCGCAGGAATCTTGTATCGGAGGCCGAAATGACTGAACGGGGCGGGGATATGGAAACGAGGAGAGTGGCATGAGAGTTTGCATGGTGGCTTATACTTTTTACGAAGGGGATAATCGGGTGCGCAGATACGCCGAATCGTTGAAGCGCAGGGGGGATCAGGTGGATGCCATTGTGCTTAGGCAGGATGGTGCCGCATCTTTTGCCCAGGTTTCGGGGGTGAATGTCTATAAAATTCAGAAACGGGCACTTGATGAGAAGAAGAAAATGGATTACCTGGTGAAGCTTCTTCTTTTTCTGGTGCGTTCGGCCGTTCTTCTGGCCAGGCTTCAGTTTAAAAAAGGTTACGATCTGGTGCATGTGCATTCGGTTCCCGATTTTGAAGTGTTTGCGGCCCTGGTGCCCAAGCTTTTCGGAGCCAAAGTGGTGCTCGACATTCATGATATTGTGCCTGAGCTTTTCGCCAGCAAGTTCGGGGCAAAACAGGGGTCGCTTCTCTTTCGTATGCTGGTTTTGATGGAGCGGCTGTCCATGGCTTTTTCCGATCATGTGATAGTGGCCAACCATATCTGGCATGAGCGGCTTGTGGTGAGGTCGGTTCCTCCCCGCAAGTGTTCGGTGGTCATGAACTACCCTGACCCTCATATTTTCATCCGCAAGGCTAATATGCGTCGAGTCAGGGGTAAACATTATGTCATAGTGTATCCGGGCACCTTGAGCATTCATCAGGGGCTTGAGACGGCGATCAGGGCAGTGCATAAACTGAAGGAGCAGATTCCGGAGCTTCAGTTCCATATCTACGGCAAGGGCACCGATGAAAGTTATTTCGTCAGCCTGGTCCGGGATCTGGGTCTTGAGGACCGGGTTTTTTTCAGGGGTATAGTACCTATAGAGAAGCTTCCGGAGGTGATTGAGCAGGCGGATCTGGGGGTAGAGCCAAAGCTTAGCCGCACCTTCGGCAATGAGGCGTTCAGTACCAAAATTCTGGAGTTCATGGCCATGGGGGTTCCGGTGGTGGCTTCAGACACTTTGGTTCACAGTCGATATTTCGACGAAACGCTGCTGCAGTTTTTCCGTTCAGAGGATGTGGATGATCTGTCAAGCAAGATTTTGCGTGTGAGAAATGACGTGCAGCTGCGGGAGAGAATGGTTAATAATGCCCTGAAGTTCATGCAGGAGAACAACTGGGAGGCCAAGAAGCATCTCTATCATGCTCTGGTTGATTCCCTGGTGAAGGGAGAGTGATGCTGGGGGAGAAAGAGAAGGTGTCCGCGGCCATGTGGCTGCCGCTTTTATGGGTGCTTCGCTGCGGGTCCAGAAGTCTTTTGTACTGGTTTGATCCTCAGGCGGCCATGGCGGCGGATTCTGCCGACTACATGACTGGAAATCCTTTTGATCGCAATTTTTTCCTTGCTTTGGAGTTTCTGGGTCTGGGGGTTTTGATCTGGCGGCGTTTCGATGTGGTTTATTTTATCAGGCACAATCCTTTTCTGGTTCTCATTTACACCTATTTACTTGTGAGTCTTCTGTGGTCCGATTTTCCTGATGTGTCGATTCGACGCTGGGGAAGGACTTTGGGGGATATTCTCATGGCGCTTGTGGTGGTTTCGGAGAGCAATGTGCCGGCGGCCGTGAGCTGGATGTATCGTCGATTCGCCTATGTGCTTATTCCCATGTCGGTGCTCTTTGTCAAGTATTTCCGGGAGCTGGGGGTAGCCTACGATTTCACCGGTCAGGTGGAGATGTGGGTGGGGGTGACTACTCACAAGAACAGTTTGGGGCAGCTGGTCACTTTGAGTCTGCTGCTTCTGCTCTGGGGTTTTCTGCGCCGCAAGTGGACTGCCCTGGATATTCCCGTTTTTCTCATGGCCTTATGGCTTCTGGCCGGGTCCCGTACTTCAAACAGTAAGACATCCATGCTGGTTTTCCTCCTTGGGGCGATGCTTTTGTTTGCTTTGTCCCGTATGAGGAATGCAAAGCTGATCGGGCTGGGGGTGAGTATTGGGGTGCCGCTGGTGTTTGTCACCGAAGTGGTGCTGGAGGTCTTTTTTCAGAGTTCCATCTTTAATGTGGTGGTAAGTTCCACCGGCAGGGATGCCACGCTTACCGGTCGAACGGATCTTTGGGCGGCGCTCATTGAGATGGGGATGAAGCATCCGCTTCTGGGCGCGGGCTATGGCAGTTTCTGGCTGGGGGATTTTACAAACACTCTCTGGAAGCAGTTTGTGTGGCATCCCTTGCAGGCGCACAACGGCTACATAGACATTTTTATCGATGTTGGGGTTGTGGGACTTTTACTGGTGGCCTTTCAGGTTTTCTGGGGTTTGCGCAGCAGCTACAGGGAGATCAAAGCCGGGGGGGATCTGGGTAAACTCCGCTTGATGCTCATTTTGATGATTGTGGTGTATAACATTTCCGAAAGCAGTTTTATAAAGCCCACCTCTTTGCTGTGGTTTGCATTTCTGGTCATGTCCATTCACGATCCGGAGGGCAGGGAAAGGGTGGAGGAGCTTCCGAAGTTTTACGGGGAGGGCCAAGAGCCGGTTACGGTTTCTGAAGAAGAAGGGGAGAGTGTCTGATGAGAACGGATCATATAGTGATTTGTGTACCTACTTATAAAAGGCCCGATTCACTTAAGCGCCTATTGGAAAAGCTGGAGGAGCAGCACACGGGTTTTCTTTTCACCTATTCGGTTCAGGTGGTGGATAACGATGTGCAGCAGAGTGCAAGAGGGGTGTATGAGGAGTTCAAGAGAAGGGGCAGTGTGAAGCTGGGCTATGATGTGGAGCCTCAGAAAAATATCGCGCTTACGCGCAACAGGGTGCTCAGGAACAGTTTATATGGCGATTATGTGGCATTTATCGATGATGATGAGTTCCCGGAGCAGAGATGGTTGTTTCACTTGTATACCACCGGTGTAAAAAGCGGTGCTGACGGGGTCCTGGGGCCGGTGGTGCCCTATTTTCCCATGAAGCCTCCGCGGTGGCTGCTGCAGAGCCGGATTTGCGAGCGGCCCAGTTTTCCCACCGGTACTCTGCTGCAGGCTCATCAGACTCGCACCGGTAATGTGCTTTTTACTTCGGGGTTGTTTCGTGGACTGGAGGACCCTTTTGATCCTCAGTACGGGCTCACCGGCGGGGAGGATGTGGACTTTTTCAAGCGTATGATGAAGGCTGGGCATCGTTTTGTATGGAGCAGTCGGGCGGTGGTGTTTGAGGAGGTTCCCGAGAATCGGCTGAGCAAGGCATACTACTTGCAGAGAGCATACTTGCGGGGCAGGGTCAATCATAACTTTCTGAAAAGAAGCGGGTCTGTATCGGTGTTGTTCAAGGGGTTTCTCAAGTCTCTGGCCGCCTGTGCGGCCTACCTGGTTCTGCTCCCTGTGGCCATGATCAGAGGGGAGCATCTGGTGTTCCGCTATCTTGAGAAGCTGATGCATCATTTGGGTACGTTCAGTGCATATCTGGGGGTTAGGTCGGCTTCCGGCAGATAGAAACAGCAAGGGAGGGGCAATGGATTACAGCTGGAATGATTTGGAATATGTGCTGGTGACTCCGGCGCGCAACGAGCAGGATTTCATCGGGAAGACCCTCAGGTCCATGGTGGCGCAAACGGTGCTGCCTAAAAAGTGGGTGATAGTGAGTGACGGGTCCACCGATCGTACAGATGAGATAGTGGCTGAGTTCGCCAGAAACCACGACTGGATAGAGCTGGTGAGGATGCCGGAGCATCGGGACAGGCAGTTTGCGGCAAAGGTGCACTCTTTCAATGCCGGTTACAAGCAGCTGGCAGGGCTGAGTTACCAGATTATCGGCAATGTGGATGCCGATATCTCCTTTGATCCCGACTATTTCGAATATCTGCTCGACCGTTTTAAGGAAAATGAGCGTCTGGGGGTGACCGGAACTCCTTTTGTGGAGGGGGAAACCCTGGTTTATGATCATGGCTTCATAGATCAGAATCATGTGTCTGGAGCCTGTCAGCTTTTCCGTCGAGAGTGTTTTGAGCAGATCGGGGGGTATACTCCCATAAAGGGCGGAGGGATCGACTGGGCAGCGGTGACTTCCGCCCGCATGATGGGATGGCAGACCCGCACTTTCACCGACAAGTTATTTCATCACCACCGGAAAATGGGCACCGGAAACAGTAGTTTTCTCATGTCCCGTTATCGTCACGGCCAAAAAGACTATTACCTGGGGGGGCATCCCTTATGGCAGCTTTTCAGATCCTCTTTTCAGATGACCCGCCGGCCCTATTTTATCGGGGGCCTTTTCCTGATGCTGGGTTATCTGAGCGGGTTTGTGACTCGCATGGATCGTCCCCTTTCGCGGGAACTCATGCAGTTTCACAGAGCGGAGCAGATGGCGCGTTTGCGTTCCATGCTGATGAGTGCTTTGGGCAGAAAAGAAAAAAATCACAGAACTGTCGGTTTTAAAAAAGATTATCAAACAAGCGGAGGGGGCCTGTGAACACGACTAAAGCCATTATCGAAACCAGCGCCGATCGGGTGGAGCGCTGGGTTGAAAAGCAGAACTACCGGGGGTATGAGCCATTTGACGGCTTATCATCCATCTTGCGGCCTTTAACTTTCAACAACATTTTCGCCGAGCGGCTTCTGCAGCAGCTGGTGCGGCAGAGTCCGGTCAATCTGCGTCCCATTCTGGGGGTCAGTCCCAAGGAGTCCACCAAGGGGCGGGGTTATATGGCCTGGGGGTATATCAGGCGATTCAAATTGAACAGTGATCCTGTCTACCTGCAGAAAGCGGCTGCCTGTCTCGACTGGCTCGATAAAAATAAAGCCCCCGGTTATCAGAAACACAGCTGGGGGAATCATTTCGATTTTACCAGCCGGGCCGGAAGGCTCCCCAGGCATGAGCCTATCATTGTCTGGTCAAGTCTTATCGGGCAGGCTTATCTCGACACTTACGAAACAACCGGTGAAAAACGCTATCTCGACATCGCCAAAAGTATCTGCGGCTGGATCATGGATCTTCCTCGCGAGAAGACTCCCCGGGGAGATTGCCTCAGTTATGTGGCCTACACCCAGAGTTCGATCCACAACTCGAACATGCTGGGAGCTGCAATGCTGGCCCGCATGGGAAAAATGACTAATGACAAGGAGATGCTCAAGGTGGCAAAATCGGCCATGGAGTACAGTTGTTCCCGGCAGATGGGAGATGGGTCCTGGTGGTATGGTGAAGGTCCGGCCACTCACTGGATAGATAATTTCCATACAGCCTATAATCTCGACAGTCTCAAGCGTTACATCGATTACACCGGCGATTCAGATTATAAAGATCACCTCCGCAAAGGCTTCCAGTATTTCAAAAACAACTTTTTTGAGCCAAGCGGCAGGCCTAAGTATTACAATACCCGGGTTTACCCGGTGGATATTCAGTGTGCAAGTCAGGCTATAGATACTTTGGCCTTCTTTTCCGAAGAGGACCCCGATGCGCTGGATCTTTCGGTGAAGGTGGCCACCTGGACCATTAACAACATGCAGGATAGGGATGGTTACTTTTATTTCCGTCAGTATCCGGGTATAAAGGCCAAAACCCCCATGCTTCACTGGGGACAGGCCACCATGTATAAAGGACTGGTGCATCTTGCCTCAAAACTCCGGTAACACCATGGGTCAGATTACTTCCGGCAATCGGGGCGGTCCTCAGAGGATTTCCGACAAGGACCGCTTTTTTGAAACCGAGCATCTCAAAGGTGGGCTTAAAAACCGTGCGGTGAAGGGCGGGGGGATAGTTGTTTTCGCCCGGGCTGTGGATTTTGGGGTTCAGACAGTGGGCACAGTGGTGCTGGCGAGGCTTCTTACCCCTGAAGATTTTGGTCTTTTGGCGATGGTGCTTACACTCACCGGCTTTTTTGTACTTTTCAAGGATCTGGGGCTTTCCGAGGCTACCATTCAGAGCGATAAGCTCAATCATCGGCAGGTGAGCACGCTTTTTTGGATAAATGTCTCCTTTTCCATTTCCATTCTTCTTATCATCGTGCTCATTTCACCTCTGGTGGCCTCTTTCTATCATGAGCCCAAACTGCGTCTTATCATCACCATTTCGGCATGTACCTTTCTGTTTGCCGGCTTTTCCACTCAGCACCTGGCGCTTCTGAAGCGCAACATGCAGTTCGGGCATATAGCCCTTGTGGAGATCATGGCTGCGGTGGGGAGCATAACGGTGGCGGTCACAATGGCTCTTTCCGGATTTGGCTACTGGGCACTTGTGGCCAGGCCCATTGCGCTGGCCATCATCAACATGCTGGGTGTCTGGACTTTTTGTCGCTGGAGGCCTGGTATTCCGTCAAGACAGTCCGGGGTGAGGGGGCTTATCCGGTTTGGTGCGGGTACCATGGGATTTTACCTGGTCAATTATTTCGCCCGCAATGTAGACAAGATGCTTATTGGCTGGGCTAGGGGGCCTATGATTTTGGGCTTCTATTCCCGGGCTTACTATCTGTTTGTGCTTCCGGTGAACCAGTTTTCCATTCCTCTTCAGAGTGTGGCGGTCACTACTCTCACCAAGCTTCGAGGGGAGCCGGAGCGTTACCGGGCTTATTTTGTGAAGGCGCTGGGAGTGCTTTCATTTCTGGGCATGCCCATGAGCACCTTTCTGGCGGCCATGGGGGACGACCTCATTCTTCTTTTGTTAGGTCCTCAGTGGGACAGGGCCGCTCAGATCTTTTCGGTGCTGGGGCTTGGAGCGGGGATGCAGATAATTTACGCCACTCAGGGATGGCTTCATGTATCTCTGGGTAGAAGTGACCGCTGGTTCTGGTGGGGTGTTATCGGTTCGGCAGTGACGGTGCTTTTTTTTCTGGGCGGGCTTCCCTTCGGGGCCACAGGGGTGGCAGCAGGCTATACATTCAGTCTTTATCTGCTTACCGGGCCGGCTATATGGTATGCCGGACGTCCGGTGAATCTCTCTGTACGTGAGATGGTGGCCGGAATCTGGCGGTATTACGTGGCGGCGGCACTGGCTGGGCTGGGCACCTGGTACCTGCTATCCTTTATGCATTCTCTTCCCATATTTTTGCGGCTTACACTGGGGGGCACCATTTTTGCCGCAATCTATCTACTTACCTTAATTGCATTGTACCGAAGCGTACAGCCGCTTCTGCGATACTGGAAACTCATGCTGTTGTTACTCCCTTTAAAACGCGGTACAAAGGTTGACCGGTAATGTAATGCATTAATTTATGAATAATTGAGTCGTTTGAGCTCAAGTTTTGATTTAAGCGCTGTAGGATCAATTCGAAAAACGGGAGGGGGCCATGTTTCGTGTAACTGCTATCATACTGTTTGCAGTTTTTTCCACTTATTGCTCCGTGATTAAAGTGAAAGGATTTAGCGACAGAGATATACAGCTGGCGGTGAATCGCTGTCGTCACCTGGATACAGTACTGTTGTCCTCCGGAGTTTATAACTTTGGTTCCTCAGTGGAGGTTCCCAAGGGGGTAACTATTTTGGGAACCGGGCGGGACCGCACTTTTTTCAATCGGGTCGACAAATCAGATGACGAGTTCTGGTTTTTTAGAATAGACGGGGCACATCGGTTTCCTTTCAGGGTGAGCGGCATATCATTTAAGGCCGGAGTTTCAGAATCCAGCGGGGGAATATTCATTTTTAACGGAGGGGTCGATTTTCAGATAGACAACTGCCGCTTTGAGCGGCTTTCCCGCAGAGCGGTTGAGATACGCAAAGGGGGCAGGGGGGTGATCTATCAGAATATCTTCATTGATAACTGGCCTACTTCGGTGGTCGTATATGGAAATGGAGATCAGGAGTGGAATGAGAAGTTGACGCTTGGAACCGCGGAGGCAGTATATGTGGAAGACAATTTTTTCAGCCAGTCCAGTGTTCCCGACAAAAACAGGGCTCATCACATCGCTTCAAACAACGGGTCACGATATGTATTCCGCTATAATGTCATTCAAGATGGCAACATGGCCTCCCATGCGATTGATGCTCACGGCAACAAGTTCGGATGGAAGCGGGGGAGCAGAAGTTATGAGATCTATGGTAACACGATTTCTGCTGTTCATCGCTGGGCGGGCATAAATATCCGTGGAGGGGACGGGGTGATTTTCGATAATCATTTTGTGGGAAGCTTCATTTCCCCCATACATCTAATGCATGAGGGGCGAAATGGAGATGGTAATTGCGCTTACCCTTGCGAAGATCAGATACGACAATTGTATATTTGGAATAACGAGTGTAACGACAGTAAAATCAAAGTGTTCGTGAGACATAGTGAAGTAATAGCTGAAAACAGGGATTATTGGTTGATAAAACGTTCTGGGTACAGACCCTACATTTATCCGCATCCACTCAGGGGGGAGCAGAAAGGAGTAAGCGGCAAGTAGTCAGGTTAAGAATTGTTTATGACACAGGCGGTAAACTGGCAGTAAGCTTCCGGTTGGATATTCGGGAGTTCTTCAGATACTCTTCTGCAGTGCTTTCCTGGTAAGTGTTTGTTTTTACAGCATTTAATTCATTTTCTTACAGTAACTCGGCAGGCGGTGTAATGTTTATGCGCCATGAGAGCAGGCTGTTTTATATCAGATGTGTTTTTTATGCGGTTAAGGAGTGCAAATGACGCGGTATAAGAGTGTTTTTTTCCTGATACTGGTTATGGTTTTGTCATCAAGTGCCAGGGTTGTAAACGCACCAGGCGGATCACGGGCCGACATACAGGCGGCGGTCAACAGTGCTAAAACGGGGGACACGGTTCAGATCCCTGCCGGTAATTTCGTTGTGAGCGGTGGGATCACTGTTCCGGGTGGAATTACCATCATGGGTGCTGGGCGAGACCGGACCACGCTTCGCTGGGGGGCATCCAACAGTGCCTGGATGTTTACGGTGAACTGCTCCAATGGCGGGCGTTTCGTTATGAACGGGTTTACCATTCAGGGGCTGAATCCCAGTATGACCCGGGGTATAAAAATGATCAACAACTGCAAGGATTTTCGAATTTACGACAATACTTTCCGCAAACTGAATGACCGGGCAATCGAAATACACGGGAATACTCGCGGTGTTGTGGATCATAATAATTTCATAGACAACGAGCCCACGGCGGTGGTGGTGTATGGTGATGGGGATGCGGCCTGGAAGCGGCCATTGACGCTTGGAACTGCGGAGGCTGTTTACGTGGAGGATAACTATTTTGAGCAGATCAATGTTGATGATCCCACTCGGGTTCACCACATTGCGTCCAATAACGGTTCCAGGTATGTTTTTCGCCACAATACGATTAAAGATGGAAACATAAACGGAAATCCTGTGGATGCTCACGGCAACAAATTCTACTGGCCTCGGGGGAGCAGAAGTTACGAAATTTATGACAACACTTTCTATGCGGTGCATCGCTGGGCTGGGTTGAATATCCGCGGTGGTGACGGGGTTCTTTTCAATAACCGTTTCGAGGGGGATTACATTTCGCCTATTCATCTTATTCATGAAGGGCGGGATGGTGATGGCAACTGTACCTATCCCTGTGTGGATCAGATCCGCAGGCTTCACATCTGGAATAACAACTATAACGGCAAGTCGTTTTCGGTTTATAACAGGCATCCCGCGATTGTTGGTTTGAACAGGGACTATTTCCTTTCTGCTGATAAAAACTATACCCCTTATCAGTACCCTCACCCGTTGGCGGTTTCATCTGCGGAGCCCAAGACGGCGGTTACTCCTCGGAAGGCTTCCGTTGTTTCAGCTGGCCGATTGTCTCTTCTGGGCATAATGGAGAAACCCGGACTTGTGAGGGTTGAGTACAATCTTCCGGATAGTAGGGAAAGCGAACTTGTGCGTTTCGATATTTTCAACAGTCAGGGGAGGCTTGTGCGAAGTATTTCCAAGAACCACTCTTCTGCGGGTAAGCACCAGTTTATCTGGGATGGCAAGGGAAGTTTGAACAGGCCGGTTGCTGACGGGTTTTACAAGATAGTTATGACCAGTGGTCGGCAGAAAGTTTCTGCAGCGGTGGTTTTTATGAGGTAAAGCGCTGATTACAGGTGTTTTGTAGGGGGCTGTATGGAGTCAGCCGTAGCAGGGTAAGGCCATCCTCTGTTTCGGCAATCTGTACGGCCCCTTTTTCTTCTCTGGTCCATCCTTTGCTGTTTTTCACTTTTTCGATTTGGAAATCAAGCAGGGACGTCTCGATGCACAGGGAGGAATATGGATCTTCAGAGGTTTCTTCATAGGCGACAGTATCTTCTGGGACCCGATTATATCATGGGGCATCAGAACTGGAAGCGTTTTCGACTCAGTGAAGGATTCCTTTTATCTGTCCATCCGGAGCTGGGAGTAACTCAGGTTAGCGATGGAGACAATTCACTGGTCCTTTTAGGTTATATTCTCGACCCGCTCAATCCCACTTTTACCGATAGGCAAATCCTGACATCGCTGCTCCGGGCCTGCTCTACCGAGGAACGTTTTTTCGAGGCACTCGACGGCTTGGGGGGGCGTTTCGTACTGGTGAGTTGCATTCATGGGTGCTGGAGGGTTATTCATGATGCAGCCGGTTTCAGGCAGGTCTATTACCACACCGATCTCCGGGGGCGGCTCTGGGTTGCAGGTGAGGTATCGCTTCTGGTTGAGAATTGCGGTCTTGAACAGGACCAGGAGCTTAGGCGGGAGCTGTTTTCTCTTCCGCTGTTTTTCAGCTCTCAGGAGTTTTGGTATCCATCGGGGCTGACACTGTTTCGAGGGGCAGCCCGCTTGTTGCCCAACCATTATCTGGATATGCAGCGTGGAAAAGCTGTTCGGTTCTGGCCTCGCGGTACAATGCGTCGCTACCCTCTTGATACCAGTATCGAATACGCCTGCAGTGTGATCGAGGGTTTGATGGAGAGTGCTGTAAACCGTTTCGATACCGCACTAGGGCTTACTGCCGGGCTTGATTCCCGAATTGTTCTGGCAGCAAGCAAAGATATGAGACAACAGATCTATTTTTTCACTCATACACACCCCAAACTCTCATCCAGCGGTGCTGATATTACGGTTCCCGCATCCATTTTGGCCAGGTTCGGGCTTAGACATAATCTGGTGCCGGAGCTTCCTGTTCAGGGTGACCGGGAGTTTCTCTCCTTAATAAACCGCAATGTGGTCACTGCCCGCTATTCAAAGGTGCGAAATGCCTATACCATGTTCAAGCATTTTCAGGAGCTGGGAAGAGAATTTGTGGTTACAAACGGAGTCTGCGGGGAAGTTACCCGGAATTTTTACTTAGTGCCGGGAGTGATAAAAGTGGATTCCCGGTTTCTTTCTCTTCTGGCGGGGATGCAGGGGAGCGAAAAAGTGGAAATGGCTTTGGAGGGGTGGCTTGGCGATATCCGTACCAGGGTGGAATCTCAGGATCATCTTCTTGATCTTTTTTACTGGGAGCAGCGTACGGGCAGCTGGGCGGCTCAGTCCTACAGTGAGTACGACATTGCATTTGAAAGTTTTTCTCCGTTTAACTGTCGAAGTCTTATTGAGGTCAGCATGGGGGTGAGAAAGGAGTTGCGCAGGCCACCCCTTTACCGTCTTCACCGGGAGATGATACGGCGCATGTGGCCGCAGCTTCTCGACTGGGAAATTAACCCTCAGCCTCAGCTTTTTCGCAGGATCGCCAAAGAGTTAAAGCGAACACCTCTTCATTCTGTCGTGCGGACGGTGAGACTTCTTTCCCGCGGAGGATTTTTATCAATGGTAAGGGGAGGCAGAAGATGATTTGTTTTCAGCTCTTGTGTTCCGGGCAGGTTGGTATATGTATTGCCTCTTTGAAAGGTGAGAGCCTTTGTGCAACTTAGCAAGCAATCATAACAGGAGAGGCGCATGCTTTTTGGTGTTGTGGGACTGAATTTCCGGACTGCTCCCATAGAAATTCGGGAGAAGCTTTCTTTCAGTGAAGACGATATCGCCAATGCCCTTTGTCTTCTGCAGGCAAAGGAGGAAGTCAAGGAGAGCATGATCCTTTCCACCTGCAACAGGGTGGAAATTTATGCGCTTTTAAAGGAGCCCCGTATTGCCGTTTTGCGAGACTTCATCAGAGATTTTCATAAATTCAGCGGAGATCTTTCCGAGGTGCTCTACCTGAAAACCGGAGAGGAGGCGGTGAAGCACATCTGCGTGGTGGCTTCAGGGCTCGACTCCATGGTTCTGGGGGAGCCTCAGATTTTCGGACAGGTGAAGGATGCTTATGCAAAGGCTGTGGAGTGCGGTTCGGTAGATTATGTCTTTGAGCACCTGATGCAGCAGGTGTTCAGTATAGTCAAACGGGTGCGTACCAAAACCAGAATCGGCGAGAGCAGTGTTTCTGTAAGTTATGCTGCGGTGAAGCTTGCTCAGGAGCTGTTCAGCGATTTCCGTAATCGCAGGGTGCTTATTCTGGGGGCAGGGGAAATGGGGGAGCAGACGGTGCGAAACTTAATAAGCCAGGGGGTGGGGGATATCCTGGTGGCTAACCGCACCTTTCGCAAGGCGGTCGAACTTTCCGAAAAGTTCAGGGGCACTCCGGTCATGCTGCATGAGATCGGGGAATATCTCCCTTCTGTAGACATCCTGATCAGTTCTATTTCTTCCGGTGATTTCATTATCAGGGCAAATGATCTTATACCTTTCATGCAGTCCCGCAGTGATCGACCGCTATTTCTGGTCGATATTTCGGTACCCAGAAGTCTCGACCACGAGATTAGCTCTGTTCAGGGATGTCATTTGTACAACATCGACGACCTCAGGGCCGTTTCTGAAAACAGTGTTCAGAAGCGGGTGAGTGAAATGCAGAAGGCAATGGGCATCATAGATGCCAAAAAGCTGGAAATCTCTCAATACCTGCGTTCCTACGACATTATTCCAACCATGGTTTCCATACGCACCAGGGCTGAGGAGATTCGTAAGAGCGGGCTTGAGAAGACCATCGGAAATCTTAATCTTTCCGACCCCGACCGGGAAACCATCGATTCCCTCACCAGATCAATTGTAAACAAAATTCTTCACCATTCCGAAACCAAATTCCGGGAATACTCCAGTGCTTTGCGAAAAAACTGACATTCATCTCAAATTACATTTCAGGAGGCCTCAATGACCGCCCAGACAGTCAGATCGTCACTTCTAGGATCAGCCCAGCATTTTGCCAGGGCGGTGGAGATGATCCCCGGCGGGGTGAACAGCCCCGTGAGGGCATTCCGCAATGTGGGAGGAAACCCGGTGTTTGTCAGCCGGGCCAAGGGCAGCCGCTTCTGGGACATAGACGGCAACGAATATGTCGATTTCTGTCAGTCCTGGGGGCCGCTTATCCTGGGGCATGCAGATGAGCGGGTGGTTGAAGCGGTTAGGAGGGCTGCCGGAAAGGGGTTGTCTTTCGGTGCCTGCCACCCTGCAGAAATTCAGATGGCGGAGCTTATTCTTTCGGCTCTCAAGGAGTTTGACACTGTTCGCCTGGTTAATTCCGGCACGGAAGCGGTTATGACTGCTTTAAGGCTGGCCCGGGGGGTAACCGGAAGAGATTTGGTGGTCAAGTTTTCCGGAGGTTACCACGGGCATAGCGACAGTATGCTGGTCAAGGCGGGGTCGGGGCTGGTTACAGCAGGGGTGGCCGATTCTTTGGGGGTGCCTTCAGCTGTTGCTCAGCAGACCTTGGTGGCTAATTTTGATGACGAGCAGAGTGTCGGTGAAATTTTTGCCCGCCATGGATCTCGTATTGCGGCCGTTATTATCGAACCGCTCCCGGCCAATAATGGTCTTTTGGTTCAGCGGGGGGAATTTCTGCAGTTTTTACGCGAGATTACTCTAAAACATGGGGCTTTGCTCATTTTTGACGAGGTTATTTCCGGTTTTAGGCTTCATTTTGGCGGTTATTATCAGCTTCTGGGCATTACTCCCGACCTGGTTACCCTCGGCAAGATTATCGGTGGGGGGATGCCGGTGGGGGCAGTAGTGGGGCCGGGGCGCATGATGCGCAATCTGGCTCCCGAGGGGCAGGTTTATCAGGCGGGGACTCTCAGTGGCAATCCTGTCTCTCTGGCTGCCGGAATAGAAACTCTCAAAATCCTCTCTGACGGACGTGTATACGAGCATCTGGAGAAGCTTGGCAGTTTATTTGCTTCTCTGCTTGAGAGTTCCCTCTCCGAACTGCAGTTTCAGAGAGCCGGATCTGTTCTTTGGATGCACATGGATACTGCGGTGTTGCCGCGTTCGCCTGCCGACATCTCATCCCTTGCTATGGATCGCTATCGCAAACTGTTCTGGCCGGCACTCGAAAGCGGGCTATATCTGCCTCCTTCGCCCTACGAGGTCATGTTTCTCAGTATCGCTCACGCGGAGGCGGAGGTGAAAAGACTGGCTGAATTCTTCAATGCAAAAATAAAAGAGCAATTGGAGGAACCTCTATCTACGGAAGGATCTTCGAAATGAGAAAGTATGTCAGGTTCATTCTGGGTCTCAACAAGTATCTCAAGGGCAGGGTGGAGCCGGCGGAGGCGGTGGAGAGGGCGAGAAAACTTCTTAAAGACAGAATCGCCCGGCGCAATGAAAACTTCCTGAATATTTTGGAAAAAGGGGTGTTCAACTATTCCAAAAGTCCCTACCTGAAGCTTCTGGAAGGGAAGAAGATCTCTTTCCCCGATGTGAAGAAGTGGGTCGAGTCCGACGGCATAGAGCCTGCTCTGGAGAAGCTTCTTCAGGAGGGCGTTTATTTCACCGTCGATGAATTCAAAGGAAAATCTGAAGTCAATCGAAACGGGGCATCATTCAAGTGCACCGAAAACATGTTTGACAATCCCTTCCTGTCTACTGCTTATGAGGTCCGAAGCGGTGCAACCCGTTCTGCTGGCACAAGGGTGAGAATCGATTTTGATTATCTGGTGCAGCGTTCTCTTTACGATGCATTTCTTCTTTCGATGCACGGGTCACTAACGTCGCCCATCGCCAACTGGTTTCCTCTGTTTCCGGGAGCTCCCGGTATTAATTCTTCACTGCGTTTCACCTATATGGGAAATCCTCCAAAGCGCTGGTTCTCTCAGGTGGACAAGGCTCAGATTAAGGTCAACTGGGAAAAGACCTGGGGGACAAATTTAATCTTCTGGATGAGCAGACTTCACGGTGTAAAGCTTGCCGAGCCGGAATATGTAAATCTCAATCATGCTCACAAGGTGGCTCAGTGGGCCTCTTCCATGCTCGATTACTACCCAAACTGCGTTATCTACACCTTTGCCACATCCGCGGTGAGGGTCTGCATGGCGGCAAAGGAGAACGGGTTCAATATAAAAGGTGTCCGTTTCCTGGTCACGGGTGAAACCCTCAGTGCTCACAAGCGGCAGGAAATCGAATCCTGCGGTGCGGAGGTTATTCCGGTCTACGGCATAAGTGAAGCGGGGGTGATTGCGGCCGGCTGTAACAAGCATACCGAATGCGGTTCCCGGAAAGACCATGCCGATCATTGTCATCTTTATAAAGACACTACTGCGGTGATCACTCACAAGCACACCGTACCTCATTTCGACATCACTGTCGATTCCTTTCTGTTTTCAACTCTTCTGTACGAATCACCCAAGCTTCTGCTTAACGTGGGTATGGGTGATTACGGAGCAGTCTACCGGGAATCTGCAGATTGCGAATTCGGAAAAATCGGTTTTGATTCACACATTTCCGGAATCATGAGCTATGAAAAGCTTACTGGCGAAGGAGTAACCTTTGTCGATACCGACTTTATCCGCATCATCGAAAAGGAACTGCCTCAAAAATTCGGTGGTCAGAGCACCGATTTCCAACTTCTGGAAGAGGAAGATGAGAAGGGATTCAACCGCATGCGTCTTCTAGTCAGTCCTCGTCTGGGGAATATCGACGAGAACGCGGTTGTATCCTCGTTTATTGATATGCTAAAGAACAGTGAGAGCAGTCCCGAATCCTGGGCACAGTCCGGATCGGTCATGTGGGATCAGGCACGAATGGTCCGCGTTAAGCGGGATTATCCGGTTTCCACCAGAAGCGGCAAAATTCTTCCTTTTCATCTGGTAAGCAGAACTCGAACAGAAGAGACGCCAAAATCATAAAAGGAGCAGGTCATGGGTTTTCCAGTTCACAGGTTGAGGAGATTGCGCAGAAATGAGCATATTCGCACCATGGTCAAGGAGCATAATCTCGATGTAAAAGATCTGATTCAGCCTCTGTTTGTGGTGCATGGGACAAATGTCAAAAAGGAAATTCCGGCTCTGCCCGGCAACTATCACCTCTCTATAGACCGTCTGGTGGAGGAGGCGAAGGAAATTCGTGATTTGGGAATTCCTGCCGTGATCCTCTTTGGGATTCCTGCCAGAAAAGATCCCATGGCTTCGGAGGCCTACGACCCTGAGGGGATTGTGCAGCAGGCTGTGAGAGCTCTTAAGAGTCAGGTTCCGGGGCTGGTTATCATTACCGACGTGTGCATGTGTGAATATACTGAGCATGGACACTGCGGTATTATCGAAAACGGTTATCTCCAGAACGATGCATCTCTTGAGCTGATCGCCAAAGTTACCCGTTCCCATGCCGAAGCCGGTTCCGACATGATGTCTCCCGCCGCCATGCTCGACGGGCAGATCAAAACCATGCGCAATGCTCTGGATGAGGCCGGGTTTACCAATGTGGCGCTGATGTCCTACTCGGCAAAGTATGCATCCAAACTCTACGATCTCTTTTTCAAAGAGGGTACCGGTTCCATGCTCAGTTTCGGCGACAAGCGTTCTCACCAGATGGACTATTCTAATGCTCAGGAGGCACTGAGAGAGATCGCCTTTGATATCGATGAGGGTGCCGATATTGTCATGGTGAAGCCGGCCATGTTTTACCTCGATATCGTTTATCGGGCCAAGCAGGAGTTTAAAGTTCCGCTTGCGGTTTACAATGTAAGTGGAGAATATGCCATGGTCAAAGCTGCGGCATCACTGGGTAAAATAGATGAAAAAGAGATTCGGCACGAGATTCTCACAAGTTTTAAAAGAGCTGGCGCCGATCTGATTATTTCCTATCATGCAAAGGAAATGGCAAAGCTGGTAAGTTAGTTCTGTGTTTTACAAAGTGGGGGAACATGCAGAAACTAAAGGTTCTTCATCTTTATAAGTCTTTCAATGTCTATAACGGGCTCATTGAAATACTCACTATTATGGCTCAGAATTTTGATCACAGCCGTTTCGAACTGGGGGCCTGTGTTTTTGAGTACAGCGGGAATGCTTTCGGAGAAAAATTCAAACAGCTGGGCGGTAAAATCTTCTCATTAGATGTCCCCCAGAAACTGTACAACGAGCCTAGGAGTTTTTCCAAACTGGTGAGCTTTTTAAAGGAGTACAAACCAGATGTGGTTCAAACCCATGTGCTCAAGGCCAATCTCATGGGATCCATGGCTGCCCGCATGGCGGGTGTCCCTGTGGTGATCGGTACAGAAATGACCCTAAAAGACACTGCTCCTTCACGCTTTGGAAGGGTCCGTGATCGGTTCATACAGCCGCTCACATCTCTTGCTCTGCAGCGGTGCGATTCTTTCGTGGTCACTTCCGAATTCATTCGGAAGGAGTGGCAGAGTTCTTTCGGGCCAAAATCTTTTGATGTGGTGTATCCACCCTTTAACCTCGAGAAGTACCAGGCGGCCATGCAGCTTAAGAGGGGAAAATCGGCAGGAAACAAAATCGGGTTCATTGGCCGCTTGTCAGACGAAAAATCGGTGGACAAGCTTCTCGAGGCCATGAAGATTGTGGTTTCCAAAAAGCCCGAGGCCCGACTTTTTATTGTGGGTACCGGTCCTCTGGAGGCTACGCTCAAGGAGTATTCCAAATCGCTGGGCCTTGAGAAATATGTAGAGTTCACCGGGTATAAGTCCAATGTTTTTGAGGCACTTAGAGAACTTGATATCTTCGTGCTGTCATCCAGAACCGAGGGCGCTCCCATTGTGATACTGGAGGCCATGGCCATGGGACTTCCGGTGGTGGCAACCAGTGTGGGAGGAAACCCTGAAATGGTGGAAGATGAAAAAACCGGCATATTGGTGCCGCCACAAGACCCTTCGGCAATGGCTGCCGCGCTGATGGAACTGCTCGGTGATGGTAAAAAAGTAGCCGCCATGGGTGAGGCGGGGAGGCAGAGAGCTTTCTCGGTTTTCCATCCGGCAAAATTCACTTCATCCTTGGAAAAGCTTTACCTGAATCTTTACCGAAAGAAAACGGGTGTTTCAACTTGAGAGACTGGGAGTACTAATGAAGAACGTGGTGATAATCGGCAGCGGGTTAGCTGGGTTAGGGGCAGCATGGAAATTTCAGCAGGAGAAAAAAAACGGTGCCCCCGTTTCCTATACGCTATTCGAAAAGGAATCAAGAGCGGGAGGGCTTTGCAGAACGGAGCAGGAGGGAGATTTCCTTTTTGACTACACCGGACATCTCTTGCACTTTCGTACCGAATTGTTCAGGGAACTGGTCTTTTCTCTCATAGGAGACAAGCTTGAGCAGAGAAACAGGAGTGCATGGATTTACTCTAAAAATGTCTACACAAGGTACCCGTTTCAGGCTAATCTTTACGGGCTCCCTGCTGAAGTGATTGCTGAATGCCTTTACGACTACAGTAAGCAGTACTTCAACGAGAGTAAAGGTGAAATTGTCACATTCGAAGACTGGATCAATGCCTATTTCGGAGAGGGTATTGCCAGGCACTTCATGATTCCCTACAATAGCAAGCTATACAAGCGTCACCCCCGCGAACTTACCCCTGATACCACAGGAAGGTTTGTTCCATCATCAAACCTGAAATTACTTCTTATGGGTGCTCTTTCCGATATGGGAGGGGATCTTGGTTACAACTCCCATTTCTACTACCCGCGTCATGGTGGTATTGAGGTCATGGTGAAGGCCATGACTGCAGGGCTGGAAGATATTTACCTCAATGAAGCCGTTGAGGCTATTATCCCCTCAGAACGTATGGTCATAACTTCCAGAAAAAGGAAGGTCCCTTACGATTACATCATTTCCACTCAGCCGCTTCCGGTTCTTATTAGAAGTATCGAAGATGACATTCCAGAAGTCAGGGCTGCCTCCGACAAGCTAAGGCACGTGGCGGTGCTCAATGTCAATCTCGGGGTAAAGGGCGATCTGGGGAAAAGACATTGGGTGTATGTTCCCGAAGATGATTACATTTTCCATCGTCTGGGTTTCCCTCATAATTTTTCCGATTACATGGCACCTCCCGATCACGGTTCAATTTACCTTGAGATTTCCTATGATCCCCAAAAGGGTATCGACATAGATTGGGCTCGTAAAAAGTCGGTGGAAGACCTTATTCGCATGGGGATTATCAGCAGTGCCGAACAGATTGTGTGTGAAAAGATTCTGGATATACCCTATGGATATGTGCATTTTGATGCAAGTCGCAATGTTTCCATGCAGACAATAGGCAAATATTTGGAAGATTCGGGGATTTTTTCTGCCGGAAGGTTTGGGTCATGGGAATATACTTCCATGGAAGATGCCTTTTTGATGGGAGTACAATCTGCCGAAGACATTTTCAATGCTCACATCCGTCTTTCAGAACTGGAGCAGCGTATCGTGCTTGATACTCCCGAAGTGGAAAGCTGACCTTTTTTAATTGAGGCTATATGGATCTTCGCACATTCATTGCAGAAATCGATAATCGAAAGATGTTAAACCGCATAGATCGGCCGGTGCACTGGAAATATGAAATCGGCAGGATGACACGCGAGTCAGATGGTGCTTTGCTTTTTACAAATGTCTGTGAGTATCCCGGTCAGTCAGTTTTTACGGGAGGAATGCGGAGTTACGGTTTGATAGCGGTTTCGCTGGGACTGGAGCCGGATATTCCAAAGGGCAGGCTCCTTAAGGAGATGAAGAGAAGGTTGCAGTGTCCCGTTTCTCCCGTTATGGTTAAGCAAGCCTATTTCGACCGGATTATTTCAGGAGGAGCCATCGATCTGCAAAAATTTCCTGTTCCCTGGTGGAGTGAAATTGATGGCGGGCGTTTCATTGGAACTTGGCATTTGAATGTCACCAAAAGTCCCTCAACTGGGAAGCGTAACATCGGTGTTTATAGAATGCAGGTATTGTCGCCCTCAACCGCTTCCATAAGCGTTTCACCTCACAGTCACCTGAAAATGCACATGAAGGAAGCTGAAGCTCGCAATCAGGATCTTGAGATGGCAGTCTGCATTGGGGTAAGTGAAGCTGCAGTAATGGCCGGAGGTGCAGCATTTCCCTCTGATGTTGATGAATACAGTATGGCGGGGGCGCTTAATCAGAGACCTGTTCAGCTTGTTGGCTGCAGAACTATCGATTTGGAGGTGCCGGCCGATTCAGAAATTGTGATTGAGGGCGTGCTAAAAGCCGGAAAACGGGTGACCGATGGACCCTATTTGGATTATGCCGGGATTCCAAGCAGTAATCCAAGAGCTTATCTTTTTGAGGTAAAGAGTATTATGCACAAAAAGGAACCTGTATTCAGGGGTACCTCTGTGGGTATTCCCGGCGGGGAAGATCATCAGATGCTGGCTGTACTTGCACAGCTTGACCTGGTGGATTTCCATGGTTCGAAAGTGCGGCAGAAAATGCAGAATGTCTGCTTGAAAAACCGCTTTTTTAGTCTCTTTCAGATGACCGGTAGAATCGGAACGCTAATCCACAAGTAGGAGGCAGTAATGAAGAACCGTCGGGTGGTGATCGGTTTTCTTTCTCTGGTAGTGGTGATCGGTCTGGCGGTCCCTGTCTGGCAAACCGGGAAATCTCGCATTAACACTTTTAAAGAAAACGAGTGGTCCATAGGTGTTTACACTGGCAAGTCGCCTTTTGCTCTTAATAGTCCACAGGGGTTAAAAAATCCGGTGCTTACTGCAGCTGATGTGACTGATGCCAAAGCTGGTTTTGTGGCCGATCCATTCATGATTCAAAAGGATTCTGTATGGTATATGTTCTTTGAAGTGCTCAATACTTTGACCAATCAGGGTGATATTGCTCTTGCCGAAAGCAGGGACGGGTTTCATTGGGATTATCGCAAGATTGTTCTTAACGAGAGGTTCCATCTTTCCTATCCCATGGTGTTTAAACTTGATGAGGAATACTACATGATCCCCGAGAGCGCCGAAGCAAGACAGCTGCGATTGTATAAGGCCAACAATTTTCCCTATAACTGGGAGCTGGATCAGATTTTAATAGATGGCACATTTGGAGATCATGTAGTTTTTAAACAGGATGATTTGTGGTGGATTATCGCCAATTCTGAACCCCGGACCCACAGCACCACGAGGCTATTCTGGTCTGATAGTTTACGGGGGCCCTATACTGAGCATCCAGTGAGTCCCATCGTTAGAGATGATGCTTCCCGGGCTCGTCCGGGCGGCAGAGTTCCTCTTCTGGAGGGTAAGAGGTTCTGGTTGGCGCAGGATTGCAAACCTACCTACGGAAGGAAGCTGAATGCTTTTGAAATCCTGAAACTGACCAAAGATCAGTATGTTGAGCGCAGTTTCGGTGGAAATCCGGTGTTGGCCGGCGGGGCATATTCGTGGACTCGCAGAGGAATGCATCAGATCGATGCGCATCAGCTGAACGATTCCATGTGGATTGCCTGTGTTGATGGTTATAAGAGAAACTTTTTCATAAAAATCGAATTTTGACTGGGAGGAACATGCAGAAAAAGCGAATCGTGGTTGGGGTGACTGGTGCTTCCGGGGCAGTGTATGCAGTGCGTCTTCTTGAATTGATCCGATCAGAGGCGGAGGTGCATCTGGTTATAAGTCGTGCAGCTCAGAAAGTGCTTCGGCTTGAGACCCCCTTTATCTCAGAGGAAATTGAGAAATTTGCCCATCGGGTTTACGACAACGATGATTTCGGAGCTCCAATTGCGAGTGGCTCTTTTCTGGTGGATGGCATGGTGGTTGTGCCCTGTTCCATAAAAACCCTCTCTGCAATTGCAAATGGATATTCCGATACCCTTATAAGCAGAGCTGCAGATGTTCAGCTCAAGGAACGGCGCAAGCTGGTGTTATGTGTCAGAGAGACTCCGCTGCATTTGGGGCATCTTCGTCTTATGACTCAGGCCACCGAGTCCGGGGCAGTGATCTGTCCGCCGGTTCCCGCTTTTTATGCCCAGCCTGCCTGTATCGAAGATATTGTCACCCAAACTGCCGGTAAGCTTTTGGATTTGCTGAACTTAAGTACCGAGTCCTACAAGAGGTGGAACGGGGATTGCGGTTCTGTAGAAGGGCAGCCTGCGGCTTTCGAGGCCAGCGGCAAAGTGCCTTTTCAACAGTAGCTGACAGAGGTGTTTCATGAATCAGATTTTACAGCGGTTGCTGCGGAAAGTTGCGTACGTGGCCCCCGGTGGATGTTCCCTGCGACCCTACCTGCACAGATTAAGAGGGGTCAAAATTGGAGAAAATGTCTGGATCAGTCAATATGTCTACATAGATGAGATTCATCCCGAGGTCATCACCATAGACGACAATGTTACCATTGGTATCAAATCCAGTATCATTGCCCACTTCTACTGGGGACCTCGTCGTCCCTCTTCCGAGGCGGGCCCTGTTCACATTGGAAAAGATGTTTTCATAGGTCCTCACTGTGTGATTCTGCCCAATGTGACAATCGGAGATGGTGCGGTCATTCAGGCTGGTACTGTGGTAACCACTAATGTGGCTCCCGGAATGCTGTGGGGGAGCCCCAAGGCTGGGCCACTGGCAAAAGTGACTGTGCCTCTTACCAGTGAATTCGGGTTCAGTAAATTTCTTCGGGGCCTTAGACCCGTTGGGGACAAGCTGACATCTTCACAGAGCTGATGAGAGTTCGGCAGAGTAGTTGAAACTGCAGCTCTTACGGGTCATCAGTCTGAAGCTTTAGGTGATGACTGTGGCCGAGAGTATGTTTGAGGGTACTGCCTGAACTCAAATATCCATTTGTAAGCAGCAATTCCTGCAATCACCCCAATGAGTGTTCCTAAGCTGTTCAGAAGTAAGTCTGTCATCTGTGAGGTGCGACCGGGTAGAAAAACCTGCAGAACCTCTATGAATAAACTCATTGCAATTCCACTGGTCAATCCTAATAGAAAAGAACTGAAATGTCTTCTGGACTGTCTGAAAAAAAGAAATGCCACAATGCCAAACGGTACGAATCCTGCCAGATTGATAATCATATCTGCTGCCAGTGATGGTGAGCGCTCGATCGCCCAAATTGGAACTAGAAACTCGCGTTTGATCCCTCGAAAAGCTTTTGGAATAATCAGCGGATTGTTGAGATCGGCTGAGTTTTGGACAAGGTGAGGTTCCTTATCGGCAAGTGAGTAGGACAGGATCGGATGGATATCTCTGGATATAATTCCGTCTGACGATTCTCTATCATATACTATTATAGAATGAACGATCCCTTTCCAGGATTGCGTGCCCATGGGACCATTTCCCACCACTAGTCTGAATCCGTTTTGCAGAATAGTGGCCAGTCCGGCAAGTTCATTTGACTGACGAACAAGGTTACCATTCACGAATATGTTTGCCTTTTCTGCTCCTGATGAAATGGCAATGTCAGCTGTCTGCCCTACTTCGAAAAGAGAACCGGTTGATGTCTCCAGTGCGGGAGCTCTGAAATCGGTACGCTTTTGTGCTCTGAAAATGATACTTTTTTTCCATTGGCCGATGGAAAATAGTTCGTCCCCTTTGTCATTGGTTAGGCACAGAATTCTGGGAATGGATCCGGAGGGCAGAGTCAAAAATGTTAGCGAGAAACTCAGAGTAAGACCCCTGGCGTCTGCACGCTGAACTACATCTTTGGAATAGGCGATACCGCGGGGACCGAATTGAAGCCCCTGTTTATCGGCTTTGACCTGATTGGATGGAAAAAAATTGAATGGGCGCAGACCTGCATACAGAAACAAAATGATAATGGAAATGAACAGGGCTGTAATCACCGGGTTTTGTTCAGCTTTTCTTTGCCGTTTTCTCTGTTTCAAGGTCTATTCCTCAGTGCCGGGTTTGTGCGGTTAAAATAAGTCGGTTCAATTGAAGCAAATTTGTTCAAAATACGTGCCATGAGTATTTTCTAGCTGGTTGCAACCAAATAATATGGTTGTTATCACGAATGTACTGAACTAAAAAATCCTCTTCTATTGAAAAAAACATAATACTTAATATGGACTTGTTTGAATCACATAAGGAACAGCTGCTTCGTTCCAATGCACCTTTAGCCGATCGCATGAGGCCCCGCACTCTGGATGATTATATTGGTCAGGACCATATCATCGGTGAGGGACGGTTGCTCAGACGTGCCATTCAGATTGACCAGCTTTCAAGCGTCATTTTTTATGGCCCTCCCGGTACTGGAAAAACCACCCTGGCCAGAATTATTGCAAATACCACCAAGGCAAAGTTCATCTCCATTAATGCCGTACTTGCCGGTATAAAAGAGATTCGGGAGTCTATAGATGCCGCCCAGAAGACGCTGTCACTTTATCAGAAAAGAACTATTCTCTTTATAGATGAAGTTCACCGGTTCAACAAATCTCAACAGGATGCGCTCCTTCCTCATGTGGAAAACGGAGTGATTATCCTTATCGGAGCCACTACAGAAAATCCCTATTTTGAGGTCAATAAAGCGCTTGTAAGTCGTTCACGAATTTTCCAGCTTAAGGTACTTACTGAAGATAACCTTAAGGACATTGCCAGGCAGGCACTGGCCGATAAAGAACGCGGTTATGGAAAGCGGCAGATTGAAATCGATGATGATGCGCTCGATCACCTGGTTAAGGTGGCAAACGGAGACGCTCGCGGTGTGCTCAATGCACTGGAACTGGCGGTGGAGACTACCTCCCGGGCTTCCGACGGGGTGATCCGGATCAGCCGCTCCATTGCCGAAGAATCAATACAGCAGCGGGCTGTGCTTTACGATAGAGATGGGGATGCACACTATGACACCATAAGTGCATTTATCAAATCTATGCGCGGTTCCGACCCTGATGCGGCACTCTACTGGATGGCCAAGATGGTGTATGCCGGAGAGGATCCCCGGTTCATCTTCAGGCGTATGCTTATTTTTGCCTGTGAAGACATTGGCATGGCTGATCCCAATGCACTTACTGTGGTTGTCAATGCTGCAAAGGCGTTCGATTATGTGGGGCTTCCGGAGGGTCGGTTTCATTTGTCTCAGGCTTGTATTTACTGTGCCACTGCACCTAAAAGTAATTCCAACATGGCATTTTTTGACGCTCTCAACACAGTTTCCCAAAGCGCTACTGATGATGTTCCCAATCACCTCAGAGATGCTTCGCGTGACAAGGATGATTTCGGGCATGGAGCCAATTACATGTATCCTCATGCCTACAAAGATCACTGGGTCGCTCAGCAGTATCTTCCGGATCATCTTCAGGGGAAAATCTTTTATCAACCAAGCAGTATGGGATATGAAAAACAGATCAGGGAGCGGGTTGAACAGTATCGTGAAGCACAGCTTGAGGCGATGGTTGATAACGAACAGAGCGATGTCCTGGAGTTTACCGATAATAATAGGGGTGCAGCTATTTGGGCAGAACGCTCTCTGGGTGTGAGAGGAAAGCTTCTGCATGATGTGCGCCGGACAGTTATGGAACTCGCTGATATAAAAAAATCAGATCTGATCCTTGATCTTCACGCCCGCACGGGACTTCTTTCATTTGAAGCCTCCCGCAAAGTCAGCGAGGGTGCGGTGTGGGCAGTCGCTCACGATGCAAAAGAGTTTCAGACACTGCAGAGTATGGCCTCCAATTTAGATCAACTATCACGTCCTCAGATTATTCAGTCAAAGATCGAAGGCATTGTGGAATGTATTAAAAAAGAGGCGGGGCAGAAGGTCAAATTCGATCTTGTTCTGGGTAGAAACATTCTTCGTAACTTAAGTGACAAAGTCTTTTTCCTTACCGGGGTATCATCTGTCCTGTCAAGTAGTGGGCGAATAGTGATTTCTGAAACTGTTCCTTCGATGGGGCAGAGAATTTCTGAATTGATTGCCGGCTCAGTCGAACAGGAAACGTTCTCCAGATTCAAAATTGCAGAGGAGCAACTTTTTGGAGATGCTGCAGATACCATGGTGAACTGGAATGAAAAGACGCTGGTTAACGATATCTCTTCTGCCGGTTTTAAAGTTACTGCTTCCGTTGCATCAGATTCTGTCAGACGCCGTATCGCTCCGGATGAAATTGATTATTGGTTCAGAGCAACCAGTGGTAATGAACGAGCATCTTTGGGGGATCGTCTTGCCCTTCATTTCTCCCCTGAGGAGAAGGAACAATTACGTCTGTTGCTTCACAAGAAGCTTGATTATAAGGAAGTGGATTGGAAAACTTCAGTGTTATTTATGAAAATGCAGCCAGCCAAGTAGATTGACTCAGGTCCTGTGAAGAACCTGAGTTTTATACCGGTATAGTTAATTACCAGCGATTGTTTTCACGACGTCCGTAGCCGCCTCTGTTGTTGTCCCGTTCTCTGGGAGCGCGTTCGCGAGCCAGATCAACCTTAATGGGACGACCTTCGAACACTTTTTCATTGAGAGCACCGGCTGCTTCTTCAGCATTGTCCATCTCAACGAAGCAGAATCCTCTTGCTCGTCCGGTCATAGGGTCAGTGATGATGCTTACTGATGAAACATCTCCGTACTGTGAGAAAAGTCCCTTGACAGATTCCTCAGTGGCCTTGAAAGAGAGATTGCCTACATAGAGCTTCTTTGGCATTTAAGCCTCCATAATGAAAGTTTGATCACACTTTTCTGTGATCGGTGATTACAGACTCTGTAATTCCTTGATCTAATACATTAGGCGGGTATCGACCGGTGACAAAGTCCAAGTTCGCAGGAATACGTACTTTGCCACTGAAATCGACTCTTGGAAGGCGTTAACTAGGCAATCACGAAACTCGAGCATCTATAAATCTAATGATTGCGCGCGACAACTACCAAATTTTCTGAAATTTTATCTGCTTTATGTGCCTTTTTGCGACCCTGTTTTAAAAAAGTTGCCAAAATGCGACTCTCAAAAGCTAAATAGTACCTCCAAATGCCCAATTTGGATTAGGCATACTCTTTGCACAATTCCGCTCTCCCTTAAACAACAACTCAAAGGAGTGCAGTATGCATCTGAAAAAAATAGTATCGCTTTTTGTAATCGGCATTTCCACCCTCGCATTGGGCCAAACTGATTCCTTGCCGCAGTCGATTTCAAAAATGAATATCAGCGGCCCGCGAATGGGAATGACTGGCGTGATCGATAACGGTACTTTCTATAATGAACTCGTCAAGCGAGGGGGCAAACGCATCTACTCACAATTCGGTTGGCATTTCGAATACAAATCTGCCCCGGTTGGAAATGCGCCTTCCTTTGTGGTGGAAGTGATACCGCTTATAGGAGGGTTGGAGTATGGACTGGCAATCCCCTCTGTTTCGCTTCCAATCGGAATTCGTCTGCAGAATGGCTTTGAAGTGGGAATGGGGCCAAATCTGGTGTTTTCTGAAAAGAAAAGTGAGGACGGGTCCGGTATTCAGATCAACAGTTCCGTCGTTTTTGCAGCAGGCAAGACATTCAATTACTACGGAGTTGGTTTGCCTGTGAATCTGGCTTTTTCAAATGGCAAGGGAGGTTATGCGCTTTCCTTAATAGTAGGATATGCAATTGCTCAAAGCAGGGAAGTGAAATCGTTCTGACATTCTTTGAATAATGGCACCAGAAAATGTTTAATCCCTCTGGTGCCCGATTAATTCCTCTTCAGCTGTAATTGCCGGCTCACAAACTTATTCTGTTATGTCCGTGATACAGCTTGTCTCTCAATTTCTGAATATCCGGATCACTCATGTAATCGTCGAAATTCATTATTCGATCGATGACTCCATCGGGTGTAAGCTCGATAATCCTGTTGGCTATAGTGCTTACGAACTGATGGTCGTGAGATGTAAAGAGAACCGTTTCCGGAAAATCGGTGAGGCCTGTATTGAGAGCGGAGATGGATTCCAGATCCAAATGGTTCGTGGGCTCGTCTAAAATGAGCACATTTGCTCCCGAGAGCATCATTTTTGACAACATGCAGCGTACGCGCTCTCCACCGGAGAGAACTGAAACGCATTTCATTGATTCATCCCCGCTGAAGAGCATTCTACCCAGAAAGCCCCGTATGTAAGTGATATCGTTACTGGTGGTGAATTGGCGAAGCCAGTCGAAAATACTCATGCTACCAGTAAAATAGGAGCTGTTTTCTTTGGGAAAATAGCTGGGAGTGATGGTGACTCCCCATTCAACAGTTCCGCTGTCCGGTTCAAGTTCTCCGGATATGAGCTGAAACAGAGTGGTTTTGGCTACACTGGAGGGGCCAATGAAGACAATTTTATCTCCGCGGTTTACAGTTATGCTCAAATCGTTAATAACAGGCTCCCCATTAAGACTCTTGGAGAGATTGTTTATCGCCAGAACATTTTTGCCGCATTCCCGTTCGGGCTTGAATGCTATGTAGGGAAATTTTCTGGATGATACCGGAATTTCATCGAGAGTAAGATTCTCAAGAAGTCGTTTGCGGCTGGTCGCTTGGCGGGCCTTAGAGGCATTTGAACTGAAACGGGCAATAAACTCCTTAAGTTCCGCAATTTTATCCTCTTTACGCTTGTTTTCGTTTTTCTTCTGATTGAGCGCCAGCTGACTCGCCTGGTACCAGAAATCATAGTTGCCCACGTAAAGCTGTATTCTTGTGAAATCAATATCAGCTATATGGGTGCAAATCTTGTTTAGAAAGTGCCGATCATGAGAAACGACTATCACCGTATTTTCAAATCTGTAAAGAAATTCTTCGAGCCAGGAGATTGATTCGAGGTCAAGGTTATTGGTGGGTTCATCCAGTAACAGTATGTCGGGATTCCCAAAAAGTGCCTGAGCCAGAAGTACCCGAACCTTTTGTCCGCCTTCCAATTCAGCCATTTTCCGTGAATGCAAACTTTCGTCTATTCCAAGGCCATTAAGTAGGCTTGATGCATCGCTTTCTGCTTCCCAACCGTTCATTTCCACCATGGCAATTTCAAGTTCAGATGCTCTGATCCCATCCTCTTCTGTCATCTCCTCTTTTTCATAGAGGGCTTCTCTTTCTTTCAAGACACTGGAAAGTGTCGAGTGACCCATTATTACTGTGTCCAAGACAGTGTACTCGTCATATGCTGACTGGTTCTGCCTCAGAACCGCCATGCGCATATTTGGATCAAGCACCACTTCGCCTTTTGAGGGTTCAATTTCACCTGAAAGGATTTTCAGGAAAGTTGATTTTCCGGAACCATTGGCGCCTATCAGGCCGTAGCAGTTGCCGGGGGTGAATTTTATGGTGACATCTTTAAAGAGGATGCGTTTTCCGAAAGCGAGAGTGAGATTGTTGGTACTGATCACGCAGGTGTTCCTTTTGGTATTGAGAAGGGCCTCGGGAGGAAAAATTGCTGGATATTGTTCGCTCCAGAGGTGTTTATTATGGCCCGCTAATATACGTTTTGCGATCTGTCTTATGCACAATTGGGTTGGGTCAAGTATAAAAAAATCCATTTTTCAGCCCTGCTCCGGAGGTGAATTCTGAATACACGAAGCCCAACACCTCAGGCATTATTTATTTTGACCCTGACCCATTCATCATACCCTTACCCTCCGGAGGTCATCATGCCCGATCTCGTCGTTAAAGCTTCTGATCAGAAGTACTGTTCCTCTTGTGGTGCTCTCATCCAGCACCATGCTCAGATCTGCCCTAAATGCGGTGTGGCTCAACCATCTGATAAAAAGTTCAGCAAAGTAGCTCTTCTGCTTCTCACCTTCTTTATGGGTGGAGTTGGAATTCACAAGTTTTACCTGGGCAAGTATGTCCAGGGCATCTTCTGTTTACTTTTCTTCTGGACAGGAATTCCAAGCATTATTGCCCTGGTGGAATTTTTAATTTACGCCTTTACTCCTGAGGAAACGCTTCATCAGAAGTATCAGGCCACTATGCCCAAATCATCAGTTGCTGTCGTGGCCATTGTGATCGCGATCATCTTTGGTGGAGTATTCATTATGGGTATACTTGCTTCTCTGGCGATACCGAGATTTATTCAAGCTTCAAATAAAGCCCGTGCCTATGAATCCTGTTCTGTTTTGAAATCTATTGCTGAAAATGAAGCTGCATATTTCGCCAGTCACGGCAATTATACCAGCGATCTTTCCGAACTGGGTATCCAATCAGTTTCCAATTCATTTGAATACTCCGTGGAACTGCTTTCAGACGGATTTCAGGCTCGGGCTGTTTTAACCAAGCCAATCGGTGATGCAGATGTCGGTGATGTGGTCGTTATGTACAATGATAAAACAATGCAGGCCATGGGAGATATCGAACAGTACCTGCCCGGCTTAATTTCTGAATAGATCAATGAATAATATAAAGCAGTTCTTTACCTTAGGATTTTAATGGCTCTGCTTAGTCTTCACAATATAAAAGTAGCATTCGGTGGCCCGCCGGTAATTGATGACGTTTCTCTTGACATCCAAAAAGGGCAGCGCATCTGTTTCCTTGGTCGAAACGGGACTGGTAAATCAACTCTGATGAAAGTAGTGGCCGGGTTGATCTCTCCCGACAGTGGAGAAATCGTGACCTCGCCAGGCACTCGGATCGCTTATCTTCCTCAGGATGTACCTAGAAATCTGGATGGTACAATTTACGACGTGGTGGCATCAGGGGCCGGTGCTGTGGGTGATAGTCTTGCCCAACTTCATCGCCTTACTGCATCCCATGCAAGTGCAGAACTCATTGCCGGACTTCAACACCGCATTGAGGAACTTGGGGGCTGGCAGATTTCCAATCAGATTGATAAGGTTCTCAGTTTTACTTTCCTCGATGGCAATGATCAGGTGGCGACTCTTTCCGGTGGCATGTTGCGGCGAGTTCTGCTTGCTCGAGCCCTGGTGGCCGACCCCGACCTTCTCCTTCTTGATGAGCCCACAAACCATCTTGATATAGAATCCATTTCCTGGCTTGAAAATTTCATACTCAGTTCAAAAATAACCGTCTTGTTTGTCACGCATGACCGGCGCCTGCTCAGAAAACTGGCAACTCGTATTGTGGAACTGGACAGAGGAAAACTTTCTGACTGGTCATGTGATTATGAGACGTTCCTTGTGCGTAAACAGGCTCAGCTCGATGCCGAAGAAAAGGCATGGGAACTGTTCGATAAAAAACTGGCTCAGGAGGAAATCTGGATTCGTAAGGGAATCAAAGCCAGGCGCACCAGAAACGAGGGGCGGGTCAGAGCACTGAAAAAGATGCGTGAAGAACGCAAAAAGCGCAGGGAGAGAAGCGGTTCCGTATCGATGGAGATAAGTCAGGCTCAGCGTTCCGGGGATCGGGTTATGGATGTAAAGAATGTTTTTTTCTCCTATAATGACCGGTTACTCATAAGTGATCTGAATGCTACTGTGATGCGAGGCGATCGTATTGGCATTATTGGCCCAAACGGATGTGGAAAGACTACGCTGATAAACCTCCTTCTGGGAAAACTGACTCCCGACAGGGGGGAGGTGGAACTCGGCACCAATCTGGAAATTTCCTATTTTGATCAGCTCAGAGAGGGGCTTGATCCCGAAAAAACAGTCTGGCAGAATGTCGCTCC
Organism: Fibrobacterota bacterium; assembly: GCA_023436205.1. Classification (GTDB taxonomy): domain Bacteria; phylum Fibrobacterota; class Chitinivibrionia; order Chitinivibrionales; family Chitinispirillaceae; genus JAEZKC01. The sequence continues at coordinate 36,032 of JAEZKC010000044.1, forward strand.
CTCCGGCGGCGATACTGTTTTTGTAAATGGTGCGCCCAAACATGTTATCTCTTATCTGCAGGATTTTCTCTTCACCGCCGACAGGGCCAAATCACCGGTGAAGCAGCTTTCAGGTGGTGAACGAAACCGGCTGGTACTTGCTCGAATGTTTACCAGTCCTGCAAATGTGCTGGTTCTTGATGAGCCTACAAATGATCTGGATACCGACACACTTGAGCTTCTTGAGGAACTCCTTGGTGACTTCGGCGGCACTGTTTTAATTGTAAGTCACGATCGGGAATTCCTCAACAACATCGTCACATCTATTCTGGCATTTGAAGGGGAAGGCAGTGTAAAGGAGTACACTGGGGGGTATGATGATTGGGAGCAGCAGAGTGCTGCTTCCAGAAGAGTGGATGTGGAAACTGCTGCAAAAAAGAAAAGTGTTGTTCGCGACCAGGAAAAACCACGAAAACTCTCCTATAAGGACAAAAGGGAACTGGAGAATCTTCCAGCGCTTATTGAGCAACTTGAGGCTGAATACCACGATCTGAATCTCAAGTTGGCAGACCCTCAATTCTTTCAAAAACCCGGTTTCGTGAGTGAAACGCAGGCTAGAATTGCCCGGCTTGAAAAAGAGATCAAAGCGGCTTACGAAAGATGGGAAGAGCTGGGAAGCCTTGAATAGACCGCAGGTAATGTGAAAAAACAGGTTCCCAGTAGTCCCATTGGAAACCTGTTGATTTTGAGGCGTTACTTCAGAATGATTCGCGCGCTGGTGGAGTGCTCTCCGTTCGCTTGATGTACCTTCACAAGGTAAGTGCCCCGGGGGATTCCTCCCAAATGCAGATGGTGAATTCCCTCAGCTAACCCTTGACCAAGTACTGTCGCCTTTGCTCCATTAAGTTTGTACAGTTCAACTGTTTCAGCTGAGGTGCCTTTAATTGAGAGCAGCAGGTAATTGTGCATCGTCCTTATCGAAACCGTACTGCCTCCTGCATGTGTGAATGACGTCTTCACAGGTACAGTGTAGCTGTCCCAGCCTGGCATTTCATCCAGTGTCAGAACGTAATCGTGGTTCATTACATAGTTCCAGTCGGCGGCGGTGTTGTCATGAGCCCACCCATCCATTGTGTAATCACCATACCAGGGCATGAAAAACGACCACCCTGCTCCATCACTCACCAGACTGTCGGGGTGGGGGATAGAGCCGTTTTCGCTTAAGGCCACTATTTTTTTACCTTCGAAAATCTCCTTCACTTTTTCAAAGGAGGCAACCAGTGATCCATGGTTTGCTTCACGAGGATAGTAATAGTAATCACGCCCCACAATGTCCACATATTCATCTCCGGGGTACCAGTCCAGGGCATCTGCTGCTTCATCAGTGGTCCACACCCATATCAGATTGTGGAGTTCATGGGTGACTGTGAGTCGATTGTAAAGAAGGTGATACAGTGCCCTGCAGGCTTTAGATCCTTTGTACCCCCACCAGAACCATTTCCCGCTTGCCTCGTGCAGCGGGCGCCACAGCACTGGAACACCTTTATCTGACAGCGTCTTCAGGTATCCTGCAACTATATCTATGTCACGGATGACTGCCTGGTATTCAGCGCTTTCGGTGTTGAACTCCTCGCAGGTGGTTGAATCCGTAATAAGAACCCGCTTTACCTGCCTTTTCCAAATGCCGAAACTCACCCTCGACGATGCACGGGAGTTCATATCCTTTCGGCTGCAGGCTGCTCAAGCTAACAAGGGGCTTTATGACACCGAGGCTCTTGATTGTCTGGCCACTGATGCAAAAGGTAATCGTCGGGTGCTCATGAATCTTGCGGCGTTTTGTCTTGAAGAGACTACGAGAAGAAATGACAAAGTGGCAACCGCTGAGGTTGTCAGTGCAGTAACCATGGAATATCAATTATAACAGAAAGAGATATGGTCAAAATGCAAGAAAATATCAATCAGAATACAGATGTTAGTGCAAATCAGGTAGCGTCCGAACGCATTGCGCCAAGGACCACATGGAGGATCTGGGAGCAGATAAATCAGTTTTCTGACTTGCTGTGGGATACCTACCGAGCCGGAATTTCTGGGTTACTGCATGGAGGAGAGTAACAGAGAAAGTGGATTCTGCTTTGTAATTTTTTCTAGCTCTGTTATTCGAGCATAGATGCACGCGGCTGCAGGGAAAACTGTGGCCGTTTTTATTAAGAGCCATTGGCTTTAACTGATGAAAAGAGCGTGGGAACAAGCTGATAAAAAAGAGTGGGAATCAACACTACCTTGCCTGTGAGGGTGGGAAGTGCAGCGAGGAGCAAAATCGGGAATAGGGGTACATACAGCTTGCATTATTTCATTCTACAAAGATTGCTTGTCTATGAAATAAGAAGCTTGAGAGTTAATTTGTTCTTGCAGCTCGGGTCCATTAACAGATACAGGGCATGTGAAAAAACATATCAAGTCATGATCTGGGCGTATTTTACTTTCAATTTCTGCTCTATAGAAAATTTAACCGCAAAAGGCATAAAAAACACCAAAAAGGAACAGGGCAGTAATGGGGATTGTGGGCCTGTCTGTTTGCATGATGATGTCGTAGGTCCGTTGAGCAGTCGAAGCATGAACTCCTAAAGTTGTGTTTATTCTCTCCCCGTACTCTCGGTAGAATCTGGAAAATGCATGGATGTGAAATGGCGAAATTGCGGGGAATCAACAACTTTCGTAGTCCTCCGGCAGTAATTATGTATTAAAAGTGATTTATATCTAGCAGTATTATATATATATATATTCCTAAGGATCTAATACTTGGCTGGTAAGGACTTGACTAAATAGCTATTCGCATGCTGCTGTATTTCAAGTTTCCTTTTCTTGGTTGGAATAACGGTATATAGTTTCGAGCTGGAGTTCATAATGAAAATGACGTTTGTACTTATTGTATTAGGCTTTCTCAATTTGTTTGTTAATTGTGGTTGGATTCGTTTCGTGGGTGACACTGGTTGTGAGACTGGAAGCATTCAAAGCGCTGAATTCAAAGTAGTTGTTGATGCTGCTGGTAGATTCAGTCATATACTGGTAATAGCAGTCGCAGAGGGCCGCTATTCAATGTCTGATGGTGAATACAAGTTAAGTGGAAGTTGTATACAAACAAAAGAAGAAAAGGGCTGCTATTTAGGTACTTCATGTGGTTCTTATAGTGAAATCAAAAAAGAATTCTCAGGCATACGAGATAACAATGGTTTTTTGATTTCTGATCCTAAACATTTCCAAGGTGAACGACTGACGTTAACTTTGACAAGCCGGTGGAAAGATTCTGAATCTGATGAAAGTACCGGGGGAATCAAATATTATGATAAAAGTTGGTCTGCAAGCTCCTCTGGCCAATGTATTTTGGATGATTGCCGCACAAATTCACCAACTATTATTCCGAAATTAATAGCGACAATGTTCGACCCCAATGATTGTTCGGTGCCGTTGCAAATAGATTATTCAGTAGCACATAACCATCAAGCAGAAGTCCGATTATGGGCTTCGACGGAGCAAATTGGAAATCCTCCTATAGGAGGTGGTGTGGATATAACTGACGAAATTATTTCCTCTCAATACATTTGGCAGAGTAATACTACCGGGACGGTTTATTTTAAAATAGGTGTCAGACAACAGAATGGAATTTGCCATCCAAGCAATTTTGTCTATTCCGAACAAGTCACATTGTACAATGTAACCTGTATTCAGGAGGATGATATTGTTATCTCATCAATTACGGCAGGAAATGTAGATCTGTTAACCTCCACTGAAGGCTACAAGGTAAAGCAAATGGGTGATGCAACAATAGTTGTAGAAGCCCCTTTCAGTGACTACCCGCGTACAATTGATGTGAGAATCCTTTATGATGAAGATGACCAGATGCTCAATGATTTCTATAATCGAGATTTTCAGGATAGAGTGGTTTGGGAATCGTCTCAAGATTTCACTGGTCCTGCAGATACCTACACTTTTGAATGGGATGGAAGAGATAAAAAATATGGTAGAATTTTGCTGAATGGAAATTACACTGTTGAAGCGAGAGCAAACTTCAGTACTAATAGTATACATATTGCAGAGGAATTGCGGATAAACCAGCCACCTGCATCAATGAGTTTCGGGCCTACTTATGAAACGAGTTCATTAGACGAAAGGGATATTGAGGCTTTGCGAAATACAAGCCTTAACTGGGATGAAATCAGTTTTCTAAATCAGAATAGTCATGGAGATTTCGAGTGGTACCCTAATTGTGAAACCGGGGTGAATTTTGTACAGCATGATCACTATGCAAATTTCTCAATTCCGGGTAATTCGAATAATGGCGAATTTTCTGATTATTTAATATACAATTCCCTTATTGAAGATAGAGTGGCTCCAGCAATTTTTACCTATTTAGGACATTATCCTAACGGCAACGGACAAGGTCAGATTATCCTCGGGAATAATTACAGGTTGTTAAAATCACTGCGAAAGCGGAATGTGTGATCAAATACACGATGGCAAAATCTTTTCCTGTTTGAATTACACTTGCGATTATCGCGATAGGCCGATCGAACTAAATGAAAATTTTCTTGATGATATCACGCTTGCTTTATTGATCGGTTGTGGCACCAATGTAGGTGATGGTAATGTAAACGATGATACTGACGCCTTGACCACAGCTCTCTTGAATTATGGGGTCGACTGTGTTGTGGGTACAAGAGCACATGTAATGTGGATTTTCATGCAGTTGTATGTACCCTATTTCCGCGAATTAATCAACATTGATAATGGCTTAACTATCGAGCAGGCCGCGGAAGATGCTTACGATATGGCAATAGATAAATTGCTGGCGTTTACTGGATGGAGTGAAAATCAATTTACAAGCCAGGCGGGTAGAAAATACGAATTCGGGAACACAATAATAGTAAGAAATAATGATAGAAACGCCAATGGCTACAATGCAGCTGGGAGTTCGTTATACCCTCCCCGTTACGGCGTAAGGTCAACCGGGTATTGATCGGATTCTGACTACATTGAATTGAAAATAGATCACTGGAGGAAAAAAATGTATAAAACATGTCTGATTATCGTGCTTGTGTTTCTATTGGTTCCTGCGAGTAGTAAAGAAACAAAAGTCAAAATTTATGAAGACAGCAATACAGTTGTAATTGCAAAAAAGAGTGAGGCAAATACAATAAGCAAGGACAAGGTTGCAAACCACCTTAAGATTAGGGAACGCTTAAGTAAACATAACAATGTGCCGCGAAAGAAAGACAAGGGATGCACTTATGACTCGGTTACAGTTATTAATGATTCTCCAAAATATTTCGCTTACTATTCAAAGCAAAACATATTAAGGTTCAATAACGATGCTTTAATGTCCTTCATTAACAGAATTTCAAACGCTAGAAAGCAAACACGAGAAGAAATGAAATATAAAATGAGACCCAAAGGCTGCCTGAGTCCTGGTGTAATATTGATACGGCAGAAGCTCACCGTATCGCCCGTAACTTTCTTAGAGAAACTGTAATGCTTGAAGCGCTGGAACTTTACGATAGCATTAGTATTATATATAGTGCAGAGAGTTATACTTTTGGTATTTACGTCAGAGAAAAGAGAAACATATGTGAATGCAGGTCGGTGTCGGTCAGAGTAAATGCGAATTCAGGTGAAGTGGAAAGTTTTAGAATAAACTGTCCAGAAGGGTATACCGACTGCGAACCGGATTACGTTCCAAAGATAACATTGGAAAAAGCGCAAGAAATTATAATAAAGCACGGGCATGAAAAAGGACTAGATGTCAGGTTTGACAGTATACAAGTGCCGGAGGTTGTTTATTTCTTCAAGGTTCTTTATTTATGCATGAAGCCTAAATTTGCAGAAAGTAAAATAAAGTCTAATGCAAAAGGCTGGGTATGGGACGCATTCATTAAAAGAAGGCCGGGACATTTAGTTTTCGAAACATTCCAAATTTACATAGATAGTGAAACTGGCGAAATTCTGTACTCTGATTTATAAGTCTAGACAGTATTGTATTAATAGAGCTTTTTGAAAGAGATGAACATGTATAAAAAAGTAATTTTGGTTCTCATAGCACTGGTTTGCATCGGGTATACTGATATAGCGGCGAATTTGAAGAAGAATGATATTCTGGACATCAGTTCTCTTTTATTTATGGCGAGAGACCCACAGCATCATCTGTTTAAATATTTCAATGCCTTGTCGGATGATGCGTCGGGAGAAGAAGTAGCAGCAATTATAAACAATAAGATCTTTATTGATCCCCATTTCCAATATGAAGCTATACAGGCGCAAATCCCTCCAAATACTAAGGTCTATAATCAGATGACACAAGAGGAAAAGGAGTGGCTTAGTATCACTAATTGGGACCTTTTACATGAATTGTATCCTGATATAATAAGAAAAAGACAGGGTAACCAGCTGAAAAACAGGATAGGAGCTAAAATTCCCATCAAGCAAATCGAAGGAAAATCCAGATTGAAAGCTGATATTATTTCCTTCATAAACCAGATTGTCGCAAATAAAAAAGTAGCGCTGGATTCAAGTTTCATGAAACGATACTTTCAAGCAAACCGTTCGAATGATGTACACAAGCTGCATAAGGAATTGGGCGAGTTTGAAAGTGTACGGGGTACAATCAAAATACCTGTAAATGGCATCAGATTGGTTGAAAAAGAAAATGTTGCCAACTGTTTTCAGGTGAAAATTGTAAACGGAAGAAAAAGCAAAAACGAAAACACATTTGAAGTGTCTTTCAAAAACGACAATCAATGGGAGATAGTGAATTTCAAGGAATTCTCCAGTGCAATACTTCACTCGGGCTATGCTAAGTGAAAAAGGGGCTACAGTAATGAAATTAACCGTTCTGTTAATGAGGTGTTCATTAGTAATTCTGTTTTACCTTGCTTCTGTCGTAAACAGCGGTATTCAACGGAAACACTATGGCGACTTTATACAAGTAAATATCAACGGCAATGATCTTGACTTCTCTAACGAGCTCAAGTCTATAACTCCCAGAGCCACGGTAGATGCCTTAGTTAAAGTGAATAAGGCATCCGGCAGAAGAAGTGAGGTAGTTAATCCTGTTGTAGTTGCAAATGGGATTCAATATCTGAGAGGGATAAGCCTGAATAGGTTAGATAACTCCAGCACTGTTGATTGCATTTTCGCAATAGATATGGCTATGTCCGGATTGTTCATTATAGATTCAAAAAATCAACAAGGTGATGAATTCAAAATATGTGGTCCGGTTGTCAGACGCAAAAAAGGTTTTCCATGGGTAAGGGTAAGCTGGGATTGCAAGTTGATTTGGTCATACAGCCATTCTAAAGTTGATTTTTATGGCGGCCATGGTGATGCTGAAGGGAAATTTAAATTTCCGACCTCAATCACTTCAGATAGAGGTGATCAAATTGGAAGGGACCCCAAGCTTTGGATTACCGACACAGGAAACGATAGAATCGTTCAATGTTCATATTCTTCAAATGGAAATATGCAGTGGGTAAATTCTATTGGTGAATTCAGAAAACCCAAGGACATAGTGTATGTGAATGATAGTGAGGCGCCATACCTCTATGTCGCCAACAGTGGCGGAAATTCGATCATAAAGGTTCCGGTAACTGACGGAAACCACAGATCATATTCCACTATTCCCGGTTCACGTAGCTATTGGGGTGATGTTGGCGGTACATTTTTCAGGCCCACGGGTATTTGCACCAACACTAGTGGAGACATTGTCAATGAATTTCAAAATGTACGGTATGTTTATGTCGCAGATGCTGCAAACAGGCAGATCTATCAGTATTTGGAACATGGAAATGATCTTCAATTCCTGAAATCGTATGACTTGCCGCCAGTTACAATAACAGAAGAAATGTTGGATCATGTCCATGTTGCGATAAAGAGCGACCAGTTCGGCTGGCTTTTTGTTGCTGACCAGGAACAACACAATCTGGTTATACTAAGTCCGGATCTTGAGGAGATCGACAAAGTCGGAAGACAAGGAAGCCATTCAGAAGATGAAATATATTTCAACCGGCCAACAGAATTACACATAACTGGCGATGATCTGTATGTTGTGGATAAATGGGGTTATCATTCTGGAATGCAAAGGTTTGATATCGGTGGAATAGAGATCCTTTCAGCAGAAGTGGATGTGGTAGACAATACCCTTACTATGAAAGTTGATAATGCATTCGATTTTGCCACATATTCCATAAATGGTGGGCCTGGAGTGAATGTTGAGGGCCTGAACTACTGCGGCACATCTGTAATCAACTTGGAAGAAAGTTTGGATCAACTTGCAAACGGTGAACACACCCTTACTATAATGGTAAAAAGTGCATTCAGTGGTTTTATACCAAGATATGCAATGAAAGTTGTCAAATTCCACGTTAGTCCAAATGTTTACAGAATACCCCGTAATGTTCAGATGAAAAGCGTAGGGAGAAAAATCGATATCTCTTGGGAGCCTCCTCATTCCCCGGCTGGACTACATGGCTACAATGTTAATATTGCAAGCGATGCAGCCGGCGCGCCTTCCAATAATACTTATTCACTAAATGGGACAGAATTTACATGGTATGCGCCACGAACAATGCCTGGTACGCAGTATGATATAAATGTTGGTGCCACATATTTGGAGCCGGTTTCCTTTGAAAATAATCAAAACTTTACACCAACTGGCAATAGTCTGGAGCATACAGGAACTCAAAATGCCTATGCCCAATCAACACAGCAGTTAACGGCAGATGAATGGGATAATCTTCCAGTAGGTGCAAGCTGGTTTACCAGTTTTACTTTTGATTCTGATCCGGATGAATTGAACCTGGACCACGGAAGCACGAATCTATTACCGAACATAAAAATCCAAAATACGCCGTTTTTCATAAGTTTTGTTGATCTGAATGGGGGGCCCGCTTGCATATTGTCGGGCGTTGGACTTTCTGGTTCACCGATACCACTACATAAGGGAATGAAAATCTCGATAATATTCGAAAAGAAACAATATTATACAGATATGGTGTTTTCTGAAGTCTTACCTGATGGTCAAAGAAATTGGCGTCCTCTTGGAAGTATTCCTTGGGGGTATAATGGTTTTAATTTTCCAATACGGGTGGAGTATGAATCTCAATACGAGGGATTGAAATTATCAGATTGTGGAATAGGCTTTCCAAACGCTGTTTCGAACGCCTATTCGGTTCAATTGCGCGATGCAGGAATCGTTGATGTTAAAAACGAATTACCGCTAAATTTTGCCGTAGAAACTGCGTTTAATCAGGATGTCATTCGTGTGCCGGATGGGGAGCACTATCTTAGTGAACCACTCAACGTAATACCAGAAAGTGACAACAGTATTACACCTTGTGATTTAACTATTGAAGGTGCTGGCAACCGTCCCAAAGTGATATTTTCAGGAGATAATGGTCAACTCGTTTCTTCAGATCGGGCAAATTTAGCCGGTAATTTTGCAATTAGAAATCTAACAATCAAATCGGAAGAAAGTTTTAAGGTTGTTGAAGGTAGTACCCAACTGAACAGTTATGATCTGAATATAGATATCTCAAACTGTATAATAGATGCCCCTGAGATTGTGCTGGCCAAAAACAGCCGCACTGCTTCCGGCACAATAAACATGAATATTCAATCTAGTACACTGGCTGCTAGAACAGCTGATGAGTTCATAAGTCTTAATGGTTTCAATGGTTTGAATTTGAGTATGACTGATAATTTCATATTGGTAAATGGCAGTTCATCACGCTTTTGCTTTTACAAAATGAATGGGTTATTTGATTTGTGTGCTGCTTCTAGCATTATCGATAATGCTTTCGGTTACTTTTCGCAATGTGCTGATTGCCATTCAATCTGTACACCAGGTCGGAATAAGATAACTGTTGTTGAATCTGACAAGCAGTATTTGAATAGAGACTATTCAGTTACTCATATAAATCATCCTGCGGTTATTTTAAACAATGCTGGTAGTATCAGCCAAATACGAGGTGCGATAAAGACCTTTAATGGAGCAGATATTGCAAGCGTAAGTGGCCCTAAAATCAAGTATAATCCTAGGATGATTCCAAGAACAAATCCGAAAGCAAACGGTGATGAAATAGAATACCTGATGATAAGTGGTCCATCTCCGGTAAGAATCGGTTTAAGCGGGTTGGGAACTGTGGTTATCGGGCAAGATGAAAACTACCAGTCTTCCTCAGAAAAAGATATTTCTCATTATAAGGCATATTTTGAACAAGAAGTTTTGCCAGGTCAGGTTCTTTATGTTTATGGTAGAGACACGTATGGTCTTGACGGAAAAAAGTATGTGTTGTCGTTTCCGGGCAGTACGATTTTCGACGAACAGAACCTGGATAATTTTTATGGGGCAAAAGATGGACAATCAGATGTGTTTAAGGGGAAGACGAGTAATGATGCCGCAAGCGGCAATATCTCGTGGAAAATAGAGACGCTGCCAGTTTCTGGTGGAGGATATGAAACAAGTCGTACCGAAACAATGTATGAACCGCTGCCGGATGTAACAAAATTCGAGGCGATGTCCTTCTATTACAAAAAGCAGTCTACCGACCAGACGTTTGAGATAAAGTTGATTGATGCAGCAGGAGTGGAACATAAAATTAAGAATACACCCCTTCAAGCAGGTGAAAGAGGGTGGTATGTTAATGAAAGCAGCCCCACTACCGATTGGAAGCAGGTAACAATACATATCAAAGATGAGCAGGGATTGAGCAGCAGTGATCTTCCTTTGAGCGGCAAGTTAAGACAAATGAGTATTTCCTTCAACTGCCCGACTGCTCTTGGAAATGTACCAAGTTCTTTACTAATCGATGATATGAAGCTTCTGGAGCAAAATTTTGAAATTTTTGATGAACAGGAAAATTCGGTATTTACTGGAACTGGTGGGATTGATGGCTGGGACGGTCTGGTTTCCGCAGATGCATTATTTGGGCAAAAAAGTTTTCGAATCGGTATCAATACGGGCTCAACTATCTCATCGGATTCCTGGACTGGTCAGGTGGCAGGTGGTGTGGGTAAACCGTTGCCTATAATTACCAATAAAAGGAAGTTCACCATTTCTTATAAGAAAAATTCACCAAGTGGAAGAGCTTTTGTCAAATTATATGTTCAGGATACAGAAACCAATCAAGAAACTGTTTTCGTAATATCTGAACAAGATAACCCAACTGACATGTCGGCTCCCGGATGGGCAATTCCAAAGTTTCATGATAGTCGGTGGCACCAGGTGTTCATAGACCTTTTTTCTGTACGCGCTGCTGGTTATCAAGCATATCCGGATAATGCCTATATGCCATACGGTCAAATCCGTAAAATAGAGTTAGGATTTGAAGGATCAGAAGGAAGTGAAGTGTTGTATGATAATATTAGATTTTTGCAGGACTTCAACATGAGTCAAATTGCCGGTGGAGATTATTCTTTTACAGAAAATATTCATTGCCAGGTGAATAATGAAGGGTGGGAAATTAAGTCACTAGGGGATGAAAGTGTTAAAAATGCTGTCTTATCGTACGGCACTGATAATAATATTTCGGTTCATCTGGATTTCGGTCATAGCAGCAACAATAGTAGTGAAAGTGAACACTTTGCTCTTTATCCAAAAATTGAAAAATCGTTATCTATTTCAGGTAACGATTTCAATAACACCTCAATACTATGGAAAGAAGAAGGTTACCCCTCTTCTTATATCACTCTCAATATAGGATGCAGTAACGGTGAAACATACCCAATTACGATGGCGCCTTTCGGGTTTAGAAGTGTCGGTGCAAAAGGGAAATTTTCAACACGTAGTCTTCAAAGTCAATTACCTTTTAGCACCACTAAACATAGTTACAACATCAAAACTGTTTTCGATGAGTGTTATCCAGAGTTAGTTCAGGGAACAAATCCTATTCTACCTCAATCTGTAATTAGTATGGCAGTTGAATATAAGCCACGGAGCGCAAACGATTGGTTTGTCAATGTAAACTATCCGTATATAAAATTGCCACTTCAAAATGGAGCTGGTCTCAATTTAACACTCAATGAACCAGTTCAAAGTGAAGTTTACGGAAATTTAGTTCCGATTAATTTCTCCGCTGATAAAGAGCTGCAGAAAATTAAACTCGTAGCAGCGGTGAATGGTGTTCCACTAATTGCTAACGAGCAACAGGTAAATGATGAGACAATGGATTATGATGGTAGATTTGATCTTTCGCGCATTGAAGATTTTAGGCTTCGTAACAATGGTGAAGTGACTATTCAAATTGCTGCAACTGATGTGTTCGGAGAAGAGGTGGTTATCGAAAGAGATATTGTACTTGATCGTACAATGCCATCCGTTAGTCTTGAAAGACCTTTGAACAATGCTATACAAAATGATAGGGTTTTTCTCAAGGGTACAACCGATATCCCATGTGTAGAATTACAATATTCGATAAAACACAACAATACAGTCATTTCCACCGGAAATATACAATTCAGCTCACCTGTCAGAAGTTTTGAAGAGTATGTTGATATAGACAATTCGTGGCCTAGGTCTTTTGTCATGGAAATTGTTGTTAGAGCCGAAAATGGACAGATGACAAAGATTAGAAAAGAAGTGGAAACTAACCCAAGGCTGTCCACTGATATCGTTGGTAATGTTATCAACAATATCAGCACCTGGAATGGAACACATGATAAAAAGCAGATGTGTGGAACATCTACCAATTTCAGTGGCACGAATGACAATTACAACTTTGATTACGTTCAGATCGGCAGTAATTTTGAGGCAACGGTTAGAATCGTTGATTTTAGCCGTGGTATATCGGATGCGACAGCCGGTATAATGGTCAGAAGAAGTCTGGATGCCAATGCTGTTCAGGGATATATTTGTTTGGCTGCCGACAGTACAGCATCCTTCATCTGCAGAAACGCAGTAGGTGCCCCAGTTGAAAAAATTATTGCGGGAGAACTGGATGTGGGATCGGGCATGTTGAAAATAAAGCGCATTGGCCCCAATTTGATTTCATATATCAGCCATGATAATATGTTTTATTCACAAGTGAGGCAAATGAATATTGGAACTGGGCCGTTATATGTCGGGCTTGCGTTCAGCTCCGAGAATGACCAGAGTCAAGGATGCGCTCTTTTTGACAAAATGGTTATCGAAACGTTTTCTGAATCTACAGGAGATATAATATTAGGTTGTTACGATGAAAGAAAGCTGCTCCCAACGATCATACAGCATGGAGATGCGCACTATGTGGAAGATAAGAGTACTAGCAACAGCGGAGAGCCAATAAACATTTCAGGCACACAGTACAATACCGGAATCGGAGGAAAACCTCAATCCGGAGGAAGTGCTTCCTATTTGATATATGATTTGGAGCAGGAATCCAAACGTTTACATGTTGAAAAGATTCTGAGTATTTCAGGTGTTGGAGGTTGTCAAAATGGAAGCCGAAGTGTGACTATGGCTATTAAGGGTAGCAATACCCGTTCGGTCCCAACGGTTGTCGATTGGATTACTACTGCTGGGGGCGTAAATGAGCTCTGGAGAACTGCAAATGGACAAAGTTTTGCACAGATCGCAGATATCGATTTAACTGCTGTGAAATGGCTAGGCTTGTTTATTTCAAGTGATACACTTGTTGAAAACAACCATGGGGTATGGGGGAATATTAAAGCTAAATTTTCTGGGTCTGCCGATGATAAGCCACCTGTTATTCTCTCGCACCCTTCAAATCAAACGACTGGAGCAGGAGAAAGTGTTACATTTACAGTTTCAGCAGAAGGAAGTGGCACTTTAGAGTATAGATGGCAAAAAAATTACATGGACATCGCTGGTGCAAATTCTTCATCGTATACTACTCCACCGCTGCGACTGGTAGATAATGGAGCGGTATACAGGTGCATTGTAAGTAATACTATTTCATCTTGTGTATCTCAAGATGCCGTTATTACTGTTAACGATCAAGGCCTGATACCGCAAATTGAACACGTGCTAATTGGCAGCGGCAGTAACTCAAGTTTTGCCTGTAGGTTTAAAGTAACTGGTCCAGGTCTTATGTTCAATGGCGATGTATCCTTTGGATGCGAAGATAGTATCAGATGCGAAATAAAAGCTCTTGGAAATTTGGGCGTAGCTGATAGAACCTATGTGGGTGGAAATATTGAAGCTGGCGGTACAATCTCCTTAGGTAATCAGGTGTTTGTTGAAGGGGGAGTAAATGGCGGGCAGAATGTTTCTTTTGTAGGAATTAAAAATTTAGAAGTGATCCCTGGAAGTGAGGATGTCAGGGTTGAGCAGTACAGTACTGTTGATTTGCAACCAGGGGAGTATGGGGATTTTGAGGCACGTAACAATAGTACAATAATCCTGAATTCCGGTGGTGTGTATAAGTTCAAATCTTTTCGGCTCGAAACGGATGTTGTGATTAAATTGAACTACAACAGTGGCGAAAAAATCGAGTTGCAAATTCAAGATGATATTAATTTTGGCGATAGGTCACGAATGATAACTGATGGTACAGGTCTGCCACTGGCTACAGAAATATATACAAACGGTGGTAATTTGTTGGTCGGTACAGATTGTGAATTGTCGGGAAGATACTATGCACCTAATGCTCAAATGGATATTAGATCGCGGACTACTATAAACGGAACTTGTTACGCAAAAACTTTCATTGTACAACCAGACGTAACGATAAACTGTCATACGAATCAAAATTAGGATCTTGGAAAACCAATTTGCTCAAAGCTGATTGCAGTAGGGGGAATTAGTAAAAGAGAGTACTAATTTTGTATGCATCGGTGAACGGCGTATTCCCAGCCGTACATCATTAAAGTAGATTATTCTGCGGGATTTTTCCAGTTCACTGGAAGGAGATGCTCCACTATGTTTTCTTTTCTTTTCGGGAGCTCTTCCAGAATGTGGCAAAGATAATCGAATGGATTTATCACAGGTTTCCAGTAGCCTCATTGGAAACCTGTTGATTTAGTGCTCTACTTCAGAATGATTCGCGTGCTGGTGGAGTGCTCTCCACTTGTTAGTTTCACCTTTACAATGTAAGTGCCCCGGGGGATTCCTCCCAAATGCAGATGGTGAATTCCTCGAGCCAACCCTTGACCAAGTACTGCCGCTTTTGCTCCATTAAGTTTGTATAGTTCAACTGATTCAGCTGGAGTGCCTTTGATTGAGAGCAGCAGGTAATTGTGCATCGTCCTTATCGAAACCGTACTGCCTCCTGTATGTGTGAATGACATCTTCACAGGTACAGTGTAGCTGTCCCAGCCTGGCATTTCATCCAGTGTCAGAACGTAATCGTGGTTCATTATATAGTTCCAGTCGGCGGCGGTGTTGTCATGTGCCCATCCATCCATCGTGTAATCACCATACCAGGGCATGAAATACGACCAGCCTGCTCCATCACTCACCAGACTGTCGGGGTGGGGGATGGAGCCGTTTTCGCTTAAGGCCACAATTTTTTTACCTTCGAAAATCTCCTTCACTTTTTCAAAGGAGGCAACCAGTGATCCATGGTTTGCCTCACGAGGATAGTAATAGTAATCACGCCCCACAATGTCCACATATTCATCTCCCGGGTACCAGTCCAGGGCATCTGCAGCTTCATCAGTGGTCCACACCCATATCAGATTGTGGAGTTCATGGGTGACTGTGAGTCGATTGTAAAGAAGGTGATACAGTGCCCTGCAGGCCTTTGATCCCTTGTACCCCCACCAGAACCATTTCCCGCTTGCCTCGTGCAGCGGGCGCCAGAGCACAGGTACACCTTTATCTGACAGCGTCTTCAGGTATCCTGCAACAATATCTATGTCACTGATAATCGACTGATATTCAGCGCTTTCGGTGTTGAACTCCTCGCAGGTAGTTGAATCCACAAATGCCTTCTTCAGATTAAAATCAGTGAAAGGGGTATTATTTGATGATGGACTGTAGAAGGTTTCCACTGTTTTACTGGGGTCTTTCCAGTGCCAGCAGTATGCAGGGATGCCGCCTCTTTTGAAAAGTTCCTCCGCCATCGCCACTGTTGCATTGGTATATCCTTTATACCACTCGCCTTCGGAATTTTTCCCGGTTCCATGCATAAAATCAAAGCCGATAAGTGCCGGCACTTTTTGAGAGGCGTTTTTGATCCAGGCGAGTTCAGTCTGTGATTCAATACTGTTTGGAGTATATCTGCCGTCATTTTCCATAACTGTGTTTGTCATTACTCCGCTTATGACCTTGTCTCCAAAATTTTGGAGCAGGAAATTGTACATCTTTCGGGCGTTTTCGGAAATGTCAGGATCAACAGGGGAGAGGCTTACATCGAAAGGAGATTCCTCATAGGGGGTGATTTCAATGTAGTCAATATTTACCCAGCCCCATGATTTCACTATTCCAATGGTATTTATGCCTTCCTGAAGTTTAATTTTGGAGGAGGCCTTGGTTTTTACAAAAGATTCACTGTAGGGAAATGAAATCTGACCTGTGGCGTTTCCGTTTACAGAAAGGTTCTGGATCTTGCCATTTTGGTCGTTTGGCTGGGAGTAAGAAGCCCAGAGTGTGTAAAAACCTGTCTGGGGTACAATCACAGAAAAACTGAGATTTCCCTCTTTCATGCTGATGTAAAAGCCGCCTGAAGCGTTGGCATCAGCCACTTTCAAAATCGAGTTTTCATCGACGATGGCATCTTCGGCTTCATATTTCTGAGCGCTTGAGGTGATTACGAGAAACGCTAAAGTGAGGGCTGCTGAAACGGCTTTCATGATATCCTCCTTTAAGGGGAACTGTTCAACTGTATTGAAACTAGTTCCTGCCATTTTTGCTTATCGAACCAAAATTAGGATAGGTCCCCGCGCAGAAATTCCCGCTTACCCTCCTGAAAAATCGCGCTCTTTTTTAGTCCTATACCTTCAAGCAGCTCTCCGAGTGCTTGACGAAAACCGTTGGAACAGCCCCACAGCGTATCTTTCAGCCTGTTTTTTAGCCCAAAAAATGGGAAGCATCAGGCGTCGGCGTCACGAAATCGTCCCGCATCCTGAACGCGGCGGAAGAACCGCTCTCGACAAGAACATCGAGCACATACAGGATCGCCTCGCGCAGGGCCGGATCGCGCTTGAGTTCCAGCGGCCTTGCGTAGACATGCCGCTGGAGAAGGACTTCGAGCATGAAGACGGTGTTGGACTCGCGCAGCATGTCGGCAGGGTTCCCTCGCCTGAGCGCGTTCCCGATGCGCACAAAAGCGACAGGCAAGGAATGCTCGCCGATGTGGTAGAGGAAGCGGACATAGCTGTCCAGCACGACCCAGACCGGCGGCAAAGCGTCGAAGAGCGCGTCAACGTTATGGGCGTAGCCTTCAAGACTCCGCCAGTGACGGACATCGTCCTTCCACCACGCCGTCAGGAAAATTGTCGATAGCACCTCACTGCCATCAGGATGCTCATTGTCCAAATGCGCGAGCCACTTGGCGCGCTTGATACGCTCGGCAAACAGGTTCCATAAAAACCAATAATGCGGCGTAGTGGGATTCCTGTCCTCGCTGCTCGTGAACCCCAGAATAACGTCGTGGACCTCGCGCGGATGCCTGTCAACGGCCTCGAGGATCGGCTTGAGAACTTGCTTGGCATCGGCATCTGACGCGCGCATTACAAATTGCTGAATGCGGTCGGATATCGCCTGCTCCCAGTGAAAATTCCTGTTGCGCCGGTCAGAAGCACGATCGTGCTCACGGTTCCAGCACTCCACGAGGTCTTCGCTGGCGCGCCGGTGTGCGGCCACGGCCAGAGGCTCGTTGGGGACCTTGCCCAGGATCGCGAGGACCTTCGCGTGCGCCTCGGCTCCGAATATCGCGGCGATGTCGAACCTGACATGCGCATCTGCGGCGATTTCCCCATCCGTCCAGAACCGCTGTCGGACGTCCTCTGCCGCCGCGGCGGCGATCGAGTCCGGCGTGCGCCGCTTGTCGTAAGACTTCTTCTCCTCGGCCATCCAGTCGCGGTCGGCAAGAGCGGCCTCGGTTGCGACGGCATTGACGGCGCGCAGGGCAAGAGCGGGATTCGCGGCCCATAACTTGTCGTTTATACCCCAGGCGGCGTACCAACGGACCTCGTCGACCGGATGGGTTATCGCGGCAATAAAGGCCTGGCGCACTCGCGGCGTCTGGGCTTCGGTAAGGGGCTTGGAGAGCAGCACTGGCACGATGAAGGCACAGGGGCGATCAGCCAGCATCGAAAACCGCTGCACGCGGCTGATGGTTCCCCACTGGTCCGCGTGTCTGGAGATTTCGGAGCAGATGACGCCGATGCACCACCCCTTCTCTTCCGGCGACATCTCGTCCCAGTGGTCGCGAACGCAGACGGCAGCCACAAATCCTGGAGCGTTACGGCTGTTGTCGGGATGTTCGGCGGTGCGGTCCATCTTCTCGGCACTTGCCAGCTTCTCCCGCCACTGGGCGGGGTCGGCAGAGCCGGCCTCGCGCTTGAAAACTTGGAAGCCCCACATGTAAACACCCAGACGGTTATTCATCTCGCCCAATTTCTTCGTGCTCTCGTCAATGAGTTGCTGAACTTCCGGAGCCAGAGGCTTGGGCTCGAGGCGGATGTAATTTTTCGCAGAGCCCTCGTTGTCCGCTGCCGATGTTTCGCCCGTTGCGGGCTGGTCGTGGGCCACGTCGTACTGACGGAAATCCATCCGGTGAAGGGCGAGCTGCCATGTGAGGTCGTGCTTGTTGCGTTTGTCCGGACCGGGCAGTGCCGCGATGTAGCGGTCGATGATGACGTGAACCCGCGGGGCCAGAGGACCGAGTTGCAGGTTTGCGATGGCCGCTTCAAGGTCGTGCTTGCGGTGCGGCAGCGCGTTCGACTTCTTCCGCTCCTCTTCGTAGATCTTGTTTTCGGCTTGGAAGGTCGGGAACAGTCCCGTGAAGCTTGAAGTCTGGTGCTCGCCGGCCATGCGGCTGCGATCGATCTCGATGTAGTCCTGCACCGACAGCAGCACCAGAAGGGCCTCGCCTGAACGGTGAGGATGAGCCGTCGCCACGCTTGCGACGACTGCTGCGAGTGCGGCGGAATCGCTGCGCTGGAGAATTTCCAGCAGTACCGTGTCGAGCCTCTCGGGATGGGATTTGGCGTAGTCGAGCAACCACTTCTCGAAGGCCATCAGCAGCGACTGGAGCGAATAAGGCCCGACGGTCATTCCGCGGTACAGGCACCAGAGGCGCGGGTTCACCCATTGCTTCCGCGTGGTCCCGTTGGCAAACGTGAGCTCGACTTCCCAGGCGGGTTCGAGGGGGTCACGGAGACGCGGATGCGCGTACCACTCGACACTGTGATTGAAGACCTGGATCAGGAAGTTGAGGCCTTTTCTCGGATGATGCGTGAGCAGGTTAATCCACGGCCCCCGGAAGGCACTAGCAGGAAAGAAATCATGGCGCATGTGTTCTTTGATGCCGAAGTAAAGGTCAACGTCGATGGATGAGCGGCCGTAGGATTTCATGCGCAGGTATTCCTCCGTGGCGAGGAAGGTATCCAGTGCGACGGAGATCAAGAGGTCTGGCAGCTCGCGCGCGGCGGGCGCACCGTCGAGCCCCGCAAGGAGTATGTCTCTGAATTCATCTGCGACGGAATCG
Source organism: Fibrobacterota bacterium (assembly GCA_023436205.1). Classification (GTDB taxonomy): domain Bacteria; phylum Fibrobacterota; class Chitinivibrionia; order Chitinivibrionales; family Chitinispirillaceae; genus JAEZKC01. The sequence goes on from JAEZKC010000044.1 coordinate 55,651, forward strand.
CGCAGGCGCCCTTCCTTGATCTGCCCGCGCAGAACGGCTTCAAAGCGCGCGGGGTCGGCTTTCGGGATCTTCGCAATCACCTTCAGAATGCGTTGGCGCGTGTCTCCTCCCCTGTAGTGGTCAAAGCGCGGGAGGAGCCAATGGGCGATGCCGGCAACATGTTCGGCCCCGTCGATGTCAGGTGCCCACCAGCTGACGCCGCGCACGGCATCCTCGATTAATGCGAGAAGCAACGGTGCGTCTTCCGGTCCGAAACTGCCTATGTTGCGGTGCACCAGTCTCACTACGGTTGCCCAGGCCGCGCCTTCCGGCACGCTCAGGATCGAGCTGTGGCCGCGCACTTCGGCAAGCCACGCGGGAGACGTGACACACGCGACGCGCAGGAGGTGGATGACCCGCTTGAGGATCGCGCGGTCGTTGGCGAGTAGCTCTGCCTCGTGCCGCGTCAGGAATTCTGACGCGGACGGTGCCTTGAGCAGCGAAACCAAGGAATCGTCGCGGAACTGGGCGGGCACGTCCGCCTGTGTGATGGCCGCGCTGAACAGCCGGTCCGCTGCGGGTGCATCGCGGTCAACCAGTTCAGCAACCCACTTCCGGTACGAGCGGCGCACCGCAGGATGGGGCCCTATCGCTGACGACAATGCCCTGAAGGCCGTCTCATCCGTTAGGTGCTGTTCCTCGATCCATTGAAGGATAGCCCAGTCCTCGAGAACGTCGTGCGCCGTCGCAACGAGCAAAGCGTTGCTTTCGGGCGAAACAACGAGGGAGTCCTGTTTAAGGAGCTCGATGGCTTCAGCATTGAGTTCAGTAGCTGGTACGTAATCCGACAGGGCACGCGCCCTGCGCACTGCCAACTCCTGAAAGGCCACTTCGCGCAGGCGCGGCATGCCGTCGGCCGGATTCTGGTCCACGCGCACGATCTGCCGCCAGAAGACGGTGCGGAAATCGCGCTCGTTTTGCGGAAGCGGCCGTCCCGCATCCCACGGAATCTGCAATGCCTTGTCGATGAAGTACGGGTTGCGTAGGATCTCGCGCAGGGCGGGGTTGGCGAGTGGCACTGCCAGCGACGGGAAGGCGGCCTGGATTTCCTGCAATTCGGTGTCGTCAAGCGGCGGAACTTCGATGACCGCGTGATCAATCCCCGCCGCCTGGAGAAAGCTGGCCCGCACCTGCTCCACGGAATAGTCGCGGCAGGTCATGAGGATAGAGAGGCTGTTGTCGGACTGGGCGAGCGTCATGAGGTCGCTGAACCCGTCGCGCGTCGGTTTCTCAAGCAGGCGTTCGACGCTCTCGATCACGAGCACCTTGCGGCCCTGTGCGCCGAGGATGGCCTGAAGCTCTGTGATGTGTGCTGGGATCTGGCTGTTGTGGAGTGTTTCGTCGATGTGGGCGACGGCGAATTCTTCGACCCGGAACCCGAAAGCGAAGAATTCGCGGGAGAGATAGGCTACCGCTTCCTTCCCGATGACGGATTTGCCGCTGCCCGCCGGGCCCGTGATCAGGACGACTTGCCTCGCCTCGATGGCCGCAAGCACTTTGTGGACGATGCCATCGCGCCGTAGGTGGAAAGCTGGCCCGATCGTCGTGCGGATCTTCCGCAGCACGAAATCCGTGTGGTTCTTCAGTGTCGTCAGTACCCGCTGCTCGTGCGCGTTCACCTCGCCGTACGCCTGGGCGAGTGCGGCTGGAAGGTCGGCGCGTTTTAGGCTCCGTGCCGCCGATCCGGCATTGCTCGCATAGCCTAGAAGAGCATCCCAGGCTGCCGTCGCACTGGCCACGGGATCTGGATCGGTAGACTTGAGGGCGAGCAGCGTCTTGATGTGCGCCTCGGTCTGGCGAGTGGAGGTGTGCAGGTCGAGGCTCAGGACGTGGAGCACCCGCAGGAAAGGCCACAGGTCTTTGGCGATGACGGGCGTCCCTTCCAATGTGCTGACGATCTTGCAAAGCTCATTGTACTGACTGACGGACTTCTTCGAAATAAAACCGTCGAGGGACAGCCGTCTTTCGAACTCCTCGCCGTCGGCCGCACTTCTGGCACAATCGAGCAGCCCGACAAAATTATCGAGGAGCGTGTTCGTACCGCGCAGCGTCACAAGGACAAAGCGGTCGTGCTGGGGATTGAAAGGGTCGGCAACCTTGAAATCCTTCCAGAAATCGCCAATAGCTTTCTTGCATTCGTCGTCAGTGGCACTGATGGTGAAGCTGCGTTTCACCTGCCCTACAAGCCGCGCGTTCGCCGCGCCTGCGCGCGTACAGACGACAAGAAAGTCGTCCGTGTTGAAGCCGAGATGCTCGGTCTGGAAATGGACTTCACTGACACATGTATCGGTCAAAATCGGTGGAATGCTGCGGACGAGGAGCTGGACCAGCCAGTACGCCTCGACGTGCTGCTCGAAGAACACGCCCTCGCCGCCGGTGGAAATCGGACTTGAAACTCGTTTCTGGCCTGAGCCATTCATGCAATCCTCCAAGAGTTCCACTGTTTCGTTAGTCGGGGAAGTCGTTCAGGGCTTAAATTGATAACGACTTCATGCGAGTAGTTGCACAGCCCGTCCGATGGTTCACGGACCAAGAGAGCAATAACACTTGATGTCTCATTTGCATGGTGGTGCTCCCACTAAGAGTTCGGGTCTTGCTCTATCATGTACGAACAACGCCGACATTACAAGAAATTCTCTGGATCAAGATAATTGAGGCCAAAGTGATCAAAATGGATACTCCAATCTTAAAAGGCTAGGCCTTTTACCGCTGCGGATTCATGTTTTCTGCGTCCTGCAGCATTCCTTGGTTTCTGTTTCACTCAGGATACCAGGTATTTTTGGTACTTTCATTGACGAGGTGGTTTTCATCACTTCAGAGCCCGGAAAGCTACCGCACAACGATTGTGTTCAACTCTCCAAAATCCCGTATTGCGGTTTTAAAAAAATCAAAGACCGTAAAACATACTAATACATCTTTGACACATTTCTTCGGTATATTCAAGGCCCCCTAGGTTTAAAATAATTCGCATTGTACAGCGCTGCAATATCCCGAAAGTCCCTCCCGGATTAGATTGTGATTATCCGAAAGGTAAGGTCTGGAAATAAACCTGGTAAGCATGAAAATGTGAAGAATTAAGCCGCCCAGCCAACAGCAGGTTTTGGGGAATTATTTTAGGGCAGGTTAAAGAAATCCGAAACAGAACTCAGAACTTATGCCACAATGTCCAGCAGTTCTCCAAGCATCGTGTTCTGCACCTTCACCATTTTAAGATTTGCCGAATAGCTGTTCTTGTAAACGGTAAGATCGGTCATGTCTCTTGCAAGATCAGTGGTGGTCTCTTTGAAACCGGTTACTTCGGTTCCGGATGGGGCTGTCTCACTCTGAAGCATTCTTCTGGGGGTGAATGGCTCTGTGTTTACATTGGCAATTGAATGCGCAGTGTTGTCTATTCCGGTCTGTGCCGCTCTTATGCCTGAAAGTGAGGGACTGAAGGAAATACTCATCCGCATACTCCTTTTTCCTTATTATACATGCACTCTGAATTAAAAACAACCGAAAACTGCGGGATTCTTCAATTGTGCCTCTGATAGTCAGGTGAACACAAAAATCATTCTCTATTTATATGAATTGAACTGCGTTCTCCTTTAAAATCAATGTGTTATTAGAAAGCATGAATAAAAAAACTAAAAAACCAGTGAAAAATTCCCTTTTTCCGTGTATATTGATTCTATCTGGATCTAAAAACTAACAGGGGGGAAGTGTGAAGGTCTTATTCAAAAGCATCTGTCTTTTTCTGCTGGTGTCAATTGCTTCAGCTCAGCAGGAGTATATACGTAAAACCCCCTCCATAGCATCTGCTGATCCAAAATGGGATAAGTTTTATGAATCGGATCGCTTCTGCATCTACTATCATGAAACTGATGCCTTCATCTCACAGGCCGATGCAAATACCGGACTGGCCGAACTTGAGAAAATCTGGGACTTCTACATCACACAGAGCGGTTTTTCCAAACCGTATGAAAATGCCACGACAAAGTATAAAATCAATCTTTACATATTGCGACCCGGTGATGGCTGGGCTTTTGGAGGGGTCTGTATTGAGGGACATCCGGCCATGTGGCTTGCCGCCGGTGCGGTGAAGGACAAGTGGGCTCTGGCTCATGAATTCATGCACTCCCTTCAGAATGTCTCCGGAGGTTTCCGCAATTCACCATACACGGGTTGGTTCTGGGAAAGCCACGCAAATTTCATGGCTCACCAGATGTATCCTGCAGAAGCTCACTGTACGGAGCTTTACACCCGCATGGCAAATCTCTATTATGGCAGTACCAGAAACCGCTACTGTAACTGGCAGTTTTTCGAGTACCTTAAAGAACGTCTGGGCCTCCAGTTCGTAAATGACCTGTGGACAAAGTCAGATAGAACTTCTGAATCCGCTCACCGCACGGAGTGTGTTCTTTCTGCAGTGATGCGCACCGGGAACTATTCCGTGCAGCAGTTCGGGGATCTCTTCGGAGACTTTGCAACTAAAAACGTGATCTGGGACTATCAGGTCGGGGATGTTTTCCGTCAGAGCTACAACAGTATGGCTGAGAAGTACGTCCGTCAAAGATACACCTATCTGGAAGCGCTTGACGGAGCAGATGCTGAAGATAACAGGTATGTTGTACCGTTTGCCTTTGCTCCTCAGCGATATGCCTATAACATAATCAGAATTTATCCAGACCAGACTGGTACGGTTACTGTCAAATTCAGAGGTGACATTCAGAAGAGTAATAATATCCCCAATTACAGGAGCAACCATTCCCTGGAACCGCAGCAGATTCCAGATCCAGGTTCAGACTGGAGATACGCACTGGTGGCGGTAAACGGTACCAGTGCCCGTTACAGTACTCTTGCCAGGGCTTCAGACGGAAATCCCGATGTCTCGATGACCCTTGCTTCACAGGAGAAGGAACTGTATCTGGTGGTGACTGCCACTCCCACAATTCATCACAAAATACTTTGGGATCAATTCTACTACACCATCTATCGCTACCCTTACATGGTGGAGATAGATGGGGGAAAACCTGAGGGCTTTCAGCAGATGACTCTGCCATCAGGAGGCCGTCATCCCAACGGAGGCGGCTTTGTGGCCTCAACTGCTACCGTAGCATCAACTGCTTATGTGGGGCCTGATGCAAAAGTCCTGGGAAATGCACAGGTGAAAGACAATGCCCGCATTGAAGGGCGTGCGGTGGTCAAGGGAAATTCTCAAGTGTACGGAAATGCCGTTGTAAAGGATTATGCACTTGTGGCAGGAGGACGGGTATACGGTTCGGCAGTAGTGAGCGAGGGAGCAAACATCTGGGCCGGAGAAGTATTTGAAAACGCTCGTGTGGATGGAGCTGCCAATGTTGATAACAATAGTACACGTATCAGCGGAAATGCCCGAGTGGGAGGAGTCGTCTGGATGTTTGGAGCAGTGAACTTATCCGGAACAGCTCAGCTTCTCGGTGATGGGGAAGTGTACCAGATCACTGCCACCAAAGGTGTTTTCTACGGAATCGTTGATGCCGCAACGGTGAGCAACGCTTCAATGGGGGCCAACAGGTCTGAACCCGCTCTTGAGGTGACTGCTCCGCGATCCATGACCTGGCCAGATCTGATTGCCAAGGCTCAACCTGTGGATCAGAAAATCCAAAGCCGTTTTATTGTGGACCGTAAAGGGCTCCTGCATTTTAGCTTAGGATCTTCACTAGGTAAATCATTCAAGCTTAAGGTGTTTGACTCTCGCGGACGCTTTTTGTATCAGAGCCTTATCACCGGTAATGAGGGTGTGATCCCACTGCACAGTACAGCTTCGTCCTCACTTCTGATATGGAAAATCGAGGGGAATGGGGTGATAAAGAAAGGGACTGCAACACGGCTCAGGTAGGACTGGCTGGTCTCGATGGATGCGGCAGCTTATATTAGTGTACTTGAAATATGAATTTTTGCGAGCGGATTCAGATTGAAATACCTGCCTTCAGTTTACGATTACACCGATTATCGTCTCTATCTGCAGGATTACTATTCTGCAAAGTGTCGGAGCAACCGCACCTATTCTCATAGGGCCATGGCCAGAGAACTTGGATTTCCATCTCCAAATTTTCTGAAACTGGTTATGGATGGAAAAAGAAATGTCGGGTTACGCAGCATCGATCGCCTGATGAATGGTCTTGGCCTCGATGATCGTGAGCAGCACTACTTTAGCTCACTGGTTTTTTTCTGTCAAGCCAAAACGGTTGCCAAGAAAAATTATCATCTCGGCGTGATGTCCTCTTTGAAAGTTCCCTATGCGGCATCAACGGTCACCGAATCGGAATACCGCTACTATAATGAATGGTATCATTGTATCGTTCGTGAACTGATCGTCCGCGAACCGGCTCCCGTTGATTTCGGAAAAATCGCAAAAAAAATAAGGCCTCATGTCACCGCTACACAGGTTAAGAAATCCGTTACTCTGCTCAGGGAGCTTGGTTTTATTTGCGAACGGGAAGATGGCACGTTTAGTCAGGCTTCCCGCATTCTGGTAACCGACAGGGAAGTGAAAGCGGTCGGTATCAGGAACTATCATGCCAAAATGATGGAATTCGCTGCTGAAAGCATGGATAGCGTGCCTCGCGAAAAGCGCGAGATCTCTTCTCTGACTTTGAGTATTTCTGAGGAGTGTATGTCAAAAATCAAGAAACGAATTCAGGAATTCGAGGATGAAATCCTTCAGATGGCCCATGAAGATCATGATGTGAATCGGGTTTACCAGCTTGGTATTCAGTTCTTTCCAATGACTCAGGAGGAATAATCCCGATGCGAAACGGACTTGTTTACTTTCTGACTCTATGCTGTTTAATGCTGAATTGCTCCATGCCCTCCGGGCCCAACGGCGGGGGAACCAGGACCGGTAATCCTGTTACTATCAGCGGGAAATTGATTGATGAGCAAAACCAGCCTGTTGCCGGGGCTAAAGTGACTTTGCGCCCCGCAGATTATCTCTGTCCATCTCCTGAAGAACCTGTTTCGCAACCTCAAAAATACACAGTCATATCTGACAAGGCCGGTTTTTTCAGAATCGATTCTGTCGAGCCCGGAAGGTATGTTGTTGAGTTTAATGACCAGGCCGGATATGCTTCACTAAAGAATCGTACTGTCTTCGAAAATGATCATATTATTAACTTGGGTGAAGAAATCTTATTGCCTTACGCAACGGTTAAAATCAAAATAAATGATCTTCCCCCAAATACTCAGCTGTATGCTAGAATCATGGGGACTGAGCATATCGCACCCGTAACTGCCGATTCCTGCTTTATCTTCGATAATCTGCCTTCCGGTACTCTGGTATTTCACATTTCAGGGAGTAACTCCACCGATACTGTTGAATATCGGTCCAGTGCTTCTGTAAACGCCGGTGCAACTCAAGAAATGGTGATAAGCGGATGGAGCTATGCTGCAAGTATTTATCTGAACACCTCTTCGAGTGGCGCGACTGTGCTGCACGATGTCCTCAGGTTTCCTCTTTTGCTTCGCCTCGATCAGAGTAAGATCGATTTCTCATCTGCGCAAGAAACCGATCTGTGGGTATCCAAGTCAGACGGAATACCTCTCGCTTGTCAGATTGAAAAATGGGACAGCGCTGCTCAATCGGTAGATGTGTGGGTTTTAATGGACACTGTTTATGGAAACAGTACCGATCAGAGTATAGTCCTTCACTGGGGAAATCCTAATGCCGTTCCTGATATGGCATCTATCGTATTCGATACTGCCGATGGCTTTCTCGGAGTGTGGCATTTGGCAAGTAATACTCTTGATGCATCGGTTTCGAATGCAGACGGTGGTGGAACAGGTATCTCTGATACTACCGGTATAATCGGTGAAGCATATTACTTCAACGGAAACAGTCAGATAGAAGTCCCCGGTCTTATGGGTAAACCTTCTGTGCTTACATTGAGTGCATGGGTAAATCTTGACTCTGCAGATGGAAACGGTTCCGAGGTGATTTCTCTTGGAGATGCAGTTGTGCTGAGAATGGATGATACCCTGGTTGACTTTGGCACCCAGGGGTCCTACTGCTTTGACTCAGTCTTATTTGCCTCTACTCGTCATGATGAAGTCTTCTCCGGGCGTTTTCTTGAAAAAACCGGATGGCATTATGTAGTGTACGTGGTGGATCCAGCAAATTCTGAACAGTTACTCTATATTGATGGAGAACTTGCAGCCTCAAAGCATAACTACACCCCTCTGACTTACTCTCACCTGGGAGTGAACACTTTTATTGGCAGGCACGGCAACGGCTATTCCGGTTACAGTTTTACGGGAATTATCGATGAAGTGAGAATTTCAGGGGTAAACCGCTCTGCAGACTGGGTGAAGCTCTGCTTTATGAATCAGAAACGTAATGATCAGCTGGTTGTTTTTAAATGATGTAAGAATCAGTTCGGATCGTTGAATTGCTTTCCGAACTGATTAGAGAGTCTGCGGGTGCAGCAGTCTCTCTATCTCTTCAACCTTGATTTTCAGCGCTTCACAGGTCTGAATGTCAGCTTCGATCTTCTTGGCGGAATGAATAACGGTGGAGTAATCGCGTCCTCCGAAATCAAGTCCGATGCTGCGCAGTGACTGCCGTGTCCATTTCTTGCACAGGTACATGGCTACTGAGCGGGGGAGAGCCACCTCTTTTTTGCGGGTATGCGCTGAAAGCTGATTAACCCCGATGCCAAAGACTTCAGCCGTTTTCTGCTGAATGAACTTTACCGAAATGCGTTCTTCCTTGCTGGTGATGGCATCTCCGCACAGCTCTCGGGCAATGTCGAGGGTGATATCTTTTCCTGTAAATGAAGAGGATGCGATTAGTTTTATGAGCGTGCCTTCCAGTTCTCGCACATTGGAAGTGATGTGTCCGGCTATGTATTGAATAACCTCTTCCGGGAGAGTAAGTCCGTCGGTTTCTGCCTTTTTCCGCAGAATGGCCATACGGGTCTCAAGATTTGGGGGCTGTATATCAGTGTTGAGGCCACCCATGAAGCGGTTAATGATGTGCTCCATCATGTCCGGGATTTTGTCCGGCTGGCGGTCTGAGGAAAGTACAATCTGTTTGCTTTCCAGCAAAAGCTTGTTGAATATGCGGAAAAATTCCTTTTGAGTCCCCGGTTTTCCACTGAAAAACTGGATATCATCGATAAGAAGCATATCCACGTTACTGAATTTCTTGTAGAAGGAGGTAGAATCTTTCTTGTTTATGACGTAGCTGATGTATTGATTAGTGAATTCTTCGCTGGTCATGTAGACCACGCTCTCCGCTGTGCCTTCCGTCTGGGCGAAATGGCCGATGGCCTGCAGCAGGTGGGTTTTTCCCAAACCTGTTCCACCATAGATTATAAGGGGGTTGAAAGTGGTTTTCCCGGGAGCTTCTGCCACAGCCAGTGCAGCTGCATGAGCCATGCGGTTACCATCACCCACGATGAATGTTTCAAACTGGTAGTTAGGATGAAACTGGCCTTTTTCCCTGACAGCCTGAGGAACCTTGCGCTCCTGGGCTACGGTGATCTCTTCGGTGAGCGGCTGGATTATGTTCCAGTCTTTTTGTACAGGTTCAAAGGTGAGCCCGGAAAAGGAGATGGAGGCATCGGTGAGTACCTCGCGAATAAGTGAAGAGAAGTGTTCTTCTATGAAATCGGCAAAAAACTGGTTTGGGACCTGGATTCTAGCCTGACCGTTTTTATCGATAAACAGTTCAGTGGTTCTGAACCAGGTTTCGTAACTGGCGGGGCCGATTTTGTCCTGGATGCGATCCAGGCAGCTCTGCCAGCTGGAAGCTGTTGAAAAACTTTGAGATAGACTGTTTGCCAACATGTTATCCACATATCCCTGAGTTGACAATATATATATCGGTGCTGTTTCGTTTCTGCCTGCGTTCACTTCGAGAATTTTACCCGGTTCAGTATGCTAAGTCGCTGATAATACTTAAGTTGGAAACTTCGACTGTAAAGATGCTTTAGCCTGATGCGGAAGATTTCAACCAGTTGTTAACATACTGTCCACCGGTTATCAACAAGAAGTTATCCACATTCAAAGATCCGTCGTTTTTGCACAAAGAATATAATATCGATGGAAAGGAACTCAAAGCAAAAACTGCTTTTTTATCAAAAAGTTTTATTGATAAATAATAAAGTGCCGATTCTGCCTTGTTTTCACCTTTCACATCAATGTTCAATTCCGCTCGGCATCACCGGAGTATTGCCGCGGACGGATTGAAAATTTTCTATTGTTAATAAATTTGAGGGCTTGCGAGTCCGGTTTCTGATTAAAACCGGGCCAGCATATCCCTTACTGCGGTATCCATTCCCACCATTGCTGCGCGAGCGATGATGGAGTGGCCGATATTGAGCTCTTCCATGTGCTCTATTGCGGCAACTTCGGACACGTTCTGGTAAGTGAGGCCGTGACCGGCATTAATGTGCAGGCCAAGCCTGTGGGCTGCCATGGCACAGCTCTTGAGGGTGTCCAGTTCATCCTGGGCAACTTGAGCGTTGGGGGCATTGGAATAGGTGCCGGTATGCAGTTCTATATGGGTGGCACCTACCTTGGAAGCCGATTTGATCTCATTTATATCAGGGTTGATGAAAAGGCTGACCAGTATATGGTTTTCTCTTAGAGTGGCTATCACCTTCATCAGTTCTTTTTCACGTTCTCTGACCGGGTAGCCTCCTTCGGTGGTCTTCTCCTCCCTTTTCTCTGGAACCAGGGTGACCATAAAGGGAAGCACATCTACCGCTATCTTGACCATTTCTGCAGTGGGGGCCATTTCAAGATTAAGATGAGTGCTGACAGTCTGTTTAAGAATGTAAATGTCTCTGTCCTGAATATGGCGCCGGTCTTCCCGAAGGTGGGCAGTGATGCCTTTGGCTCCGGCCAGTTCCGCAATGACAGCAGCGTGAACAGGGTCCGGTTCTCTCCCGCCTCTGGCCTGGCGGATAGTGGCAATATGGTCAATGTTGACACCGAGGGTTGTCATAGGTAGTCTCCTGAAATTTTAAGCAAAAGTTTAATTTACAATACGCCCAGCGGATGCGGGGCAAAAACTGGTATTCGGTTCGCAATGTTTAAGAGGTGACTGGATGACAGGAGGGGCGTTCATGCCTTATGAATTTTTACAGGGGGTGGCAATGGCCGATATAGCATTTCATGCCTGGGGAAAAACTCTAAATGGCCTTTTTGAAGCTGCTTCCGAAGCCATGCTCAATATAATGGTAGATAATCCCAAGGCAGTTGAGCCTGAGGTTAACAGGGAAATCTTCCTGCAGGCTGAAACTGAGCAAATGCTTCTCTTTTCGCTTCTGGAGGAGCTTATCTATTATAAAGATGCCCAAAGGCTGCTTCTGCGTATAAACCACGGATCTTTAGAAGACAGTAATGGCCTTCTTGCTTACACCGTTCTGGCATCCGGGGAGCAGATAAACCCTGAAAAGCATAAGCTGGCTCTTGATGTGAAGGCGGTAACCATGCATCTTTTCAACCTCTACAGGAAAGAGGATGCCTGGCACTGTACGGTTGTATTAGATGTATAAATGATTTCCCAGCATTTGAAATTGGGAATCACTCGGCTCAGATCCCTGGTTTTATCCGCTTCAGGTTTGGAAAAAACCCATTTTTCTTCTCAGGCACAGATTTTGACCCTCAATACAACAGATACCGTGCTCATGAGCATAAGGCCTTGTGGGCAAACTATTTCAGTATTGGCAAGGAGGGTTTGCATGAAATATGAACTGAACACCGAGCTGGAACTGCAGCTGGAAATTCCTGAAGAAAAAGTGGTTCTGGGTGGTACACTTTTCATTCCTGACAATGCCCAGGGGCTGGTGCTTTTCGCTCACGGCAGTGGCAGCAGTCGTCAGAGTCCGCGAAACCGTTTCGTAGCTCAATTCCTAAACCGCGGATCTTACGCGACACTTCTTTTTGATCTGCTGACCCGTTCTGAGGAAGCCACCGATCTGATAACTGCAAATCTGCGCTTCGATATCGATCTGCTTTCAAGGCGCCTTAAAGGTGCAACCGACTGGGTTCTTGAGCAATCAGATCTTAAAAATTACGGCATCGGCTATTTCGGAGCCAGTACGGGAGCCGCGGCGGCACTGGTGGCTTCGGTGGGAAGGTCTGAAGTGAAGGCTATCGTATCCAGAGGTGGCCGGGCCGATATGGCTGGTTCAAGACTGCGGGAAGTAACTGCTCCATCACTGCTTATTGTGGGTGGTGAAGATTACCCCATAATAGATCTCAATCGTAGAGCACTGGAGGAATTGGGAACTGCTGCAAAAGAAATCGCCATTGTGGCCGGAGCAACTCATCTGTTTGAAGAACCAGGTACACTGGACGAGGTTTCAAGGCTTGCAGTTGACTGGTTTATAAGATACCTGCACTGAGTATCAGAAGAACTGATTATAAGAAAAACACCTCAGAGCTGTCTTCAGTTCTTCAAGGGTATGTTGTGTTCTGAAGGTGATTTCCACCGTACGGGATGATCCAGGGTACAGATCGAAATAATTGTCCTCTGCCCTGAACTCAATTTCCCCAAAATAGAAACCTGTAAAGTGCTGAAGCGCTTGAGATGTCAGCCCCAGGCCAGCAAGCCCGGCCTTGTCGCAGCAGTCATAAAACCAGTCTGATTCGTAAATGCCTCCGCCCCAGACTCTAATCATGTTCATATTCGCATCTGCGGCAGATTTGAGCAGATGCTCAACAGTTTCATTTGTTACAGCCGGGGGGAAACTGTGTGCCGGGATCCAGCATGCTCCCTTGCAATATACCGGTACCCCGTTGACTTCAAAATAAAAAGACTCTGCTTAACGGGCACAAAGATGTAATAAGCAATTACGATTTTACAATCAGCCTCCGGACAGTACAGCTAAAAGATACCCCCGACCAGTGGGGAGTCTCAGGAGATCAAGATGAACACAACCCGGTACTGAATTAAACGGTTTGGCCTGCGGCGATATCTCCCGCCCCTGTCAGACACCGTTTAAATGGATCAATCTGTTTGAACCCATTTGAATTACTCTTTGATGATTTGGGATACATATACCAGACTGATTCCATTCTGGCGTAAGTCTTCACGTTGCTCTTTCAATACTTGAATGAAGGCTGGACTTGCCGGTCCCCTGATTATCATTCGTCCTGTTTTTTGAACCGCGATGGAGTACTTTCTCAGTTTCTCCTTTATCGTTTCCGGAGAATCATCTGTATCGATGGCCCCCTGAACGGGATAACTGGATACCTCCATTCTGCGCGCCAGCGAAGGGACAATCGCTTTGCGGGTGATATCTGAATATATGAAATAGGCACCGCGTTTTTTGACTTCCGAAAGCACTATCTCCATCACTCTTGAATCTTCCATGGCCCGGGTTCCAAAAAAATTGCAAATCCCTGAAAAATTGGGCAGTGCTGTCATGGCCTGGCTTATCTGTGCACGAATTCGCTCTTCGGGATAATGAATCATTACGGCCGATTGCCGGTATTTGTCAAACTGCGGTGGAATCGGCTCCATTGGAAGAAGAATGACCACCTCTTTTTTATACTCGTCTGCAATCACCGCTGTCCAGGTTGAAAGACGTTGTGCAGGGACTAGTGAAACGGTGAGAGGATCGGGGAAGGAGAGAAACTCTATTGTAGTCTGGTTTGCCTCAAATCCGAAATCCTCGATCAGAATCGCCATCTTCGCTGTATTGGAAAAGTATCTGCCGGAATTGTTCAGCTTCAAAACGATTTTCGGGTCTTGCCGGTAGTTGCTTGTGAAAGTTATGACACAGCTGTTGCTAGCCGAGCAGAAACAGTCTTGAACCTTGTAGCGAGAAGAGTGTGCAGTTGATGTCAATTCCCAGATAATCCACTCCATTGGTTTGCCGCGGGGAATGGATGCTTTTATTTCGAGAGTGGAATCTTCTTTGTAAAAATGTGAGGCGTACTCGGAGTCGTACAGTTCCATCTCCTTGAACTTGCTGATAAGCAGATTTTGAAAAGACTCGGTATCGTTTCGGACGGGTTTGCCTGAACTCATAAGTGCGCTGTCCGGCAGGTCCTGATCTGATAAGGGGGAAAGGAGAAACTGACGGGTTTTGGGGTGGATCAGAAATCCTGCAATAAGAATCAGGCATGATGCTAAAATTACAGTAACAAGTTTGTTTGAGGGTTTCGGCTGCTGTTTTTTATTTGTAGGTTTATCCATTTGTTCCCCTGTTTGTACCGATCCGGTAAATAATGACCTTGAAAATACCTATAACAACTGTTGTCTGCAAGAATTCCAGCTTAGCATGGATGGTAGGCATAAGGTATCTTTCATGTAGAATCCTGTCATTTCAATATTATGCATAAGTCTAGTCAGCTGAAAACAAAAATACCTGTTATACTTGGTGCTACCGCTGTGGGGAAAACTGAGCTGGCGGTGGCGCTTGCCCAAAAATTCGGATATGAGATTCTTTCCTGCGATTCACGCCAGATTTATCGCCACATGGATATTGGCACCGCTAAGCCTTCTCAGGATCAACTCTCCAGAGCACACCACTGGCTTGTCGACAAAATTAATCCCGATCAGCTCTATTCTGCCTTCAATTTTGCACAGGATTCTTTGGAAATTTTTCGCAGTCAGCATCAGCCAGGAAAAAAAATTTTGATATGCGGCGGTAGCGGTCTGTATTTTCATACTCTTTGCAGCGGCACAGTAGCCGCTGAAGAGGCAGATATGGAGATAAGAGCCTTGTTGCAGCGCAGGGCTCTTGAAGGGGGAGAGGATCTTCATCGGGAACTTTCCGGTGTGGACCCTGAAACTGCATCCAGACTTCACCCTAATGATCTTCAGAGAATTATCCGGGCATTGGGAGTCTACTACCAGACCGGCAGACCGCTTTCTTCTCAGCAGTCATCTGGAAATCCCCCCGAGGATCTGGAATTTGAAATCATGATTCTTGATCGTTCTCGGGATGAACTGTATCGCAGAATTGAAATACGGGTTGATGAAATGGTAGCCACTGGACTGGTGGAGGAGTTTCAGAAACTCCGTAATATGGGGTATGGAGAAAAAAGCCCCGGCATGGTGTGTGTCGGATACAGAGAATTATTTGCAGTCGAATCTGGGGAAAGCTCTTTTAAGGACGCAGTGGAAAAGATAAAACAGAACACTCGAAGGTACGCAAAGCGGCAAATGACCTGGTTTCGCAACAAGTCCACCGGGAAGCACATCGATATGTCTGAAGGCTATCAGAAGGTCTTTTCATCCTTGTGTTCTATTCTGGAGCAGGATTGCGCCTGCTGAGGGCTGTACTGGGTCTTGTAAAAACGAACATTGAATTGTATACTCAAAGCAAATCACACATAAAACACATGAAATTTCAAACAGTTCTCAATCAATTATTTGCAGTTCAGATGTTTTGAAAGGAGTTTTTCTGTCATGATTAATGATGATTCGCGGGGAAATCAGATCAACCGCAGGCCATTACCGAAGTATAGCAATGATAAAAATCATTCTTATTCGTCAAATTCAAACTATTCTTACGGAAACGGCAACTTTAACGGACAGCATCAGGGACAGCATCAGCGCCGTCGACCTGACAATGCCAAGCGCGGCTCCTCCGGTGGTTCCAGTGACCGTATAATAAAGCAGAATGATCTTATTATTAAGTTGTTAAAAGAGATTCGCGACAGACTTCCGGCACCTCCGGTTCAGCCCGAAGAGCAAGTGGCTGCCAGCGATAATGAAGAAATGGAAAATGCCGAACAGAACACCTCGGAGAACAGCTCCGGAGATGCAGTAACGGTATTGGAAGGACAGGGAGAAGAGGAAGAAGAGCCGAATTTCAATAGCTAAGATGCTCATTGTATCCGAAAGGCTTGCATCTCATGTTTAAAAACAAGCATTGCAGAATGCAGTTACGTATTGCTGTGATGGTGTTTTGGCTGGCTGTACCCGCATCTGCAAAGATTCGTTGGAGTTCTCTTCAACATATTCCCAGTGCAGATCTGATTCCAAGCGGCAGATTCGTTGCAGATGCACACCTCTTCTGGACACTGGATACCTTTTCCTTCTCACGACCCAGCTCGGTGCAGCGCCTTGAAATTGGACTCTCAGAGTGGGTGAACTGCGAAATCGGATACGCTGAAGGCTTCTCCATGGGGTTCAAGGCCGGCATTCTAAGGGATTCCGGCAAATTCATTCCAGCAATCTCCATCGGTGCCCGGAATCTTTTTTCCCATCGCG
The DNA here is from genome assembly GCA_023436205.1 of Fibrobacterota bacterium. Lineage (GTDB taxonomy): Bacteria > Fibrobacterota > Chitinivibrionia > Chitinivibrionales > Chitinispirillaceae > JAEZKC01. The sequence continues at coordinate 71,891 of JAEZKC010000044.1, forward strand.
AAAATTATTATTACAGTGTTGATAACAGCGATCCGGAGAATGAGTTTTTCATTGCGATTGCAAAGAACGTGAATCCGCTTGTCATGAGGGTTCATTTGGGTGTGCTCACTGTTCCAGCTTCAAAGAAAAATAGAAATGATCTGTTTTTTGGGCTGGAGCGGTATTTCGGTGGCGGGTTTTATATGAGCTTTGAGGGGATGATGCGATCCGGGCAGTTTGCAGCATCTCTGTTCACATCCTGGCGCACTATAAAGGATCGACTGGAATTTAATGTTGGCGTGATTGACCTTGAGCGGGCTTTTTCCGCAGGTGGCGCCAGTTTTTTAAAACCGGGAATCCGTACCGGAATGCGGGTCAGTTTGGGCAAGGGGCTTAATACTATGGACGGCCTCTATGGTTTGGAAGACCGCATAGATCGTCAGAACGACACCCTCGCACGACTCAAGCGTCAATTGGATACTCTTCGTCATGAAGTTCGCTGGAATTCCGAACAGATTTCTGCTCAGAAGGGTTTTCCTGAAGAGTATATGGAGCAGCGCAAGATTGTGCTCGATGAACTCACAAAACTCAAAAACTTTTATGACCAGGAACCCTTCGATCCCAAGGTGATCAAATCAACCGTGGAGCTGATGGTAGGGCAGCGAGATCTGTATGCTCCGCATCTTCGCATCATGGTAACTGATCCTCAAATTGAAAGAGGTATCAGGGCGCTGGCAGTTACGGTTCTGGGGGAAATTGGTGACCAGAATGCCGCCGATGTTCTTCTGGGTTTGCTCGGGCGGACTGTCGACCCCGCGATTCGTATTGAGGCCATGATTGCCCTGGGTAAAATGAAAGAGGTGAGGGCCGGCTACATGTTGAAGGAACTTATGAACGACCCGGACAGTGCTGTCTCTTTCACTGCATCGGAAATACTGAAAAAACTGGAAAACCAGACCGGTGCCGACTTTATTGCACCCCAACCTTCTTCTACCCCAGAACCGTCACCTACAGTTCCAGAACAGTCCATTATGCCTGATTTTCAATAGACCCCTCCTGATTACCTATTTCTTTTTTGCCTCGTCTATGGGGGTAAATTATATTGTATTCCTTTTGAATTCTATTTGCATTTAATAGTGCACCTCGGGAAAACTGGCGTGATCTTCTTCTCTGAAAAATCTCCCCGAAACATCAGTCGAAAGGCTGAGTCTTATTTACCTTTATCTCTCTTTAGGAGGATGTATGGATGTTAGGCTACTGTATGCGTCTGTTGGCGCAGGTGTAGTTGCCCTACTGTTCGCAATGTGGAAAGCCTCTTGGATTAACAAACAAGATGCGGGAACCGACAAGATGAAGGAAATCGGTGCCGCAATTCGAGAGGGTGCTATGGCGTTCTTGGCTCGTGAGTACAAGGTGCTCGCCATTTTCGTGGCTGCAGTCGCTATTCTACTGGTGATTGGAAACCAGGGCAGTCTCCGGCTGGTTGCGATTTCCTTCGTCGTAGGTGCGCTCTGTTCCGGATTGGCAGGCTTTTTTGGAATGCGCGTTGCCACCGCTGCAAACATGCGTACTACTAACGGTGCCCGCAAAGGTCTCTCCCAGGCTCTTTCCGTAGCTTTCGCCGGTGGAACGGTTATGGGTATGTGCGTGGTTGGTCTGGGTGTGATTGGTCTTGGAGTACTGTTTATCATCTATTCCAACATTTTCGGGGTATCCGCATCGCAGGAGCCTGCTACGCTGCTGACTTCTACCGTGCTTCCTATTCTGAACGGCTTTGCCATGGGTGCTTCCTCCATCGCTCTGTTTGCCCGTGTGGGTGGTGGAATTTACACCAAGGCTGCAGATGTAGGTGCTGACCTGGTTGGTAAAGTTGAGGCTGGAATTCCTGAAGATGATCCGCGCAACCCTGCAACTATCGCCGATAACGTCGGTGACAACGTGGGTGATGTTGCCGGTATGGGTGCTGACCTCTTTGAATCTTTCGTGGGAGCAATTGTCGGTTCTATGGTGCTGGGTGCCGCTACCGGCGATGTCCGTTTGGCTGTGCTGCCTTTGGTTTTGGCCGGTGCTGGAATTATCATCTCCATTCTCGGTACTTTCTTTGTGCGCACAAAAGAGGGTGGTAACCCCCAGACTGCTCTGAACACCGGTACTTTCGGTGCTGGAATCGCCATGGCTATCGCCACCTATCCTCTGGTAAAGTGGCTTGCTCCTGCTACCTACACCACACCTGCTGGAAATACGTATGACTCCATCGGTATTTTCTGGGCAACAATTGGTGGGCTTGGCGCCGGTATCGCCATCGGTATGCTTACTGAGTACTACACGGCAGAAAGCAAGAAGCCTGTGGCAAAGATCGCCAATGCATCCGATACTGGTCCTGCCACCAACATCATCGCCGGTCTGAGCACCGGTATGGTGTCAACTGCTCTTCCTACAATTGCAATCGGTGCTGCAATTCTCATCGCTTATTACTTTGCCGGTCTCTATGGTATTGCCATCGCCGCTCTCGGTATGTTGGTCACCACCGGTATTCAGCTTGCTGTTGATGCTTACGGTCCTATCGCCGATAACGCCGGTGGTCTGGCTGAAATGGCTGAGCTTGAAAAAGAAGTTCGCAAACGTACTGACAAGCTCGACGCAGTTGGTAACACCACAGCTGCTATCGGTAAAGGTTTTGCCATCGGTTCCGCAGCTCTTACAGCTCTGGCTCTCTTCTCCGCTTTCCGTGAAAGCATCAGAGCTTCCCGTCTGGCTGCCGGCGTGAGTGAAGCAGATGCATTCGTTTTTATTGATGTTACTGATCCTCTGGTCATGTCTGGTCTGTTCCTTGGTGCTATGCTTCCTTTCCTGTTCTCATCATTTGCGATGGGTGCTGTGGGTCGTGCGGCTTTCTCCATGATCGAGGAAGTACGTCGTCAGTTCCGTACCATTCCCGGACTTCTGGAAGGTAAAGCTAAGGCCGACTATGCACGCTGTGTGGATATCTCTACAAAAGCTGCTATTAAAGAAATGGTGGTTCCGGGTCTCATCGCTGTGCTTACACCCGTTGTGGTGGGTCTTGCCGGTGGTGCCGAGATGCTTGGTGGTGTGCTCGCCGGTGTGACAGTATCCGGTGTTATGATGGCTCTTTTCATGTCTAATGCCGGTGGCGCATGGGACAATGCCAAAAAACACATCGAAGGCGGAACACACGGTGGCAAGGGAAGCGATGCTCACAAGGCTGCCGTTATCGGTGACACTGTGGGTGACCCCTTCAAAGACACTGCAGGTCCTTCTCTTAACATTCTTATCAAGCTGATCAGCGTGGTGTCTCTGGTTATTGCACCGATCATCGTTGCTTTCGGCAGATAAGTAAGCAGTTAGTTTAGGTCTACGATCTTTTTAGAACCTCTGTCCTTCGGGATGGAGGTTTTTTTATTCTGTTTGCGATTGTAAAAAGGTATTTTTGTCTTCTCAATTTACCCTTACAACACTTTAAAGGAGAAGCTGTTGCGATGAACGAACAATGGAAACTGGAGACGCGAGCTGTTCAGGGCAGTTATGAACCGCAGTGCGGTCAGCCTCGTGTTCTGCCTATTGCCCAGAGCACTACTTTCAGATACGACACGGTCGAGCAGGCGGCTCAGCTATTTGATCTGGAAGCTGATGGGCACATGTATACCCGCATCAGCAACCCTACAATAGAAACATTCGAAAAAAAGGTAGCGCTTCTTGAGGGTGGCGTGGGCGCTCTGGCTTGTGCTTCGGGGCAGGCAGCATCCACAATCGCCATAATTAACATCTGCAATAGCGGTGAGCATGTGGTTTCGTCCAGTACGATTTATGGCGGAACCTATAATCTATTTTATCATACCTTCAAAAAACTCGGTATCGAAGTGACTTTTGTCAAAGCTGATGCTTCTGCTGAAGAGATTAAAAAAGTGTTTCGTCCCAATACCAAGGCACTTTTTGCTGAAAGTCTGGAAAATCCCGGCATGAATGTTCTTGACTTTGACAAATTCAGCTCCATTGCAAAGGAAATGGATGTCCCTTTCATCGTGGACAATACTTTCCCCACGCCTTACTTCTGCAATCCATTCAGGCTGGGGGCAAACATTATCGTTCACTCGTCAACAAAGTATATTGACGGGCATGCCTGTTGTGTAGGCGGGGTTATTGTCGATGGCGGTAATTACAACTGGCGCAATGGAAAATTTCCGGCTCTGGTGACGCCTGATCCCAGTTATCATGGAGTGAGTTATGTGGAGCGTTTCGGCGATGCCGCATACATAACCAAGGCACGTACGCAATATATGAGAGATCTTGGTGCCCAGATGAGTCCCATGAATGCGTTCCTCACCAACATGGGAGCCGAAACGCTTCATGTCAGAATGGATCGTCACTATACAAACGCACAGGCTCTTGCGGTGTATCTTAGCCGCCATCCGAAGGTGAGCTGGGTGAACTACCCGGGTTTGCCTACATCCAAAAGTTATGAACTTGCCCGCAAGTATCTTCGCGGAAGCAGCGGGGTTCTGACATTTGGAGTGAAGGGAAGTGTTCAGGAAGGCATCCGTTTCATGAATAGCCTGAAACTTGCCGCCATTGTGGTGCATGTAGCCGACGTGAGGACTTGCGTACTGCATCCGGCAAGCATGACCCATCGTCAGCTCACCGCTGAGCAGCAGATTGAGGCTGGCGTTTCACCTGACCTGATCCGTGTTTCTGTCGGGATTGAACATATCGATGATATTATTGCTGATTTCAGTCAGGCACTGGATGCGGTGTAATATAGAAGTTCGTTTGGTTTTGATATAAATGTGTATATATATAGGCCTGCTCCGGATTAATTTGGAGTAGGCTTTGTTTTAAGAATATTGGCATGCTGGTTGAAAAACGATAAGGGTGTTGTCAAATTTCAACAATTGGAAAATTCTATGAATAGAGAAGACGTGCAGACTAAAGTCGGTATGCTTAATAATGCTCACGCAAGGGATATTCAGGAAATAATATCTCATTATGAGTCCTCTAAGGAGGGTTTGTCTACCAGAGATGCTCATGAGCGTCTCAAAGTTTACGGCGCGAATCGTCTTCCTGAAAAGAAAGCCACTCATCCATTGGTGAAATTTCTCTCCCAGTTCAACAATGTGCTTATTTATGTCCTGCTGGTATCTGCCCTTATATCCGCGTTTCTTGAAAGTATTGTTGATACCTGGATCATTCTTGCGGTGGTGATTATAAACGGGATCATCGGATATGTGCAGGAAGGCAAAGCCGAAAAGGCTCTGGAGGCGGTCAGGAAGATGCTTTCCCTGTCAGCCAAAGTGCGGCGGGACGGGCATGTTACCGAAATTGAGGCTTCAATGCTGGTCCCTGGCGATATCGTGCTGCTTAAATCGGGTGACAAGGTTCCGGCAGACCTGCGTCTGATCTCTGTAAATGGATTGCGGGTTAATGAAGCATCTCTTACCGGTGAATCTGAAAGTGTTGATAAGCAAGAATCACCCGTAAAAGAGGATGCATCACTGGGGGATAGGTTTTCCATGGCTTTTTCGGGCACGCTGGTGTCTTCCGGGCAGGCGGAGGGAGTGGTGGTTGCTACCGGTTCGCAAACCGAGCTGGGGAAAATCAATGTTATGCTTTCTGAGGTAAAGGCACTTTCCACTCCTCTAATAAGGCAGATTTCCAATTTCGGCAGAGTGCTTACGATTATAATTCTCTCCATAAGCCTCTTGACCTTTCTTTTCGGCTATTTCATACTGGGCTGGGATATCGTGCTTATGTTCCGTGCTGTGGTCGGGCTTGCAGTGGCTGCAATTCCTGAAGGGCTTCCCGCAATAATTACCATCATACTGGCGATTGGTGTCAGGCGAATGGCCAGGCGACATGCAATTATCCGGGTACTCCCGGGCGTAGAGACTCTGGGGGCCGTTTCTGTTATCTGTACAGACAAGACCGGAACACTTACCAGGGGGGAAATGACCGCTGTTTCTGTTCACACACGAGATGAGTCCTTTGCTGTAACGGGAACCGGTTATGAACCGCAGGGGATTATCAAGAAAAATGATTCAGAGATTAGTGTCGAATCGTATCCTGTTTTGAAAAAAACCATAGAGGCAGGGGTGCTCTGTAATGATGCTCGTTTGAGGAAAACGGAAGAGGGCTGGAAAATTACGGGTACGCCCACAGAGGGCGCTCTTTCAGTTTTGGGAGCCAAGGTCAAATTAACTTTTGAAAAGCTTTCCGTTCAGTACGCCAGGCTCGATGCCATACCTTTTGAATCAGAGCACAAATATATGGTTACACTGCATCAGGCTGGGGATGAAAAGATCGTTTTTCTTAAAGGTGCCCCCGAAACGGTTATCCCACGCTGCAGAACACAAATGAACAGAAGCGGTGCGGCTTCCATTGAGAGTGAGTGGTGGAAAGAGAATGCATCAAGACTCGCTTCCCAGGGCCTGAGAGTTCTTGCGGTGGCCAGCAAACCGGCCTTGGAAAATTCTCTGGATACTTTTGAAGTGGGGGATTTTACACTACTTGGCCTTGTGGGGATCATAGATCCACCCCGGGAAGAGGCAAAGAATGCTGTTCGGGAGTGCAGAGAAGCAGGTATAAGAGTGAAAATGATCACAGGAGATCATGTTCTTACCGCCCGTGCCATCGGAGAACAGGTTGGCATAGGGGAGAATGTGGTATCGATCAGCGGTGCAGAACTTGATAAGATCAGCGACGATGATCTGCCGGAGACTGCCGAAAAAGTGGATGTGTTTGCGCGCGTTTCGCCCGAGCACAAGCTCAGGCTTGTGACCGCTCTTCAGAAAAAAGGAAGGGTGACTGCCATGACCGGAGACGGGGTCAACGATGCTCCCGCTTTGAAAAGAGCCGACATCGGGGTGGCGATGGGAATAAAGGGCACTGAGGCTTCCAAGGAGGCTGCAGTGATGGTTTTGGCAGATGATAATTTTGCCTCCATAACCAGTGCTGTTGAAGAGGGACGCACCGTATACGACAATCTGAGGAAATCTCTTCTGTTTATTCTTCCAACCAACGGGGGGCAGGCGCTTGTAATTCTTGCGGCAATATTTCTGGGTTTGACTGAGTTGCCTATTACACCCGCCCAAATTCTGTGGGTCAACATGGTCACTGCCATAACTTTGACCCTCGCTCTGGCTTTCGAACCTATGGAAAAAGGGGTAATGAAGAAAAAACCGCGAAGTCCCGGGGAGCCTCTTCTTACGGGGGGCATGCTCTTTCGGGTATCTTATGTGTCTTTGTTGTTGATGGCTTTTACACTGGCAATATTCTGGTACTTTACAAATCAGGGCGCATCCATAGATTATGCCCGAACCATGGCCGTGAACACTATAATTGCAGGCGAAGTGTTTTATCTCTTTAACAGCCGCTATATCGTGGCCTCCTCGATTACCCTGCGAGGAATTCTGGCTACCCGCTACGTGTGGGGGACTGTTGCCCTCATTGTGCTCTTTCAGGCACTGTTCACTTACTTTCCTTTCTTTCAAGGTGTTTTCGGCACCCGATCTTTGCTGCCTGTTGACTGGCTCTATCTTCTCGGGGCCGGTGCAGCGGTCTTTATTCTGGTCGAACTGGAGAAGTTTGTGGTCAGGAAATTGGGGAAGAAGTGAGTTTAAAACAAATAAGGGCTTTGATTTCCTGTCTCTCTGGTTTGTGTTCTGGTAGGTGCGTTTTTCTGTACTGATTCCATCAGATAGGTACTGCCCTCAATTTTTTTAAGACTGGTGATTTTTTTTTCATCACGAGTTATTATTGGTTTTGTTTAGATACTTTGGTTACAAATATTTGGAATAATTTATTGATAATAGAATTAATTATGGCAATTTCAGTAAAATTTGCTTATATTCTGATTACATTCAAAGTATTCAATTCTCATGGCTAACCATAGGAGGAGTGGAATATGAAGCGAGCAGTTGCTCTTATCCTTACGATTTTCACTGCACTTTTTGCCCGGACCACAGGTGACCTCGTCTTTCCTCAAGGTGATATTTACGTTTCCCCAAGCGGCAGTGATGAAAATGCAGGAAATGAACAGAGCCCTTACGCTACACTGCAAAAGGCTATAGATGTGGCGACAGCCGGTAAAGTGATTTATCTGACTGGAGGAACCTATGCTGTTTCACAACCGATAATTATTCAGAAGGATGGCTCGGCAGATGCACTGATTAAGGTATTTGCCGCTCAGGGTGAAACACCCGTAATTGACTTTTCAGCCATGGCCGAAGATCCTGCCAGCAGAGGGATAATTCTCGATGCTGATTACTGGCATTTCAGAGGTATAGTTATTGAACGGGCCGGAGATAACGGGATGCTCCTTGCCGGCAGTCACAACATAATTGAACGCTGTATCTTTCGTAAGAACCGTGATTCCGGTCTCCAGCTGAGCCGATACAATACTTCCAATACCGAGATCAGTCAGTGGCCATCCTACAATCTCATTCTCAAGTGTGAATCTTATGACAACAGCGACAGCGGTCATGAAAATGCAGATGGTTTCGCACCCAAGCTCACCACCGGAGAGGGAAATGTGTTCCAGGAGTGCATTTCTCATCATAATATTGATGACGGGTGGGATCTCTATTCCAAATCAGAAACCGGTCCCATCGGAGTGGTGACTCTTATCGGCTGTATTGCTCACAACAACGGCGTTTTGACAGACGGAAGTACATCCGGCGGTGGTGACAAGAACGGGTTCAAGCTTGGAAGTTCCGCTACAAAGACCAGTCATATAGTGCGTCGCTGCATAGCCTTTAAAAATGGTAAACATGGCTTTACGGATAATGGTAACACATCCAGTATTGAATTTACCAACTGCACCGCGTGGGGTAATGCTGATTACAATTTCCATGTGAGGGATGGAGCCACTCATGTATTCAAGAACAACATCTCCTTTGAAGGAGGTCATACTGATAGAATAGTAGGAAATATGTCAGCACCCAACGCCCTGACTGAGGACGCTTTTGACTGGCCTCTCACTGCATCCACTGCAGATTTTGTAACTATGACCCCCGGTCCGGACGCCGATCCGCTGCGTGACGGGTTTCTTAAACCCAAAGAATCCAGTCCGCTGGTGAATGCGGGAGTTGCCACTGAGGGTATCACTTACTTTGGTTCTGCCCCTGATCTGGGAGCAGTTGAGGCTGGCGGGTTGCCGGTTCCGGTGGAATCTGGAGTAATTGCTTCCAGGTCATTTTCTTCCGGAATTATCGACGGGCGTTCTTCCGTTTCCCTTCGAATTCAGATACCCGGAGCCTCCAGTATATCAGTACAGTTTTTCGGTTGTGACGGTAAAGTGATCAGGAAAGCCCGGCTCCACGAAAGTGCAGGGGAGCACACGATTACTTTTGACAAGAGCGGTATTCCAAGTGGTATGTATATGCTAAAGATAAACGCCGGAACTGGGCGAATCGCCAGCCACAAGGTGATGGTTTACTAGGATTCCACCTCAAAGTCCCTGTTTACAGGGCGAGCCTTCTTCCGCAAGGGGGAGGGCTTTTTTTTCTGCAGACTGGATTCATCTCTCTGCAGCTTACCTCATCTATATGGGCAACAATTGCCTCCCTCTGGAAGTTGCTTCCTCCACACCTCGTATTTAAGCGTTTATTCAGGGAAGAAAAACTTGAGTTCCGCACGTGTAATTAGCCATCTTTATTAGAGTTACGAAAGATGCCTTCCTGCAAACCCACTGCTGGCACGGCTGTTGCATATCTCTCTGCCGCGAAACAGTTCACGTAAAGGACCTCTCATGAATCTCCGGAAAAAAGACTTCATCGCTATAGCTGTAGTGACCCTTCTTTATCTTCCGGTGCTTTACCTGGTTATGCTTTTTGTGACCGGTGCTGCCCGCATCGAATTCGGCTTCAAAGATGCTCCCAAGGAGGAGAAGCCCAAGTTTGAGGAGATGAAGCACAGCGCTCGCAGGGATTCCCTGGCTATCCAGAACTCCCGCACTTTCCAGGCTCTTCAGCAGGAACGCCATGAGCTCGCAAGGGAACGGGAGAGGCTTCTGGAGCTTCAGACCAGACTTGATATGATTCAGAAGGAGATCGAACAGAAGAAACTTGAGCTGGGTAACGAGCGAAGCAAGCTGGAGACCCTGTTGGAAAACAGTTCAGAGGAGGAAGCAGCCCGTTTCAAGAAGCTTGCGAAGATGTACGGGGCCATGAAACCTGCTGAAGCTGCTTCGATTCTTGAAACACTACCCGAGTCTCAAGCTGCCAAAATCATATCACTTTTGACAGATGATAGACAGAAAGCAAAAATAATGTCTCAACTAAGTACAGAAAAAGCCACCCGTATCAGTCAGCTTCTGTCAAAGGGTGTCTGAGCGGGGTAACACTATAAACAATCAAATAATGAAAGGGGGTGAAAGCATGATACACGAAACGACGCAGTATTTATCAGGAAGCGAAAGTGCCGGGACAAATCGACGGATGGACCAGACCAGAACAGAGTGTAAATCTGAAAAGACTGGTATGGGGTTCGAAGAGGGTGTCCGTAAGAGAGAGGCTTCTGATGAGCGGTTCCGCAAGTTGTATGAGAGGATCGAAAGAGAGAATCATACCGCAAGGAGCTCCGCGAAATCGGAAAAGCATGATCAGAGGACCGTTCGTTCTGCAGAAAACGGAAGGATACCGGCAGAGCAGAGTTTTGAACCTAAGGAGGAGGCAGTAAAGGAGGTGAAGTCAACCAGTACCGAAACTGTCACAGACTCTAAAGTTGTGGAGAGCTTTTTGAGTCAGGTTTCAGAGCCGGTAAAGATTGATGGTGAGCAGGAATCCGGTTCAGAGGAGGCTGCTCAGCAGGCAAGCCAACTATTGAACGAAGCTTTGGTGCAGATATCCGCGCTTCTTGACATTCCCATGGATGAATCGATGGGGGATCTGTCATTTGAGCAGCTGGATGAGGCCGGTTGCGAACAGATGGCCGAAATACTCAGCGTGCTGGAAAAAATCGGAGTCATGCTGGATGAGGTTGCAACCGGAGGGGAGACGCTTGTGCTTGGGGAGATGAAAATCGACCAGGCTGCGGCGATTGAACTTTCACAACTCCTTAGGGCCGAAAAGTTCCATTTGGAGATGGGGCTCAAGGCGCTTGGGGTGAGTGAAAAGGTGAATGAACTCATGGCTGTAAACCTCAACAAGACTATTGATGCCGGTATTCCGGTTGCCACTGATCCGGCTGATCTGGTTATGTCACCTGCGGATACTGCTAAAATCTTCAGTAATGATATGCAGGATGATCTTCAGGCCGCGATCGAAAAGATTCAGAAGCTGCTTACGACCGGTGAAGCAATGCTGGAAGCTGAGCCTGAAGCAGTAAAGAATTCTGTTCTCATTTTGAATGCTGCCGATACAAAACAGATGCGTGCGGCTCTAAAAATTGATGAACAGAACAAAAGTGATACGGCGCAGGTTGTCAAACAGGTTGATACCGGTTTGACATTTGAATCAGGGAAGGCCAAAGTCGCTCCTGTCAGTGCCAATCAGTTTGCCGAGGAATTCAAGGCATCTCATTCAGAAAAGAAGCCTGAACCGATTGTTCCTTCGACCGAACAGAAAGCAAATCGTTTTGTTCTCCCTGGAGTGGAACCGGTTCACATTCAGAATGCGGATGTTTTGCCTGATGATGCCGACGCTCAGTTTGCCGTGCCGCATCTTGGACATGCAACCGGAGCAGCTGCGATCCTTGAACCTGCAGAGAAACTCAGTTCTGCTATTTCGCGGATTACCGATGAAGCGATTCTTCGGCAGATAAGCGAAAAGATGCAGAGTGCTATCAGGGCTGGAGTGCATGAGGTCAGAGTTCAGTTGCGGCCTGAAGCGCTCGGTGAGGTCAACCTGAGAATCCGTATGGAGGGTGATGTGGTGTTTGCCCGCATACAGGTTGAGAATCAGCAGGTGAAGGCCATAGTGGAAAGCAATCTGCAGTCTCTCAAAAGTGCCCTTGAAGAGCAGAATCTGCATGCAGGTACCTTTAGCGTTGATGTCGGAGGAAATCATGATGGCTCTGCCGGAAGGTTTCGTCAGGACTTCGCGGAGACTGCATCGGGAATTACTGGACTGGGACGCGGCTCTGAGGACAGTGAAGAAACCGAAACTGCAAGTGTAAAGCCAGTTGCCGGTAGTGATACCGGTCGGCGATATGGTAATAATTCAATCGAACTGTATATCTGACGAAGGGAGGTGAAAAAATGGCACTTACAACAGATGTCAGCAGTCTTATGAGCTCCAACAATACTCCATATTCAGCACGTGCGTCAGTTGGGGAGAACGGTACGCTTGAAGCCGGAAGCACTACCATAACCGGTGATACCAGCAGCGGTCTTTTCAAGAATGCGCAAAAGGAGATGGGGAAGGATGATTTCCTGCTTTTGCTGGTGACCCAGCTTAAGTATCAGGATCCGCTCAATCCTATGGAGAACACGGAGTTTGTTGCGCAGCTTGCTCAGTTCCGGGCGCTGGAGAGCAGTGATAATATCGAAAAAGCCATCGGGAATCTGGAGTCTTCGTACAAGTCGACAGTGGATTCTCAGCAGTATGCGGCTCAATCGGTGGCTAACTCTTCTGCTGTATCTCTTATCGGTAAAACGGTACGTATGCGGCAGCCCGCGGTATCCTGGAGCGGTATAACGGGTGAAACTGTTCCCATCCGGGTGCATCTTGGCAACGCATCTGAAGGTGTGGTGGAGATCCGCAATGCTGATGGTGAAGTGATTAAGTCAATTAAAACCAGCGGCAAGGATTCTGAAAATTCCTCTACTGTGCTGTGGGATGGAACTGATGATAAAGGAGGACCTGCAAAAGCCGGAAAATATCTGGTTTCCATCGCCGGTTCTGATAAAGACAGCAGTTTGTATGCTTTTGTGCAGGACACTGTAGCTGGTGTTCGCTTTACCGCTGACGGTGTATTAGTGAAGATCGGCGGGAAGGAGATCTCTATCGGTGAAGTTCTCGATGTATCGACCGGAAGCAGCAGTAGCGCATTATCTCAGTCTTCAGCATTATCGCTTCTGGGGAAACTTGTACGGGTTCGTCAGGATTCCCTAAGATATCGGGGAGCATCAGGCGAACAGCACACATTTACCGTGAATGCCACAGCCAATCAGCCGGTAACAGTGCAGCTCAAGAACTCTTCGGGGCAAGTGGTTCGTACGCTTACTTCAACTGCAGACAGTAGCGGAAAGGCCATATTCAACTGGAACGGGGAGAGCGCAAGCGGATCGTATGTGGATGCCGGGGAGTACAAAATCAATGTACTGGGTTCTGAAACAAACCGCGGGCTTTACGCATACAGTGAAGGCATTATTGACGGTCTGACCAGCCTGGGCGCAGATGTCAAGCTCAAAATGGGAGGAAGAGAGATTCTTGTGAGTGATATTCTCGATGTTTCAACGGTTCAGAAGGAGGCGGCATGAATCCGATAGACGGGCAGTCTGCTGATCTTCAGAGTCGTATCCAGGCACATCGCGCCGGAATAATCCAGCGCAGCACGGTTCCCAAAACCTCTGTCCCGCCATCATCGGCAGGTGCTCAGGGAACGGTTAAGGGAGCGGCTTTCGGTGATGTGCTCAGGTCGAAAGTTGAGGAGTTGCGTTTCTCCGCTCACGCCTCGTCAAGGCTCAAGAGCCGCAACATTGACGTGACGCCGGAGATCATGGGGAAGCTCAAGCAGGCTGTTTCTGGTGCAGAAAGCAAGGGAGCCCGGGATTCGCTGATTCTTATCAGAGATCTGGCTTTCATTGTGAACATCCCGAACAAGACAGTGATCACTGCCATGGATGGGGAGAGTATTAAGGATAACGTTTTTACTAATATCGACAGCACGGTGATCGCAGGTTAAAGTATGCAGGACCGGCTCGGATGAGCCGGATGCGAAAGTAACTGCCGAACGACAGAGGCGGTTCAATCTGCGGACCCGAGGTGTCAAAGCCAAGGAGTCACATTATGGTACGCTCACTTTATGCAGGTATCAGCGGTCTTCGCAATCATCAGGTAGCCCTGGATGTCACAGGTAACAATATCGCCAATGTCAATACGGTCGGTTTCAAGGCCGGAAGAGTCACGTTTGAGGAATCCATGACACAGCTTCTTCAGGGATCTTCCCGCCCGGCCGGAAATGCTGGCGGCACAAATCCTCTTCAGATAGGGCTTGGGATGTCAGTTGGTTCCATCGACACCATCCTTACACAGGGAAACCTCCAAACCACTGGGCAGATTACTGATCTGGCACTGGAAGGAAGGGCCTATTTTGCATATTCAAGCGGAGAAGGCGTCTATTACAGCCGCAATGGTGCGTTGCAGCTTGACGCCACAGGAAGACTTGTGTCCCCAACCAACGGATACACTTTACAGGGTATGATGGCTGCTTCCGACGGGTCTTATCCTCCGGGAACTGCCATCGGTGACATTCGCATTCCTTTTGGAGAAAAGGCTCCCGCCAGAGCAACAACGATGGTGCGCTATGCCTGTAACCTTGACAGCGATTCCGAAGGGCTTGGGACCGTGACGCATTCAAACCGTTTTATCGCCAGAGCTGTCACTACAAATACTCTTTCAAGTCTCTTTGATGAGAACGGTAACAGTTTGGGGATTAAAGCTGGGGATGTTCTTACTATTTCCGCGGCAGGATCTCCAGATTTCAATTTTAATGTGACTGAAACATCGACTCTTGCCGATCTTCGGGACAGTCTGCAGAACTACCTGCGTTCCAATGTGGACAATTTCATCTCTGTCAATATTACCAACGGTGCTCTTGTAGTCGATTCGACTCTTGCCGGTGCACCGATTAACAGTCTTCAGATCAGAAGCTCCCGCCCCGGATCAAATTCCTACGTGGCCAATACTTTTGCCTTCCCGCCTTCAATAGCGGCAGGCGCCACTACCACATCTGCCGGTATCAGAACCCCTGCAAATGCCACTCAGACGCTTGCTGAAGTGTTTGATGCGGCAGGTCAACCTTTGGGATTTGAAGACGGGGATGTCGTTTCGATTAACGGATCGGTCGGCGGAAATGCTACCACAATTTCTCGTCCTTACTCGACAAATGCAGCTGATCCCACAACTGTGACAACACTTCAGGATCTTGTTGACATGCTGCAGGTTGCCTTTAATTTGCCGGCAACCGATGGAACCATTTACGACAGACCTTCTGTTTCGATAAACGATGCAGATACTGCCGATGACAGAATTCCTGATGGTTCTATCGTATTGAGAGGGCAGCCTGAAATGGCATTTTCCATCGATGCGGTATCGATCATGGCCTCCAACTCCAATAACCAGACACCTGCTCCCACCCGTTTTAACGCCAATATGGCCTTTACAGAAATTCAGAAAGCTCGTGATACGGGAGTGCATGGGACATCTGTGGTCGTGTATGATGAATCTGGTGATGCGCACAACATGACCATGACCTTTACTCATTCCGGAACACCAGGTGAATGGCTCTGGGAGATAACAACTGCCGGTGGTGAACAGATAATCGGTGGTAACCGGGGAAGAATAACATTTGGTCTGGACGGTTCGCCGTCTTCCTTTACCTATGATGACAATTCGACGAACTTCCGTTTTGAGCCTATGAACGGTTCGAATGTGGTTTCCATCGATCTGAATGTGGGTACACCGGGTTCCTTTACCGGAGTAACTCAGTTCCGTTCACCTTCCACCACAGCTGCTCGTGAACAGGATGGGTATGCCATGGGTAAGCTGCAGGAGATCTCCATCGATGAAAATGGTGAAATCACGGGTATGTATACAAACGGTGTTTCAAAATCCATAGCAAGAATCTATGTGGCGGAATTCAATAACCCCGCTGGTTTGATGAAACGCGGTGACAGCATGTATTCCCTTTCCAACAATTCCGGAATAGGGGCAATGCTCAGACCCGGAGTGGGATCTACAACCAAGGTCAAGCCCGGATCTTTGGAAATGTCGAACGTCGAACTGGCCACTGAGTTCACCAATATGATCACTACTCAGCGTGGTTACCAGGCTAATGCCCGGGTGATTACCACCAGTGATTCGATGCTGCAGGAATTGGTGCAGCTGGTCCGTTAATTAGTCGGGACGGCTCTCCTTTCAGGAGGGTCGTCCGCTTAACATGAGTTACGGGGGGATTTTGGCCCCAAATGATTGTTGCACATGGAAATACAGAGTTGTATAATCAATGCTCGAAGTGTCTTAAAGACCATGAAAGCAGCGGATCAGAAGTGAAGGGAGAGCTATGATAGCATTACGCAGACTCAACGGTGAGGAGTTCATTCTAAATTCTGATCTGATTGAGACTATCGAGTCCACCCCTGACACGGTTATTACTTTGACTACTGGAAAGAAAATCATGGTCGGGAACGGTCTTGAGGAAGTGGTTCGCAAGGCAATAAAGTATAAGCAGCTCTGTGGTCAGGCTCTGCAAGTGGTGAATAGAAATGCAGAGGAGGGCGGTAAGTCGTGACATTGCGAATGTTAGTTTACTGTTAAGAGGAGTCACTGGGTATGGATCTGGCCACCTTAATAGGCCTGGGGTTGGCGATGGCGCTGGTTCTTTTCGGGATCAAGCTGCCAAACATTGCGGCATTTGTGGATATTCCCTCGCTGCTGATTACTGTGGGGGGAGCCATGGCGGCAACTATTGCAGCTTTCCCGGGAAACAAGCTGCTCAACAGTATCGGAGTCCTCAAGAATGCATTTCTTGTAAAGAGTGAAACGCCGGTCGATACTATTCGTCAATTGGTCGAGTTTGCAGAGCAGGCCAGACGTGAGGGCATCCTTGCTCTTGAGGCACGCGCGCTGGAAATAAAAAACGACTTCCTGAAAAAGGGAATTCAGCTTGCCGTTGATGGAACAGAGCCCGATCTCATTAAGGATATTCTCTCCACAGAGATATCTTTTACCGAAAGTCGTCATGAGGAGGGGGCCAAAATATTCGATTTCCTGGCAGCGATGGGACCCTCATTCGGAATGATTGGTACGCTGGTGGGTTTGGTGCTTATGCTTGGAAACATGAGCGATGTGGAGTCAATTGGTCCCAATATGGCGGTGGCCCTTATCACCACTTTTTACGGATCGATGCTGGCAAACGTGTTCTGCCTTCCCATCGTGGAGAAACTGAAGAATTACTCCCGCAAGGAGATTCTCATTAAGGAGATGATGCTTGAGGGCATAATGTCGCTTCAGTCGGGGGATAACCCTCGAATTGTTGAGCAGAAGCTGACGGCATTTCTGGAACCGGGGCTGCGAGCTGCAGCTATGAAGGAGAAAAAGTAGCATGGCCAGGCAGAAGAAGCCACCTGAGCCTCCCAAGGGGGCGCCAGCTTACATGTCAACATGGGGTGATATGTGCACGCTTCTTCTCTGTTTTTTCGTTATGCTTCTGGCCATGTCCACTATTGATCCTGCCAAGTTCAATGTGGCGGCTTCCTCATTTCAAAACGCTTTCAGCGGTGTACTGGAGTCTTTCCCTTCAGTGCTTATCACCAAGGATGTGCTTATTCCCAGAATGGGCGGTAATGAGCAGAACAAGCGAATGGCTATCGATGCTGCAATGCGTATTAAACGGGCAGTGGAGAAGGAAAAATTACAAGATGCGGTTAAGGTGCAGGTAACCGAGAGTGGAATCGCCATAAAGATCGCCGATCCTATCGGCTTTGATGTGGGGCAGGCGGAGATAAAGCCGGAACTGGCTCCCACGCTGCGTGACATCGCTCTTATCATAAATAAAGTAGGGTCGACCCAGATTAGGGTTGAGGGGCATACTGATGATTTGCCGATAAGAACAGCCAGATTTCCCTCCAACTGGGAGTTGTCTGCGGCCAGAGCGCTCAACGTGGTAAAGTTTTTTGCTCAGAGTGGCGGGATAAACCCTGCGCGGCTGAGTGCCATCGGATATGGAGAGTACAGGCCGCTTGTCCCAAACATCAGTGTGGAGAACAGGCGTGTCAACAGACGCATTGAGATCTATGTCGATTATGTACAAAAGAAAGAAAGTGAGTCGGAAAGCTGAAAACTTTCACTTACCGGAGTGACGCATGAACGAGAAAGCAAAAGAAGCGGAAACCGCGCCGGCTGCCGGAGGGCAGACTAAGGAAAAGGGTGGCAACAAACTGGTGTTGCTGGGGATCATTTTGGTAATCATCGCGATTCAGACGGTGATCGTGATTCTCCTCATGCCCAAACCGGAGAATCCGGAGGCCACGGCAGCCAAGGCCCGCTCTGATTCCCTTAAAGTGGTTGCCGAGCAGGCTACCTCCATGGGGGCCACTACCATTGATGCTCCCATTGAGGCAATTGTCAATATTGCAGGAACTGAAGGGGAACGGTTTCTCAAAGCGGCCATCATTCTTGAATATGATGAAAAAAACGAAGTGCTTGGGGCTGAACTGAGACGCCGTGCTCCACGGTACAAGGATCTGCTGCTTGACCATCTCTCTAAGCTTACGCTTATTGAGGTGACCGAACCGGATGCCCGGGACAAAATCCGTAAAGATCTGCTTCGTTTGATAAATAAGACTCTGCCCCCTAAAATGGGCGGAGAGGTAAGGGATGTGCTTTTTACTCAGTATATTATTCAATAAGGCACGGGGAGCTGTAGAATGAGTGATATTCTTTCGCAAGAAGAGGTCGATGCCCTGCTTTCGGCCGTATCTGCGGGGAATGCTCCGGAGGTGGGCGGGCTTGACCAGTTCGGAGACGGTTCTGATTCATCAAACGATTCAGACCGTTCGCTTTCGCTATATGACTTCAGACGTCCCGATAGAGTGTCCAAGGATCAAATGCGCACTCTGCAGAACGTGCACGAGGGCTATGCGAGACAGTTTTCCACCTCATTGACAAACTTTTTGCGTACATTTGTGGAGATAGAGCTAGTCAGTGTGGATCAGCTCACCTATTCTGAATTCGTAATGTCCATCTCAAATCCAAGCTGCATCTACGTTTTTAAAATGGATCCGCTTGAAGGCTCTGCCATAATGGAAATCAACCCATCATTGGTGTTTTTCATTATCGATCGTCTCTTTGGCGGTCAGGGCAGACCATCGGAACAGAACCGTGAACTTACACTTATCGAACAGAACGTCATCCACCGTATCGTGGAGAAAGGACTTGCTGACCTCAAGGAAGTATGGGAGCACATAGGATCTTTCCATTCGAAAATTGAGGCCTACGAGACAAATCCGCAATTTGTGCAGATCGCTCCACCCAGCGAAACGGTTATTCTCATCTCTCTTGAGGTTAGGATGCAGAACGCTTCAGGTTTAATGAGCATCTGTTTTCCCTATATGCTTCTTGAAAGCGTAATCAACAATCTTTCCGGTGAAAGCTGGATGTCAAGCCAGAGTGTAAGCACCGCTGAAACCCGTTCCATCATGGAGCAGGAAATGGCCGATGTGCAGCTTAAGCTTTCAACCGTGATTGGCAAGACTACTCTTACCATAAGGGATTTGCTGCAGCTTCAGCGCGGAGATGTGGTCTGTCTTGATAAACCTTTTGAGAGTGATCTTATTGTACAGATCGAAGGGAAGACGAAGATGGCCGGTCGCTCGGGTCTGGTTGGACGCAGGAAAGCCGTGAAAATTACCAGTATTATTGAACAGGAGGTACCGGGCTGCGATGAGTGACTACTTGTCTCAGGATCAGATTGACAGTCTGTTGTCCGGCGCATTCGGGGATGACGGAGCAGGGAGCAGTGGATCAGGGGGAAACGATCATCTGGCCTCAGTGGCATCGATGTTCGATCTCTTCTGCAGTCAGGCCTCAACCGTAGTGTCCACCGTTATCGGCAAGAAGATCGATTTTACCGCTGAGATTTGCGAGAAGGCTGACTTTTCTGCTATACAGGAGAGAATTCAGGCTGTGGTGGTCTCTCTAAACCTCTCTCTCAAGTCTGGAATCACCGGTGACATGTTTCTTATTATGCAAAAGAAGGATGTGGCCGTTCTTTCTGATCTGATGATGATGGGGGATGGGAGCGCCGATTACAATGAGGATCACAAGGATGCCATCGGTGAACTTTTCAATCAGGTTATGGGTGCTTTTTCAACTGCACTGGGTGCGGAGATGGGGCTTTCCATATCTGCCGGTTCCATAGAAGTTACCGAATTTGACCTGGAGAATCCGCCTTTTCCTGCCGATTCACTCGATATGGCTATTGCAAAGATGAATATCGAGGGACAGCTTGATTCCTACATCGCTCTGCTTATTCCGGAAAGTCTCGGAACGCAGTTTGTGAAGAAATCTTCTCCCAAAGAAGAATCACTGGGTGGGGATCTGGGAATCGGGTTGAATCAGTCTGAAATGGATGATCTTAACCGTATGGCATCCTCATTCAGTTCCAGTGATGGCCTCGACCAGTTCAGGGAAAGCAGTCCCATGGGGAGCACCTATGATGGTCCCAAGGAAAATATCGATCTTCTGTTGGATGTGGAGCTTGAAATTTATATAGAGCTTGGTAAATCAAGTCTCTCCATCAAAAAAATTCTGGAACTGGCTCCAGGATCTATTGTTGAACTGGATAAAATGGCAGGCGAGCCGGTGGATCTTCTTGTCAACAATAAGGTTGTTGCTAAAGGTGAAGTGGTAGTGGTTGATGAAAGTTTCGGAATAAGAATCGTATCGCTGGTCTCGGCAGAGGACAGAATACGAAGTCTTCGATAAATGAGTGTTTTTTAGAAAGGCAAGTATATGGCACATTTGTGGAAGTCACTGGGGAGCATAAAGAAGATCGCGCTCACAATGACTTTTCTTGTTTCTGCAACAGTAATGCTTTCTGCCCAGGATCGCCTGGGAACGGGTGATTTTGACATCGGTAAAGTACGTCAGGCGGTGGCGAATGAAACTTACGACACCTCATTTTCCACCTCTCAGACCGCGCCGGTTCAGCGGGCTCAGGAAAATTATGTACTGGTGCTTTTGCGAATAATGGGTTATCTGGCCGTAGTTACCGCGCTCATTTTCGGGGTGGCCTGGTTTGTAAAGAAAGCCGGACTGGCCGGAGCATCGAAAGTCGGCGGGGGTGGAAGCATGGATGTTCTTGAGGTGCTCTCCTTCGGACAGAATAGAAACGCGGTACTCATACGTGTAATGGACACCGTATACCTCCTTGGTCAGACTCCCGGAAATATGGTGTTGCTGGAGAAGATCGAGGGCCAGAAGGCGATTGATATCATCTCATCCTCCAAAGGCGGAGCTAACATCATGCATTTCAAAGATGCTTTCAACAGTTTTTTGGGAAAGATGAAGAAATCATAATGATTCACAGCGAAGTATGCACTCCTCCTTTATCTTTATCGGAACGGACAGGTAAAGACTTGAGAGAAAAAAAACAGTCCGGGATCTTTTCGTCTCTGCGCACTGCCTTTTTTGCTTTTGTCATTTTGATCGGACCTGCCGTTACCGCTTTGCAGGCGCAGGCCATTCCCAAGCTTACGCTTTCCGTGGCAGACAGCAATAAGCCTGGCGATGTGGCGGTGGCGCTTCAGGTGCTTTTTCTGATAACTATTCTGGCCATCGCGCCGTCGATCCTGATAATGATGACCTCATTTGTCAGAATAGTAATTGTTCTTTCCTTCCTCAGGCGTGCACTGGGTACCCAAACAATGCCCCCGGATCAGATAATGGTGGGGCTGTCTCTTTTCCTGACTCTTTTTGTGATGATGCCCGTATTTTCAGAAATCAATCAGAACGCGGTTCAGCCGTATATGGCCGAGCAGATTCAGTTCAGGGAGGCCCTGGACAAGGCCGGTAAACCAGTTCGCAATTTTATGTTGCGGCAGGTAAGTGAAAAGGATGTCGCACTTTTTGTGCGCATCTCCCGCATGCCGCCCCCCCGAACCATAGACGATCTTCCATTTGAAGTGATTATCCCGGCTTTCATTACAAGTGAACTCAAAACCGGTTTTATCATAGGCTTCATTCTGTTCATACCTTTTCTTGTGATTGACATGGTGGTTGCCAGTGTTCTGCTTTCCATGGGAATGATGATGCTTCCGCCGGTCATGATTTCCATGCCCTTCAAGATTATTCTTTTTGTGCTGGTGGATGGATGGCATCTTATTGTCCGTCAGCTGGTTGTGTCTTTCAGGTAAAGGAAGAAACATGGACCCCTCAGTTGTAGTTGATCTGGGTCGACAAGCCATATACATAACAATGCTCATATCCGGGCCGCTTCTACTGGTGGGGCTTGTAATCGGGCTTGTAGTGGGAATATTTCAGGCAGTCACGCAGATTCATGAAATGACTCTTACTTTCATCCCAAAAATCCTTGGAATCGTCGGTGTGCTGATTCTGCTTCTTCCCTGGATGCTCCTGAAGCTTATGGAGTACACCTACGGGTTATTTGATCTGATCGGTAACATGGGTGCCCGATGAACGGATTGATGGTTTCATTAGACCATGTGCAGTTCTTCCTGCTCATGTTTGTGAGAGTTGTCACAATGGTCCTTCTCCTGCCGGTGTTTGGAAACAATTCCATCCCTGCGCAGCTCAAAGTGGCCCTGTCTCTGCTTTTGACAATTGCACTTTTTTCAACACAGCTTGCCGCAGGTCTCCCCCCGGCACCGTCCAATCTATCCACCGGAGTTTTTGTGCTGCTGGTGGCAAAGGAGGCAATGGTCGGGCTGGCTGTTGGCTTTGCAGCCTCATTTCTTTTTACCGCGGTTCAGTTTGCAGGTCATCTGGTTGACACCGAAATGGGTTTCGGTTTTGTGGAAATGGTTGATCCATTCACTGATCAATCAGTTACAGCGTTAGGACAAATGCAGGTCATTCTTTTTACCATTCTCTTTCTTCTTTTCAACGGACATTATTTTCTGCTTATCTCTATCCAGAAGAGTTTTGAGCTGATTCCACTCATGGGAGCACATTTTCCCGGTGATCAGATGTCGGTACATGTCACCGGAATGATATCAGACATATTTGTAGTGGCTTTTAAACTTTCCGCACCCATCTTTGTGACCTTGCTGTTGACAGAAATTGCACTTGGGGTTGTGGCCCGTACTGTTCCTCAAATAAACATCTTTTTTGTGGGTATGCCTCTGAAGATTTTTGTGGGTATGGGAACTACTGTCATTGTGCTTCCCATGTTGGCCACACTCTTCAGAAGACTGGTGGAGGCGCTCATGCAGGATATATGGAAATTGTTGTACCTTATGAGCTGACAATACGATATACTTACAATGTGTAAACAGAATCATGTTTTTGTCATCTGGAATTAGCTAATGGCAGAAGACTCATCAGAAGAAAAGACCGAAGCGCCATCGGATAAAAAGCGACAGGACGCCCGGCAGAAAGGCACGGTCGCCAAAAGTACCGAAGTTAATTCGGTGCTGGTGCTGCTTGTCGCCATTCTTCTGTTTAAAGTGGCCGGTGCATGGATGATGGATGAGTTTGCATCCTGCATACGTGAGTTTTTCGCCCTTTGCTCACGCACAGAAATGAGCATGCAGTTCTTTCTGGAATTGTCAAACAAGACAATGATTCTGATTTTTAAGCTGGTGATGCCTATTGCAGGCTCCATATTGGTGGTTGGCGTGCTGGCGAATGTGATTCAGATCGGTTTGCTCTTTACCCTTGAACCGCTTACGCCGAAACTTGAAAAGATAAATCCGCTCAGCGGTGCACAGAGGCTCTTCTCCATGCGGTCACTTGTTGAGCTGGTGAAAAATATCCTGAAGATCATCGTGATAGGCTACGTTGCATACATCACAATTAAAGGCGAATATGAGAAGCTTCTGGTACTGGCCGATGCATCTGTCTTTACCATCTGGCAATTTACTCTTGCAGTGGCTTTTAAAATACTTTTGAGAGTGGCCATCGTACTTCTTATAATCGCCGTTCTGGATTATGCCTACCAGCGCTTCGAACATGAAAAGAAGCTCAAAATGACCTTTCAGGAGGTTAAAGAGGAACGCAAGCAGATGGATGGAGACCCGCAGGTAAAATCCCGCATCAGGTCTCTTCAGAGGGAAATGGCTCGAAGGCGCATGATGGAGCAGGTCCCGAAGGCAACGGTGGTGGTGACTAACCCCACACACATCGCTATCGCTCTGAGATACGATCCCAGCGAAAATGATGCCCCGGTGGTTGTTGCAAAAGGAAAGCAGTACATGGCCGAAAGAATAAAAAAGATAGCTGCCGAACATAATATACCCATGGTGGAGGATAAACCTCTGGCTCGTGCGATGTACGACAAGATCGATATTGGTCTGCCTATTCCGATGGAATTTTTCACTGCTGTGGCGGAGATCATGGCGTACGTGTTCAGATTGAAAGGCAGAACCGCAGCAGCTTAGATGTTTTTTGGTCTGTTGTGGGGGTAGGGGATGGAGTATTTTTACTATCTTTTCCTTGAATCTATAGGAACAATTTTCTAATGAAATCAGAGGGAACCACTCCCAATCTGGGTAACATACTGAGCGCTCCGTTTCTGCAGAATCTCGCTAAACAGCGTGACTTAATTGTCGTGCTTGGTGTTGTGGGTATTCTGGTGGTGATGGTCATCCCTATACCCACTATGCTCATGGATCTCTTTCTGGCGCTTAATCTCTGCATCGCTCTTATGATCCTTCTGGTCTCCATGTACAACAAGGATGCACTTGAATTCAGTGTATTTCCCTCTCTTCTGCTGACGGTTACTCTTTTTCGATTATCGCTCAACGTGGCCACTACCCGTCTCATATTGAGCCAGGCCGATGCGGGGCGTGTGGTGGAGGTGTTCGGATCATTTGTGACCCGCGGCAACATGGTTGTGGGTGCAGTGATATTTATCATACTGGTATTGATTCAGTTTGTGGTGATCACCAAGGGTGCCGGCCGTATTGCTGAAGTTGCGGCCCGATTTACTCTCGATGCCATGCCCGGCAAGCAGATGGCCATTGATGCCGACCTCAATGCTGGCCTTATTAATGAGGAGCAGGCTCGTGAACGACGCCAGCTTATTGCCCGTGAAGCAGACTTTTACGGGGCGATGGATGGAGCATCAAAGTTTGTACGAGGCGATGCTGTCGCCGGTATTCTTATTACGTTGATTAACGTGGTCGGCGGGTTTATTATCGGTATAGCACAGATGGGCATGGATTGGAGCGAGGCACTTTCCACATATACCATGCTTACCATTGGTGATGGACTTGTATCCCAGATCCCGGCCCTCATGATTTCAACCGGTGCCGGTATCCTTGTCAGCCGCGCTGCATCGGAGGGTAATCTTGGTCAAGAGATAACAACTCAGCTCTTTTCCCGGCCCAAAGTGTTGGGGGTTGCCGGGGGAATGATGCTGTTTTTCGCCATAATCCCAGGTTTTCCCAAAGTACCTTTTATTTTACTTGGGCTGAGTGCGTTTGCGACTGCCTACGCTGGAAGTAACAGAATCAAGCAGGAAACTCAGAAACGGGAATCTCAGGCTGCACAGCCGGCACAGACTAAACCTAAAGAGGAGCGGGTGGAGGACTTCCTTCATGTCGATCCCATGGAACTTGAAATCGGGTACGGTCTCATACCAGTTGTTGATGTAAAGCAGGGCGGAGATCTTCTTGACCGCATAACTATGATACGACGTCAGCTTGCGACAGAGCTTGGCATAATTATCCCACCCATACGAATAAGAGATAACATTCAGCTCAAGCCAAACGAGTATCGTATCAAGATCCGTACAGTTGCGGTAGGGAAAGGCGAGCTGATGAGCGGAGCCTATCTTGCCATGGATCCAGGTACCGCCACCAAAAAAATTCGCGGTGTGCCCACTGTGGAGCCTGCATTTAACCTTCCAGCGCTCTGGATAACTGAAAGTCAGAAAGGTGATGCTGAAATGGCCGGCTACACCGTAGTGGAACTTCCGGCCGTGCTTGCCACTCACTTGACTGAAACCATAAAGAGCCATGCTCATGAGATTCTTACTCGCCAGGATGTGAAAACTTTGCTCGATAACATTAAGGAGCACGCCGCAACAGTCGTGGATGAGCTTGTTCCTTCAGTGCTAAGTGTTGGCGAAATCCATAAGGTATTGCAGAATTTGCTCAGGGAAAAGGTTACCATCAGGGATCTGTTGCTTATTCTTGAAACCTTGGCCAATGTGGCTCCTCGAAGTAAGAATACTGATATTCTGACCGAATATGTGAGAAATGCGTTGGCTGCCCAGATCTGTGAGACGTATAAGAATGATGACGGGGTGATCCCTGTGATTACGCTAGACCCCAATCTGGAAGCTCGTCTGGAGGGGGCTATTCAGGAAAGTGACGGAACGTTCCGTTTTGCTCTGTCGCCCACCGAAGTGAGCCGGATACTCGAAGCTACTGGAGCGCAGATCGATGAGGTCAAGCAGGCTGGCGAGCTTCCGATTCTTATCTGTTCACCTACGGTGAGAATGCAACTCAAGCGGCTCACCGAAACAAATTATCGTGATCTGATAGTGCTTTCTTACAATGAGATAGTGCCTGGAGTGGAGATCCGGTCCATGGGGATGCTGTCATTGGACTAACTGTCGTAAACGACCGATGATCGCCGGCGTTTGAAAATCTTTCGAACGCCGAAATAGAGGGGAAATAAGTACATGCGAATTAAGAAGTATGTGGCTAAAAGCATGCGCGAGGCGCTGCTTCAGATAAAAGAGGAACTGGGTGAGGATGCTATCATCCTCAAGACACGCAAACTTCAGAAAAAAGTGTTCGGTCTAGCCGGTCCCGATGAAATTGAGGTGACCGCCGCCATTGACGAGGATGCATCATCTAAAAAGCCCATCGCTTTTCCACCTCTTCATGTTTCCGATCCAGGAGTCTATAACCGGCCGAGGCCGCAGACTACTGCCGCTCCCAGGCCTGCTATTCCGCCTCCTGCAATGCCGGAGGTGCGCCCATATTTCCCATCTGCAGCTTCTCAAGGGGCAAGAGTTCAGCAGCCGATTTCAAAAATCAATCAGCGAAGCACGGTGCAGAAGCAGGAAAAGGAGAAGGAGAAAACTGATGAAATCGTGGAACTCAAGGAGGATCTCCGTGAACTTAAGGATCTGGTGAAAACAATTCTATCATCAGGAACTTTTAGCCCCTCCTCAAAAAGCAATGTCAGCAGCCCTGAGGTGACTGAAAAGGGATGGAAAGCGCTTCTAAAGCGGCTTATCGATTCCGAGGTACGTTTCGATATCGCCCAGAAACTCATCGACTCATTGAAGGGTTCGGGAGTGACCACTGAAGCCGATCTGGAAAGTAAACTAGTATCAAGTCTGAGCTGTCAGTTTCCTGTTTCCGGACCTCTAAAATTGAAAAAGGGCGGGCCCCTTATCGTGGCATTCGTGGGGCCCACAGGTTCAGGCAAAACCACTACACTTGCGAAACTGGCTGCACACTGCTGTCTCAATAAAAATAAGAAAATCTCCATCATTACTGCCGATACATATCGAATTGCTGCTATTGAGCAGATACGCATGTTTGCCGATATTGTTAAAGTGGGACTTCAGGTTGTGTTTTCCCCTGAAGAGATTCCTGCGGCGGTTGAAAGCTGCAGAGACAGTGAAGTGGTCTTTGTTGATACAGCAGGACGCAGTCAGCGTAATACCGAGCACATGGAGGAGCTCAAGACCCTGATAAGCACTTTGCGCCCGGATGAAACTCATCTGGTGCTCAGTGCCACCACCAAAGATTCCGATCTTCTGGAGATGATCCGGTTTTACAAGGCCATAAGCGCTAACCGTCTTCTCTTTACCAAATTGGATGAGACAACACGCTTAGGGAATATTTTCAATGTGGTCAGCGAAGTGGGAGTTCCAGTTTCCTATTTTACCTTTGGTCAGAGTGTACCAGATGATATTGAACTGGCGCAGTCAGGGAAGTTTGTGCAGAAGCTCATGGAGGGGCGCACACTGTGAATGATCAGGCTCAGAAGTTACGGGAACTTGCAAAAGGCAAAGACCTCAGACCGGAACCGGTTAAAAGAGTTTCGGGACTCAGATGCAGAAGCATCGCCATAACAAGTGGAAAAGGGGGAGTGGGCAAGACCACGCTTTCTCTTTCACTCGCCTCTGCGCTTGCAAAGCTTCAGAAACGCGTTCTTCTTATGGATGCTGATTTGGGACTGGCAAATGTGCACATCATGCTTGGAATGGCTCCCCGGTTTAACATTTCGCATGCCATTGAAGGGGAGTGCGGGTTGGAACAGGTAGTTGCTGAAGTAATTCCGGGGGTGTCGCTTGTGCCCGGTGCTTCCGGGCTTGAGGAGCTGGCCAATCTTGATACCGGCAGACTTGAGCGGCTCAGGCTTGATTTCATGCGCATGGAGGAAGCCTACGATTTCCTTCTTATGGATACCGGTGCGGGCATTGGTTCAACCGTGACACATTTTGCCTCCCACGCCGATCTTACTCTTCTGGTGATGACCCCTGATCCCACTTCTCTGGCAGATGCCTACGCCATGGTGAAAATCCTATACGAAAAAGGGAACACTCAGATCGGGGTGGTAGTCAACATGGTTGCCACCGATAAGGAAGGTAGTGAAACATTTGACAGGTTGAATGCTTTAGTGGTAAAATTCCTAAAAAGGCCTCTGGAGCTCTATGGGGTGCTTGTGACAGATCGGGAGATACAGCGCTTCGGGCGGATGCAGAATCTGCTCAGGGCTGAGGGGGCTAACAGCAGATTCGCTTATAGGACTGCCATTTTGGCGCGGAAAGTAAGCGGATGCAGTACAGCAGTGAAGAATGGTTTTTTCTCCAGGCTCTTCGGCGGGATTAAGAATTGAAGTCAACAGCTAAAAAAGAGATTCCAGGGATTGTACGGTGGACAAAACGCTTGGCGATGTTTCTGGCGGCCACTGTCTTCTTCATAATCCTGGCAGCAAGTTATGATTTCACCGACCCTTACTCCCTGCACAATCTGGTGAATTCATCTGTCAAGGCCTTGGCTGCTGGCCTGCTGTTCTGGTTTGCCGGTTTGATAGTGTGCGATATTTTTCTGAAGGGAATCGTTACTGATATTCCCACTGATTCATCCGATTTAGTGGATGGTGGCATTTTGCAGCGGATCTATCTCCAGCAGCATAACAGCGATCCTGATGGTGTTGGTAATAAGGTCGTGATCGGAATGCCCGTAAAAAGCGGTGGTAAAGCAAATGATAAAAATGAGCAGGCGAAAAGTCCCTAGTAATCTTGAATGTGCAACTTTGATACAGCAACTATGAACGGCGGTTTTGTGAGAGGTGACGATGTCGGGTATTGAGAATCTGTGGAAAGAATTCAAGGAAACCGGATCCAAAATAGCCAAAGACAAGCTTCTGGTGGAGTATGCTCATTTAGTGAAGTATATAAGTCAGCGTCTTGCGGTGAACCTGCCGCAATCTGTTGATAGAAACGATCTTGTCAGTTCAGGAATTATGGGTCTGATCAGGGCTGTTGAAACTTTTGAGCCTGAGCGTGGTTTCAAATTCGAGACCTATGCGGGGCATAAGATCCGCGGTGCTATTCTGGATGAACTTCGGGCACTTGACTGGGTCCCTCGTTCAGTGAGACAGAAGTCTCGTGATCTCCAGAAAACGTTCGCCAAACTTGAGAATGATTTGGGTCGAGCACCGTACGATGATGAGGTCTGTGAAGAGTTGGGTATTAGTCTCAGTGAATATGAGGAGCTTCTGGCTGAAGTTACTCCCACGACTATCATCTCCCTTGAAGAGACTCGGCCGGATCGGGAGTCTGATTCAAAAGAGATACGGATAATCGATCAGATTGAAGATCCCGGTAGCAATAACCCGCTTAAGGAACTCGGGTATGCTGAGGTAAAGGAGATTCTTAAAGAGTCGATATCCAGTCTTCCGGAGAAGGAAAAACTAGTGGTAGCCCTTTACCATTACGAGGAGCTCACGCTCAAAGAAATTGGGGCTGTCCTTGATTTGACAGAGAGCCGGGTCAGTCAGATTCATTCTAAGGCAATACTGAAGCTTCGGTCAAGGTTGCTTCAAAAGATTAATGTGTAGTTTCAACAGGGGATTGAGTCATGAGCGGCGTAGATGTGCACATTTCAGTCAATAACATCCCTCAGTTTGACCGCCATCAATCCAATGCACACAGGACACCGATTCTTCATCAGCAGGCGAATGGAGACATTGCGAGGTCCCAACTTGAGCAGCAGGCGAAAATTCCCACCGAACCCAAAGGAGCTGAGGGGAAGAGCGTAGATCCGGATAATCGCAAAAAGGACAACCGGCGTTCCAAAAAGAGAAAAAAGGAAGCTCCTCAGGAGGTCCGCGTTTCAGAAGAGAAGAGAATGGCAGACAGCGGCGGACTGATCGATATAGAAGCATAAGATCAGAAATTAAACAAAGAGTGGTTAAATGAATAAATATCAACCAGCAGAGAGTGAGAAGAGAGTGGATCCTGCAAGAATCAGGAAAATCACTCAGAGTGTCATCGGTCTTCCAACACTCCCCACAGTCGTTTCCAAAATGCTGAGGATGATTGACAATCCCAAGACATCCGCTGCCACTCTTGCACGGCTTATCTCAACCGACCAGGCTTTGACCGCCAAAGTGCTCAAGCTTGCCAACAGTGCTTATTATGGTTTTCCACGCGAAATATCTACTGTCAATATGGCAATCGTGGTTCTTGGCTTTAACACTGTAAAGGATATGGGATTGTGGCTCTCTGTCTTCGATGTTTTCAAGAATTCGTCGGTGAGCAGTGCGAGTTTCGATGCTGTAAAGTTCTGGGAACACTCTGCCGCCTGTGGTGTGGCCGCCAGAATGCTTTCTTTGAACAATCGCTCCCGGTTCTCCGGTGAAGCGTTTGTGGCGGGGCTTCTTCATGATATGGGAAAAATCATTCTTAACCAGTATTTCAGTGCCGACTTTCTCGATGTGCTCAGAGAATCGGAAAAGACCGACCTTGAAGATGCCGAGCTTAAGGTTCTTGGAACCGGCCATGGTCAGATAGGTGCCTGGCTTGCCGAAAAGTGGAATCTTCCCTCAATTATTGCCGATACTATTCTCAATCATCACGAACCTTGGAATGCCACCACCGATCAGGCTTTCGTAGCAACGGTCACTGTCGCGGATCTCCTCTGCCACATGACCAGTACTGGAAATTCAGGGCGCATCGACAGCCCCAAGTACGATGAGCGCCTCTGGGACATTTTCTCCAAAGCAGGTATGCCGCTGGATGAATCTGATCTGGACAAACTGCAATCGGATTTTTTGGCTGAGTTTGACAAGTCGGAGGCATACATTTCTCTTATGCAAGATGGTGCCGGGGAAGAGTGATCTGGGTATGCTCGTGGTTTGGTGTAGTATTCAGGTCTACCTTTGCCTCTTTAGAACGCCTCCAGCCTCAATGAACTTTCGCGCATAGCAGTCATTGTATCTGGTTTCGAAAATATTGCTTATACATACCCAGACAGTGAAATCAGTCACCTCCCTGTTTTCAGGAGGGAAGAACTGAATTCCGTTTTGATAACCCCTTTCAGCCAGTCGAACTGATTCCATAGTTGGATTGACTGGATTGCCTTCTATGAACCATTGACACTTATACTTTTCCATATAACTTGAAGTAAATGTAAAATAAAGGTTTTCTCCTGTTTGATAAACTATGGTGTCGTATTCGCAAGAATCTGATTTTAATTCGGTAAAAGTCGGCAATGAAATAGAATATTCCTTTTCTACAAAGATACTGAAGTTGTCAGGCATTATCAATCTATGATCTATTTCAAGCAGTCCATACATTTGACGGTGGAGACGAATAGCGAGAGTCGCTTCCATGCAATATCCATCATCGGCGATAGCTCTTATTACAAGTCTTGTAGTGAAATGGTCCAAAAGCGAGCTGATGAAGAGATCTCTGAATGCTGGGATCGAGTATCTGTTTATAGAATTGAGCAATTCCTTAAGAATTGGAATTTCACTTACTGTACTGATAAATGCCTTATCAGCATCATAAGGTTTCTCAGAATGTACAATTTTCTGAAACGAATCCAGTAAAGCCTTGGCTACGCTAGTGGGAATTTTTACGGAATCAAAATCCTGGACGACTTTTTGATCAACTAAGAGCCAAGCATTCTCTCTGGAGTATAGTTCAGGATGAAAATCTGAGGGTATTCTGATGTTGATTAGTGCAACATCATGTTTCAATTCAGGATTGTTCAACCTAAAAGAGTTCGTGAAATTTCCAAGCTCTATTTTGTTTGTAAGTGTATCATTAATCAGGAATT
The DNA here is from genome assembly GCA_023436205.1 of Fibrobacterota bacterium. GTDB lineage: Bacteria > Fibrobacterota > Chitinivibrionia > Chitinivibrionales > Chitinispirillaceae > JAEZKC01. The sequence goes on from JAEZKC010000044.1 coordinate 104,046, forward strand.
GCCATGTAATTCGAGAAACATTTTTACCTGCAAAGTAGGCTTTTACTAGAATGTTTTCTCCCGGGAGAGCATCAGCGGAGTTTTTTGTTGAAAGGTTCTCGCAGACAATAGTGAGCGGCCTTACTCTATCACGATCTATCCTGCTGAATTCACTCTCAAATGGATTGCTACAGAATAGAATTGAAATGATTAGGGAAAAAAGAATTAACAAATTTCTTTTCATAGTCAAAATTTGGCCTTTATTGCGAAATAGGGAACTGTATATGCTTTAAAAGTTTCAAAAATTTCTGCCCTTTTATTGATATCATATAAATAGTAAGGCCTTCGTTCTATATACATACTGTTTTTATAAAGCCAACCTAGAGCGTTAAGTAGTTCAAGTCTGAGCTCCAGTTCCCAATTGCGGAAAGAGAATGTCTTTTCTGTCAGAAAATCCATATAGAACAGAGATGCTGTATGCGCCGAGTTCTTTTTACCATAAAGAGCTATATAGCTGAGCTGGTCTGCATCATAATATGCGTTGACTATAGGTGTATACTGATATCCCGAAGCAAAACGGGTTCGAAGGGCAGTTTTAAAACGAGGGTTGAAAATCCAACTGGAAGTGATATCGAGCTGGTGAGTGTGGTTATTATCAGCAAGTGTGAATATTCCATCGTTATAGATTTCAGATTTGGATAAAGAATAAGCAATCTGGTAGGAAAGCTGCCCGAGCTGATTTGTAAGGAACAGTTCTAGTCCATAGTTTCTAATATCTGCCTCGTAATACCTAATTGTCTCATAAGATCCAGCATCTTGCCAGGCTCTTGTGAAATAAACCTGAATGTCAAGGAAACCAATGAATGGATTTTTAATTTCCGTTCCCGTGAGGTACTGTGCCGACTTGAGGCAGGAAGTATCATCTGTGAAAAATTTACTATAATTCCCCACAGCGCATTTAAAGGCATAGTCTTCAGTGAACTGGTAATAGGAAGAAAATCTAAGGGAAGGAACTCCTGGTGTCTTCTGGTATCTATCGAAATAACCGCTTTTCCATATTTCTGGTACTAAACTGCTTTGATATCCCGTTTCCGGAAGATAGTCATAACGGACTTCAGGCTTAAGCGTTAAATTTTTGGTAGGATTTACCTGTAGTGAAACATAAGGTGAGAACATTTTTTCCGATATATCTTCATCATTTTTATACTCAGGGACAGGATAACTCAAGGTTGATTTGATAAGATAGCCATAACCGTTTTGCCCTAGTTCTATATCGAGTCCTCCAGTTAATGATATTCTGCGATTTATTCTGTTCTGGACTTCTGCTTTCAGAAAAAGACTCTTCAGGTGAAAATACGAGTAATAGTCCTCCTGGTAACCTCTATAAAAGTCACTAATATCTGTTTGTGAGATGCCAAAACGCATCAATGCTGACAAACAGTCCTTATTTGAGAAATTCCAGCCGCCATTAGTGCATATTGAACGTGAAGATGTATTATCTGCTTCCAGTCGAATTTCTTCCAGGTAACTCCCTTTCACTTCTGGCGCTACCAATTGATACCCGTCGTGAAACATCAGACCGGATAAGAAAAAACTGCCTGCCTTTTGTGTAGTGAAGTCAATTCTTGTATAACCATCCCAATAATAAGGCACTGGAGCATAAATTCCATCATTATATATTTTTTCTTCAGCATACTGTAAGAGATCTCCCATTACACTTCTTTTTGCTGACGCATTGAATGTGATATTTTTTGAAATCGGCCCATCTATGGATAATTGTCCATCCAGAATTCCAAGTTCCACATTTCCATGCAGCATGTCGTTCCTTCCCGCTTGCCCCTCGATTTCTACTATACCCCCCGTTGCATTACCATACCGCGAACCGAATCCTCCGCTGTGAAGCTGAATTGACTTTATCCCGTCTGTAGGGATTATTGACTTGGTAAGGTAGGGAAGACCGCAGCTATTATGGAAAATGCGTGGGAGGGGAATTCCGTCTAGGAAAATTCTTGAGGTAAACGGTGCATTGCCTCTGATGTAAATTTCATCATCATTCCATTGTCGTGGAACTGAAATGCCGGGAAGGGAAAACAACGCCCTCACCACATCTCCACCTCCGCCGGGTACATGAACAGCCTGCTCTTTTGTGAGCTGCTTCTCGGAAATGGTGGCACTCTTCTTACCGAATACGATGACTTCAAAATCATTGTTGGCTTTTAAGAGGTAAAAATTCAGAGTATTGTTATTAAGAATGGATACAATGGAATCTTTCGCTATAAAGCCTGATCCTGCTGCTGTAATTTTCAAAGAACAACCAGGAACTCCCTTTATGATGAAATATCCGGCCGAATCGGCTAAAATTATAAGACCCTTTTCTTCAATAGCCAAATGGTTATACTGTGCGATTTTTTCTAAATATAAACTTTCTGGAACGGGGAGAAATGTGCTGCAGCTGGGGAGGACTGATAGCCTGATAAGTGCGTCGGGTAAAGGAGATCTGTTGCCTTTTCTGTAGATGGTGCCTTGCAGGATATTACAAGTATCTAGAGTAAAGTGATCCCAGGGGTTAAAGATGATTTCCTTGCTGAGGACAACCGGTACAGGTTCATTTCCGACCGTGGCAGGATCAAATAAGGCTTCCCTTGCAGTCGTTATTGCCAAGGAATCCAGTTCGGGGTGAAGGGATTTATCTATAATTACACTATCCACAGATCCTGAAGTGTTAATGTGGATATCAAGCACTGCAATACCGCCCACACCCTTTCGTAAAAGTTCCGCAGGGTACTTAGGATAAGAGAAATTCTTTATGATTGGAGGGCAAAAGGTAGTATCTGTGTAGGAAGAATTCAGACCTTCTGCAAAAATTGTAAAAAATGATAACAGTAAAAAGTAAAAAGCAGTATATGTCTTCAATAGTGATCCTGGTCAGGTGATTCTGGATAAATCAATATAGGATAGGGGATTGAAGATGGCAATCAAAGGATAGTTTTCGGATGAATTTTCACTGGAATACATTTCCGGAATGCGTAATTGTCACACTCCGATGACTATCTTTGAAAAGCTTTCAATGCGGGAAAAGATACTAGTGGCCTAAGAGGCGTCTTCGCCATTAGCAAAATTGTTGACTATTCGTTTGCATCAGTCTTCAACAATGTTTCTCTGTTTACCAGATTATAGGGATCCAGAGCACGCTTAACAGCCCACATCTGCTCCAGGGCCTCTTTACTGAACATGCACTCAAGCAGTCCACTCTTGAGCTTACCGATTCCGTGCTCAGCTGAAATGGTTCCTCCGCGTTTACAGGCATCAACCATGAAATCGTGATAAAGGGATAGTGAGTTCTGGAGTTGTTCCTCACTGCGGGGGAGCATGTTTATATGAATATGATAATCTCCCAGGTGGCCGAATGCTGCATATTGAATCCCGGCCTCTTCGATACGACTTACGCAGCTGTCAAACCAGCTTCTGAACTGAGAGGAGGGGAGTGCTGAGTCGGTCCCGATCTTGCGAACTGATGAGCAGGTCTTCTTATTGGCGGCAACAGTGGTATTAACCATCTCCGGAACTGCATGACGGAACATTTTCAGCTTTTTTGATTCTGCAGCTTCGAAACCACTCCATGTGTTTTCAAAGGATGATCCGCACTCGTTGAGCTTGGTTTCCCAAGTGTCAAAAACCGTTTCAAAAGGTGAATCTTGGCTTTCGATGTATTCCCAGTAAACTGCGCAGTGAAGATCTTCCGGAATCGGAGGAATGTCAACCGAAGATGGCTTGTTTTCGCTCCTGAACAGGCCAAGCACACTGACATCGAAATATTCCACTGCGGCAATGTGTTGTTCATTGCGAAGGAAATCTGCGAAGTCGAAAGCCGTGCTCCTTGACGGGAAAAAGGAAAGTCCGGAGAGAAATTGTGGCTTTTCCAAAAGTCTGATGCCTATCAATGAGAATGCACCCAGAATACCTTCGGAGCCGATGAACAGGTCTGTCGGGTTAAGCTGGGAGCCGCTGTAAAAACCTGTGGCGTTTTTAACCTGTGCCCGAGGAAAGTTTGGCAGGGGTACTGATATAGTGGTATCACCAAGAGTTACATTCCATTTATCAGATATCATTTCTCCACGCTCAATGCCGATTTTATCACCTGTAGCAAGTATAATGTCAAGCGACTGCACATGGCTTCGGGTAGGACCGAAATAGTAGGAACGGGCACCCGATGCATTGTTGGCCACTGTTCCGCCAAGCTGAGCGGTCATTTCGGTTGGATCTGGAGGATAGAAGTATTTACCGGCCGGGAGCAGTTCGCTTCCTGCCACTGCATACTTCCAATTCTGCGGATTTTCCAGGAATTCTGCAATGGTTGTCAGGGTTATTCCCGGCTGACAAAAAAGAATAGGCGTGCCTTCGAAAGACATCTCGCAGCGAATAATTCTGTTCATGTGACTAAAGGAGATTACCATACCGCCCTCGGGCGGGACCGCTCCGGCGGTAATACCTGTACGTGCCCCGCTGAGTGTGACTGGGATCTTTTCCTTTGCAGCTCTGCGCATGACTTCATGAAGATCTTCGTTTGTTTCAGGAAACCAGACTTCATCCGGAATACCATAAGAAAAACGGGATTCATCAGTGAGTATTTCGGGGCACTGTTCGAGTACTGCTTGTCTTCCCAGAATTGATTTCATCTATTACCTGTAATCATGTTGCGTTTAGATAACATTACTGCAGATTGCGCTTTATCTGCTGGTCAAACAGAAAGAATCCCAGATGCACCTGCAGGGAAGTAGCCTCTCTTTCGGCCTCCTCGCGGGTCATCAGCACAGTTGAAATGAACTCGTGCTCGTGTTCACAGCCGCCCTTTCGTCCGATATAGGACTGAAAATCGGTCTCATTGAGCTCAATTATACATCCATAATAATAGATTGCTTCATCGATAGCTCCTGCGCTACTGTAAAGCATTGTATCTGTAAGTGGTTTGAGATTGGAACGATCAATTGACAATCCGGTCTCCTCATTGAGCTCCCTCACAGCCACCTCCAGCGGATTACTACTTTCATCAAGCATGCCTGCAGGAAATTCAAGACTCATCTGCCCGTTGCCGATGCGGCGCTGTCGTACCATGAGGTATTTCTCCTCACCGGTATCTTTATTCCTTAAAAGTGGCACAATTACCACCGCATGACCTCTGATAAATACAATGTGGGGAAGCTTGTTGCCCTCCGGGGATGTTACATCTGCACTGAGCAATGCAAACAGTAGCGAATCATCTCTCTTTTTTATCTGCGCAATAGGGGAGATTGAGCTTATTGTGCAGCCATTTGCCAGAAGAAAATTCTTCCAGGCTTTTACTTTTGATTGGTTCAGCAGTTCGTTTTCCATACTTTTAAAAATACAACAGGGGCTGTTGCTCTTCAAATCTCGTTTTGTCTACTTGATCCACCGTACAATAAAAATTTGGTAATAATGGATGATGTTTGAATCTAACCTTTGGGTGATTTCTAATCTTAAACCAATCCAATCAACCCTCCAAGATTCCTCCCCAGTATCCCATCCTTCTCCTCCTGGCTGATCGGCAGATTTCTGACCCTTTGAATTGTCAAACCGAGTGAATCCTGTCCATAGGGCGTGTCTGAGCCAAGTAGAAGCCTGTGTGCTCCTATCTTGTGCACGGCTTCCATGATTCTCTCTCTGGAAACAAAGTAGCTGTTCGAAATATCAAAGTAAAAGTTGGGGGAAAGCTTATCGGGTTCACGAATAAAGCGTTCAATGCCGAAACTGTGCCCGATTATAATCTTTAACCTGCTTTCCTTCTGTCCGATTAATAACAGCTCTTCGATTTCCTTGTAGGTATCCAGATGGATAAAGAGTGGCAGGTCCTCCTCTAACAGGAAAACTGTTAACTCCGAGAACCATTTCGAAGTGATTTTCCGCTTTACCCAGCATTGATGAATCTTCACTCCCTCGAAATTCATCCCCCGGTAGTTTTCTTTCAGTTCAGCAATGCTCTCTTTAGTAATCCAGTAAAACTGCTTTACTCTGGAATTCTGCTTTTTCAAATTGAAAACATATTTGTTTCCAATGGGAATTTGTTTTGCGGCTCCCGTGAGAGCGACAACAGTTTTTATCACGTATTTAAGATTGTTGACTACATCAGCATAGGGCTTTTTACTGGTGATGTCTTTCATCGAATAGGTTTTGCTGCTGTTGAGCTCCCCGGCAGTTAGCACCACCATGTCCACGCCGTATTTGTCCAGATGGCGACTGATAAGTTCTGAATTCAGGTAATCCCCGCAGGCATGAGCATGGCCATCAATAATCATAAAAATCTCCAGAATCTGTTGCCGGATGGTATTGTTTGCTGCTTATTTATCCATTGCTCTTAATTCACATCGGTATTATGCTTCCATTCCAAAGACTTTTGCTAAATGCGAACGGAACCTAACCCATCTTTTCAAATATATCCACCAAAAAACAGCCTTTTGAACGGAAAAATAACCTTTCCGTTCTCTCTTGCCGGATAATTTTCTTTCACCGCTTCAAGTATTTCGTTTGAAAAGGAGTCTCTGTCGCCACTATTCGGCAGGACATCAAGAAATGGCTTCATTCCCGTGCTTCTTATCCAGTCAATGATAGCATCGTGAGAATCCATTTCATGTAAATAGGATGTTACCCACATTTCCATTCTGGTAAAAAGTTCCGATAGCTGATCATAATAAAAACCATAGTTATGGTAAGTGAACATATCCCTGCAGTGAGCGGTAAAGCTGTTCCATTTCTGTTTTTTCGATGCGTTTTCGATGGCAATGCCCAGGGGCATATCTATAAATTGCGGTACCTGAACTGCAAGAATGCCTCTTTCAGACAGAAAACCATGCAGCTTTTTGAGCAGAATATCATGATGAGGTATCCACTGTATCGTGGCATTTGAGTAGACAATGTCGAAGCGCTGTTCGGGAGCATACGTGCTTATGTCTGCAACCTGCCAGAATCTCCGAGGATAATCGGTTTCGGCTTTACGGATCATGTTTTCTGAACTGTCTATCCCAATGATGTGAGCATCCGGCCATCTCTGGTAAAGAATGTGTGTACTGTTACCGGGACCGCACCCGGCATCCAGTATTCTTTTCGGGGGCCTTTCGACCTTTATCCTGTTGACCAGATCAATCGATGGTTGGGTTCTTTCAGAACTGAATTTGAGATAATGATCCGGCTGCCAGTCTTTCATATCTGCTCCTTACCTAAAAACCCCTAAGCTCATTCCAAGCCTGTCCGAAGACGTGTAGCCCTCCCAACTGGATCGAACACCGTACTGGAAGTTTATCCCCAGTGCCACTCCGAAAAGGGGTAAATGCTTCCGTAAAGTTAGTGAAAGGTCGGTAAAAACACAGTGGTTGACACCTGCCCCCACATTCGTGCCATCGGTGTCATAAAGTGATTCGATGAGAACCCCGACTCCTGCCTGAGGAAGAAATCCGTAATCAGACAGGAATCTGAACTCTTTTCCCAGCAGTACCTCATTGAGAACAGAGGCGTGATGGTCATAGAGCATCTGCTCGGGGTAGCCAAAGGCCATTCCGTAGTCCCATGACCTTTTTTCAATGTTGTGCACGGACGCTTTCATCCGGTAATGGCAGTCAAGCACTGGTACATTTACAGGAAGGTAAAATCCAAATGTCAGTCCGGAAGACCGTAATTCATAACTTCCCACGCGGGTATACTTGAACTGAGGGTCAGGAATGTAATCTGCCCCGAAGAAAAGGCCACCCAGTTGATCTGCACTGACTGCTGAAATCATAATCAAGGCTAATAGAATAATGACACGTAACCGCAGTATCAAGGTATGCTCCTGAGTACAGGTGAATCAAAAGTTAAGGTTCAGCTGTACTAATATAATACCCGTCCAACCTGACTAAAACCCTACAGCACACCTCTGTTATGATAATTCTGCCGAACCCTAATCCTCAGCCCGCTCTCCATCCGGAGCCATCTTTACTATTCGCGGATCGAACCTCCCCAGAATCTCCACCAGATCCTCCTGGGCACTCATCAGCTCCAAGATATCCTTGTAGACCATCGGGATCTCATCCAGTCCAGCCGACAGTACGGTCACCTTTTTTTCCGCAAGGAGGGATTGAGCATCTTTCCATCGAAAACTGCTCTTTGCCTGTGCACGGCTCATGAGCCTGCCAGCTCCATGTGATGCGGAGCAGAGAGAGGATTCATTACCTTTGCCTTCTACGAGGAAACCGGGAGTGGCCATTGATCCCGGAATGATCCCCCGCACTCCCTTATGTGCAGGAGTGGCGCCTTTACGGTGTACAATCAGATCTTGAGAACCATGTCTCTCTTTCCAGGCGAAATTATGATGGTTTTCAATTGATAACAAAACAGAAGCCTTGAGATGACGGACTATACCATTATGGATTAGCTCGTGGTTTGCTGATGCATACTTTCCCATGAGTTCCATGGCGGCCCAGTACTCCTGACCCTCTTGACTTGAAAGGCCAAGCCAGGCAAGATGCTTAAGCTCTTTGGGAAGCTCCAGGTGCCTGTCAGCCGCAAGGGAACTGTAATATTGTGCCACCTGAGCACCGGTGCCGCGACTCCCGCTGTGACTAAGGAGCGCAAGGTAGATTCCGGGGTGGATATCATCGACCTGCCTGTCGATTGTAAAAGTTCCCCATTCAACAAAGTGGTTCCCGCTGCCGCTGGTCCCAAGCTGTCCCCATGCCTTATCTTTGAATCTGGAGGTCACCGGGGAAACTTTCCAGTCCAGGTCCATCACACTATGCTGTCTTTTATCTCTGTACTCAGCACCCACTCCAAATGCTGTATTTTTTTCCAGGGCTGATTTAAGTTGACTAGCCCTCTCTTCAAGCCAGGAAACCGGAAGATCTACTACAGTAAGTTTCATGCGACAGGCAATGTCTACTCCAACTGCGTAGGGAATGACTGCATTTCTCACAGCCAGAACTCCCCCGATGGGCAATCCGTATCCAACATGCGCGTCAGGCATGAGTGCGCCGCGAACTGCAACAGGCAGAGTACAGGCTCTTTTTAACTGTGCCAGGGACTCTTCATCATTGCTGTTTCCCCATACCTTGAATGGTGCTTCTCTTAGCACGGGGCTCTCTTTGGGCTTCTTAATCTCCATGAGCTCCCGCGCAAGCTCTCCAACATGGGGATCATTTCTGTATTGTGAAGGATTCGCAGCAACTGCTCCCAACTTTTCAAGAATCTCTTTTTTGCCAAGCTTAGTATCTCTTAGCAATCCAAGCGCTGCCTTGAGACCTGTATTCAAATTCGTATCCGGTAAACCGGTTTTAGCAATATCCCGTTTCTTCATATATTCACCATCTCTAATGTAATGCTATCTTCCATAATTGCTGTTCTATTCTTTCAACTTTGAATTCAATGTCCATGAATTTTTGGACGGTTTCTATGTTTGTCAAAGTGTGAGGAGTTGGCCTTGAGGTTACGAATTCGCCCTGTCCGCACAATGCCAGAGGAATGAGTATCTGATCGGCAAGGTGAACCCCAATACATGCTTGACTGTCAATATAATTTAATGCATCCCTCGCTGCGCTCTCCGCAACCAGCTCAGCTCTTTTTCCACGCTCACCGATTACCGTGAATGTTTCAGAAATATTTGGGGTTTCCACCTCAACGGTAACAGCATTGCCAGGACTTAAAGAGTGGCAATTAACAATAATTTGATCTGAAAGCCGGTCACCTAAAAGCTGTTTGAGTCGTTTGGTTTCCCGCTGAGCAATATGTTCTGGCAAATCACACAGGAGAACTTTTGATCTTACAGAGAGAATTTCTTCTCTTCTGGAAAGACTTTCCGGGAACCTGAGCTGGTCTGTTCCATTTATTACCACTTCAAAACTGCCGCCTCCCGCTGGATAGAAACCAGCCCGCTCAAGTTTGAGGGTTATACCAACTCCCATCCGGTTAAGCAGGGGAATAAATGTTTTCTCCAGAAAATCAAATGGGGGGCCAGCGGGTTATGGGTTCCGCCCTCAAGATGGAGTGTGCTGGGGGAGGATTGCATCATAAGAGGAGGCAGTACTGTCTGAAAAACCAGAGTCGTGCTTCCAGCTGTTCCGATGGAGAAGTTATAGCTGCCGGGGTAGATCTTTTTGGGCGTAAAGAGGAGGTTTTGTGACCCCACGTGCGCTCCGGAAAATTCTGCCCTGCTGATTCGGGCTGCAGCATTTACCGACGCAAGATGTTGAGGCCTCAAGCCTGGATTTTTCCTCCCTGCCCTTATATGGTGCATGGAAAAAGGCTGACCGGTTATGCAGGACAGGGCCAGTGAGGTTCGCAGTATTTGTCCGCCCCCCTCACCACTTGAACCATCGATGATGATCATATAGTCTCCTGCCAGAAAACGTTTGGACTTGTGCTTGCTTAATCTAATATATGGAATAATTGAGATAAGCTATGGAGAGATGATGAGATCTTTTACTCTGACAGCACTTTGTGTTCTGTTTTTTTCCTGTTCTCCCGCAGTTCGTCTGGCTCCCGCTCCCGATGCCAAAATACCTTCCGGCATTCCTTTGGCAGCTCTAGGATCAAAAAGCGGGGTTACCATCCTTCTGGAGCCTGAAATCTGGACCGGTTATCCCGCTATTGGAGAACAGGTGACTGCCATCCGGACCACTATCACCAACCAAACTGAAGAGCCGCTTCGGATTCGCTACGACTTGTTCCAGCTCAAGATCGGCAGGAAAAAACTTTTTGCTCAGTCGCCCTATCAAATTCATGGCATGATCCGGGTTCCCTACAGGGCGGCACACTTTCTTCAAGATACCGTTTTTCACTACCGGGATTCCAGGCCCGACCCCTGTTGCGAAATACTGGAACGCTATCTTTCCCGAACCGATACCATAAACCCCGACCCCGGCGGCATGCCCGATGTGTGGGTGCAGCTTCCCACATCTGAAATGATCGATCTCGTTCTTCCCGATGGAGTTCTACCGGCCGGGCAACAGGTTAGCGGCTATCTTTATTTCGAAAAGATCACCAGCGGTCCCTCAGATGTCACTTTTACCGCCCAAATAGCCCAATCCATCAATGGGGCACTTGTTACCACTGTGGAGATTCCCCTCAGGCTCATACAGGATTAATTCAAAACTAAACCCTTTTGAGCCATTGCCATCGGATAAGAGGGCTTAGCTCTGAATCCCTCATGAGTAACTGAATTCATCGAAATGCACCGCTGTTTCCGGTTCCTGCTGCTCCTTCTTGTGAGTTCCACAAATGAGTACTGCCGTGTCAATTAGACCCAAATGGCTGTAGGCTTGAGGAAAATTGCCCAGAAGTCTGCCTGTGGAGAATTCAATGTCCTCGCTGAAAAGTCCCAGATGATTAGAATGTGAAAGCAGCCGTTCGAACATCGCTTCCGCTTTCTCGATCTGTCCTGTCTTATAAAGGGCGGATATCATCCAGAAGGTACAGAGTGTAAAAGAGGATTCCGGTGTACCGAAGTCGTCTTCGTTTCTATAGCGGTACATGAGCCCATTATGACAGAGGCGTTCCTCGGTTTTCTTCACGGTTGCGATATATTTGGGGTCATCTGCAGAGATGAAACCGTAGGGCTCCATAAGCAGATTAGCAGCATCCAGAAAGTCGCCACCATAGAACTGAGTAAAGGACTGGATCTTCTCATTCCACCCTTTTTTCATTATGTCGGCCTTGATCTGATCCCGTATTGTTTTCCATTGTCGACTGTAGTTTTTACGATTGAAATATTCGGCTATCAGCGATGCTCTATCCATGGCCATCCAGCAGAGCAGTTTTGAAAAAGTAAAGTGTTGCTTCGATGATCGGTACTCCCATATTCCTCTATCCGCCTCGGTCCAGGACTTGGCCACTGTTCTGGCCAGAGTTCTCACCACTGTCCACAGGCTCTCCTTTGTCACCTCGTCGCAATGGAAATGGGTGAGGAAATAGTGGACTACATCCAGCAGAACGCCATAAATATCATTTTGCTTCTGATTGAAAGCCGCATTGCCTATCCTTACGGGACTTGAGTTTTCATATCCGCGCAGATGGGGGAGAATGCGTTCTTTAAGGTTTTTTTCCCCTCTAATGCCATACATGATCTGGATTTTTTCATCTTTGAAAGGGATTACATTAAGAATAAATTGAATGTACCTTTTAGACACGCTCATGTGACCAAGCCGTGCCATGGTAGCGATGGTCATGGAGGCATCTCTTATCCAGCAGAAGCGGTAGTCCCAGTTGCGCTGGTCTCCTATTGATTCAGGCAAGGAGGTGGTTGCTGCGGCCAACAGGGCACCGGTGGGCTGGAAGGAGAGCAGTTTTAGCACCAGAAGGCTCCTTACTATCTCTTCCTTATAAGCTGAAGAGGGCAATGCAGAACGAGCTGTCCAGCTCATCCAGTAGGCTCTTGTGCGCTGATACTCAAGATCCACAAAGTCGGTGTCCAGATCATGGAGCTTCTGGTTGTAACTCAATACGAAAAATGAATCCTTAGTTAACTGTATGGATTCACCGCAGCAAACTTTGTCAAGATTCAGATTAGAGTACAGATAAATTGACTCGTAAGAACCGGTCTTAGAGAAACTCTTTACATATTTGTCATCCATGCATCGAGTCTTGGTTCTGGATGAGCCGTAGTTTAATTTAGGATCGTAGTCGACTTTTATACATGGGCTGCCGCTGCGAACTTTTATATACCGGATGATATCGGGAGGGCAGTGGTAACCACCATCATCGTACTTGTAACGGGGCATGAAATCGATCAGATCAAAGGATCCGTCCGGCAGATCAAAAGAGGTGATAAGGATATTTGTGTTACGAATATAGCTCTGCGTTACCTGTCCGTCGAATTCAGGTTTAATGGAAAACCGTCCGCCATTATCTTTGTCAAGTATTGAGGCGAAAACTGATGAAGAATCGAAGTGGGGAAGGCAAAGCCACTCAAGTGATCCTTCTTTAGAAATCAGTGCCGCGCTGGAACAGTTGCCGATTATTCCATAGTCAAGATTTTCCATTATGTTCCTCCCGGTCAAGTAATTTTACACTCATATATATAATAAAACCCTCAGCCGGAACAATCAACCATTATATGAAGAATATGCCTGTTTTCACCTGTGTTCTGGTTAAATTTTAAGCAAAGGGAACGGAGTGTGAAAAAATTACCACAATTTCCTGTAAAATAATGCGTATTAAATTCTCAAAACTTTCAGGTGAATGGAAATGAGAACGAAAATATCAAAAAAAACTTGTTGACATGCTCTTAGAAATTCATTATTATTCATTCTGCAATTTAATATGTAAAACAGAAAGGCTGAATGGAGGTGATACACCATGATACTAGACGAGCAATTTGATGCTGATGAGATCCTGCGGGATGTGGATGAGAGATACATTGATGAAGGGATCGAATTCGATGATGATATGAGGGAGTTGAATTTCGGTAATCTTCATGATGAGAATGCCAACTTCAGTGACATGGCGAGCGACCTCGATACAACCGATGATCTGTGGGAATAGAGTTTAAGGGAACTGCTCTCCAGTGCGGTTCCGCTATGCTTTAGTTAATGATGGCGAACGCTTGGTGTTCGCCTTGTTTATTTCAATCCTGCAAACTGCTACAATCTTCTGAATAGGTTCTGATGATTTCTGAACGTGATTCCGTATTTTTTATTTCAGATGCCCATTTCGGCATCCACATGCCGGGATATGATAACAGAGAAAAGCTTTTTAAGGAACTGGTTGATCAGATCTGCTGCCGTGGGACAGACCTGATTATCGTGGGTGATCTTTTTGACTTCTGGGTTGAATACCGTCACGCCATTCGTCCGGATTACTTCCCGGTTCTGGTCCAGCTTTCAAGGCTTGTTGAATCGGGTGTTAAGGTGCATTATCTGGCGGGCAATCATGACTTCGCTCTGGGAGAGTTCCTTCAGCGCACTATTGGCATTTCTGTGTATGAAAATTCGCTTGATCTGCAATTGCAGGGCAGGAAAATTCATCTTTTCCATGGTGATGGCATTCTAAAAAAGGATGTGGGCTATCGGGTGCTTAAGTCTCTTCTGCGCAACAAGGCCTACCAGAAACTCTACAAAATGATACACCCTGATCTGGGGGTGGCCTTCGGTATTTTCTGCTCGGGATCCAGCCGCAAATACACCTCTCGGCGAATAAGTCAGGCCATCATTGAGGAATACCGACAGGCTGCATTTAAGGATTTGCAGAACTCTGCATCTGATCTGGTGATTTATGGTCACACTCATCACGGTGAACTGGTTCGATTCGGTTCGAAAGAGTACTGTAATACAGGAGCGTGGCTGGTACATCAGAATTTCGCCACGCTTTTAAATGGTGAGATGATTCTTTGGAAGTACGTTCAGGGCTCAGCGCCCGTGAAAGTGGATCCCATTGATTTGAAAATAGGGTAGAGGGTATCATAGGTTTCGTGAAGAGCCTGTGAGATTACCTTGGTTTTTCCGATTACCGGCATGAAGTTGGTATCTCCATTCCATCTGGGCACAATGTGCATATGGATATGCTGGTCAATTCCCGCTCCACCGCCTCTTCCGATATTCATGCCAATGTTGAATCCCTGAGGCTGCATTGCTTCTGTAAGAACTCTCTTGCCTAGACAAACCAGATTCCACAAATCGGCAGCCGATTCCCCGTCCAGATCAAGGATATCGGAAGTGTGCTGATAGGGAATAACCATCAGGTGACCGTTATTATATGGGAAAAGATTCATCACCACGAAACACTTTTTTCCTCTGAACAAGACCAAATTTTCCCGGTCATTGTTCTGCTGGGGCTTGTTACAGAAAACGCATCCCTCTTCAGGTTTTTTTATACCGGTAACGTAACTCATTCGCCAGGGAGCCCAAAGTTGCTCCATAGAAAGATCTCCTCCGTCGGGTCAGGACGCGTGCTGGAAAAAGGTGAGATAGGCTAATGTGCCCAGGGAAACTGCAATGCAGTAATATCCGAAAAAATGAAGCCGCCCCTGACGAACAAAGGCCAATAGCAACTTCAATGCGAGTACCCCCACAATCAAGCTGGCGATAAAACCGGCGATCAGACTGGAGATTGACATGGAAACAGAATCCACATCCTTAAGTTCAAGAATTGCTGCACCAAAAACGGCCGGAAGCGAAAGCAGGAACGAAAATCGACCGGCTTCTTCACGCGAAATTCCAACCAGAAGCGCCATGGCTATAGTTGAACCGCTTCTTGAAATTCCGGGAGTGATCGCTGCTGCCTGAATCAGGCCGATTGCAACAACTTTCCAAATGGTAAGTTTTCCATCGGAGTGTTTTCTGCTTCCTGAAAAGAAAAGCAGCACAGCGGTGACCAGCAGCATAACTGATGCCAGCTGGGGGCTGTTGAACAGGTTTTCAATGTAATCGTTAAGAAATACTCCCACGATTGCCGCCGGAATAGTACCGATTATAAGCCATCCAGCGTAGGAAAAGGATTCCTTTTTTTTAAGCGTGTCGTGAGAGAAAAATCCGGCAATTAGACTTAGAATATCTTTGCGGAACACGATCAGCACTGCGATGCCAGTAGCTACATGCAGCAGAATGTCAATTACCATGGATTGCTCTTTAATGCCGAAAAAATGCTGGGCCAGAACCAGGTGCCCCGATGAAGAGATGGGAAGGAATTCAGTCAAGCCTTGGATTATTCCAAGCAGGATGGTCTTTACAAGTTCCATTTAAATACTCCTCCCTGCATTGCTGCAGGTTTGCTTAAAACGAGAGAGAGACGCCTGAATTGATAAGAAATCCAACTGCATTAAGATCGGTGTTGGGGTCGACAGAACCTATGGGAATCATTAGTTTACCATCCATATAGAGTCCCATCGGAATAAGTGGCAACTTGAACCGTGCACTGGCCACCAGGTGTGCTCCAAAGGAGGGCTGTGTGAATCCGCTGATGATTTTTTCCACTACTTTTTTGTAAATAGCATCGGTTGTCGACTGGTCTAGATTCGCCAGCTGGTCGTAACTGAGTTTCTGATCGGCCAGCACCTCTTCTACAAGTTTGCTGCTGAGGACCGGGGTGGCAAAATGCATGCTCAAACCACCGCCGGCTGAGACTTTCAAGAGTGGAAGAGGTAAGATTTTCCATTTTACCGAAGCGTCAACATGGAATTTTGCATAGGGTGTATTCTGTAAACCGAAATAGCCCATGTCGAAATTCTTGAGAGTCAAAGCTACAGAACGGTAGGGATAATTATAACTGTAAGGTGCGCTCATGATGGAATCGACCTGAGTCAGCGAAGCCTCTTTCAGGGCAGCGAGATCGATGTGTTGAAGCGACCCCAGATATTGCCACATCCCCAGATTGCAGGACAGCTCGATTTCATCCACAAAGGGCAGCATGTCAACATATACTTTTGCCCCGATATTCAGCGGGGAACGCTCCCAGCTCTGTCTGGTAATGAAAAGAAGCGGCAGAGAATCGGCAATGACAGTTCTGCTCTGGCCGTTGGGAAGATCTAACGTAACAGAATCTTTTATTACCGAAATACGCTCTCCCAAGCCACTTGTGGGATCCATCCCCATGGATAGATCAACTCCATAGTGTACTCCCACGCCGATTACCGCCTGGCTGGTGAAAACAAAAAGGGAAAAGAGTAGAACTGCCGACCCGAGAATTCTGTTTTTCATTTTAACTCCCGCTCCTATGATAGAAACTGTTGAATATCAGGAGATTAGATATGCAAAAATACATCCTATGCCGGGTTCAACCCAAAAAATAGTTGCACTGGTTAATTGGATGATTTCTGGTGTGAAGTGTATGATGTAAGCAAATGTGGGGATTACAATCGTTTAAATTGAATTTCTGAGCCGGTTTTCAGCTTGAGCCGTTCTGCGGCATTTTCTTCGTTTGCACCGATTTCAATAAATCCCGCTGATCCTGGGTAGACCAGGAGCTCGCCCTTGGACACTTCGCTGTAATGGGATCCGATATATAACTCCATTTGGTTCAGATTCACTTTGGATGCACCCCCGCTATGCTCCAGAAATGTACTGTTTGGAATTGAGGTGATGGCATTGCCGAAGCAATCTATATAAATGATTGAACCATTAATGTTCTCTTTGGTGATTTTCAGAGGAGGCAGGTCTAGTTTTGTATAACTGGATCTGACAGGGCCGCATTCAGAAAAGGGAAGCCCTTGTGATAATCGGGCGGCCAATGGACAGAGCAGATCTCTTGCCGGAAAAGTGGCACAATCTGTCGATTTGATGTATTTGAATATTTCGATTTGGCGAACTTCACTTTCATTGTTTAGCACCCAGGATAAAATACCGTTATCTGGTCCAAGGAAAGTATATCCATCACTGTGGGCTGCAATTACATCCTGCTTTGTGTTGCCATAAGAAACGGAAGCGATGAAAATGCTGCCCGGAGGAAAACTTCGGTATGATGCGAGAAGTGTAAAGGCGGCCTTTAGCAGATCACCAGTAGCGATGCAATGAGTGAGGTCAACAATGACAGTATGAGGCGCGATGGAGAGAATTGCCCCCTTCATCTCGCCTGCAAACCAGTCGGTCACCCCGAAATCTGTCAATAAAACAATGGGGTGGCCTGGAGGCGTAATATCGCCTCCGGCATTCATCAGACCTGACCTCCGGTTGCCTTGACCAGAAGATCGTTTACCCGGCGGGAATAGGCCAGCGGATCGGGTACCATCTGGCCCTCGGCAATAAGTGCACCCTCGAAAAGGAGTCGTACCCACTGTTCAAGTTCAGGGTCCTTGGGATCCTTGTCATAACGGGCGTGCATGTTCTGCAGAATCGGATGCTCGGGGTTGATTTCGAGAATTTTTTTCTGAGCGGAAACTTCCTGCCCCATTGCCCGCATGATCTTTTCCATGTGCGCCCCCATGGCATGTTCACCGGTGACCAGACATGCAGGGCTGTCCTTCAGTCTTGTGGTGACACGCACTTCTTCAACAGAATCGCTGAGGATGTTTTTAATGCGCTCAGAAAGCTTTTTGTATTTCGATTCAGCTTTTTTCTTTGTTGCAGCCTCTTCTTTGCCAAGTTCTCCAAGATCCAGATCGCCCTTGGTGATTGATTTGAGCTGCTTGCCATCGTAGTTGTAGATGTCATTGACGATCCACTCATCGATTGGATCAACCAGATACAGCACCTCTATGCTCTTTGCTCTGAAAACTTCCAGGTGCGGACTCTTTTCCACGATTTCACGGCTGTCTCCGGTAATGTAGTAGATATCCTTTTGGTCAGAGCGCATTCTGCTGACATACTGTTTGAGAGAGACAAAATCATCCGCATTTTCACCCATGGAGGATTGGAATCTTATAAGCTCAAGCAGCTTTTCCTTGTTTTCGTAATCTGTATGTAAACCTTCCTTTACAACAGGGCCAAACTCTTTCCAGAAGTTCTTGTAAACTTCAGGTTCGCTTTCCGCCAGTTCTTTAAGTTTACCCAGTATTCTTGACACAACCGCCTTGCTAATGCGTTCGATAACTGCATTTTTCTGCAGCATTTCGCGGGATACGTTGAGCGGCAGGTCTTCTGAGTCAATAACTCCCCGTACAAAACGCAGGTATTCGGGAAGCAGCTCTTTGCAGTTGTCCATGATGAATACGCGCTTTACATAGAGCTTTACACCATGTTTACGTTCCATGGAGAAGAGGTCAAACGGTGATTTGGATGGAATGAAAAGCAGTGAGGAGTACTCGAGTACTCCCTCAGCACGGTTGTGCAGAATGCTTAACGGTTTGCCGAATCCGCCAAGTGCCTGGGTATAGAACTCTTCGTATTGCTCGGAGGTTATTTCCGATGGCGAACGAGCCCAGAGCGGCTTAGTCTGGTTCACTACTTCATCTTTGCCCTTTTCGTCGGGAAGGTAGATGGGGAAAGCTATGAAATCGGAATATTTCTTAATGAGAGAGTGGATCTGCCAGTATTCCGCATATTCGCCCTCATCCTGATTGAGATAGATAACCACATCTGTTCCGTGCTCTGCACGTTCCCCGTTACTAATGGTAAATTCGTTCTCGCCATTGGATTCCCAGACTACTGCCGGTTCATCACTCCCGGCCCGTTTGGTAATAAGTTTTACGCTGCTTGCCACCATGAATACAGAGTAGAATCCCACACCGAACTGGCCGATGAGGTTGGAATCCGCTTTCTGGTCTCCGGTCATTTTTTCCAGAAATGCTTTGGACCCGCTTCGGGCAATGGTGCCGATGTTTTCGATCACTTCCTGGCGGCTCATCCCTATGCCGTTATCGGAAATGGTGATGGTTTTTGCGGTTTTGTCCAGTTTGATGTGGATTGCCAGCTCCTTGCCGCTGCTCAGAGAAGGAGTGGTCAGCGACTCGAAACGCAACTTGTCCAGCGCATCCGAAGCATTGGAGATCAGCTCGCGAAGGAACACTTCCTTATGGCTGTAGAGAGAGTGGATCATAAGGTGAAGGAGCTGCTTGGCTTCAGTCTGGAACTCCATGTGTTGTGGTTCTTTTGCAGTTGTATCTGCCATGGATCACCTCCGGTATTTGTTGTGAAAAATCAAAAACTCTGCACCGAATCCGTCTCCGGGACGAATTTAAATGGGTGCATTTCTCGTTTTCGGGGTTTCTCTGTCCGGAGTTAGCCCGAAAAGAGAGATCGTGTTGTGGAGCACATAATATAAGATTTGGAAAGAGGAGGTTCAATGATGCTAATGGTTGATTTAACTTGCTTAAACACAATTGGGAAAAGGGTATGGGCAGGAATTATTTTTTGTTTAAAGGATTAAATATTTGAGTATGAAAAGAGTAGTGTTTTTGACGGTGTGTCTGTTGTGGGCATGTATGGTGCCCTGCAGTGCAGAGCAGTCTCCAGAGCAGATCGGAGATGATACGCAGAATATGGAGCAGGCGGAAAAAGCGGTATCCATGAAGGGGGTGACCCTTTCGGCGCTTCTTCCCGGGGCAGGGCAGTTTTATACTGGGCATTTCGTCAAAGGTGGTACATTTCTTGCACTTGAAGGCATAGCAGGTGGAACAGCCCTTTACTGGCATTCCGAAGCGAGCAGACGCGAGGGGTTGATTTCACATTACAGTGATTCCAGCCGCGCTTACCTGAGGTTAGCCGATGGGCTGGAGGGTGAAGCTTTAGATAGCATGCTTTATACCGCGGGGCGATTTTCTGTTCTGGGAGAGCGTGCCCGGTTTGAAACTGATATGGCGAGATTCACCTCCTACAACGCCTTGGCGTGGATGATCGGAGGATATGTGTATAATGTTATGGATGCTTTGGGCGAGAGCGGCGCTCTTTCTCATCCTGGGGAGCGTGATCCGGGGCGGGCCGGTTGGCTGGCTGCGGTTCCCGGTCTTGGGTTGGGACAGCTCTACAACGGGTATCCCGGAAAAGCGGGGATGGTCATTATGACTCAGTTTTCTCTTGGGGTAATGGCTTATAATCATCACCGTCTTATGGGGAGGGCATCTGAACAGTACAATCTTATGAGAGATTCCACTTCGGCGGTTTACGCGTATCGGTCGGAGCATCTGAGTTATTGGAAAAGCCGGTATGATGAGGCATTTTCCAAACGCAACACTTATCTGTGGTATTCTCTGGCCTTTTATCTGTATTCCATCTTCGATTCGGTGGTGGATGCCCACCTGAGCGACTATATGGAAAAAATGGGGCTTCAGCCTGATCTGGCGATCGGGGCCGATGAAGCTTCGGTTCGTATCACCTTTAAACTGTAGCTATTATTATTCAAGTAAAGGGTGGTGGTATATGACAGTGACTCTTAAGGATATTGCTGAGCGGGCAGGGGTGACCTCCGCCACGGTATCGATGGTCATCAACAACAAGCCAAATATTTCAGAGGCTACCAGGAAAAAAGTTCTAAAAATCGCCAAGGATCTCAATTATTATCCTAATGTGATTGCTCGGGGACTGGCTACCAAAAAGTCCAACTCAATCGGAGTGATCGTTCCCAATCTGGCATCCTCCTTTGTGGTGAGAATTCTCCAGGGGATTAAAAGCACCAACCGCGATATCGAATACACGGTACAGCTTTTTGACACCATTGGTCAGAAGGAGAGCGAGTCGCAACTGTTCCAGCGTCTGGCCAGGGAGCGGCGAATAGATGGAGTGATCCTTATCAGTTCTACTGTTACCGATGAGGAACTCAATATTTTCCGGGAGGAGAGTGTCCCCAGTATCGTGGTGGCCCGTAAATGCGAACACCTCGACAGTGTATATGTAGACAATGAGGGTGGTGCCATGGATGCCATTAATTACCTCATCTCCAAAGGGCATCGCAATATCGCCTGTGTCACTTCCAGCAAACAGGGACTTCCCACTCAGGAGAGGCTTCTGGGCTACAAGTATTCGCTTCAGCGAAACAGTATTCCTTATCGCCCCGAACTGGTGTTTGAAGTGGAGGATGATCTTATGAATGCCGGGGTGGAGGTGTTTGATAAGATCCGCGCGGCAGACCCTGCGATTTCGGCAGTTTTTGTGCCGGCTGGAGACATGGTGGCCATAGGAATTATCAAAGAAGCAAAGAAAAAGGGCTTAAGAGTTCCGGAAGACTGGGCTGTTGTGGGCTACGATGACCTTCCGGCGGCTGAAGTAATCGAGCCGGCGCTTACTACCGTACGTCAGCCCAAGCTTGAAATGGGCGACTATGCCATAAATATGATAGTCGACAAGATCGAAGGTCGCGAATCGGGTACCAAACATAAAGAACTTCAGACAAAGTTCATCATTCGCGAATCGGCATAGATCAGATTAAAGATACCTTTAAGAAACCATGACTCTGCAATTTCAGGCTCATGGTTCTTTTTTTTATACTTTTTATGATCTTATCATATTTTCCGGCATGATTCGTATTATATATTACTGGCGATTGTGCGATTAAATGCTGTTGTCTGATGGTTTTGAAATCAAAAATCATCAATCAACAATCAAAAATTATCAGGGGGTGTACTGGTTTTCGACGGGAGATGAAAGGTTCTGGACAGCATGCCGAGGATATCGGTTGGCCTCGTTAATCATCCGGTAAACAAATAATTGCAGAAGATTATTCTTTCGCAATGGCTGCCTAATTAAAGGCGGCAACTCGACTGCGGAGCGTGCCCGTACGTAGTTGAGCAGCCAGGGTGCTGGCTCGCAGGAAGGACTGGCCTGCGGGTGAGATTAAGGTCCTGGTTCCCTTGGAAGCCTGTCTGCCGGCGGCTGAGGGAATGAGATTAAAAGGTGGGCTAAGCATGTAGCGGTTCGTGCTGATTGTCTTTCGGACAGGGGTTCAACTCCCCTCACCTCCACCATTTTGCGCTCGGAGCTGTCCTCAGCGCCGAGCGAAGGAGGGCTTTTTTTTTACAACAGATGCTCCGAGCTACGGATGGCAGGCCACATATGTACTATGTCTACATTCTCATAAGTGCACCATTTTTAAAAAATCTATATACACTAGACAGCGAAGCAGGTGAATACCGGATCCTACCGTAGTTGCATGATACCGATCACCCCTGGGAGGCATTGCTGCGCCCGGTATGTCTGTTGCAGGCCAGGGCAGTTTGCCCCCTGCACAAGCTGCATCCCGCGTGCAATGGCTGAATCAAGGATCACCGAGGTCCGACCCATTCATCCTCGAGGTCCGACTCTAAAACCTTTAAATCTTATTGGTTTGGTCATTAGCTTTAGAATCGGGCTGTTGCTCACTGGTTCTGTAACAATGTTCCTCACCGGTTCTAAAATGTATCCCCAGTGGATTGTTGGAGCCTGAAGGCTCCTTCTCACCCTGAGAGCTTTCAGAACGTGGGTTTTTTTATCTTTGGTCCGAAACAGGAAATAAATTTCACCTCGAAGAGAATAGAAGCACTCTTCAAGGGTTTTAGAACCCAGAATGGGGCGGATTTCCTTGAACTTGGCTCTCGCTTTTCTGATAGTCCGTTGTTTATCGATCATTGTACACCACCAAGTATGATTAATAGCCATCTCTACTTTATACTCATACTATTCAGTGGTTAGCTTTTTCAAAAGAAAAACCTGTAGATCGGCTTGACCCATCCACCTTGAAAATGAAAAGCATAGTCCGACTTCAATTTCCCTTACTGTAATGATAAATCAACAGCATTTCTGCTCCTGGAAGGTGGAAAATGCCATATGCGATCCTTCGCATTTATCTCCCTGCTGCCAAATTAAAAAAAGGTCTGATAGTGTCAGTAAATGTGACAAATCTCTAAAACTTTTCCTCTGAAGGAGACCTTTTCTCCGGCTTGTTTGTCCTTTAATACCTGTCCTATCGGGGAACTCATTGAAATCGGGCAGTAGCTTTCTCCCTCGATGTCTATTTCATCGGCACTCATGGAAATGAAAAATGTCCCCATGGACGTTTCAACGAGGGCACCCGGTTCAACATGTGTGTGCGCTTTTTTGTAATTGATGTTACTGAGTATTGTATGCTGTGCTTCCAGTTCATCCAATCGTCGGCCCAATGTTTCGACTTCCCGCTGCATTCTCTCCTTGCCGGTTTCAGGCTCTTCACTTGCCACGCTCTTGGTTTCGCTTCGTGCAGCATCCTGTGCATCAGCAATCGCACTTTCAACGGTTTTAATTCGAGTATCAATGTCATTAAAGCAATGTTTGAACAGTTGTGTTTTGAGATAGTTTTTATCCATTGTTCTTTCGATTCTCGTTAGGGGAGGTACAAGAAACTGTATGCCAGGCTTTTAAAAGCCTTCTTGTTGTCAAGCTGTAATTGTTGACCAATGCTAGCCTGCTTGTAACATCAGGTCAGATGAACATCTCAACTGATACTCCGAAAATTTCCGCAAATTTTTTTGCTAATTTTTTGGATACCGGTCTTCTTCCATTTTCGATGTCTGAAATATACGAAGATCTTTGAATACCTGCTTTTTGAGCAAGTTGTTCCTGCGTAAGATCAAGGTTTTCACGGTAGATACGTACTGTTGAGCCAGGCGTAATCGTTTCCGAAATACATTTAAACCAGTCTGTTTCTATAATATTAATAATTTCTTTATCGATAATAACGTTTTCTTTTCCAAAGTGATTGTTTAGAAACTCAATTGTTGCTTTATCGATATTGCCCACAAGTGTAAAAGCAGTATTTTCAGTATGGGGCGTTTTCACGACTGCCAACATAATACACCTCTATTCGAATAGAACCTTGCTCATAAACCCAGCATGCAACGTAGCTGAATTTTAAATGACAATGATACCTGTTTTCACCAAGTTTACTATAATTAGGCCAGTTACTGGCTACTGGTCCCTGCAATGACAGTTGCTTTAAAAGCAATCCCAGTCGTTCCTGTACATGTTCGGGTAATTTGTTAAAGGATTTAAAAACCTTTTTTGTTGCCGTAACCAGGTACCTGTGCTTAACTATTTCCATTCAATTAATATACCACAAAAAAGGGAAGATCTCTTATTAAATTTCGACAAAAAAGAGTATTTATTATAGGAGTATTATAATTAATCCTGCCTATTGTACCAAAACTAATTTAAACTTAATCAAAAACACCATTTTCAGAATTCTGGTTACAAAAACATGCAAAACGAGCAACATCTGCCCGATCATCTACAGTGTGTATGACCAGATAATCGTAGAGCTCTTCAAGATCGGCGGCAGCATCGTCCGTGAGAAAAACTGAGTAACTCATCAATCCTTATTCCTGCGAGCGCGGATTTTACTTAGAGCATCCGATGCAGGCTGTACTCGACCTTCTTCAATCTGCTTTGAGCCTAGCGCGAGAATTTTCAGAAGAGCCATGGTCTCCTGGGTGTTTTCATAGCTGGCGATGTCCTGCTGGCTGTCATGTTGCGCCTGGCTCCCTGGGTAATAGATCAGATTCTTAAAAGAAGGTGATTTATCCGACTGAATCCATAAAAAAAGCAACCCGAAAGGTTGCTTTCTGATTACTGGGGGGCAGTTTAGGCTTCTACTCAGCTTTGTCCCTTTTCCTCCACTCCGAGAATCTCCTTGAATGCCCGCTTGAATTCCTGCTTTGGCAGAGCGCCGGCAGCCATCTGCGGTTTACCATTAACTGGTATAAAGAGAATGCTTGGGATACTGGATATGCCAAACGCAGCAGCCAGTTCCTGCTCCGTTTCCGTATTGACCTTGTAGATATCCAAGCGCCCTTCGTACTCCTTTGAGAGCTGCTCAAGAATGGGGGTAACCATCTTGCACGGACCACACCAGTCTGCATAAAAATCGATTACTGCCGGTTTATCCCCTTTAAATTCCCACTTGGACTCGCTTTTACCATCAAAACCGCATGCACATACTTTTTCCTGAAAGGTTTCAAGCGTGAGGTGTTCCATACAGTCTCCTTATCAGCTGGTTCTATTATGAATGTTTTTTTTGATGCCGCAATAGTAATGCCTGTTTCTAGTCTCAGTAAAATTGAATATTCTAATATTAATATATACTTCGTCGCTGATCGGGTCAATGCTTCCTTCCGGATCACCATCTGCTATGTTTTTTTTCACCTCCATTTCTCCCCCAGTTAGAATATCCGACCTCAACTTTCAGCAACAAAAAAGGTATATTACTGTTATGACAAACAATCACAATCTGGAGGTGGATAGTGACTCAATATGATGACCTTTCCCGCAGGTGTCCAATGTTGGGGCATGAAATCACCTTTTCCTACTGTCGTCAACCTGGTCAGGAAATTCCCTGCCGCAAGGTATTAGACTGCTGGTGGGAAAAATTTGATATTCAGGCCTACATATCTCAGCATTTCAACGACCAAATCTTGCAGAACTTACAAGAACCGCAAAAACCCAAAATTCTTTCTCTTCTGGAGATTATTGAACAGTCACGGCAGAGAGCTTCAAAGTCTTCTGCTGCAGACTAGTATGGACCAGTAGGACTACACTTTTTTCTCAGCTGAAGAATTTATCAGGCATAAATTGATGGATTCTAATATACTATTGTAATATATATGCATTTTGCGTCCAGGAATTATTGATTTGGGATCAGGCTAAGGTCCGATGATGGTCAATATCTACAATTATTTTGATTATCGAAAGTATTTGCGGGATTTTTACGAAGAGATTCACGCGAAGGATCCTAAATATTCCTATCGCTATATTCAGGATAAAACAGGAATTGATCCCGGTTTTCTGGTTAAGGTTTTCAATGGACAAAAAAATATTTCAGAGGCTTCGATTCCAAAATTCATAAAGCTGCTCAAACTGAATAAACGCCAATCAGATTACTTTACTAATCTGGTTTTCTTCGGACGAGCCAAATCGGATATTCAGATCAGGACTTATTTCGAAAAACTGCTGTCGTTTAAGGAACTAGCATGTCACAGAGTTGATGCAGCTGCTTATGAGTTTTATACAAAATGGTATTATACTGCTGTCAGGGAGTTGATCGGAGTTTACCCCTTTTATGGAAATTACCAGGAATTGGCTGATCTGCTTGTACCGCCCATAAAAGCTGCAGAGGCTAAAAAATCCATCGAATTGCTGGTAAAACTCGGATTTATCGCAAAAGACAAGCATGGAAAGTACTGTCAGACAAATCGGTTTATAACCAGCGGGGAAGAGTGTCGCAGCGTTGCGATCAGAGCATTTCAGAAAGATACCATTCAGCTTGCTCATGAGGCACTTGAGCGGATTCCTCTGGACATGCGTGATATATCCACCATTACGGTAACTCTTTCGCCGCAGGGTTTTTCTCTTTTGAAAGAAAAAATATCCCAATTCAGGCAGGATGTGCTTAGCATTGCTAACGAGGAGACATCTGCAACCGGTGTCTATCATGTGAATTTTCAAGTATTCCCCATCAGTAAGGATGTGGAGTCGGACAGATGAAGAGAATGGTTTACAGTAGTTTTGTTTTCTTTGTCACTGTGCTGCTTTTTCGTTGCACAACTGATATTGCGGGTGGCCCGGGGTCCGGTTCAGAGACAACAAATGCTTTTACTCTTTGTGCTCTGTATCCTGATGGTGATCCGGCGGTAAGGGCAACAGTACGGCTTCGTCCTGTTGATTATCTGCTTAAATCGGGATCTTATGATAATTCAAGTTACATCGATACTGTAACGGATGAAAAGGGTTTTGTGGTGTTTAGCGGAATCGATTCAGGTAAATACATTGTGGAGGTAAATGATCGGCATGGATATGCGGCTCTGATTGCGTGTTCGGTTGCGCTCGCGGGGGATATAGCACCTGTGTCTGGAATGATGAGAAAAACAAGCAGCTTGAGTGGACGTATCAGTGACGGTGCCGACTTCACTTCCTTAATTGTTCAGGTTTACGGGCTTGAGCGTTTGGCTGAAGTCGATCCCTTGACAGGTTATTTCACGATTGAAGACGTTCCGGAAGGCGTATTTACCCTCAGAGTGTCATCCATTAAAGATACCGGCGTTTCAGTGCAAATACGTGGCATTATGGTTAGTTCAGAGACTGGCGCTGCACCGCTCACAATAGATCTCAACTGGCCCTTCAGGACAAACCTATTTATAAACACTACTGCCGATGGGGCAGGGGTATCAGAGACAGTTTATAATTTCCCATTGGCAGTCAAGCTAGATGAAACGAATTTCGATTTCAGTCACACTGTGGCAACTTATCCCCTGATAAGTTTTGTTGATGCTGCTGGAGATACATTGGCTCATGAAGTAGAATTATGGGATTCTATTGGTCAGAATGCCTTAATATGGGTAAACATGGATACGTTACCCGGTGATACAGTCGTCATAATTACAATGCTATCTGACAAAAAAAATGATGCAAATAGTTTCAACCACGGTGTGGTGTTTGACACATCTGAAGGGTTTCAGGCTGTTTGGCATCTTGGCGATGTAAACACTGGTACTGTTCATGATGCTACACAGAATTCGTTTGAAGGTACAAGTTACTCGCTTCATTCTGTAACGGATGGCATATTGGGAAAATGCACTCCTTTTAGTGATTCCGGATATATAGAAATCCCTAATTCAGCACAGGGAAAAATTGATTTTGGTGAAAACGGAACATTTACACTTTCCGCCTGGGTTAAAACTGAGGAGCTTGATTCTCTGTTTCATGATATAGTTTCAAAAGGAAATTTTCAGTATGGACTTCAAATCAACAAATACGTCCAGTACAATTTTTACACTTTCAGGGATGGATCAGGCTGGAACTGCACCGATGCATCCGTCATTAAAGAAAACTGGGTGTATGTCGCCGGAATCCGTTCGGGAATGGAACAGTATCTATACATAAACGGAACTGTGGCTGATACAATTCCTCTTTTGAGGGAAGATAATGCACGATTTAGCTCAGTAAATAATATTATGATTGGAAGGCGCTCAGACCTGCCAGACAGATATTTTTCCGGATTGCTGGATGAAATAAGGATTGAGAACAGAAACAGGGGTGCTGCCTGGATTAAACTCTGCTTTGAAAACCAGAAACCCGGTCAGAAAATGGTGTACCTGCCCCGAATGTAAATCTCTCTTTCATTGTGTGCTGCAGATCCACTTTTGCTTACCTTTTGTTAATTTTGCTGTAGACCATCTGGTCTATACATTTATGGTAATGGACTGTAAATTGAAAGTGAAAACAGTATTGTTTCATTATAATAATTGGAGGACACGTTATATGGGCTGATCACTTTTAAAGGGAGAATGATATGCGATCCAGAAGTACGATGACGGTTTTGCTGATTTTGGCTGTTTCTCTTTTGTATTTTAAACCGGCTGCGGCTCAGCGGCTGATGGAGAAACTGGATCGGGGATTGATCGCTGTGAAATCGGGAAACGGCTATTTTGTCTCCTGGAGGATGTTCGGCACCGATCCCGAGGGGATTGGATTCAATGTATACAAAGGATCCACCAAGCTGAATTCATCGGTTTTAACAAGTGCAACTAGCTACCAGGATAACAGCAGTGGGTTCGGTTCTTACACCATAAGGCCAGTCATTGCCGGAGTAGAGCAGGCATCGAGTCCGGCAGCTCGAGTTTTGTCCACCAACTATCTTTCCATACCTATTTCACCACCAGCAAACGGTTACAACGCCGGTGATGCATCTACAGGAGATCTTGATGGAGATGGCGAATACGAAATAGTGCTTAAGTGGGAACATACTCCCAAGGACAACTCTCAATCCGGAATTACTCAGAAAACAATTATTGATGGTTACAAGCTCAATGGAACCCGACTCTTCAGAATCGATCTTGGAATAAATATTCGAGAGGGTGCTCACTATACTCAATTCATGGTGTATGATCTTGACAGTGATGGTAAAGCTGAAATTGCCTGCAAAACCGCTCCGGGAACCAAAGACGGTACGGGAACGTTTATCAAAAAAGGCCCGGCAGCCAATGCCAATCATAGTGCCGATTACAGGAATAGTAGCGGTTACATTCTAAGCGGGCCTGAGTACCTTACTGTTTTCAGGGGAACAGATGGTGCGGAACTTGGTACAGTTGACTACAGGCCACCTCGAGGAACCGTGTCAAGCTGGGGGGATAGTTACGGTAATCGGGTCGATCGATTTCTGGCTTGTGTGGCGTATCTTGATGGAGTTAAACCCAGTCTTGTCATGTGCAGGGGGTACTATACTCGTGCAACTCTCTGGGCACTAGACTTCAGGGATGGCAAGCTTACTGAGCGCTGGTTTTTTGATTCAAACGTAAGTGGTAATGGCAATGCTGCGGGGCAGGGGAATCATAATCTCAGCGTTGGGGATGTTGACGGAGATGGAAAAGATGAAATCGTGTATGGCGCCTGCACGATTGATGATAATGGAACGTTAAAAGGATCAACTCGAGTGGGGCATGGTGATGCTGCTCACCTGTCGGATATTGATCCTGACCGTCCAGGGCTTGAATATTTCTCCTGTCATGAGGGGGGAGCCTGTGTGGATCTTCGTGATCCTTCGGGAAGTTCTGTTCTGTGGAGCAAACCTGGCTCTGGAGACATTGGAAGAGGATGTGCAGCAGACATTACTGCAGCGCACAGAGGCATGGAATGCTGGGGGAGTTCAGGGCTGGGGCTTTACACCTGTAAAGGTGCATCTGCTGGTGCTATGCCTTCTTCCATAAACCATGTAATCTGGTGGGATGGAGATCTTCTTAGAGAGCTTCTTAACGGAAACCAAATTAACAAATACGGTGGTTCCAGACTTTTAACTGCAGACGGGTGCACATCAATTAATGGAACTAAGTCCAATCCCTGCTTACAGGCAGACCTGCTTGGAGACTGGAGAGAAGAGGTGGTTTTCAGGACTACGGATGCAACCAATCCCAGTTTGCGTGTGTATACTACTACAATTCCTACATCTCACCGTCTATATACGCTTATGCACGATCCTCAGTATCGCGTCAGCATTGCCTGGCAGAATGTCGCCTACAATCAGCCTCCCCACACAGGTTTTTACTTGGGGGACGGGATGACATCTGCACCCAAACCCAATATCACGCTTGTTGGTGAAGACATACTGACATATACATTAAGCACATCAGTTGCATCAGGACAGGGAAGTGTTTCACCTGCAAGCGGCAGCTTCGAAGCAAATGCTGTTGTCTCCTTGACAGCAGTTCCCGGCTCAGGGTATCTGTTTGATCACTGGGGCGGAGATCTTTCCGGAACGGCCAATCCCATATCAGTTGCCATGAATAGGAATAAAGCAGTATCTGCATATTTCATCTCTGATAACAGGGTGTATTATAATGTTATTACACAGGCTACACCTGGAGGATCGGTGGTACAGAATCCCCTGGGAGAAAGACAGTTGGAATCTTCCCAGATAGGCTTTACAGCACTACATGATCAGGGTTGGGTGTTTATTGGATGGAGTGGCGACTTTACAGGAACGAATGCTGATTACACAATTACATCATTGAACCGTAACACAAATCTTACCGCCACGTTCCGGCCCTTAAACCCTCTGCTGTATGAAGCGGAATACGCTACTCTGGGCAGCGCGGTTGTGGAAAACGAACATCTAGGCTTTACCGGAACTGGTTATGTCAATGTGGCAAATGAAAGTGGCTCATATCTGGAATTTCCAGTATATGTGGAAAGCGCCGGAAATAAATCAATTCTTCTTTCATATGCCAATGGGGCAACCTCCGCCCGAACGTTTGCAGTAAATGTGAATGGTTCTGATTTCAGTACCCTTACATTTGAGCCTACGGGAGCCTGGACCAACTGGAATAAAATGGAGTTCACTATTGATTTACCTCAAGGCTATAATACCATAACTTTCATATCCAATGCTACTGAAGGCGGTCCCAATGTTGATAAACTGGAAATCGGGGTAATGACTCCGGTAAAGACAAATCACAAAACTGGGAAATGTATACTGCTTAAGCATGGAATAGTGCACATCGAATCCAAAATTGCCGGAAGCAGCATTTCTGTAGAAGTATTTGATTTGGGCGGAAGGAAGGTATTCGCAGAAAAAATGCTGAGTATTGATTCAAGGTTTTCCAACATTTCATTATCTAATCTGCAAAGCGGCAGTTATCTGATAAAGGTAACTGTTGATGGTATGAAGAGTGTGCACAGAATGAATATTGCGAGGTAATTTTCAAGAGCACTGGATGGAAAAGGACTTCCGGTGCTCAGTTTTCTATTCTCAGGAAAAGTTGCATTCTGACTCACGCAAACGGGCTATGATGGTAATCCGTTTGCTTTCTTTTTTGTATATAAATCCTAAAGGAGTTAACCATGGGCAATGCAGGGCAAAACAAGCCGAATATACCAGCTCCGCTATTGGCCCAAGCCAGATACTGCTTGGCGTTGCCATTATTATAGTCGCCAGTCTGGCCACCTGGCTTACAGTACTGGCCATAGGTTTTATGTTAGGTATTAGAGGTGTTCTTGATTTATACAGGGGTATAAAGAATCAACACTCAGGTTTAAGTAGGAACATCGGCAGAATCGTTACCGGGTGGGGATATTACTGGGAATTGAAGTAATTCTGAACGGAATGACCATTACTCTGGCCGGCAGGGCATTTAATCAGATAAAAAGAAAGGTGCCGGCAGGGCAGGGTTAAGCGTGAATTTCCGAAGAGCCGTGAGCCTCTCCGGAAATGCACACATACACCAGTGTTATCTGATCAGCCTGGTCAGAGCCTTTCCGGTTCTGAGGCCAAGGTCCTCAAAAACAGGATGCACTATTACCACCCCTCTAGAAAATTTCTTAAGCTCAGCTATATGCTTAATATCTCCATAGTACTGTCCGCTTAGACTGAATACTTTGTAATAGGAAATATTTTCAGGTTGAGTTGATTTGACACTCGGTGCGATATTTTTGTCCAGCATGTTAGTCATCCCGGTGCTGAAACCATCTTTAATCCACTTATTGACAGTGGCGGCTGTAAAATCCTCCCGCCAGTTGGACTTGCATTGCTTGCGAACTTCCTCAATGAATGCGCTGAATGTAGGGGAATAGCCTAACGAACTCATGTAGCTGTCGATTTTACGGTTTGGATCATAATATTGTACTGCCCCGATAACAGCATTCGATTCTCCGCTTTGTTCAAACCAGCCGCTGCCGGTATAAGGCGTTTTACTGATTTCAAACCACTGGTTGTCACTTCTTGTACTGAAATATCTGTTGCTTGAAAACGAGTAATTCTGCAGGGAACCGTTAGCCTTAATAAGTCTTCCGCTTTGATTTTCATTGTGGAATGTATTACCAGAAAAGCTGATATTGCTCTTGTCACCACCATCTTCAATCGAAAGTAGCTGTCCGTTTGCATTGATTCCATACATGGTGTTGCTGTCGATTCTTACATTCCTGGTTTGACCGATAAGATTCATCGCATAAACATTGCCGACAACCGGGTTCATTTTATGCAGAAAGTAGTTGTTGGAAACCACCCCGTCATCCCAGTCGTTTATCTCCAGATACCAGCCAAGTGTCCGATTTGTGGGTTGGCTCTGTCCCATATCCAGCATTACATTGTTGGTGATTCTAATATTTTTAAAACGGTAGGGGGGGTCTGATTCATTTCCACCCATGCTGATACCGATTTCACCGTCTACATAGAGATTGTTGTCGATGGTGATGTTTCTTGCGCTGGCTTCCCCTGAATTGGCAGTCCATTTATTGCCGATGCTTGAAGGACGCAGGAAAATATTCTTTCTGAAAATCACCTCATGGGCACCTGAAAAATAGGTGTTATGGTTGAACATGGTAGCTTGCCCCTCTTCTTTCTCGTTGCCACCGTCAATTTGTTGCTTATACCATCCATTATGGTCAAATACATTTTCTTCCAGAGTTATGGATACATTACTAGTATATAAACCCTGACTATGAGCTGTTGTGCAGTAGTTGTCAAGTATCACACATCTTCTTATAACTATATCTTTGAGTGTTCCCGGTCCCTGGATGACGTTACTTAGATAAAACCTGAAACGACATCCTTCAATGAGCAATCCGGTGCCGGTAAAGCCTTCGCCCACATAGAAATTAAAACCTGTATGTCCCTCAGGACCGGTATACTCGTTTGAATCGGGATTGCGGGTATGTGCATAGAAGTCAATATCGACGAACGCCACGTTGTTGAAATCTTTACAGCAGTAGTCGATGCCGGATGCAGTTCCGGTCTTTAAAAGTGGACGGTCTGTCCCCGTCCCGTAAGATGCAACCAGAAAAGGTGCATTAACTGACAAACCGTTCTTTTTTTGCAAAGGTTCATACCAGACATCACCCCTTTTTAGAAGTATCCAGTCAGGTTGTTTGTCGCGTGCAGCCGCGTATGCTGCAGCTATGGTTTTAAAGGGTTTAACATTTCCGGGTAAAAATGGATCATTACCCACTTCCGGAGATGATTTTGAATAGGTGAGAGCTGTTTGGTCATTTCCGGTGCTGCTGCTTACGTATAGTATTCTGCTCTCATCCTGTGGATGAAAAATCGTCCATCCATCACTGTCTTTGGGAAGAGTATTTTGTGTAAATGCCATTCCTGCGAAAACGAGTATCAGCAAAGGCATAATGTGCGGTGATTTCATCTTTCCTCCTGAAAGGGTGTTCAGTTTACGGGCAGCTCTTCTGTCGAGACAACCAATCCGAATCGGTATGATTTTCAAGCCACTGTGCAACTTCTGCAGGAATTGTACAGAGGTTATTTCTGTCAACGTTGATATCCTGAATTTGTGCTAGTTTCAAAACGGACAACGGTAAACTGGTCAGCTCATTATCGTAAAGTGCCAGGTTTTTCAGGGATGATAATGATCCGATTTCTTCCGGTAAAGTAGACAGTTCATTAAAACTCAACTGAAGAATTTCCAGTTGGGACAGTTTGCTGAAGCTTTGTGGCAGACTTGTAAGCAGGTTGTTCCCTGCCCATATCTGTTGAAGTTTTGGTAAATTTCCGATTTCATCCGGAATTTTGTCAAGGTTGCATTGAAATATATCGAGCTGTTCGAGATTGTGCAGGTTTCCCACAAGCGCAGGAAGGGAATCAATCGGGTTAGCTCCGATTGAAAGCTTTCTGAGTCGTGGCATAAAGTAAACAGAGTCCGGAAGCTCTTTGATGCTGTTATAGCTTAGTTTTAAAAATTCCAGAAAAGGAAGTCTGGTGATTTCAACAGGTATAGAGAGGATTGCATTGTGTTCGGCTGTTAAAGCAGAGAGGTACCGGCATTTTCCCAGTTCCGGTGGCAGACTGGTAAGGTTATTATTGGAAACTGACAAGGTATAAAGAAAACTGCATGATCCAATTGCTGAATGAAGTGATGAAATACCCAGTCCCGCAAGATTCAGTGTTCTGATTCGTCCATTGGAAACTGATGTAATTTGATCGAAAAAGTAGGGCATGTTAATTTTCTGACTGTCTAAAAACGCCTCTATTGTCAGAGAATCTGATTTGTATGTTTCAGGGATCACCTCTGTCCAGGATTTCTGTTGCAAGTCAATGTTCTGAATCAAACTGCTTTGGGACGATTTGATTATGATTTCAGGAATGAGAAGAGTATCCTTGTGGTCGGTTGTAACCAGGAGTGAATAATTTCCCGGTGCGAGCGATTGGAAAGTGAAAAAGCCGGAGGAATCAATAGTGGCTTTATGCTCAAGACCCAGGATATAAACAGTTGCTGTTGATTGTGTTTCTGGTAGATTGCCTTCCATTCTTCCAGTAAGTGCCAATGAAAGAGTGTCAAGGTGAATGGTTGAGTTGTTTTGTGAAGAAATTTCGATAGTGGCAGTTGCAGCCAGAGAATCATTTTTTCTGATTTCTAAAGTATAGTGGCCGCTTTCCTTGATTTCTGCCTGGAAGTATCCTGAGTCGTTGGTGCAGGTGTTTACAACCTCTGTATTGCTCCTGCCGTCCATTATATAGGTAGAAGGACGCAATCTCACTTCTGCCTTTTGAACAGGTTCGTTGCCGTAAACGACTACCGCTCCAATCCTGGCATTTTCCGAATCTGTCGTGCCTCCAGCTACAGGTCCGCTTGTGCACTGTATAAGCATTAGCAGCGCTATAAAAAAGAAGAACGTGAGCGATTTGAAATCAGGCCTCATTTACCATATCCTTGGTCATCTTTTGACTTACGGGAAAGAAAGCAAAATTTAACTCGTACACTTGATCTGTCTGATTACTATCAGTCACAATCTGCTTTATTCTCTTCTTAAAAGCTTTTAATTCCACCTGAAGAACTTTATACTGTTCGGCTGAAATGCCTAGAGTCATGGTTGAAATGTTTCTGACAGATCTGTCCATGGAATGAAGTGCTTCAATACTGTGTTTGAGCATCGCATCCATATAAGCCTTTACGGCCAGATGCTGGATATCGGCATCGGCAGTAACCGACTTTTCTGTTTGAGAGTGACTCCCGTCGGGATTTTTCCTTATCAGATCAAGTTTTATCAGGAGATCAACCGCTTCCCGTGCTTCTTTTGCACTTATTGCCGGTATAATGGTTTTCGCCAACTTTGTATAGTCATCCTTGAAAGGGTAGAGGCAGATCAGTTCCCTGATCACCGGAGTATACCAGTTTTTGAAATAATCATATTGTTGAATCTGTAGAACTGTCTCATTTACTACCCCTTTCACGGACCGTAGGGCAGTATAGTGTTCATTTTTTTCTGTACCAGTTTTGGCCTGATTAAAAAGCACGAGATTTCTGAAGTAAATTTTTTCTTTTTCAGAGAGCTTCAATGCGTGTGCAAATTTTTCTATCATGGGACGAGTCAGATTTCTCTTTCCCTCAATAACTCGCAGGAGGAAAGATGACGAACTGATTCCCGCTTTCATTGCAAAATAGCGGTGAGAGAAATGGCGGGTGTTCTTCTTTTCATATTCGTAGAAGTCCTGAAGGAAAACACGATAATCGATGTAGGAGCTGAGAGGTTTGCGCTTCATAGCAATATTATAATGTATTTCCGGGAGGGGCAGAATGGAAAAGTTTTGAAAACAGAGAAAAATGTGCACGAAGAGTGCACAAATAATCCTGTAATTAACTGATTTTAGGAAGGTTGTATATGTTTCTCAATCTTGATTAGAAAAATTTGTGCACGTTGGGAATGTCGCGTTCTTTGATGGCTAGGGGAATTTTCAGCCCTGAAAGCTAAAGTGCTGGCTACTCATAGTTTTCCTCTAGATCATATACCACGTGATGAAATTTACTCTTCAGCTTGAGTGAACCATCAATCATTTCAAAGTATAGGTAAATTGTATCCTCACTTACACCCGGTTCTGAATCACTGTATTTCAAGACCCATTCAGAATGCGATTCCGATCGGTAGTTCTCAATTTTCTGAATCAAACCGCCATTTAGAAAATCAGCCATTTCTTTCAGATCATCTAGCTGAAATTCTTCAACATCGGATACGATTTTGGAGATATCATCCGAGCAATCGCCATCTCTGCAATAACTGTCCTCAAAAGGGAAATGAATAAGGTTTTCTAATGTTTCATAGTCATAAGTTCTCAGGCTTATTATTAACTGTCTTATCAAAGACGTTATTTTGAAAGTCTCGTTTTTCTTGAATCGTTCCATTTGCCTTTGCTTTTTTTCAAACCACAAAGGATCGTACTGCTGCATTATTTTCTGCAGCCCGGTCCAAAGCTCGTGTTGTGATCCGTCAATAGTTCTTCGTAGCCAGAAACTCATTGCATAATAAGGAACAAAATAGAATGAGTCTTCCTGGTATTCATCATCAGAATCGATCGAAATGTGACCAAATTTTCTGTTCAGGTATTCGCTAATATTATTATCGTCAAGAATTGCATTGGTATAGCATTCAGTTTCCCATGCAGCATCATACCTGTATTGCAGTTCCAGATAGGTTAATGCAAGTGTTCTGAAGAAACGTGAGAAAATATTCGTGTAAACTGTACTGTACATATAACCTTCAAAATGGGAATCGGGAGTGGGAATGAGGTTTGAAACTGCCCATTTGATAAATGCCGGATTTACTTTTTTAAACTGCAGTACCGTGTCTTCACTGTTGAAAACAGGAATTCCACTGAGAATGCTGAATATATCATCCGTATCGACCGTTTCTTCTTCCAAACACGAAAGCGCACAAGTATTCAGACCACCCGACTGGAATCGACCGTAGACAGCGTCATTAAGACCTCCTAGAAAGTGATCATACCGCGCTCCATTAATTTTTATGTCTCGAGTTCCATAATTACCGAAAACAGAGTTGTCTTGATCAAACCAGTGTCTGAAAAAGGAACTGAACTGAATTGTGTCTCCTTGGGCGGTTATAAAGTAATCTACCGATGGCTTCTTTTCTGATTCCTTTTGCATTTGATGGACTTCTTTTTCAAAAATGACTGATGTTCTGTCTTCGTTAACCTCTGTCCATTGTCTTTTTTCGGAATTGTGGCATGCAAAAGACAAGACCAAGCAGATTGGGAATATGATTTTCATAAAGCCCTGCTTTCGACTATGTTTAACTAGCTACAAAAAATCGTTGGAAAATTGAGAAAGGAAGCGGTTATGGTGTATCCTTTTCCAAGATATATGATAGTAATCCCTAGCAGCAAATAATAAACGGTTTTTCTAGCTTTCTCTAAAACAAACTGTAAAGGGTGGCTCACATATCGGTATTCCGCTGAATACACATAAGTGCACACTTATTTGAACCTGACAGGTGCTTTTAAACATTATATGTAGTAGCAAGCTTCCATAACGCTTAACAGGAGGTTTTGGGGTATGAAACGGCTGGTAACCGCTTTTTCCATTCTTTTTGCAGTATCGTCGATCTTTGCCGGATCGGTATATGTCAATACAGACTCCATCAAGGGCCCGGTCTGTATCTTAAGTGACACTGTTAGGCAGACCGCATCTCTTCTCTCTCCCAGCAAGGCTGCATATAATGTAATCATTACCGACGGACTTGCTCAGGTTACCTTGATGCAGACCTTCGTGAATGATTTCGGCACTATCGATGATATTGCCTATGTTTTCCCTTTGCCTAATGATGCCAGTGTGCACGCCATGGAATTCAAGTACCATGACAGCATATATGTAGCCAGAATATTTGAAAAGCAGCAGGCGCAGAACATTTATGATTCCATCGTCTCTTCCGGTGGAAATGCCGCCCTGTTGCTGCAGAATCGCCCCAACGTTTTCACTCAACATCTGGCGAATATCGCTTATGGGGATACAGCATACATAAAGATTCGGCTTACAATGCCGCTAAAGTATAATAACGGCGAATTTGAACTGGCAATCCCCACTATGGTTGCTGAAAGATACCAGAGTGACAATGCTTCACCGGTGTCATCTAATGGCCTATGGAATCCCCCTGCCAATAGAGATGGGCAGACTCTTGATATTAGCGTTTTGTTGCAAACTGGTTTTCCCTGGCAAAATGTTTATTCACCTACCCATACGATCGAAACAGTGGAATCGCAACAAATTCAGGACCGGATGATCGAACAGAAGTGCATGGAACCGGAGGTGCCTTTAGAGATGCCTCACCATGCTGGCGTGCAATTAAAAAAGTTGACAACCTACCCCAATAAGGATTTTGTCCTCAGGTTCAGTCGTCAGCAAACCCGTGATTTTTCAGTGGCCACCTACTTTGATAAGCAAGCGTCAAAGGGATATTTCTTTTGTTCCGTTTACCCGGACAGCACTCTGTTTTCTTCAATAGAGAGGCCCAATATTGATCTTGTTCTGCTGGTGGATATTTCAGGATCACAGTCTGGATGGCCGCTTTCAAAAGAGAAGCAGATCGCATCAATGCTTATCGACCGGCTAAGTCCTTCAGACAAACTGACGCTCCTGTCTTTCCATGATGTTGTTGACTGGTGTTTCGATGAGAGCAAATCAGTTCAGGCCACATCAGAAAATATCACCGCAGCCCATTCATTCATTAACGGGTTATACACCCAGGGTGGCACTCAGCTTCTGAACGGTATAAATGCCGCCTTGTCAATACCTGAATCAAGTGAATATGAAAGATATTTTGTTTTCTTAACAGATGGTTTCATTACTAATGAAACAGCTATTTTTGAGGCGATCAGGAATCACCCCTCGCATCCCACTGTGTTCACTTTCGGGGCAGGTAATAACCTCAACCGTTATTTCCTGGAGGAATCAGCCCGCATCGGAAACGGGTATGCCAGTGTGATAACAGAAAATGAAGATGTCGAACTATTTGTAAATGAAGCCTGGTCAAAGCTCGAATCGCCTCAATTGCGGGATATCACCCTCAGTATCAGCGGCGTCCAACCGGAAGGCCTTTTGATGCCTCTTGGCAATCGTCTTTACAAGGGTTGCCCGGTTATGGCGTATGGAACGTATACTTTCGGTGGAAACCAGACTGTTACCATAAGTGGTGACATGAACGGAGAAACTGTCTCTTTCAGTAAGCAGATCGCCTTTGCTTCTTCCAGTAACGCCAACTCCATGCTGCCTCAGGTATGGGCTCGTCAGCAGATCAGAAAACTGAGAATCGAAGAGGGGACGACCACAGTAAACAAGGAGGAGATAATCGCTCTTTCCATTCAGTATCAGGTATTGAGTGACTACACTGCTTTTCTTGCCGCTCAGCCGGTTTCTGAGGCTGATTATGTGCACTATTCACGGATTAACGTGTCCGGTCAGGTCTTGCAGTCAAATCGCGGTAACCTGAGTAAATTGGTAAAACCGCTATCGATCAGAGTGCAATCCCGAATGCTTACCATTGAAGCGGGTGAAAATGAATGGATTCAGGAATTTATGGTGTATGATCTTCAGGGACGCTGCGTTTTCAGAATGAAAGGATCATCTGCATTTTTGGCCAAAGTTCTCTGGGATGGACGCATGTCAAACGGAGTGCTTCTTCCCGGTGGTCGGTATGTAATCAAGATCCGAACAACAAAAGGAATCAAAGCCAGAACGATCATGTGGAAGTAAGGTACGTCTTCGAAAACAAAGCGGTATATCAAGTGGTATGCCGCTATTTCGCCAAACCTTTTCTTTTTTAGACGATTTAAAGCCTTTAATTTCAAGACTTAGAAATCCTGTAAAGTATCTACATTACAGGTGTTCAGTTTCTTTACTTTTTCTTTGTCCGCTTATATATTGATACTGTCTTTCCAATTTGATTGCCTTTTGATCTAAGCTATAAATTCCAGATTCCATTTTCATTTTTGCCCGGTTGTAAGTTATACCATTCTCTCCATTGCTCACTCTTTGGTAGAGGAATATTGCTGTGTCATACACCATAAATCATTATCAGCAGAAAATTCCCAATCCAGACTACCGCTACTGCTGGAAAACCCGGGAGCAGGTAGTATCAGACTATGGGGATTTTGGCAAATACTGGAAAGGAGAGGTGAATAATTCCCCGCAGACTCGCATTGCCCAATTCGGTGATCCGTCTTTGCGTTCCTTTGCAACAGAAAACATCATTCGCTTTGATTTAGCCCCTTATAAGTCGATCAACTCAAGCGGAATCAG
>JAEZKC010000098.1 GCA_023436205.1 Fibrobacterota bacterium
GCATAGAACCGCAAGTGTAAAATGCGATCCTGTTCCCATCGGCGCTATTGTAAACAGTTTTGTGGAGGT
Organism: Fibrobacterota bacterium; assembly: GCA_023436205.1. GTDB lineage: Bacteria > Fibrobacterota > Chitinivibrionia > Chitinivibrionales > Chitinispirillaceae > JAEZKC01. The sequence goes on from JAEZKC010000098.1 coordinate 70, forward strand.
ATAATTTTATGTTTATCTCAACTCAAAAAACATTTGACTTTAACCGTAGTAACTGAGCAGTCTTCGGTCGAAGGGTGAGCTCTATAATCGCAGGAATTCCCAAGCGCTGAAGGCGTGGCTTGTAACAGCCCGGGGTGTAGCCGGTCTTTTGGCGAAGCCCCGGGTAATGTACGGTTCGGTTTGAGCTCTGAAGGAGCGACATGTTCCTAACACCAATGTATGTTTGTTCTGGTGTAAAGCTGTATGCAGTCTCTGAAAAAGATCCTTCGACTCCGGCAAACCTGCACTCCGGCCGGCACATCAACTATTTTGAAGTGAAAACCCGATTCACCACACCAAAAACAGGATGCCGCATGAATAGCACCAATCCTCCTATCAATGAGACAGTTGATATCGAACCGGACCAGCCTTCAGATGAAACCCCCGCCTCGTTCGCTGAGCTGCTTGGCGAACTCAGGTCCATTCACGAAGTGAAAGGCAAGACTGGAACCCTTTTCATTTTCATTATCACTTTGATACTGTTCTTTACAACAAAGATCGTGTCCACCGACTGGCGGGAAATTGTGATCCTTGTGGGAGTACTCTTCTTTCATGAGCTGGGACATCTTCTGGCCATGAAGCTTCTGGGGTATCGCGATGTGAAAATGTTTTTCATTCCATTTCTGGGCGCGGCAGTTTCGGGAAAAAGCGACAGTGGTTCCGCCATCAAGAACTGCATCGTGTCACTCATGGGCCCGCTTCCGGGAATTGTGGCAGGGATAGTGCTCACTATCCTTTTCGGATTTGTCCATAATTTCTATATACTTAAAGCCGCTCAGATGCTTCTGATCCTCAATGCCTTCAACCTCCTTCCTTTCATGCCTCTGGATGGTGGCCGTTTTGTGGATGTTCTATTCGTTAACAGGCGCGTTTTCCGACTGCTGTTTGCCATTTTTGGTTCCGGTGTGTTTATCATTCTGGCATTTCTGTCACAGGACCTGCTTATCGGTGTGGTAGGGGTTCTGGGAATTATCGGGGCAGTCTCCAGTTTCAAAACACGGGCAATTGCAGAGGAGCTCAAAAGGGAAGGGTTTACCACTGATGGATTGTCACAGCTTCTGCAGGATGAGACTGCCGCGGCTTCTGTTATTGTCAAGATTGAGAAATCCTATCCATCTCTGTTTAAGCCGAGGATTGTGCCCAGGTCAATTTACGACCATTTTACCAATATCGTTGACACACTCAGGTTTGTGCCATCGGGAATCGTTTCAAAACTGTTTCTGTTTCCCGCCTACGGGTTGATGCTTCTGCTGTCCATTGGCGCAGCTGCACTGTTTATGGCTATGGATTACCGGGAGGAGATGCGGGTGGTTCGTGTTAATGATGAAGCGGTGGTGATGTCCGATCACTTTGCCTTCGGAAGAAAAGTGAGTGAAGTGCCTGTAAGCAGTTCCGGCTTTCTGCACGGGGATGGCAAAAGATATAACGGAGACACCACGAGGGTGACCGGGACATTTCACTATGAAAACGGATTCCGCACCGGTGAGTGGCTTTACTACGATTCGCTGGGAAATGTCGAGGAGCGGGCTTTTTATGAGAATGGATCTCTGGTCAGAAAAGAGACCCAGGTTGATGGTGAGTGGAAGAAATTCACCTTGAAAGAATTGCCGCTCATGAGGAGAGTAATCGAGAGTATAAAGCGCAGCTCTCAGCCAAACAGGTCGCTTCATGAGTATTTTGAGGAGTGAGAAGCGGCAGTGTAAACCGTAATAAATTCAGGTGCTCAGTGGCCCTTCATCTGTAACCATGGCATCCTCAAAAATGGTATGATTATGCTCCATCACAAAGTTAAGAAGCCCAAAATTTCGATTTCCTCCATTGTCCAGTGGGGGTTTACCCTGGTGACAACCTGTCACCGCGACAGACGCGAGCTGGAAGAAGCTGGCTTTGCCTGGGATGATATAGAGCGGCTTTCCGACCTGGCAAAAAGGTGCGCCGACCTGGATGCTGTATACATAGTAAATAGAGACAAGGCCAGACTCGAAACTGTCAATATCAACAAACAGGTCAGAGAGGCAAAAAGCCTGCGTAACTGGGCGTCAAGTGAACTTCGCCGGGCCCGTCGACTCTGCAGATCCTGCCCTGATGTTCCGAGTTTCCGTAAAGATCCTCCCAGAACCGGACTGCTCCAGGATCTGCATAACTTAGCTGTGCTGATTGATTTGGGCAGAGAGCCTCTGAGCACTATTTCCGGTTTCGATACCGGACTGAGCGAGACGCTCCGTCATGAGTCGAGCAAGCTGTCCGATGCCATGGCCCAGTCAGAGGTGAACAGGGGCAAAGTGGATCTCCTTCTTCTGGAAAGAAACCGCTGCTATGCGGAACTCTATGAGGCGATTCTTGAGCTCTGTTCTCTGGGGAGGAGTGTTTTCAGGGGGGATGTGCGGGTGAAGGACTACCGCAATATAAGGTCCGGGCTCAAGAGTTGATTTTTTTTGTTCCAGGTAAAAAACCTGCGGCCCTATAATCTCCATGGAGAACGGGGCGCCGCACCCCTGCGGCCCCCCGATATCCACAGGCGAACGGCTTGCCGCAGAGGTGCGGCTGGTTGTCTGCTGGGGGAAAACGGAGGGCCGCATACATGCGGCCGGCTGACATCCGGGGAGGTTTGAAGTGCCGCAGTCTCTTTTGGGCGGGTCTCAACCCAGAATCTGGCAGGCTATGACCACAGCAGATCATTGCCTCAAGAGGCTTTTAACTTAGAACAAATCTTCATTGTCCGGCTGCAACTTCGAATCTCAACTCAACGTCTGCATTCAACTATATTCATCTATACTCTCACCGCGATCCCGTTTCAATTTCTACCTATACACTACATCAACGAGAAGAGGTTACCTATGAGTGACCTTATTCCGAAGCACGGCGGCTACCGCAAGCTCAAAACCTATCAGATTGCGCTGCTTATTTTCGATGTGACTGTCAGGTTCTGCGATCGCTACATAGATCGTTTCTCCCGCACCCATGATCAGATGGTGCAGGCCGCCCGCAGCGGCGCGTCCAATATCCTTGAAGGCTCTCAGGCCAGCGCGACATCTAAGAAAACGGAGCTCAAGCTGACCCCGGTTGCCCGGGCAAGTTTGGAGGAGCTGAACATGGATTATGAGAGCTTTTTGCGGCAGAGGAAACTGGCAATGCTCAAACCACAACACCCCGCGCTTATGCGATTTAAAGAACTGCCAGCGCTTAGGAAGAACCACGGTGTCATTCCTTACGATCAACCATTCCTCTAAAGATTAAGAGCTCACCCTTCGACCGAAGACTGCTCAGGGCGAGCGAAACGGGGGCACCATATCGCACTCTTTCAATCAACAATCATCAATCAACAATCAACAATTCCCCTGTACTCTCCCTCCCTCAAATCCCCCAGCACATACTCGCCGAATCTGCTTCTGTGAAGTTTTTCCACCTTGTAGCCGAAGGCGGCAAACATACGCTTTACCTGATGATATTTACCTTCGGTAAGGGTGACCTCACAGCTTGTTTCGCCGGTGATGGCCAGTGCGGCTGGACGGCAGGGCTCCTTTTCACCCTCAAGCAGAAGAGTGCCTGACGCAAACTGAGTGACAAGTTCATCCGAGAGCGGCTTATCCACTTCGACTTCGTAAACCTTTTCCACATGATGCTTCGGGGAGGTCAACTTGTGAATGAGTTGCGTGTTATCGGTGATGAGAAGTGCCCCGGTGGTATCTTTATCAAGCCTGCCCACTGTTGAAGGCAGGGGATTGCGGCGCATCCACCTCTCGGGGAGCAGATCATACACCCGAGGCCCCTCGGAAACATCATGAGAGCAGACGTAACCTGCGGGTTTATTCATGAGAATCAGAATGCCATCAGGGTGATCCAGCTCCTGCCCGTTGATCCTGACCAGAGCCGGATTGACTTTCGCCGATGGATCTTGTAGGCTTCTGTTTTCAAGGGTGATACTGTGTTCCCTGAGAAACTGCTTCGCCTGGCTTCGGGAGCAGTATCCCAGGTTGGAAAAAACTTTGTCTAGCCGCTGAAGATTATTCATTGTTGTTAAGATATTCCCCGGTCATAAATTTGTAAATTGCCGCATAATCCTCTTCACCAAGGCCGGCTTTCTGGGCCAGGGTGTAGATCTCTTTTGCCGCGGAGGCGCTCGGGAGAGATGTCTTGTATTCGAATCCGCAGATGGAAGCCAGATGTAAATCCTTTTTCATCAGCTTGAGCGGGAACTCCGGCTCGTAGTCGCCCTTTTCAAACTTGGGCCGCTTGATAGTCATAAGCGCTGGGACCACTGCGCTATTTGTAAATGTCTCAAGCAGAAGCTCCTTTGAAAGTCCCATGGCCTCACCAAGAGTCATGGCCTCGCAGAATGCCAGCATGGCGGTTCCGCCCAGGTGGTTGTTGACAATCTTAATGGCCGAACCCATTCCCACGCCACCCGCATGGATAATCTTCTTGCCCATGGTTTCAAGTAACGGACGAACCGATTCAAGATCATTGAGTGCCCCGCCCACAAAGAATGTGAGCTCGCCGGAGCTGGCGGCCCAGGTTGAACCGGTTACCGGAGCATCCATGAAGCGCACGCCAAGCTCCCCTGCGGCAGCGGCCATCTTACGCGTAAAGGATGGGTTGACAGTGCTGCAGTCGATCCAGATCGATTTCTCCTTGAGTGCAGGGAGAAAGCCGCTGTCCCCGATGGCTAAAATCTCCACCGTTTCAGGATCGGAGAGCATCGTGAAATAAACGTCGGCATCTTTGGCAAGCTCAGCGGGGGAGCTGGCGACGGCTGCTCCCTGGGCAACGAGCGGATCGAGCTTCGATACTGTTCTGTTGTAAACGGTAACCTGGCGACCCGCCTGCAAAAGACGGGAAACCATTCGGCTGCCCATGAGACCTGTTCCGGCAAATGCAATCTTCATAATCCTCTCCTTTTCTGAATAAAATAAGCTATGGTCAACGTGAAAATAGTGAAATGATGATTGTCGCATTTTTCCTGTATACTATATAAAAGAATTGTCTACTGTTTAACGGCGAAGACGCCTTGTAGTGCACCAGCTGTTTTTCCCGCTCTGTAATAGCATCGAAGATAGGCATCAGAGTGTATCGATCACGATGTTTAGATTATACATCGGCCTTCCCGCTTTAATCTCTAAATCAACATTCAACAATCATCATTTAACAATTAAAATGTTTCAATAGAAAACAGTGGCAGTTTCCATTTGAAACAGTTTGATGAAGGGGTGGCAGGCTGGCGGTTGGTTTTCGGGCAGATGGACCTTTTGGCATTGGCTTTGCATAAATAGGAGGCGTGCAAGAATTGAAGATCACAAATGATGATACACTTAACAAAAACAAAACATTTCAAGGAGGGATCTATGTACTGGACTGTCAATCCTTTCAAGGAACTGGAGAGAATGCGCAGAGATATGGATACGCTTTTTAGCAGATCCGGATATTCATCACAGGAGCCGGTGTTTCCATTGATAAACACCTTCGAAAACAAAGAGGAACTGCAGATCGTGGCAGAGCTTCCGGGGATGGCAAAGGAGAATGTGACCATCACAATGGAAAACGGTATTCTTACTCTTTCCGGAAACCGTGATGCGGGATCACCGGAGAGGGCGGCAGCTCTCAGACGTGAACGTCCCAGGGGCCGTTTCGAGAAGAAGATCCGCATTCCGGTGAAAGTAAACGATGCGGCAATTTCGGCCACGTTTAATGACGGTGTGCTTACAGTGAAACTTCCCAAGGCGGAAGAGGCTAAGCCGAAGCAGATTAGGATTGAGTAGGATTATGCTTCGACTTCGGCGGACCTATGCTTAGTATGTGCGAAACGGAGATAATGCTTCGAGTCCGGAGACTGTACAGAGTATGTGCGGAACGGGAAAAGAAAACAAACATATAATGAAATAGAGAAAACAATGGAGGAAAATATGGAAAGCGAAGTAACCAAAAGAGAAAAACAGGAAGTGCGGCAGGCATCACCGGAGCAGCTGGTTGACGCAGGCAACGCTTACAGTCCCGATGTAGACATTTTCGACAATAAGGAATCGCTGATAATGCAGCTTGATATTCCGGGGGTGGCCAAGGGGGATGTGGCTATCGAAATTGACGAGAACAATGTTCTTTCGATCAGGGCAAAGACATCCTACCGTGAACCTGAAGGTCTGGTGTACCGGGAGTTTCGCACCGGAAACTACTACCGGGCATTTACCCTCAGCGATGAATTCGACAAGGACAAGATCGGTGCAAAGCTTGAGAACGGAGTGCTTGAGCTCACCATTCCCCGCCGTGAGGAGGTCAAACCCCGCAGAATCCAGATCAGCGCCTGATAAAGGCGCTGCTCCAACCCCTGTTGATCACGGGAGTCAGGTGTCGGAGCGACGGTAAGCCGTACTGTCGCTCTCCTTCCTGTCTCGGATAGAGATAGCGATACCGATAGCGATACCGATAGCGATACCGATAGCGATGTGCGGAACGTGGACAGTATCGTGAGGGGGACAATTTAGAATTTGCGGACCTCTGCCCTCTGTCCTCTGTCCTCTGTCCTCTGTCC
>JAEZKC010000113.1 GCA_023436205.1 Fibrobacterota bacterium
GGAGAACCCCGCATAGCCCACCGGCTTCTTGCCGAGCACCAGCATCACGAGGCTGCGGCTGACGATGGAAAGGCCGATGGTGACGAGGGTGATGACGAGGGCATCCGGCTTCTTCAGCGGCTGCACCGTGAGCCGCTCGGAAAGAAGGCCGACGACGCCCACCAGCACCACCGCCGTCACCACCGCGAGGCCGATGCTGGAGAAGGCGCCGAGGAGGAGGGCGGTGACCATGCCGCCCATCACCACCCATTCCCCTTGCGCGAAATTCATCGCGCCGGTGCTCTTGAAGACCACGTTGAAGCCGAGCGCCACCAGCGCATAGACGGCGCCCGTGCCGATGCCGGCGGACAGAACCTGGAGGAGGGCGGTTGCGGTCTGCATGAGGTGACGGCCAGCCTTCGGCGCCTTGCGGAAATGATGGCCCCCTGAGGGGGATGAAGATCCCGGCCGCCACGCTCCGGAAGGATCAGGGCTTCCCCCCGATGGGCGCGGACGGCCGGGAGAGGTCCGGGTTCGGCGCGAGGCCACCGGGTTCCTCGGAACGAGACGTCCGAGGGGGTCAGAAGCTGCCCATGCGATTGGTCTCGAAGAGGGGCACCATGACCCCGAGTTCCGCAAGGCGGGTGCGGGCGTTGCCGGCGAAGGCCGCGACCGCAGCCCCTTCCGCCGCGCGGGGCGCGCCGCCGAGGCCGGCCTCGGCCGTGATCGCATCGGCCTCCGCTTCGGCCGCGGCGTGCTCGGGCGCGAGCCAGGGGCAGTGATAGCCCCTCAGCACCACGTCCCGCACATAGTCGGACAGCTCGGCCGCGATGGTCTCGCGCTCCTCCTTGCTCCAGCCCTCGGCCTTGGCGGCGAGATAGAGCCAGCCGAAGGCGGCGTGGCGCTCCTTGTCGGCAATCACGAAGTCGAGCATGGACTGCACCGCCGGGTTGGTGGCGGCGGCGCGCCAGGCCTTGGCCAATTCCAGCTCCAGCCCGTCCTCGAAGGCGGCGTGGGCGGCCACATAGGCGTCGAGCAATTGGCCGGCATCCATCACCCGGCGGTGCAGGTGGCGGTTGAACACGGCCTCGTAGGCCTTGGCCGCCGGCCGGGCGAGGCGGCCGCCGAAGGTCTCGGCGATCTTGTCGTAGCACTCCACGTGCCACGCCTCTTCGGTGTTGCGGGTGGTGAGGTAAAATTTCGGGTCGATCTCCCGGCCCACCTCCATGCAGAAGCGCACGATGAGGGCTGGGGTCTCGGTGAGGCCGGTGGCCTCGGTCCACACCCGCCGGCTCCAGGTGCGGCGGGCGGCGGCGCGCACCGCCTCCGGGTAGGTTTCCGGCTTGAGCGCGCTCCAGTCCACGTCGCGATGGGGGTTCCAGCGGCCGGCCTTGCCCGTGTCGTAGAGGGCGCGGATCTCCGGCAGCGTGACGTTCATCTCGAGCGGAAACCGCCGCTCGACAAGGAGCCGCACCGGCGGCAGCGAGGGCTCGGCCCGCGTGGCGTGGAGCGGCATGTCAGATGGTCCCGAGCTTGGGATGCGTGAACGGTGGCAGATCGATGCCGAGCGCCCGCATCTGCTCGCGGATGCGCTGCACGGTGGCGATGAACACCGGCTTTTCCGCCTCCTCGACGGTGGCGCCGAGGCCGGCCTCGTAGGTGATGCGGTCGGCCTCCACCTCGGCGCTGGAGGCCGGGTTTTCCGGTGCCAGCCACGCGCTGTGGTAGCCGTTCAGCTCCACCTTCTCCATCATGGTGATGACGGCATCCTCGATCATCTTCTTCTGATCGGGGGTGAGCTGCTCGCAGCTGGCTTCGAGGAAGTACCAGCCGAAGGCGCAGTGCCGGCTTTCGTCGCGCATGATGTAACGCACGATCTGCTTGGCGACGGGATCATGCGTGACGTCGTTCAGATGCTTGAACACGTCGAAGGCGATCTCTTCCGCCGTGCAGACGAGGGCGGCGATGATGCCCTCCAGCGGCACGTCTGCATTCAGGGCGGCACGGCGCACGCCGTGGGTGGAAACGGAGCCCTCGAACAGTTGCTGCACCGGCTTCTCGATGTAGCCGCCGAGCTTCTCCGCCATGGCGTGGCAGACCTCGGCGTGGCGCGCTTCTTCCTGGGACCGGATGGTGAAGAAGAGCTGCATGTCGGAGGGCCGGTTCTCCACGCCGAAGCGCACCTGCAGCGCCGGGCTCTCGGAGATGGCGCCGTATTCGCTCCACGCCCGGCGGCTCCAGTAGAGGCGGGCCGCGTAGCGCTGCTCGTCGGTGTATTTCGACGGGTCGAGCTGGTCCCAGTCCACGTCGGTCTTGGGGTCCCACTGGTTCCGCGTCGCTGCGTGGAACAGCTCGCGGATGCGCGGCAGATCGGAATTGAAGGTCAGCGGAAAGCGGTCCTCGGGGGCGTCCAGCAGCGTCTGGACCACCTCGAACGCCTGCTCGGCGGACATGTCACGCGAAAGGGCCATGGGTGTTTCCTCCCGTTGGTGTTTCCCGTCAGGCGTAGTCGGCAAGGTTGAAGCGGCCATCGCGCCAGTTCACCAGCACGATGTCCTGCTTGGAGAGGCCGGAATGGCGCTCGGGCGAGAAGGTGAAGACGCCGGAGATGCCGGGGAAATCCTTGATCTGCTCCATGCCCTGGCTGAGCTTGGAGATGTCGCCGCCCACCTTCTTCAGCGCCTCGCGGGCCAGCAGCGCGCCGTCATAGGATTCCGCCGCATAGATGCTGGCCGGGCGTTTGAAGCGCGCCTCATAGGCCTTCATCATCTTGAGAATGCCGGCCTTGAGCGGGTCGCTGTCCGGCAACTGGTCGCCCACCGGCAGCTTGAGGCTGGCGAGAAGGAGCGTGTTCGCGGCATCGCCGGCAAGCTTCATGTAGTCGGCCGAGACGAAGCCGTAGCTGTGGATCAGCGTCTTCTTGTCGAGGCCGAGCTGCTGCGCCTGCTTGAGGAAGACGACGCCGGCGGGCGTCACCGTCCAGCAGATGATGGCCTCGGCGCCGGCATCGCGGATGCGGGTCAGCTGGGGCATCATGTCGGTGTCGGAGGGGGCGAAGGATTCATACATCACGTCGAGGCCGCGCTTCGGCCCGACAATCTTCATCTGCCCTACCGCGCCCTGGCCGAAGCCGGACGTGTCGGCGATGAGCGCCACCTTCTTGATCTTCTTTTTGTCGAGATAATCGGCGATGCGCTCCAGCACGTCGCCGTCATCCACCGTGCTCTTGAACACATATTGCCGCTCGGCCACCGGCGTGACGATGGCAAGCGCGCCCTCGGACGAGATGAAGGGCACCTTCGCGGCGTTGGTGATGGGCGCCATGGCCAGCGCGATGCCGCTCATGTTGCCGCCGCTGAGGATCAGTTCGACCTTGTCCTGGCTGATGAGCCGGCGGGTGGCGGTGATGCCCTTCTGGGTCTGGCTCTCGGCGTCGTAATAGGTCCACTCGATCTTGCGGCCGCCGAGGCCGCCCGCGGCGTTGAACTCCTCCACCGCCAGTTCGAGGCCGGCCTTCATGTCCTCGCCGAGGAAGGC
>JAEZKC010000117.1 GCA_023436205.1 Fibrobacterota bacterium
CTCTGACTTCTGGCCTCTGACTTCTGTCCTCTGTCCTCTGGCCTCTTCCCCACCTATCCCGAGGACAACTTCACGCCCTTCAGCTCCTTATTAGCAAGCCTTACCCCGCCTGCCTTGACACCCTTCACCAGAAAATCCTTGATAAAGAACGTCTCTTCAAGAACCTTGAGCCTCGGCTTGGGCTTGTACTCGCAAGTGATCACCCCGTCGGAATCGGTGGTCAACTTTAGAACGGTGCAGTTGTCAGGCACCAGCATATATCCCTTATTAAGGATAAACTGCTCGATCTTGCAGCGCTTGATATAGGGAAACTTGGTCTCATCATCACGGTAGATCACGTTGAACACAAGATCCTTGTCCACTAATCCGCAGTAAAGCATCCCCTTGTCCACAAAGAGCTTGTCAGGCACATCGATGACAGAGTAGGCCCCGCTCTTTCTAATCACTAGAATACGGTCATAGAGGGAAACATCGAAGAGCGTATTGCCGTTAACCTCATGACCAAGATAACCGGTGTCCCTGTCATAACGAAGCTTAAGGTTACGCTGAGCCGCCTCGCGGACATCCACCTTTTTGAATGATACCAGCTCTGTGCGGCGAGGATAGTCTTTCTTGTATTTATCAATGAGCCTTTCCAGAAATTCCACAGCATAATCGATAATCGCTCCCAGCGCCGCCCGGATCTCCTTGAGCCGATCCTCTATCTCCCGCATCTCCTTCTTGGCGCGGTTGATATCATACAGAGAGATACGCCTGATAGGAATCTTGAGCAGTGTTTCCACATCCTCATCGGTAACTTCTCTTCTGATCTGACTCTTGAACGGTTCCAAGCCGTCAAAGACCGCCTTGACAACCGCTTCGGCAGTGGTCTTCTCCTCGATCTTTTTGTATATGCGGTTCTCGATAAAGATCTGCTCGAGTGTTTTGGCGTGAAGCTTGTCTTTGAGTTTCTTCTCCTCGAGCTTCAGCTCGGCCTTGAGGATCTCCACGAGACTGTCGGCATTGTGCTTGATAACCTCAGTCACCGTCATCACCACCGGCTTCTCTTCCTTAATCACCATCAGGTTGACAGATATGGAAGACTCGCAGTCGGTGAAAGCATACAGCGCATCAACGGTGTCATCGGTGTGCACTCCGCGGGCAAGACGTACCTCTATCTCCACATTCTCGGCGGTAAAATCGCTGATACCCGCAATTTTCAGTTTGCCCTTGCGGGTGGCGGCCTCCATGGATGCGATGAGCGACTCAGTGGTAGTCCCGAAAGGAAGCTCTCGTATCACGATACGTTTTGGATCGCTGGTGTCAAGCTTTGCTCTGACAAGCACCTTGCCGTTTCCATCATTATACTCCGATACATCGGCATAACCGCCGGTGGGAAAGTCTGGAAACACAAGCAGCTGTTCACCGCGCAGGCAGGCGATTTCAGCCTCAAGCAGTTCGATGAGATTATGTGACATGATTTTGGTGGACATACCCACCGCGATACCCTCGGCACCAAGTGCCAGAAGCACCGGAAGCTTAGCGGGAAGAGTCACCGGTTCCCGGTTTCTTCCATCATAGGAATCGAGATACTCTGTAATTTCGGGATTGAACAGAGCCTCTCTTGCAAGCGGCGAAAGGCGGCATTCGATGTAACGAACCGCGGATGCCGGATCACCGGTAAAGATGTTTCCGAAATTACCCTGCTTGTCGATGAACAGATCCTTGTTGGCGAGAGTCACCAACGCATCCCCGATGGAGGCATCTCCATGAGGATGGTACTTCATGCACTGACCGACAATATTGGCCACCTTGTGGAACTTGCCGTCATCCACTTCATAGAGTGTATGAAGGATTCGGCGCTGAACAGGTTTGAGCCCATCGTTTACATGAGGAATAGCGCGATCCTTAATAACATAGGATGCATATTCCAGGAAATTGGTATTGTACAAACTATTTACAAAAGCCATTAGATTAGGTTCTCCATTATGAAATCACGACGTTCGGGGGTATTTTTTCCCATATAGAACTCTAATGTTTCGGAGATGTTCTTCACGGATCTGACATTTACTTCCACAAGCCTCATGTCCGGACCGATAAACTGCCCGAACTCCTTGGGTGAGATTTCACCCAGCCCTTTGAATCGGGTCACTTCCGGATCTCTCAAGGCTTTCATGGCGGCGTCCCGCTCCTTTTCGCTGTAGCAGTAGCGGGTCTCTTTCTTGTTGCGAACCCTGAAAAGAGGGGTTTCCAGGATATACACGTGCCCTGCCACCACCAGTTCCTCGAAATAGGTGAGAAAAAAGGTAAGAAGAAGATTTCTTATATGGAAACCGTCCACGTCGGCATCAGTGGCAAGCACTATTCTATTATAACGCAGGTTTTCCACATCTTCTTCAATCCCCAGAGCCATCATCATATCATAAAGCTCTTCGTTCTGGTAGATGGCCGCCTTGGTCTTGCCGAAAACATTCTGTGGTTTACCCTTAAGAGTATAGATCGCCTGGGTGTACACATCGCGGGCCGATATGATCGATCCGCCGGCAGACTGCCCCTCAGTGAGGAATATTGTGGACTTGTCCCCGTCGGAATCGGTTCTGAAATGGTACTTGCAATCTTTGAGATTGGGGATTTTGATCTCAATACGCTTGGCGGCTTCCTTGGCCTCTTTCTTGACCTTGTTAAGCTCGGTGCGCAGCTTCTCATTCTGCACGATCTTGCTTTCAAGAAGCTTGGCCGCTTCCACGTTCTTGTGCAGAAAATCCACCACCGCAGACTTGACTTCAGTTACGATCCAGCCTCGAATTTCGGTGTTGCCCAGCTTGTTCTTGGTCTGGGATTCGAACACCGGAGACTTCAGTTTGATGGCGATGGCACCGGCAATTCCATCACGAACATCCACCCCGGAATAGTTCTTTTTGAAAAACTCATTGACGCCCTTAAGAACGCCCTCTCTGAAAGCGCTCAGGTGCGTTCCACCGTCACTTGTGTGCTGTCCGTTAACAAAGGAAAAGTAGGTCTCACCGTAAGCCTGGGTATGAGTGAATGCAAACTCAAGCTGCTTTCCATGGTAATAGCCAATGTTGTAAACGGTCGACTCCCCCACTTCGTTCTGCAGAAGATCCAGAAGACCGTTCTTGGATTCAAACTTCTGTTTCCCGAAGAAGAGCTTGAGCCCTGCATTGAGGTAGGCATAATTCCAGAGGCGCTGCTCTATGTATTCAAAATTAAAACTGTAATCACCAAAAATTTCAGTATCTGGGAGAAATTCCACATAGGTGCCGTCCACTTCACCCTTGGCTTTGCCGCTCTTCTTGGACTTGAGGGCACCTCGTTCAAAAACGGCCTCGGAATATTCACCATTGCGGTAGGACACCACTTTAAAGAAGCTGGACAGGGCATTAACCGCCTTTGTTCCCACACCGTTAAGACCGACGCTGAACTGAAACACATCATCATTATATTTAGCGCCGGTGTTGATGGTGGAAACGCAGTCGATCACTTTACCAAGTGGAATACCGCGCCCGTAGTCCCTGACGGAGACATGCTTGTTCTCGATGGCCACATCGACTTTCTTGCCGAATCCCATGATAAACTCGTCGATGGCGTTATCGATGACTTCTTTAAGGAGGATGTAGACACCATCATCCGGGTTGGACCCGTCCCCGAGGCGCCCGATATACATACCGCTTCTGAGGCGAATATGCTCCAGGGAACTCAGAGTCTTGATCTTGCTTTCATCATACGCGGGAATAGAAGTGTTTTTACTCATAAATCCTTATACTGTTTGCAGAAAAGAGCGGACCGCCCTCAAAAATAGGCGGCAGAGGGCATTTTCAGAATTTTTAATATAAATATGTCGAAAACCGGGCACAAGCAGACAGAGCACAGAATTTTGTGCCTGAAAGGCCTTTTCTATACCATGTATTGAATTTAGGCTGTACTGGCTTTGCACTGAATAGTTAGGACAATGGGGGCGGATATTGTAACCAAGGGTAGATTTCGGGAAATGGAACATTTTTAAACACATTTATATGCACAGATTATTTTGAGTCATTACCCAAAAAAGCTTCATTCAGGAGAAAGTATGATTCACCGCACCACTCGTGTTATACTACCGTTTATTACCATTTTCATCATTTCATGTACGCAGAAACTATTCCGACCGATTCTCCCAGCCGACTCACGCGAGTTCTTTCTTGAATACCAGGCGATACTCGAAAACCCGCAGGACACAGTTCTTAAAGTCAGAGTTTTGTTTCCGAAGAATATTTCACCCTGTGATTCCTTCAGATTTCCCGTTCAGGTACCTGGCACCTATGAACTTAAAAAGTATGGCAAATATGTAAGTGATTTCCATGCCTATGATGTAAACGGAGATGCAATCGACTACGAGATTTACGATTCCTCCATTTACGTTTTCGGGGAACCGAAACATGTCAGTAAAATAGAGTACACAGTACACCAAACCTTCGGCAAAACAACGGATTCAATTTCCCCTTATATTGGAACCCGTTTTAAACCTAGCCATTGCCAGATAAACCCCTTTGCTGCTTTTGGTTTTTTCAGCAGGTTGCAAAATAAAGCTCTCAGATTGAAAATTACAGCCCCGGCGCAGTGGGAAATTGCCACCCCTCTCATTAAGGATTCAGCTGATTTCTACTACGCAGACTCCTACAATGAACTTCAGGACAGTCCCATTCTGATTGGAAGACTGAGCAAGAGTGCCTTTCAGGTTGACAGCACCAGATTTTTTGTTTACGTCCACAGCGATTCACCCCTGATCTACGCCCGTAAACTAAAAAAATACCTCAAGAGTGCAAGCAAAGATGTAATCCGCTTCATTGACAAGATGCCTACGAAAGAGTATTCCTTTATTTTCAGTTTCCTCGAAGATTCTCTTCCAGGGGCTGGAGCTCTTGAACACAGAAAATCATCTCTCTATGTGTTCTCTTCAAATGATTTCGATTCATTTTCAAGCAACCTGAAGTGGATAGCCCGACATGAGCTGTTTCATACAGTGATCCCGCTTTCGATAAGGGGGGATGAACTTGCGAATCCAGACTTTTCAGACACAAACGCCATTGAGCATCTATGGTTCTATGAAGGGCTGGCACAATGGGCAGCATTTAAAATGCAACTCTGGAATGGAACAATCTCACCTGAACAGTACCTGAATATCCTCAGAATGCAGCTTATCGCATCTGAAATCGCTAAAGACAGCGCGAATCTGCTTTCATTGAGTAAAAGCACCCTCAGGGAAGGGAAAACCCTGACGGAATTCTACAGGAGGGGTTTCATTATTGGAACAGCGCTTGACATTTTCATTCTCCAGAAGACCTCCGGAAACGTCTCGCTCAGGGATGTTATTTTACAGATGAAAAACAGATATACTTCCGATAACCTCTTCCCCGCAGACAGCCTCTTTGAGATCATTGCATCCTTTTCACATCCCGATGTTAAAGCTTTTCTATACAGACATCTTTCAGAAAACAAACCACTCGAACTTGCCGTACTCTTTGACGACCTTGGAATACAGTACTCCAGACGAGAAAAACATCCGTTCGCAAAATCAGATTTCGGGCTGATGCTCTATTCTAATTATAAGTATCAGGAAATGAAAGTCTCCGGAGTCTACGAGGAGGCACAAAGGTTCGGTTTCAAAACTGGTGATGTCCTTCTTGCAATTAATGGCCAGAAAATCTATCCCAATAATTTTCCATACGTAATACGCGATCTGGTAACATCCGAATCCGGAAAAACTTATGAAGCCACTATTCAACGGAATGGCAACAAAGAGACATTCAAAGCCGAAACTGTACCACTTTATTTACGACATAAGTTTACTATAGATAACACTGCCACTTGGAAACAGAGAACACTCAGAACAGCCTGGATTAATAAATAATCAAAGTAAACAACCAAAGAGAAAAATATGCAGCTCAGTAAAATCCTAATCGGCGCCATGCGGTTTAAAGACAGACCCTCTACAATTGCCACTATTCGGGCAGCTATCGACGAAGGTTTCAACTATATCGACACCTCTCCATGCTACTGTTATCAAAGCGAGCAGGAGAATTCCGAATCCTGGGTGGGTGATGCTGTAAATCATCCGGATTACCGGCACAGAGTGATGGTGAGTGCCAAGTGCAGTCCGGGAAACGGTGGGCTTGGGCTGGGAGGTTTCATTCCTGAAAAGGGATTCGGGGTAAGATCAGTGGAGCAGCTCAGTACAGTTCTCAGTCAGTCGCTTCGGCGGCAAAACCTTGATGGGTTTGATTACTATCACATGTGGACAACTCACACCATGGAACAATTCAGAGAAGCCACTAAACCGGGTGGATGGTATGATGGTGTGAAGCTGCATTCTGACAAGTGGAAGCATCTGGGAATCACTACCCACGCAGATACCGCTATAATACTGGAATTTTTGAAAAGCGGACTCTTTGAAACGGTCACCATTCCGCTCAATGTTGTGAACCGCACCCGGCTGGGAGTACTTGACTACTGTTCCCGAAATGGGATCAAGGTATTTGCCATGAATCCTTTGGCCGGAGGCTTCCTAGCCTCTCACGAACGGCTTAAGGAGCTAGCCTTGCGCTACCTTATGGCTCTTCCCAATGTGCACCTGCTCATCGGCTTTTCCTCCGTTGAGGAAGTACAGTATGCATCATGGATTCAGAAGACCACTCCCCCAAACGGCGGCGATGTGGACGCACTACTTGCAGAAGTGGATTCAATAATCGACAGTAAAGAGGATCGTTGCACCGGGTGCGGATACTGCTCTCCCTGCCCTCAGAATATCACCCTTGGAGCCTGCCTGTCCTACTATAATCTTGCGAAATACATGAACATGGTAAGTGCGGTGGAGGCATTCAGGGAGAAGCAGTGGGAGGATGGTTTGAGGCTGGACAAGTGCACCGGATGCGGTCTTTGCGCGGCACGCTGCCCCAACGGACTGGATCTGCACGGGATCATAAAGGAAGCGAAGGAGCTGCTTTACGTGATCGAGCATTGACCTGAAAAAGAGTCCCGCAAGGTCAGAAACAAACAGGGTTTCAGGTGCAATTTACAAGTCAGCAACATGTCATTAAACTCATAGCCCGACCCCGGATTCCGTCAGCTGGGCACTTTGGGATATCACACTCCCCGCATCATTACTCACCACACACCGGAATGCCCCGAAATCAGATTCCTGTACGGTAAACGACAGCTGACTTGCATTAGCTCCCTCGATATTCTGGCCATCCATCTGCCACTGGTAGCTTAAGCCGGTTCCACTGGCGGATACTGAAAAAGTCACCGTCTCGCCAATTTGACCCGACTGATTTTGAGGATGCACATCGATAACCGGCGGAAGCATCACGCTAAGGATCGCAGAATCGCTGACCGCACTTCCTGCACTGTTGGTTACTACACATCTAAAGCGTGCCCCCGCATCCTGGGCCTGCACCACAAAAGACAGCTGGTTGGTTTGAGCTCCATCAATGTTCTGATTATTTCTCTGCCACTGAAAATGGAGGTCTGAGCCGGTGGCGGAAACGGAAAACGTGACCGTCTGGCCGACGATAGCGCTCTGGTTCAGGGGGTGATCTATAATGGAGGGCGCATTGACAATCACAGTTAAATGTACAACCGCACTGGTGTCGCTTCCGCCGGCATTGGATACGATGCAGTAAATTTCAGCTCCATTATCTGCAGTAGAAGCAGTAAATGTCAAGCTGTTCTGATTTGAACCTACCTCCACACCATTTTTATACCAATTGTATTGAAGCGCATCACCTTCCGCCTGCAGGGAAAACTGGGCACTTCCCCCATCGTTAACCGTGGAGGACTGAGGCTCCTCCGTGATATGAGGTCTGCTGCGACGCACATGCAGCTTTGCTTCAGAAGAGACCACTTCGCCTGAAGGATTGGAAATGATGCAGCGGTAAACGGACCCGCTATCCTGACGAGAAACAGCGTCAAGAACCAGTTCAGCACCGTTCGCCCCCGGAATATCGGCACCGTTTTTCTGCCATCTGTAAGTAAGATCATTTCCACTGGCCACCACCGAAAAGCGGGCACTTTCTCCCTCCCGCACATTCTGGTCTTGCGGTTGCGTTTGGATTACCGGAAGAGCAAGCACGAAACGGGCAACGATCGCTTTGTCATTATCGATATGGACAGTTGCCGGATCAGCGTTTCCTGAAAGGTCACCAGCCCATTCCTGGAAACGGTATCCGGGTGCGGGAACAGGAACAAGCTCGACCTGTGTTCCCTTTTCAAAGGGAGATGATGCTTCACTCCCGTTCACTCTTTGTATAACAGTCCCATATCCCTGAGGCTCGCTCTGAACGAGCAGGTCAAAATCGTTGTCTCTTATTGTGTAAATGTGACGACTGGCGCTTCCCAGCTCGGCAAACGCACTTGGCGCTCCAAGATCGATCACCACTGTTCTATTACCATCTTTCTGGTCATTATTATTGACAGTTAAAGAAACTGTTTTTTCGGTTTCACCCGGTCTGAACACCAGTGCATCTGTATTGATCGAAAAATGACCTGAATTGGCAGTTGATTCAGATGATATTGATACGGGAACCGTTATGGAAGCGGTGGAACTGTTGGAAAGACGCACCAGGATGGTGGCTGACGATTGCGACTCCTCCCCCTCCGAAACAGTAGATGCAAACCCGACCTGAACCACACTGGGAGCATCGTCGTCGAAAATGGTATAGGTAAATACAGATGTTCCCTGCGTCCACCCAGCTGGAACTGCACTCAGGCGCAGCACGACAGTTTCATTCTGCTCGATACTGCTGTCATCAATGATAGATACTACGATGGACTGTTCGGTGGAACCGGGGGCAAAGCTGAGAACCCTTGATTGCGGAAGTGAAAAATCCCCATCTAACCGGGCGGAACTGGATGAATCCAGATCCCACTGAATAGTCACCGGCGACTGCAAAGGACTTGACAGCTTCACCTTTACTGTAACGGAGCCTACCGATTCGGAACCGGCAAGCGACTGATTCACAAAAGAAACCTGGCGGGAATCGGGGTCATCGTCGACAACAGTAATGGTATGGGTAGTGTTCCCGACCAGATTTATTAGTGATGAATTATTAACAAGGTGGAAAACCAAAGAACGTGTTCCCTCGTTGATATCGTTATTGATGATATTCACCACAGCCGTCGCTTGTGTCTGTCCTGCAGGAAAGGTCACTTTTAACGGTGATTGGTAATTGAACTGATTGCTTGTAGCTGTTGTTCTGGAGGAGTCCAGCACAAGTTCAAGCTCTATGTTTCTATCAAGTGGTTTTGAGAGAGCCACAATCATAGTGGCAGTGTTATCCGTTTCTGATTTCTGCGAGTGAGCCGAAGTGAAATAGGCCCCGACCTTATCGTTGTCGTCTATATGCAGTGTAAATTTATTCACTTCTCCCAGAACTGCAAAACCGACAGGGGCATTCAGCTGAAGAACCAGTGTTTCGTTATCCTCCACCAGATTATCATCAACAATAGTGAATTCTATATATTTCAGGGTGTCTCCCGGATGAAAAGTCAACTGATTCTGGGAAAAGGACACATCTTGAGGAACAGCCCCCGACTGAGTCCAGTCTACTGCATAGGGAACAACCACCGTCTGATCGATTCTGGCGGAAAGCAGCACTTCCACTCTGACCAAAGAGGCTGATTCTGATTTGTGAAATGAATCACTCTTAAAGGAAACCGAAACCACATCGGGCTGCCTCACGGTAATCTGCACAATCAATGTATCGGAAGTACCTGCGCTGTCGGTTACCAGGATTCGGAAATTTCTGGCTCCCACATCCTGCAGTGATGGGTTCCATCTGATTTGCCCGGCTTCAGAACCGGAAAGCGGGCTTCCGTCTATTCGCACGTCAAAGCGAAACGGGGCAGTGCCGGTTTGAGAGTTAATTTTTAGATCGAGGGATAAATGATCCTGCTCTGCCCGAAGAGTCTGCGGTAGATCACCCACCCGGGTGGCAAACCTTACCGCAGGACGCCCGGGAACGCGCGCAATAAGATCGAAAAACACTGATGGTGACCTGTTGCCATTAAAATCGGTCACGTACAGTTCTCCGAACTTGGTGGAGAACGGGGCTTTGAGAATTAATTGGGCACTTGGACCATTTTCTTTGATTACAGTGCCATCGTTAAAATCCCACACATAAAAGGCGGCATCCTTTACTGAAGGTGTACTAAGCTTAATAGTGTCACCCTCCATGGCAATAACCGATTCCTGAGAAAGAGGCGAAACGGCCTTAACTGAATACTGCTGTATCAGAGAATCTCCATCTTTCAGATAGGAAGTGACAGATACAGTCTGGCCACCGGTATCTTTAAAGGAAAAGAGAAACTGAAACGGCTCACGGTGAAACCTCGACTCAGGTATAACCGAATCTGCAGAATTCCAAAGCCGGTTTGCAGAGATATGAATGCGAATACTATCCACTCTTTCCTTAAGATTAATTGTCAGACTGAGGTTTTCTGTCGAAAACACCGGAATAGTGGCACCATCATCGAAACTGCGGTGAACCACCACTGCCCCGGGATCTGCCGAAAGGTAGGGGTTTGAATCTTCACTCGAGCAGTTCAAAAGAAGAACCACCACTGAAGTAAGCAATAGTGCATATAAGATCGTTTTCATAAAACAGCTCCACATACGTAACTCATCTGAGTTGGGAGAGTCGGAAAAATTGTGGGGACATGATCCCCAATAAGGTTAATTTTCAAATCGTGTGCCCAAAACAGCAGACACCCTGCTTGAAGGCCAGATAGTGAATTTTTTAGTGCCCAGGCGAGAATAATCGCCTCTACATTAATGTATAAAGTATTTTTGCATCACCAGTTTTATCTCCACCCGAACACCGTTCTGGAAAAGAGTAACCATGCCCAGACTTTTTGATCTACTGCCTGATGATAAGCGCAAAGAACTCATGGCTGAAGCAAAAAAAGCCAAACCTCAGCCTAAAAAAGCGGCTCAGGCAAAACCCCATCATCAGCCCAAGCCACAGTTTATCCCGGATATCTATATTCCCGACTATGTGGCACTGGATGTGGAAACCACCGGGCTGGATTTTAAAAACGACCGCATCATAGAAGTGGGTGCCATCCGCTTCATCAATGGAAAACCGGATAAGGAGTTTTCCACACTGATAAATGCCGGCGTTCCGATTCCGGAACATATCACCAGACTGACTCATATCAGCAACGACGACATCCGCAATGCTCCCACATTTTCGGAAATAGCCATCTCGCTGCTGGATTTCATTGGCCAGATGCCTTTGTGCGGCCATCAGATTGAGTTTGACTCCACTTTCATAAACGAGGAGCTTAAGAGGCTGAGTTTTCCCACGATCTCGCCTCAACACCTGGATACAGCGCTGCTGTCGAGAATTCTTCTTCAGCCGCTCGGCCGCTTTTCCCTGAAGCATGTGAGCAGCTTCCTTTCGGTTACTCTCGACAACGCCCACCGGGCCCTTCATGACGCCAAAGCATCCGGGGAGGTAGCGGCACTGCTCCTGCCGAAAATCGGGGAACTTTCGCTTGAGATCCGCCAAACTCTGGCGGCCTGCGCACCGGGCTCACTTTTCAAGACCATAATGCTCAAGAGTTTAGGCGGGGTGCGGGCATCGATTCAGCTAAGCAGAGGACAAAGTTTTCAGGCCCCGGGGCGACTGACCATACCGGAATGGCACCTGGAGATCGATCCCAAGGAGATAGAACAGATCTTCTCAGACAGCGGCAAACTAGGTTCCGCGCTGCAGAATTTCGCCCCCCGGCCCTCTCAGAAAGAGATGGCTCTCAGCGTTACCCAGACCCTGAACAGCGGTTCACTTCTGGTGGCAGAAGCTGGTACCGGCACAGGAAAATCCCTGGCCTATCTGATTCCCGCCGCCCGCCATGCACTCAAGAACAACTGCAGAGTACTGGTGTCGACCCGCACGAGAAATCTTCAGGATCAGCTTATCAATAACGATCTTCCAGTGGCAGCAGCGCTCAGCGGAGGAACGCTACGGTTCAGTACACTTAAAGGCAGAGCGAATTACCTGTGCCGCAACCGTTTTCACAAACTGCTCAGCGGCGAACTGGGAAATCTTTCCCCCAGAGAACGGATCGCCATTCTGCCCCTTATCGTATGGGCAGAGAACACTCAAAGCGGAGATATCGAGGAGCAGAACCAGTTTAACCCCAAATGGTTCGCCAAGATCTGGAATCTTATCTCCGCCGATGGACAGGACTGCTCCGGACGACGCTGCCCCTATTTTACCAGCTGCTTTCTGCAGAAGGCACGCCAGCAGGCTCTGGGTTCTCACATCGTGGTGATCAATCACGCCCTCTTCTATTCCGATGTATGCTCCGAGACCTCGTTCTTAGGCCAAGTAGGCTCCATCATTTTTGATGAGGCGCACCACCTGGAATCGAGCGGTCACCGTCACCTGCGCACTGAGCTTGACACGCACAGGATTACACTTTTCATTGACCAGGTCCAGAACCTGCTCCAAAGTGTTTCAGCCAGCAAGGACTACCCCACGGTTAGTGCATTTGCCAAGGACCTCAAGAGCAGCCTGAAGCACCTTCGCAAGAGATCCCAGGATTTTTTAAGCGAACTGGACCGCTGGGCACTTTCCGCAGATCCCGATTCAGAAGCGGAATACCAGATCGGCTATGATGAAGATTCTCTGGAACGGCTGATGGAGCCCCCTGCACTTGACATAACACTGGCAGATCTGCAGGACACCTTTGTTCATCTCAAGCAGGTGGTTGTTGCAGCAAGTGACAAGGACTTCGGTGAAGATCTCCAGAACGAAATACAGACCTGTTCTGAAAGAGCAAGTCAACTCAGGGCAGATCTCCAGTACCTGGTCAACGCAAAGACCGAAGATCACGTTTTCTGGATCGAAGGCAACCACGAAAAGAAATGGACCAAACTGTGTGGTGTGCCGCTGGATGTGAGCACACTGCTTTCACAGATATGGGAACGCTGCACCGGTGGTGTAATATTTACATCGGCAACACTGGCCACCCAGGGGTCTACAGACTATTTCAAGAGAGCTGCCGGACTGGACATCTTCGGAAGCCGCACCGAGTCGGTGATCTTCCCCAGTCCTTACAGCCGTGAACAGATGCTTTTCGGGGCAGTCAAGAGCAGCCCCGAACCGGACAGCCACTCGTATCCCTCTTTTGTCGCCGATGCTGTTGCCGGGATTCATTCCCGACTGAAGAAAAACATTCTTGTGCTCATGACCTCCAACAGCATGCTTAACAATGTCTATTCACATCTTAAAAGCAGAAGTGATATCGACCAGAACAATCTTCTGGCTCAGGGATTCAGCGGAAACCGCAACTCCATGCTTGAGCAGTTCAAAAGCGCAAGCGGCATGATTCTCCTTGGAACCGATTCGTTCTGGGAGGGCGTTGACGTCCCTGGTGAGGCCTGTGAAGTGGTTCTCATCCCCAGACTGCCATTTCCGGTGCCCACACATCCGCTCACAAGAGCGGTGGCCGCCAAAATGGAATCAACAAACGGAGAGTCGTTCTTCTCCTATTCGGTTCCGGAGGCGATCATAAAATTCAGACAGGGTGCCGGCCGGCTGATAAGATCTGCCACCGACAGGGGGGCACTGGTTGTACTGGACAACCGCATTATTAACAAGGGATATGGAAAGCAGTTTGTACGCGCCATTGACTCCCAGTTCCAGGATTTCGGGGATCTGGAGAACATGCTTGACACCATGCAGAATTTCTTTAGTTCCGAACCCGAGACTCTGTCTTCAGTATCATACGTACCATTTGAGGATCTGTAAGGATGAAAAAACTATATACCATTGCGACTTTTGGGTTATTGCTTATTGCAGGCTGCGGAATCTACTCTTTCAGCGGTTCCACCCTGCCCAACCATCTCAAGACCGTGGAGATTCCTGTATTTGCCAATTCCACCCTGGAACCGGGAGTGGCCGACGAAGTCACCTCGGAGCTCAACAAGGAAATTCTCAACAGCCAGCTACGCCCTGCAAACGAGAACGCTGATGCAACTATCAGCGGGACCGTGAGCTCTTACTCCAATGACCCCTACACTTTCGGAGCAGGAGAAACTCAGAGCAGTCAGGTCAATGTGGAGCAGTATAAGGTTCGAGTCTCAGCCCAGGTTGAATTTTTCGATAACAAGCAGAACAAATCCATTTACAAGGGCACTGTAACCGGTGAGGGCATCTATTCCTTCCAGACTGAAACTGAAACAGATGGAAGAAAGAAAGCCATAAAGGATTTGGTACAGAGGATTATGCAGAACTCGGTTCAAAGCTGGTAACACCTACCCACCGGAGAAGAACATGACTGAAACACTGCAGTTTGTGAAGATGGAAGGGCTTGGCAATGATTTTATAGTTCTGGACGGAGAGAGTGATGTCCGGACCGGGAAAATCAAAGAGCACGCAGTTGAACTCTGCGATAGACGAAAAGGAATCGGGGCAGACGGAGTAATCTGTGTTCTCCCCTCGCAAATCGCCGATTACAGAATGCGCATATTCAATTCCGACGGCAGTGAACCCGAGATGTGCGGAAACGGAGTACGCTGCTTCACACGATATCTGCAGGAGAAGAAATTGACCACGAAGCAGAGTGTCTCCATCGATACTCTGGCCGGCTTGATACAAGTGCAGACTCAGGGTGATCTTTACAAGGTAAACATGGGTATTCCACGCTTTTCACCTGCACAAATCCCTGTTGAGAGCGGCGACTCTGAATTTTTCATGAAAGACATTACCGCCAAAGATACGACATTTAAAGTTACAGCTGTAAGCATGGGAAATCCTCACGCAGTAATCTATTCCGATGACCTTTCAGACGAACTGGTTCTGGGCTACGGTCCGATACTGGAGAATCACCCACTCTTTCCCAAACGTACCAATGTGGAATTCATCAAGATACTCTCCCCCAAGGAGATCAGCATGCGGGTTTGGGAACGGGGCTGCGGTGAAACTCAGGCCTGCGGAACCGGAGCCTGTGCCGCGGCTGTTTCCGGGATTGTAAACAAACTGCACGATAACCAGGTTACGGTTCACCTCCCCGGAGGAGACCTCTTTATCTCCTGGGATGGCGACAGGGAAAGCCCGGTGTTCATGACCGGTCCCGCCAGAACTGTTTTCAACGGAACAGTGGAAGTTGATTTATGAGTATATTTGAAGCACTGATGCTTGTCTGTTTTGGAATAAGCTGGCCCATCTCCATCGCCAAGTCACTCCGTACCAAAACAGTATCCGGAAAAAGCCCGCTGTTCATGGGAATCGTGATCGCTGGATATGCCAGCGGTTTTGTGCATAAAATTCTCTACTCTCAAGACTGGGTGATCTTTCTATACGCAAGCAACCTGATCCTTGTTTCAGTTGACCTTGCGCTTTATTTCAAGTACAACAGAAAAAACCAAGTAACCTCTACTGACGTGAAGGTCAAGGAGCTCGTATGATGAATCTGACTCTGGAAGAGGCAAAAGCCATGATGACCGGACTGGGGCAGCGATTCCAAACCACAGATGAAGAGGACGCCTTTCTTTACGAAGAAGATGCTGAGCAACTCATTTATGAATTTCTAATCTCCAATAACATTTCTCTCCCCCAAACCGATTTAGAAGAATTCGATTGTGTTGAAAGCGATGCAGACTGGCACGAAACCCTGGGTAATATTCTCGAAAAAATGGCCCAAAATCCACAGTACAAGGCCAGCCTGCCAAGAGAGTTTGTTTCGCTGGCGGAGTGCTTCATACAGAGTTTCGGCTGGGGAGACGAATTTCGCTGATTCAGGCATAAAGAACCTTTCCCAGTTTGCGGCGAAAGGCCTGAGTTATGGGACTAGTTTCGCCAAGGTATTTAAACAGCGCGATGCACACCTCCCGGGCGTAACCGTCAAGGTAGTCTCTGTTTTCTCCCAGCGAGGTAATCAGGTAGTCCAGACACAGCTCTATATTTAATCCGTAAAGAGCTGTGAGAGCGTGCAGCAAGGGTTGCCTGGCAGTACTCTCGGGAGGGTTGCCATTTTCGAATCGGGTCATGAATTCGGCGATGGTTCTTACCGCTTCCGCCAGTTCGCCAACACCGCCCACCGGCTCTATTCCACCAACCAGTTCATGTGCTTTTAGAGGATTTGATAAAACTATGGATCGGGCAAGCAGTGTTCTGATCTCGATGTCTTTTGGATATTGCAAAAGCAGAGGGTTCAGCACTTTTGCAGCGTCTTCGTTTCTGTTAACAGATAGCAGATTGCGAACTTCTGAGAGCTCCCGATAAGGCCGCTGAGGAAGGTTTTCGGAGAGCCATTTTTCTATAGTATGGGCAGGCTTTGCACCTGCAAATTCGGAAATCAATATTCCATTTACAAATAATTTTACTGCCGGAATGGCGGAAACTCTGTACTGGAGACTTAGCTGCGGATGAGCATCAGCGTTGATTTTTACCAGAACCCACTCGCCGCGATGCCTTTGGTGCAGGACTTCCAGTTGAGGACCCAGTATCTTGCACGCTCCGCACCAGGGAGCCCAAAACTCCACCAGAACCGGTATGGTTCGACTTCGTTCAACAACTTTGATCGCGAATTCTTCGTTTTCAAGCATGGACTGCCCCCCATAGCCTTTAAACGCAAAACCCGGACCGAAGAGACTTAACCGTTTTTCTTTAAAATGCAGTCACCGCGTTCTCGGCACCCATTTTTCTAACTTTTCCACTCTCGTCAAAACATCCCAATGCCGCAGCAACATCACCTTCATCTAGAAGCATAAGATCATAGTTAGACAATGAACTCATCCCTGATAACCGGTCACATTGGCGCTCCAGAACCTTCTCAAACAGATTTCTCACAAAGCGAGCATTTCCGAAGTTCCGGTCTCTTTTTTCCCAGATCTCCTCAAGCTTTGAGGACAGCAGTCGGTTAGCTTCCATTTTAAGCTCGTACTGGTTAGTTCGACAAAACTTCTGAAAAATTTCCAGCAGTTCTGCAGCACTGAAATCTGAAAAAGTAAACCTCTTGTTAAACCTTGAGCAAAGCCCCGGATTTGAATCCAGAAAGGCAGCCATCTCCTCCTCATAACCGGCAACTATAACCACCAAATCGTCCCTGAATTTTTCCATTCTGTTCAGCAGGACCTCTATGACTTCCAGCCCATAATCGTTGCCATCACTTCGCTGAGTAATCGAGTAAGCCTCATCAATAAAGAGCACTCCTCCTAACGCTCTGTCAATCACCTTCTCCGTTTTTTCTGCGGTCTGACCCATGTACCCCGCCACCAAACCCGCCCTGTCAACCTCAACAAGATGACCTTTGGAAAGATATCCGAGTTCCCTGAGAACTTTTGCATAGATTCTTGCCACGGTGGTCTTCCCTGTCCCGGGCGACCCTGAAAACACCGCGTGGAGACTAATTCTGTATTGAGGCATCCCGCGGGATTTTCTCATCTGCTGGACCTCCAGAAATCTCCTGAAACTCCTCAACTCTCCCTTGATGTTTTCAAGGCCGATAAGTGAATTCAACTCTTCAAGAGGATCCTCATCGGATAGTTTGACCAGCTTTATTTCCTCAGTCGAACTGGCACTCTCCATCTGCTTCGCTTCCGCCTTGCTAGTTTCTGTAAAGGGCCTTTCCGCCAGTTTCCGATACTCATTCCAAAACTGCTCAAATCCTGCAGTTTCCTGAGCAGTTATCACTCCATCAATTTTAAGCATAATGGTAAAATAGCGATGAAGCTTAAAGCACAAATCAGATATATATTGATGAAGTGCATTCCGGGGATCAATAAAGCTCAAGAATTTACCAAGTTTGTATGCCTCTTTACCGGTAAAAGACTGCAGTTTGGAAAGATAGTTTTCCTTTTCCTCTTTTAGAAAGTGGTCTGCCAAGTGTTGATCTACAGCTGACCGGTTCTGATATTCCTGCACGAAATCGGATGACTGGATGAGCGACCAGTCAAGACAGATGAATGACACCAGTTCCATCTCCCCTGCATTCTCAGCTTTACCTAAAAGTACCATGGTAAGGAACAGGTCGTGCCTGAGTTTATCTGTAAAGGCTTCCAGTTCACCCTGCCTGTGCAATTCTTCATAAAGCGGAAGCAAAGGCTCACGAAATGAGGAGAAATAGTTCTTCATGCTATCTGATAGTTTAAGCGACATCTTGCCCACCATACTTTTCAAGGTTGCGGAGCTATTTATAACTAATATACAATCGGGGACCTGGATTAAATGGATAGTGAAAAGGAGGTAAAATTATTCACTAAACTGTTCTATTCGTCTGGTCATCCATTCAGCCTGTTTATTCAGACCTTCAGCCTGATAGTACCCCAATAACAGCTGATACCTCTTTCGGGAATCAAAACCAATACTGATTTTTAACTTTGCAAGGCAAACAGGGCAGAGATGTAACGGCTGAGCATCAGCTTCTTCAAGATTGTTCGATCCGTTCATATTGCAGTGGAAGGCAACACAATGCGGCATACTGAACATGTGACCAGTTTCATGGGCAAGCACTTTACAGCTACGTAAGAGTAAATCCGCAGAGTACTCTTCGGAGCGCTTCTTGCCAAAGAAAAGTGGATCATAACGAGCGATGCTGAAAACCGCCACCCTGTCGTAGTATGATGCATACCCGAAAACATAATTCCAGCTCTCCTCGGGGTAAAGATCAACGGGCGTTATGGCCTGAACACAAAAGGCATCATCCGGAACCTTGGAAATGAGATATTCAAGCAATAAACCCGCGTGGGCCTGTACCTTTCGAGTGTTCGGATTAGTTCTAAAATCAAATGAGTCCTTAGGCGGATTCAAATTTTCTGCGATCTCAACAGTCATGGAAAAATAACGTTCTGTAAACCTCTTCAGTTTAACTAACAACACGGTATCGTTCATCCATATTGGCTGGAGATAAATAACTCTGCGGTTGGTGTCGGGAACGTTACGTTTCTTATTTATGAACTGCTCAACAGTTTCTTTCTTTTCCTTTCTGCTGTAAAGCCAATCGTGAGGCCCGGGGACAGGTACTGGTTTAAAAAGATCATCGGAAAGATCATTAACTGGTCTTTCCACTTTTTTTAATGAAAGTGAATCTGGAAGTGTGGTGAGAGTAAATGGTTTTTTGGGAACCAGGGTTTGTACAATCACCATGGTTGCCACAAGAACGATGAAAAGAACAAGGAAGAATATTCTAAGCGGATTGAGCACATCACTTCCTGACCGCTCGAGGCATTAAGGTTTCAAAATTTTGAAACTCTTCACTACAGACAGGTACTCATCTATAGATTCTTCAAAATAGTGCTCAGCCAGTGCATAATACCCGATCTCATAGTACCACTTATCATTTGTAAAACCGTACAGAAAACACTTTCTAATCATACCGCTCTCGAGCGCATAGGAAAACCTCACAAGAAAACCCTCATTGTCATCAACTTCAGCAGGAGATTCCTCTTCGAGGGTAAGATCATAAATGCCGGGAGCAGCCCGGAGATTATTCAGCACCACCTCTGCGAGCTCAAAAGTTTCCTGAAGAGAATCAAGAACAAGAGTAGTGTATGGCAAAGGTGAGCCCAGTCGCACCTTTTTGATTTGAACCATATCCATCGTGGCCCCGTGCCGGGTTAAAACAGTCATTTCCTTGTCATATATCATCCAATGATCGGGAAGCTCAATACAGTATCCATTAACACTTATCAAAGGCTTTTGAGAACTGGTTGCTTTCCAGGCGACAGATCCGCCACACCCCAGACCTGAAAGGGCAAGAACACAGCAAAAAAGAAGGAGTATCAATGCGCGCATCTGGCCATATACTCCTTTACCATTTTAATATCGAATGCATCAGGAACCACCTGACAGTATTTCTCAAAGTATTCCCGGGCAACCCCGAATTGTCCCAAAGTATAGGAAACAAAAGCCACTCCTCTGAGAGCTGCCGGATAAAGAGAATCATTTTCCAGGGCCTTTTTGTACCAGCGGATCGATTCTGTACTCTGTGGAGAGATCTGCCGCTCAATATCACCCATCAGAACAAGACTCTGAACATCGGAAGTGTCCATATCAAGAAGTCTTTCCACCTGATAGCCAGCCAGATCGGGCCTGCCCGCCGCATGGTTAACACGTGCATCATACAGAACAACCTCGCGAGCCCTCATTCCAAAAACGTCCACGGCACTATCACTAGCCGCTATATCAGAAGTATTCTTTCCGATAATGGAATAGTAATTAGCGATTCGCTCTTCGATGAGCGGGTGAGTGCTGAAGAAGTAGGGTTCTTTTATATTTTCAGAAATCAAGTGCTCCTGCAAAATTTTGAAAAGCTGAAGAAATTCTTTGGCCGGATACCCTGCATGCATCATTCTTTTCAATCCAAGACTGTCGGCTTCACGTTCGAGATCACGGCTATAGCCGGTGACAGCAGATTTCAAAGCAGCCCCTGTAATTGCACCGGAAATGCCATCACCAAGAAGCACCCCCAAACCGATTCTTGCTTCCGCATGAGATTGAGAACTCTCTTTCATTCTGATAAGGTTCTTTTCAGAATGATGGTTCAAAACATGAATGAGCTCGTGAGCCAAAAGAGCGGCAAGCTGAGCTTCGCTTGTCATTCTGGCCATTATCCCGGTACATACGTAAATTGTACCGTGCGGTGTGGCAAATGCATTGATCGACCGACTTCGCAACACCCTTGCCCGCAAATGAAAACTGTCAAGTTCCTGCTCTGTTGCAAGCTTCCCAAGGACCTCGTTAAGATACAGCTCCAGAGTATCATCCTTCTGCAGTAAATTCTGACTCTCGTACCTTAACTCCATATTTTGAGACTGTACTATTAGGCTCTGAACATGAATGGGTTCAGAACACCTGATTAGTCCATAAAAAGACAGCACAAGCATAAACACCAGCGGTAAATGTAAATCAATTTTTCTTATTTGATGGTACTGCATACATTACCTCTGCTTCTGTATCCCGTTGCATACCGCCTGTACCGCCTTGTAAGCATCAGCTTTGTCATTGAGGTTCAGGTTTTCTGCATTGAAAGCATGTTTATACCACCTGATCCTGCCGTTTCTTTCAGCTATCATAATTGCCAGAAAAGTTCTCTCCGGAGGAACCGAATAGGAAGTGTATCCATAGTAACCGGTAAAGATCCCAAGTAAAACTCCAAAAAACAGGGATCGGCTTGTCTTTGCGCGCGCAGATGTAGTCAGCAGCTTGACTCTCTCTTTGGAAAAATTCTCCTCGAATCCGTAAATATATACAAGACCATTCACACCAAAACGATCGCAAAGGGAATCCAGGTGGTCAAGAGAATAGGTAAAGGAGTCAATCTGCACGGAAAGACAATTTTCACCGTACAAGGCACTCTGAATCGTAGAGCAATGATATCGAAATCGTGTTTTTAACCCATTATAACGATCGGAACTGGTACTGTCCGGAAGCAGTACAGTATTTATGTTTTGTTTAGCGAAGAGGTCCTTTAATGATTGAGTGATCTTCTGCTGAGCACCAGTGCTCCAGTCGCACCGATACTCATAAATTCCCCCGGCAGAAATGTCATAGGTAAATATTTCAGGTTCCAGTATACCTAAGGATTCCAAAGAATCATCGAGGGGGGAGAAAACGGGGCCATAACATCTGGATACAGGTGCACATCCATTCCAAAGCAGAAGGAACCCGAAAATTACAGAAAACCCAATGATGCTGAAACGGTTGGACATATTCATAAAATGGGTCTGTAAAGGTTACCAAGTCAAATAAAAAGCTCTATTGGGAGAACGCGGAGATGCTCCGGATCATTACAATTTTTACTCTGCACCAATAAAAAAAAGGCACGCCCGAAGACGTGCCATTTACAACCCAGTTACTTTCAGGAATTACTTTCCAAGCAATTTAAGCTCTTCCTGTACTTCCTTGCTGTTAGGATCCAGAGCCTTGGCCTTGTTCAGATGTGCAGCGTGCAAATCCTTCTTTTTCTGCAGGCGGTACACCTTTGCAAGACCAACTTCTGCGGCTGCGCTCTTGGAATCAAGTTCAAGAGCCTTCTTATAGTAGGTTTCAGCCCTGTCGTAATCGTTTACACCCAGATGAGCTTCTGCTCGACCCAGATAGGCAGGCGCATGATCATCCTTCAGGTACAGAACTGATTTATAGGATTCAATGGCTTCACCATACTTTTTCTGAAGTCTCTGAATTGTGGCAACAGCCATAAGACCGTCGAAATTGAGAGGATCAGATTTGCGAATGCTGGCTGCAACAGAAGCGGCTTCATCATACTTCTGAGATTCCACCAGTTCCCCAAAGAGCAGCACCCGGTGCTTGTTATCTTTTGTAAGATTAGCAAGATCCCTGATTTCAGCTTCGGCTTTTGCCTTCTGTCCATCCTTCTTATACATCTCATAGAGACGTTCGCGAACTACAGGGTCCTTTTCCTTGAGGCTCTTTGCTTTGGCAAGAAGTTCCATAGCCTTAGGTGCCCTTTTGGTGTTCTCGTATGCATCAACAAGCATGAGGATTACATCCACATCTTTATCGTTGGTGGTGAGATACATCTCCAGGTTCGTAATGGCTTCAGAATACTGTTTCTTGCTGAAAAGGATTTCACCTATACGACGACTGGCACTGAAGTCCTGAGGCTTGAGTTCTGCGTACTTCTTGTAGGCAGCCAATTCCCCGTCTGTTCTCTTCAACTTTCCATTTACTTGAGCAAGCTGAAGCCATACAGCCGCATCATTATCAACCAGCTTAACAGCTGCATTCAACATATCAGCAGCCTGTTCGTAGGTTTCCTTTTTCTGAGAGTAGATATCACCGAGACGAACAAAGCTTCTGGCATCCTTCGGGAAAGACTTAATGTTTGCCAGATAGGCCTGAACAGCCTGGCTGGGATCGGACTTTTCTGCAAGGAATGCTCTTTTGTAAGAAACTTCAGGATCAACAATTCCGGGAAGAGCGACGTAAGCGGCATACGCTTCCGCTGCCTTCTGCGGCTGATTATCCTTCTCATAGCAGGTACCGAGGGGTTTTAGAACATCCTTGAGCAGAGTGGCTTTCACCCCTTTTGTCTTCCAAACTTTACCGTAAAGATCGGAAGCCTTTTTGTACTCTTCGGTCTGGTAGTAGCTGTCCGCCAGATCGGACATGAAAGAGAGTGTCTGAAGCTCGGACTTCTTTACAAGTTCAAGATACTTGATAGCACTCTTGTACTGCTTTTTGTCATGCTCAAATGTTCCGACTTCCAGAGCAATCGTTTCATCAGATGCGTTCTTTTCCAGATACTTCTTATAGGTAGCAATTGCCTGATCTTTATTGCCAAGCTTTGCCTGCAGTGTCCCGAGCTCCTTAATCTCTGCAACTGCAGAGGGGTTAAGCAGAACGACCTGCTCGTAGGAAATCACGGCATTTTTGATATCACCACTCTTGGCCTGACATTCAGCATAGGAAGTGAGAAGAGCGATGTTCTTTGTGTCGGTATCCAAAGCTCCTTTATATGCTTTCACGGCATCGGCAAACTTGCCCTGATCCTTGTAGACATCACCAAGAGCCGCATAAATAACCGCATCCGCCTCACCTGCAGCAATCGCTGCATTTGCCACGGTAACGATTTCATCATTGGCCTTTTTCTGAATAAGAATGCTCATGTAATCCTTGTAGATACCCTTGACTGCAGGGTCTATTTTGCGTGCTTCTCTGAAAGCCGCAAGTGCCCCGTCGGAATCCTTCTGCTCATAAAGCAATGTACCCAGACTCTTCTGAGCTTCAGCTGTGCCCGGCTTGAGAGCAATGAACTTCTTAAGATGCTCAACAGCTTCCTTCTTCTTACCATCTGCAAGGCTGATATCGTAAAGGTTTTTGAATACCTTGGCATCTTTGGGTGTAAGCGCTGCCAGCTCATTGAGAAGCACATAAGCAGTACCCATATCCTTTTCAGTCATACAGTAGGAAATTAGTCTCTGACGCGATTCGATGTTCTTCTTGTCAGAAGCAACGATTTTCCTGTCAAGTTCCGCAAGAGATTTCTTTTCAGCTTTAACCCCTTCGGCATCACCACTCTTTTCAAGAGCTTCAATAAGGCTCAGACGAATCGATACATCATCACCCTTCAGCTCTTTTGATTTCTTCAGATGGCTTGCTGCTTCCTTGGGACGATTGGTCTGGGAATATCCCTCGGCAAGCATCATGCGAACTTCAATATCGTTAGGAGTGGCGGTGAGAACCTTTTCCAGATTTGCCACACCGGCCGAATACTGTTTGCGTTCGATCTGGATCGCACCGACACGCTTGTTGGCAGTGTTGTCAAGCGGCTGAAGTGTAAGCAGCTTCGAATAAGCAGCCAGTTCACCGTCAACATTCTTGAGTTTCCCGTACACTTCCCCGAGAGTCTGCCAGATGATGGAAACTGAATCGGCAAGTACGGAAGCGGAACGCAGCTGAGTGACTGCCTGGGACAGAGTAGCATTATCTTTCGAAAAGATAAGCCCCAGTCTCAGGAAGCTGCGATAATCCTTTGGAAATTCCTTGGTATTCGCCTCGTACATTTTGATGGCGGTTTCCTTGTCAGTCTCCTCACGCAGATAGGCCTTAAGGTAGGAGGCTTCCACGTCTTTCACGCTGGGAAGCTTGGTGTAGGCACTGTAGGCATCGGCAGCCTTAACCTTGTCACCGTTTTTCTCGTAACACTCTGCCAGAGGACGTAAAGTTCCGACCAGCACCTTTTCTGCAGGATTGGCCCCTCTCACCTTTTCAAAATAGGTGATGGCAAGTTTACAGTTCTGAGTCTGGAAG
This sequence comes from Fibrobacterota bacterium, assembly GCA_023436205.1. Taxonomy (GTDB): domain Bacteria; phylum Fibrobacterota; class Chitinivibrionia; order Chitinivibrionales; family Chitinispirillaceae; genus JAEZKC01. The sequence goes on from JAEZKC010000117.1 coordinate 24,759, forward strand.
TTTGCATCTCCCAAAGCGAAGAGAACCTCTACCGTCTGCAATTTGGCATCACTGATTTTGGTCAGATACTCAATTGCACTTTTATACTGCTTGTTTTCATACTCGTAAAGACCGATAATTGAGGCGATCTCCTGATCCGCAGGCACTTTGGCCAGATATTTCTTGTAGAGATCGATTCCTTCCTTGATTTTACCAGCTTTGGTGGTCAGATCACCCAGAATTTTGTATTCTTTGGTGGCCTGGGGATTGAGAAGGACTATCTGCTCATAGGAAATGATGGCATTTTTAGTATCCCCGGACGCGGCCTGGGATTCGGCAAGCTGTACAAGCAGATTAAGGTTCTGCTTGTCCATGTCAAGTGCACTCTGATACATCTTAATGGCATCAGCATGATCCTTGCGCTTCTTGTAGATGTCTCCTGCAGCTGCATACATGGAAACGTCCGCTTCCTTTGCAGCGATTGCCTTCAGAATCACCTTCAGAGCTTCATCATCGAGCTTTTTGCCCAGTACGATGCTGCAGTAGTTCTTGTAAAGACCTTTAGCGTTTGCATCGAGCCTCAGAGTCTTTCTGTACTCCTCCAGAGCACCATCCTGATCTCCGGTTTCATAAAGGAGATCTCCCAGCTGCTTGACATATTTAGGATCACTGGAATCGAGAACCACGAAATTCTTTAAATAGAGAATTCCATCCTTCTTGTTACCTTCCTTTATGGACATCTCAAAAAGATGCTTGAAAGGCTTGGGATCATTGGGAGTGAGCAGTGCCAGTTCCTTAAAGAGGCTCATGGCAGTCTTGGCATCGCCCTTTTCCATGGAGTAATCAGCAAGTCTCTGACGTGATTTCACATCCTTGGGATCAAGAGCCACGATCTGAGGATCAACTGCAGCAAGTTTCTCTTTATCCTTAAGATTTTCGTAGCAGATGGCAAGCTTTCTCCAGAAATCAAGTTCTTTTGATTTTTTGGAAACTATAAATTCCAGATGCGGAGCTGCCGCTCTATAGTCTTTTGCCTCATAGAGAATTCTAGCCAGAATGAGTCTGGCATCCAGAGTACTGGGGTCCAGTGCAATGGCCGATTCAGCCGCATCACGAGCCTTTTCCCAATCCTTGAGCCTGGCTGCCGCAATGGCAATGCCTTCCGCTGCCTGTGCACTGCTCTCCAGAAGATGACTTTTCTGGAAATGCTGAATAGCCTGTTCATTATTGCCAGCCTTAAGCTCCAAACGTCCAAGAGCAAGCAGGACTCCCGGATGACTGGGATTTGCCTTCTGAGCGCCTTCATAGCAGAGTTTTGCCTTCTGAGCTGCTTCAGCATTGTTTTTCTGATTCTCATAGGCCTGGCCAAGCATCAGCCACTCCTCAACTGTACGAGACTCAGGCGCGATGTTCTCACCACGCTTCACAGCTTCATCAAACTTTCCCTCATCTATGAATTTCGCAAGCTTTTCGTCTGCCGAAACGTTCAACGAAATTGCCGCCACCACAAGCAGGGCAATGACGTTACACCTTCTGCTAAAGCCACCCATAGACTCTCCCTTCTGCATTAATTGATGATGTATTTAGTGTTGCATTCTGTTTCTGATTTATAATCCGCACATAAGGCAGGAAAAAACAGGCCACGAGGACCAGGTCAGGATATTACTATATTATAGTTATCAATATAAAATCCGCTTACTTCCTTGCCAAGCCGCTGTGATCAAATTTTGCACTGAAGCAATAATCCCAGTTTATAAAACCTACATATAAGCATGCACAGAAAACAACCTTATTATTAGGAAAAATGAAAAGGGCAGCCTGAAAGAGTTGCTCTTTCTCAGGCTGCCCTGTTTTTAGCGGGATGAAATATCTGCAGAAAGGATCAAGTTTTCTTAATCATCACCTGTTAAAGAAATTTATTCTCTTTCAGTTCACTTCTTTTACGTTAATCATCTTCTGAACTGCAGCCTTATCCCCCACCCTGGTGATAACCTGGTAAACACCCGGGACCAGCCGCTTATCAGTAACTACCAGCTCATGTTCCCCGGCTCCCAGTCGCCCGGTCTGCATTCTGGCAACCATTCTGCCTGCAAGATCCAGACATCTCACCTCCACCGTTTGAGGGCTGTCAAGACGAATGCTCGTGATCAGTTTTCCGCTGAAAATCCGTGCTGAAGCAGCTGAAACCGTCGAAGAAGACAGCCTGGAAACGATCGGAGAAGTTCCCCCGTCCGCCGGAACTGTAATATTTGAAAGGCCATTTCCATCCAAATCGGTTAAGGCTAAAATGAGAGTACCATCCTTTACCAGAATGTTCCGGGGATCAAACTGGGTGAAATTCTCTATGGAATGGGTCCCCTTAGACCAGCGCTGGGTATCAAATGACTCGAAATTATCCTCCCAGGAAAAAGCGAACTGCTTGCTCGCCGCATCGTAGGAATAGTAACGGATCCAGTTCACGAACTGATAACGGGGAAGTATTGCGGGGTCAAATGGTCCTACCCAGCCACTGATGGCATTTGCCCACATATTGAATCTATAGGACTGAGGAATATCCCGACAGGCATTAACCTGCTGCTGTGCTTCCCCGGCATTCGTACGCCTCACTTCCTGTCCATCGAAAAGAAAAGAGATATAATCGGGGGTCCACTCGATTGCATAGGTGTGATAATCATCGGCCGGATTAACACCAACCATGGGATAAAACTCCGATGTAACCCTTCCGTCAGCTGTACCGGTTATGATATTGGTCTGAAAACGATCATTATATCTCCCCAGCACCTCGATGTCGATCTCGCGCCAGGGATTTCCCGTTCCAGCCATCCAACCATCATTTTCAAAGGTAAAAAACGTGGACAGAATGCCGTTTCCCTGTGCCGTACGCATTCTTATCTCGTACCTGCCGTAAAGCTGCTGATTTTTCGAGGCGAGTTCGCCACCCCTCACCTGAACCTGTGAAAAAGCCAAGGACTGACTAACCACGAGCAGAACCAGAATCTTTCTTAACATGAACACCTCCAAAGGACAATGATTGCATGACTCCTCCGAATCTTAACCTATTAAGAAATACCTCCGAAAGCCTTGGGCAGGTAGAGAGAATAATGTAATTTTTACATTTCCCGTTCATTGTTCACCAGAGAGACAAATGCATTCAAATCAGCTTCAAAAGAGAGTGATCGACTATATATCCAAGCTGCTGGAGCGAAGCGACAGTGTTGCATTACCTCCGGTGAGATGCATTGCAGCCCACTGTGCAGTAAGCGCTGGAACAGTATGCAAGGTCATCAAAGAGCTGAAGGAGCAAAAACGTCTATTTACAAAGTGGGGTTCGCAACTCAGGGTTAAACCTCCGGTCACAAGCACGATGCTGAAAGATCAGGCTCTTCGTTGGGAATCGGCCAGAGATTCATTAAAGGAAGATATCCGGTCAGGTGTTTATGCTCATGGCGTTTTGCTTCCGTCAAAGAAGCAGCTGTGCAGTCGAATGCAGGTTTCCTACCAGACATTGAATAAGGCACTTGTGTCCCTTTCCAATACGGGAACGATCAGCAGGGAGGGGAGCCGGTACCGTGTTTCCACAGTCAGCAAAAATCCCCGATGGCGTCCCAAGGTAGTAGTAATATGCTCTGGACACCGGGCTGGCGTGCCCAAAATTGAATCAGAAAGAGAGCGTGATTTCTACCATTTCCTGCTTATAGAAGCGGAAGCAAAAGGTCTGGAATTGGAATATGTGGTGTATGATGACTGGAAAGAGCGGGCCAGCTTTCTTTCTGATAAGGGTGAAACCGGAATACTTTCCAAAGATGATGATGTCCTCGGATACATTGTATCATCCTGGCATGTTAGGGATCTTCAAAACTGCCTTCATACTCTATCTATTCTAAAGAAGCGGATTTGCATCTGGGTTGAAAATCCCGGAGATGTCAGCCATATCAAAGGTGATAATCTGACATTCTTTAATATTGGCTATTCTCCGCTCCCGGGATTCCAGATGGGAAATTATCTGTTGAGCCTTGGCCATAGAGACATAGCCTATCTCTCACCATTTCACGGCAGCAGATGGTCACAAGAGAGGCTTTATGGCCTGATTGACTCCATAAAGAGTGCAGGACCGGAATACCATGTGCATCCGTTCACCGATTCTCAGGCGGAAAGCGAATGGACCTTTACTGATTTAAAAAAGGATGCCATCCTTGGCGTAGTCGACACAACTTCACTTTACAAACAGCTGCCCGGGGAAATGAAAAGAAGGATTGAACGGTTCAAAACTGAAGGAATTAATCTCTTCAGAGATGCATGCATTCTGGATCGCATTCGAAATTCGCTTGACTATATAATCAGCCGGGGAGATATAACCGCAATAGTTGCAGCAAACGACCTTACGGCTCTTCTGGTACTTGAGTACCTGAGGCAACGCGAATTGAAAATTCCGGAAAACATATCAGTGGCCAGTTTTGACAACACGTTTGAAGGGCTGATCCAGGGGTTGACCAGTTTCAATTTCAACACTAGAGCCATGGTTGAGGCAATGCTTTCGATTGCCACTGGAAGTGACAGTGATGAAAACCGGGAAGTAAGGTACTTTGGCGGCACGGTCATGGAGAGAGCCAGCACCGGACCGGCTCCAAAATAAAGTTACTCAAATTCTCTGTACTGTATATCGTAGGAATACCCCTGTTCAGTAAGGAACAGCTGACGGTTCATGGCAAAATCCAATTCCTTGGACTCGCGAGTAACGATGGAATAAAATACCGCCTGCTCACCATGCTTTTTAGGTCGAAGAATTCTTCCCAGACGCTGAGCTTCTTCCTGACGCGAGCCGAAGGAGCCGGAAATCTGAATTGCCACATTGGCATCCGGCAGATCGATCGCAAAATTTCCCACCTTTGACAGTATCAGCACTTTGATGGATCCCTCCCTGAAACCTTTGAACAGCTCCTCTCTTTTCTTGTTGGGAGTTGCTCCGGTGATAATCGGGGATCCGAACTCGTTAGCAAACGCCTCCAGCTGCGAAATGTACTGACCGATAATGAGGATATTGTCACCGGCATGTTTTTCTATGAGCTCTCTTGCCACTTTCATTTTATTGGGGTTTTCGTAGGCGAGCCGTATCTGCTGCTTTGGAGTAAGGGAAAGGTAGTGCAGTTTTTCCGCCTGAGGCAGATCGATTCGGATTTCAATGCACTTGGCCGTGGCGATCCAACCCTGCTTTTCCAGATCTTTCCATGGTACGTCGAATTTTTTGGGCCCGATAAGTGTAAACACATCATTTTCATGCCCATCCTCCCGCACCAGTGTGGCTGTCAATCCCAGCCGGCGTCTTGCCTGGATATCGGCAGTAAATTTAAAAATTGGAGCGGGAAGAAGATGAACCTCGTCATAGATGATCAGCCCCCAGTTTTCAGAATTGAAAATGTCGTAATGCAGGAAATTATCATCTTTCTTTTTGCGATAGGTAAGGATTTGATAGGTTGCCAGGGTGACTGGCTTTATCTCCTTTGTTTCGCCGCTGTACTCCCCTATTTCCTCATCAGTTAACGTGGATTTATCCATGATTTCCCGTTTCCACTGACGTGCGGCGGTAATATTGGTGACAAGAATCAGAGTCCGGCGCTTAAGCAGACTCATTGCAAAAATACCCACTATTGTTTTACCTGCCCCGCAGGGAAGCACCACGACCCCGCTGCCTCCGGGGGACTGAGCATTACCAATGAAACTTTCTGCAGCATGGCGTTGATACTCTCTTATTGAGAAAGACTTTCCGTTGCGGGTTGTTTCTCTTACATCAATATCATAAGGGGCACCGTCGACATAGCCTGCAAGATCATGAGCCGGGTAGCCCAGACTGATCAGGACCTGCTTAATAAGGCCACGGTGCTGAGATGAAACGCTTACCCTGTGCTCGTCAAGTATTCGCCCTACCAGAGGCTTGAGCATGGGGTGAAGGCAAAGATGCTGCAATGTTTGAGAATCAGGACTTCTAAGCACCAACCCTTCCGGCCCAGTTTCGAGAATCAGTTTACCGAAACGTCCCATCAATTCCCGGATATCATCGATGACATTTGATGGAAGCGGGTATTTGGAAAACCGGGCCAATTTCTCAGTGACTTCGGCACTGGTTATTCCCATGGATGCCGCATTCCAGAGAGAAAGCGGTGTAACGGAATAGGTATGTATGTATTCCGGACTCTTATCCAGATGCGCAAATTGGCTTATAGCATTGCGGGCATCCACAAAAAGCGGATTGTTCACTTCTAATAATATGGTGCTGTTGCTTTGCACGATAAGCGGATTCTGTGGATTAAACATTCAGCTGTTTCACCAATCAGGAATAGAAGTTCAAAATGAACGACCTATCAAAAAGGGTATGAATACCCTTAAGGATTACGTTTCGGGTCTGGGCAAGCTTATAAAATAATTAAACGAGCCACTACTAGGAATTCTTCCTGCGTGATGAATTAAATTAGAGGTCCTCCTTTTGTAACTGTTTATAATTGACTCTCAGGCCCCCTTGAGTTAATTTAGGGATTTTGTGCTTCAAGCATCAACGTTCTGTGCAGGATAAAAAAATATGCCAAATGCAGTCATTGTAGGTACTCAGTGGGGAGATGAAGGCAAAGCAAAGGTCATCGACTATCTAACCCAAAAATCTGACCTTATCATACGATTTCAAGGTGGAGCCAACGCCGGTCATACGGTTATCGCAGACGGCCGGAAGTTTATTTTCCATCTTGTCCCTTCAGGTATCATGTACCCTTCCAAAGCCTGCATAGTTGGCAACGGTGTAGTGGTGGATGCCGAACAGTTCCTCGCCGAAGTGGATGAACTGTTGCAGAACGGGATCAGTGTAGATGACCGTCTGATGATCTCTGATCTGGCCCATTTAGTGCTGCCTTACCATAAGGCACTGGACCGGGCAGCGGAATCAAGCATGGGACAGGGTAAAATCGGCACAACCGGACGGGGAATTGGTCCTGCTTACGCTGACAAGATTTCCAGAGTTGGCATCCGAATGGGGGATCTTCTCGACTGGGACATTTTCTGCAGTAAATTCAAAGCCAATTTCGCCTCAAAAAAGCGCCTTATCGAAACGACCTATGGAGCAACCTTCGATCTGGACCAGGATGCCATTCTTGACCAGTACAAGGATCTGCGTAAACGCCTGGTACCATTCATCAAAGACACCTGTCACTATATTTTTGAAGCCAACCGTCAGAAGAAAAGCCTTCTTTTCGAGGGAGCTCAAGGGACGTTTCTGGATATTGATCATGGAACCTATCCTTTCGTGACCTCATCAAACACCATCTCCGGTTGCGCCTGTACCGGCTCAGGAACTGGTCCGTCAAGTATAGACCATGTAATAGGAATTGTAAAAACCTACACTACTCGTGTGGGCAATGGTCCATTCCCCACGGAGCTCAATGACAGCACCGGCGAGAGACTGAGAACCGCAGGGGGAGAGTTCGGGGCCACTACCGGCAGGCCAAGGCGCTGCGGCTGGTTTGACAGTGTAATGGTGCGTAAGTCAATTCAGCTTAACGGAATAACCAGACTAGCCCTGACCAAACTGGATGTGCTCAATGATTTTGATGATATCAAGATCTGTACACATTACGAGATAAAGGGAAAAAGAGTGGATCAGTTCCCCTCCTGCTTTCATCAACTTGAAGAAGTCTCTCCGGTTTACGAGACGATGCCGGGTTGGAAATGCGACATAAGCGGATGCAAGCAGGTCTCGGAGCTGCCGTCCAATGCAGCAGCGTATGTGGAAAGATTGAGGAAACTGTGCTACGACATTCCGGCACTGATCATTTCCGTAGGACCGGACAGAGCCCAAACCATGGAAGTTGAACCGCTATAGTCCCGTCTGCAATAACACTCGCCACATACCGTATTCCTTATGAAGTGTATGCTTGGATATGTAGGTTAGTAAGGAGAAGTGTTTCCGATGATCCATGTAGAAGTAGCCAACACCTTTTTAGTCAATATGGGAAAAGAATTTGTCATCCTGCTCAAAGGTGAACAGGACGACAGAACTCTTCCTATTTCCATAGGTCAACTGGAAGCTCAATCTATAGCAATTCAGCTTAATCAGATTCCTTTTCCCCGTCCTCTTACCCATGATCTGTTTAAAAACCTTCTCGAGCTGCTCGACTGCAAATTTGTTCGTACTGAAATCTGCGATCTGGCAGACGAAACATTCTATGCCAGACTCGTTCTTGAACGGGATGGAAAGAAGATGGAGATGGATTCCAGGCCGAGTGATGCGATAGCGCTTGCATTGAGATTTTCAGCTCCCATTTACGTTGAGGAAAAGGTCATGGACGAAGCCGGAGTGATTCTTCCCGAAGAGAGCAGCCTCGAGGAGCAGCCTCAGGAAAAACTCGAAGAGGAAATTGCTGATCTGACACCACTGGAGGCACTCCAAAGGCAGCTTAAAAGGGCAATTGAAGAAGAACGTTATGAAGATGCAGCTGCGCTGAGAGACGAGATAGAAAAACAGGCAAAGTCCAACTAAAGCCCCAAAGTAATAGTCCGACCAGTTTTTTTAAGTCTTTTCCCGCATTATTATGTATTTTGTGTATCTTTTCAGAGTTTTTGTTTCATCTTTTTTAGAAAGTCAGGATTTCAGGGCATGTACAGAATGTTTCTTCACAGCAAGCTCCGGGATGTAAGAATCACAGGTGTTAATCTTGAATATGAGGGCAGTATTACAATCGACGAAGATTACCTGGAACAGTCAGGAATTCTGCCGAATGAAGAAGTACATGTTCTCAACGTGGATACCGGCACCAGGCTTACAACATACGTCATCAAAGGTGAGCGGGGATCTGGGATAATGGAACTGAACGGACCGGCTGCCCGTCTGGGAATGGTGGGAGACCGTATAATGGTGCTTACCTATGCAATGCTCACCCCCGAGGAGATATCCGGACACACGCCCACCATTATCAGCGTTAACAAACAGGGAAAAGGCCGAAGCCAAAAGCAGGATTAATTCTGCAAGACTGACATCATGCGCAACACGATATTGTTTTTTGCAGTTCTACTGATGATCATAAGCTCGATGATCATAGGAACTAAACTGAAACCGCATGCTGTTTATCAAGAAGTTAAAGAGGACACGACTGAAAACATTCCCAGTATCGGAAGCATTGAGGTGCTTAACGGATGCGGCAGAGAGGGAGCAGCCAACCGCATTGCAGACCTGCTGAGGATGAATAAATTCGATGTTAAAAGCATCAACAATGCTGCATCCTGGAATTACGCGGGTACGATGGTGATATCCCGAAAAGAAAACATGAATCTGGCTTACCAGGTTGACAAAATACTAAAAACCGATAAAGTAGTCCTGATCCGCAACGGTGAAAAATATTACGATGTAACAGTGATAGTCGGACCAGACTTCGAGGAAAAATTAAAGTGAACAAAAGCGAATCCAAATCACTTTCCGGAACACAACTGGTCGATACAATTATCAGCAGCCTGAAAGAAAAACTGGCCGAAGATATTGTTCTGGTCGATATGCAGAATGCACGTGGAACAGCTGACTGGTTTATCATCTGCCAGGGAGACAACACCTCACATACCAGCTCCATTGCAGATGGTGTGGTTAACAGTTTGAAAGAGCACAATACCCGCCCCTGGCACCAGGAGGGCACTGAAGATGGCAGATGGATTCTGATTGACTATACAGATGTCGTTCTGCACATAATGCTTCCGGAACTCAGAGAATATTACGATCTGGAATCGTTGTGGTCTGAAGGAAGTATTCAGAAAATCAGCACCCATTGACGACTTTGTTCTGCGATGTTCATAACTGCACGGTCGCATTTAGCATCAGCGATTTCCAAGGCGATCCAACTTGGGTTCAACCTCCCGGCAAGCGAAAGCCTCAAATTTATTTCCTTAAAACGCTGCGCGAAAGCAATCTTCGGAGATCTTAGCAGTTCTGCACCAGCGAAGCTGGCTTCTCATTTAAAACTGCCGTCTGATGCAGTTGCAAGAGAGATCAATACTCGTCTTTCACTGGACGATTCTTACATTTCAGCTCAAGAGTACAGAAATGGCTTTATTAATTTTATTGTAAGCACAGAATATACAGCTAAAGTGCTTCAGAAATTGATCGAAGCATTTATGCACTCACCAAGTGAATCCCCTCACCCGAAGCTGTCCAACTGCGCATCCCTTCTGAACAGTTCCATTGTGTCAAAATACAATCTGAAACTGCTTGCAGATACCAGGAAGGCTCAGGAACAGGATCTTGGCATTCTAAAGAGAATTGCACTCTGTCATGATGATCTTTATTCTTTTGATCCTGACAGTTTCAAGAGGTCTTCAGCTTTGCAGCTCTACGATTATTATTCTGATTACTACAGGACTTGCCCCATCATTACAGATGATCACTCGCTGACTCTGTTGAGGCTTCAAATTTCAGGGGCTGTGATGGAGATACAAAAAAGGGTTCCCTGAGAAAACAGGAACCCTAACAATTAAAACTCTTCAGATCTGCTTCAGCGGTTTTTGAAATGCTCGGCAAGGTTATCCAACTGGCCCTTTGAGGGCTTAACTTTGGGAGCCTTGTTTCCGAGATTTTTCATGGAAAGTGATATTCGGCGCTTTTTAGTATCCACTTTCAGGATGCGAACGTCAACTCTGTCGCCTACAGAAACCACCTGTTCAGGAGTTTCAACGTATTCGTCGGCCAGCTGCGAAATGTGAATCAGTCCGTCGCAGACAGCATTGATGTTTACAAACACGCCAAACTGAGTGATATTGGTCACTCTTCCGGAGACAACCGAACCCTCTTTTATTTCAGCCAGTTTGAGCTTACGTTTTGTTTTCTGAGCCCCGAGATTTAAATAACGCTGTGCAGCCAGAAGCTGATGTGCAAGCCTCTTCTCGACGTACAGCTGAATTTCATCATTTTCCGCATCAAATGAAAACACAACTTCAGGATTGCTGACGATAGTTTCGTGGGATACGGTTAACTGATCAACAATCTGCTCGACCAGTGCAAACATATCAGGATGAACTGTTGACTTGTCCAATAGATCATCAGCATTGGGAAAAACAAGAAAACCTGATATATTTCTAAAGGCTGTCTCGGTCATTCCCTTTACCTTCAGCAAATCATTTTTACTGAGCATCGGTTCAGCAGAATCGGCATCCTTTATTGCGCCAATAAGGTCCTTTGAAATTGAACGAAAATTTTCAATTGGCGAATCGGCAATTTCTTTTATATTCACACCCTTCACCAGCATCGAATATTCCAGAATGCGAGAAACCAGATTTAGAAATTTTGATTCGGGAATGGTGTCCTGCAACGGATGTACTTTATAATAGGAAGTACCCAATTGCGGCAGAAGTGACATCGGCTGCAGCATAAGGATTCCCAATCCAAGCATTTCCCGAGTTTGCGGTTCGAGAATGGCAAACTGACGTTGCTGAAGGAATTCAGACTGGGAAGGATTGGACTTATGGGCAGTTTTGAATTTTTTAATTTCAATGGGAAGATCTGAGCCCAGCACAAGCTGACTCATTGCAGATTCGGCAATTTCCGCCTTATCATTATCAACAATGACAATCTGACTTGGACGATGTCTCTGGAGAAACTGGCGAACGCGTTCACTTGTGAAAGCTTTCCCTTCCAGAGGCTTTTTCTCGCTTGTTGCCCCAAGAAGATCTCCATTGGCACTCACAGCCACAATATTGATATCTTTTTTACTGGAAGCATCAACTACAAAAACAGGACTCTTTGTCTGTTCCTCAGCGTAGGTTTTCTCCAGATCTCCAGTGATCTGTTTTATGGCCCACTCTTCAGCTTCATTTCGGAGACGCTCCTTGACATCACGTTCTACTGCGGGATGAAGGAGTCTGACCCACATATCATCTATTGTTTCACAGATAAGATCAAAGCTTGTGGAATCGGGGTTGATTATAAAATGATGCCGGAGCAGCTCTGTAATTCTGAAAAGCTGAACATTAAGTTTCAGTTTGATGGTCTTGGAGTCTTCAGCCATGAACAGACGAAGCAATTCCTCTTTTGAAAACTCGAGCACAGGCACAAGTTTACCAATGTAGGAGCTGTACTTTTCATCTTTTCTGTTCTTGGGCGATATTTCGAAAAAACCGTCATCATAGACAAACTCACGAGCCATGGCCCTTACAGTTTCATCATAGGCGAACTTCTCGGCCATGAAATCCTTCACAGCCTGCAGGACATCACCTGCATTTTTCAAAGAAGGATCTTTGCCCACGTACCCTTCAGCCAATTCCTCAACGGATGCAGTCTCTTCGTTTTGAGACATTATTACTTCGGCGAGAGGTTCAATACCTTTTTTTGAAGCAAGCTGCCCTTTGCTGCGGGGATTGGGGCGAATAGGAATGAGCAGATCATCAAGCTCATAGGTGTTCTGGCTGTAGTTTATGCGTTTTTCTAAATCCCCGCTGAGCTTCTCTGCCTTTTTATAAGCATTGAGGACACGTTTCTTTTTTGCCTGCAGCTCTTCCATACCTGCAAGGAAATCAAAGATTTCCCAGATTACAGATATGCTGAGACTTGTGGCAAGAGTAGTACTGTACTCAGCCAGAAAATACGGAGTATCTCCCTTCTCATAGGCACTGCAGAGGATCTCCGCCTGAGCCTGAGTGAGGGCCCACTTTTCGACAATTTGTTTTGAAAATTCTATCATGAGGCTGTTTTTTGAGGGCGTTAAGGTATTAGGAATTTCTAAAGATAGAATATGGGGAACAACAAAAGCAATATAGATGAAAAGAAAGAAGCAAAAAAAGGACCTCCGGAGAGGTCCTTCAGGAGAATAATCTGTATCAGGTTACTTCTTAGCCGACTTCTTTGCAGCAGTTTTCTTTGCCGGAGCCTTTTTGGCCACAGCTTTCTTGGCTACAACTTTCTTTGCGGGCGCCTTCTTTGCAACAGCTTTTGCCGGAGCCTTTTTGGCTACTGCTTTTTTCGCAGGTGCCTTCTTGGTTACAGCTTTTTTCGCAGGAGCCTTCTTTGCGACAGCTTTCTTAGCAGGTGCCTTTTTGGCGGGGGCTTTCTTTGCCACAGCCTTTTTTGCCGGGGCCTTCTTGGCTACTGCCTTTTTTGCAGGTGCCTTCTTGGTTGGTGCCACTTCACGACCTCCTTAGATAGGAAAACGATGCGTGTAAAAGAGAGGCATTAACAGAGGATAAACCGCTTCGACCGTTTTTGCCATGTTATCGGCTATCAAGGCTATTTCCGCGACTTGCTAAAACGGAAATACTGCTTAAATATTATCCTTTACCCATTGCATTGTCAATACAAAAATTCACTTTTCATACAAAATTCGGAGAAACCTCCTTGCTCATTGAGTACTGTTTGATCATTTCGATTGCTTCCTGAGGCTCATCGGTGATCTGCATGAGTGAAAGATCCGCATCAAGAATGTACTGATGATCAAGCATGGTGTTTTTCAACCAGTCAACAAGCCCCTGCCAGTAATCTTTTCCCATAAGAATGAGGGGAAGCGTAGCCACTTTCTGCGTCTGAACAAGAGTCAAAGTCTCAAACATCTCGTCAAGTGTACCATAGCCGCCCGGCATGATGATTACAGCGGAAGTGTATTTCAGAAACATCACTTTTCTGATGAAAAAGTGGCGAAAGTTGAGCATGGTTTTAATGAACGGATTGGGAAGCTGTTCGAAGGGGAGCTGAATGTTAAGACCTATGGACTTCCCCCCTTCCTCACTGGCACCTTTATTTGCAGCCTCCATGATTCCAGGACCTCCACCGGTTATCACTCCGTAGCCTTCCCGAGCTGCAAGACTGGCAACATCAACTGCCATTTTGTAGTACTTGTGATTTTTCGGTGTCCTGGCGCTGCCGAAGATTGTCACGCAGGGCCCAGTTCTGGACAATGTCTCAAAACCCTCAACAAACTCAGCCATAATACGAAATATTCTCCAGGTGTCTTCATTCATGGCAGCATAATTCTGATCAATAGGCATACATTCACCCTCTCTCTACTTTGTAAAATTGATAGCGCAAGATGTCTGACTGTTATTATAATTATATTATTACCGTATACTAAAATCCAGTGTTCTTTACTTCTATCAGCTTAAAGAGGAATCATGAAGACTGCATACGACATAGTTACATCGACATGCATCAAACTTGGGCTGCCGCGTCCGGACACCTTTATCACCGTCAATATAGAACGGCAGCAGCTTTCACTCTTCGGTCGGGAGATTGAGAAAAATTTTCCAGTCTCCACTTCCAGGTTTGGTACCGGCAGCGAGGAAGGATCATGCAAAACTCCTCCTGGACTGCATCGCATAGCACAGAAAATCGGTAATAATGCACCCCTTTGCTCCATCTTTCGAGATAGAATCAACACTGGAATAATCTGGAAACCGGGCATGGAAGAGGAGAACCAAATTCTTACTCGCATACTGCGTCTGGAGGGACTGGAACCGGGCAAAAACTCCGGTCCGGGAATAGATTCCTTTGAGCGCTATATTTACATTCACGGAACAAACAGAGAAGAAAAAATCGGCACCCCGAATTCTCACGGTTGTGTTTGCATGAAAAATGATGATATTGTAGAACTGTTCGACATTGTCCAGGAGGGCACCCTTGTTCATATCAGTTAATAACATACACTGCTCAAGTATTCACTTCACCGGCATTCTGGGAAGCGGTATGAGCGCAATCGCCCAATTCCTTGCATGGCAGGGTCTCAACATCAGCGGTTCTGATAGACTCACTGGCGCAGCGGAAACAGAAAAAATTAAAAACCACCTTATCGCCTGCGGATGCAAAATTTACCCTCAGGACGGAAGCGGAATTTCGGAGAGAACAGATGCTGTTTGTATATCCACTGCCATTGAGGAAAGCAATCCCGATATTGCAGCTGCCCGCAAACTGGGAATTCCGGTTGCGCACCGGTCGGATGTGCTGGCTTCAATCGTGAAGAGCCGAAGAAGTATAGCCGTTGCAGGTACAAGCGGCAAATCAACGGTCACAGCCATGATTTTCGAACTTCTGTCCGCCTGCGGAATGTCCCCCTCGCTCGTAAGCGGCGCTGCACTGCGCAGACTTGAATGCAAGGGCCTTCTGGGCAATGCCTTTTATGGAGATTCGGACCTGCTGGTCATCGAGGCGGACGAAAGCGATGGAACCCTGATAAAATATCACCCTCATTACAGTGTGATTTTGAACATATCCAAAGATCACAAATCCGAACAGGAAGTGCTGACAATGTTCAGTCAGCTGATCAGTCAGTCTCAGTGGTCGGCAATCAACTATGATGATCCCGGTCTTTCAGAACTTCAGGCATCCACAAGTTTCGGTTTCAGTGATAACGCCCGGTTCAGAGCTTCAGAATGCAACATTCATCCCCTGTCCAGCACCATAGCCATAGAAGGAATCGAATACAAGCTTCCTCTCCCCGGACAGCACAATGCATCCAACCTGCTTGCAGCTCTTTGCGTATGCAGCAATTTCGCGTGCAGTAAAGAAGCACTGGTAACTGGAGCAGCCTCCTACAAAGGAGTTGATCGCAGGTTTAATGTTTACCGTACCTCAAGCGGTATTAGTGTGGTAGACGATTTCGCCCACAATCCTGAAAAGATCCGAGCGGCGATCAAAGCAGCACAGAAGCTCTCCGATCATATCACCGCCATTTACCAGCCACATGGATTCGGGCCCACCCGATTTCTGAAAAACGAATACGCCGAGGTATTCAGAACTGTACTGCGTCCCGGCGATTCACTTTATCTTCTTCCCATTTACTATGCCGGCGGCTCGGCCGTAATGGATATACAGTCCGAAGATCTGATCAACCTAATGGGTGAGGTTTCCTTTGCAGCCTCGGTGGCAAAGAACAGAGAGGATGCTCTGACAAGGTTACGCGAGAGTACCCCTTCCGGGGGATGCGTTATTCTTATGGGAGCCAGAGACCCCTCCTTATCATCATTTGCCAAACAGATCGTGACTCTTTTCGGAGGCGAGGAAGCCTGAACTAAAGCTCGCCGATTCGCCCATAATGGCATGAACTATATTAGCTGTTCATTTTTCGGGATTTCGGCCGGATTTTCTGCACTTTCGGACTACAGCAGACCGGCCACACACCATATCCAAATTACAGGAACCATCTGTGATCAATTCCAATCTCATACGGAACTTCTGCATTATAGCGCACATCGACCATGGAAAATCAACTCTCGCGGATCGATTTCTCGAATTGACCGGCACCATCAGTAAAGAAAAAATGCAGGCGCAGGTACTGGATGACATGGACCTTGAAAGGGAGAGAGGCATCACCATCAAGTCCCATCCAATCAGAATGAATTACAAGGCATCTGATGGCCAGTCATATCAGTTCAACCTGATCGATACCCCGGGACATGTGGACTTCTCATACGAAGTATCACGCTCTCTCGCAGCCTGTGAAGGAGCAATTCTGGTGGTGGATGCCTCCCAGGGAATCGAAGCCCAGACTTTGACCAATATCTATCTCGCACTGGATGGTGATCTGACCATTATCCCTGTAATGAACAAAGTGGATCTTCCGTCGGCACGGCCGGAGGAGATCCGCCGTCAAATAAGTGATCTTCTGGGAGTTGATCCAGACACTATTCTCTCCTGCAGCGCCAAAACCGGGGAGGGCGTTGCGGCCATCCTCGAGCGAGTACTAGCGGAGGTTCCACCGCCTACCGGCAAGAACGATGAGCAGCTCAAGGCACTCATTTTCGATTCAATATTCGATTCTTTCCGGGGAGCAGTCGCCTATGTGCGAGTGTTTGAAGGCATGCTCAAGAAGGGCCAGTCCATTCGCTTTTTTGAAACCGGACGGGAATTCGAGGTGGATGAGGTCGGTTTTTTCCGCATGGGACGGGTCCCTATTAACGAGTTAAAAGCAGGTGAAGTCGGCTATGTTATTGCCAATATCAAAACGGTGTCCGATATCAGTATCGGGGACACGATCACCACCCGATTGAATGGTGCAAGTGAGCCGATTCCCGGTTATAGAGATGTAAAGCCGATGGTGTTCAGCGGCATTTACCCTGTAGACAAAGCAGATTATGAGGATTTGCGGACCGCGCTGGAAAAGCTTCAGCTTAATGACTCTTCCATCAGCTTTGAACCGGAAACATCCACTGCACTCGGGTTTGGATTCCGGGCAGGGTTTCTGGGGTTGCTGCACATGGAAATTATTCAGGAACGACTGCTTCGGGAATACAATGTCAACATCATTACCACAGTGCCTAACGTAAAGTACGAAATTCATCTCAAAAGTGGCGGTATTGAGTATATCGACAGTCCGGCACGTCTTCCTTCACAGCAGGAAGTGGAATTCATTTCGGAGCCGTTATCACGTCTGCAGGTAATAACCCCCACTGACTATGTGGGTTCAATCATGAAATTATGTGAGGAAAAGCGGGCCAAACTGGTGAATATGGAATATCTGGAGACCACTCGAGTTTGCCTCAACTATCAAATGCCCCTTGCAGAGCTTATCATCGATTTTTTTGACCGGCTGAAGAGCTGTTCCAAAGGATATGCCTCCATGGACTATGAATTTTCCGGTTATGAGAGGGATAATTTAATCAAACTGGACATCCTGATTAATGGTTCACCGGTAGATGCATTTTCAACTATCATTCATAAAGACAAGGCATTCACCTTCGGGCAGATGATCACTTCAAAACTCAAGGAACTGATCCCCCGTCAACAGTATGAAGTGGCCATTCAGGCAGCAATTGCCAACAAGGTAATTGCCAGAACCACAGTAAAGCCCTACCGTAAAGACGTCACCGCCAAATGCTATGGAGGAGACATCAGTCGAAAGAGAAAACTTCTGGAGAAGCAGAAGGAGGGTAAGAAGCGTATGAAGCAAATCGGAAACATTGAAGTGCCGCAGGAAGCCTTCCTTGCAGTCTTAAGCCGGGAGTAGAATGGACAATCTGGAGAGAAGACCACCGGCCGATCTGCGGCTTTCCATCTATAAAGGAGTCAAGCAGTTTCTACTGTTCGCCGGTGTTGGACTTCTGATAAAACTGACAGTGCTGGATTCTCTTG
Organism: Fibrobacterota bacterium; assembly: GCA_023436205.1. Classification (GTDB taxonomy): domain Bacteria; phylum Fibrobacterota; class Chitinivibrionia; order Chitinivibrionales; family Chitinispirillaceae; genus JAEZKC01. The sequence goes on from JAEZKC010000117.1 coordinate 42,805, forward strand.
TAGTCAAGGGAATGCAGATGGCCCCTCAAGTCAGAGCAGGGGATCGAATTCTGACTTTCGGCACCCCTTATCTCCCTGGAATTTCCAACCTGTTTGTCAGGCCTCGCAGAGGCAAGCCTGTAGTATTCAAAACGCCGATAGAGGGAAAGACAGCGCTGCTCAGAACCGCTGCGGTATCGGGAGATACTGTATCTGTCAGCAACGGTCTTTTTTTCCTGGGAAACAGGCCCATGGTCGACCCATCATCGGCGCAAAATGATAATGTGCTCCCAGCAGATTATTCCCCCAGGGATTTCATGGCCCCTTACAGGGTACCCGCACCCGGTGACTCGCTTAATCTGACCAAGTTACCTCTGCGTGATTTCTTTTTTACTTTTTCGGTTCTCAAACAGGAAAATCCCGGTACTGCATACCAGCTTCAGACATCGCTAATAGTAGATGATACGCTAAGCAACAGTTATTTTATTAAAGATTTCTCGTTGTACAAAGGACGACTCGATTCGATTCCGGAGCAGTTTCGGAGAGATTGGTTTTTCTGGGACCGGCTCCAGGAATACCTCAGAATGACAATGAACGATGCCAACCCAGACTTGCAGTTCAGAGTTCTTGATCAAGACGGACAGGAAGTGAATGGATTCAGGGTAAAAAATCGTTATATATTCCTTTTGGGAGATAACTGGCAGAGATCTCTGGACTCCAGGTACTTTGGTCCGGTCAGAACAAATGCAGTAAAAGGAAGAGCGCTGATGACGTTATGGGGATTTGGAGCCGATTCCAATGGAAAAAGAAAACTGAACTTTTCAAGATTCGGCAGGATTATTCACTGAAGCGGAAACTGTATGAACAAAAGAGAGACAAAAAAGGGATATTTCGGCAGGTTCGGTGGAGTTTATGCCCCCGAAACGCTCATGCCTGCTCTGGAAGAAGTAGAGCGGGCATATAATCTGTTCCGAAATGACCAGCATTGGCAGAGCGAATATGAAAGACTGCTCAGGGATTTTAACGGGAGAGAAACACCGCTTTATGAAGCTGTCAGTCTGAGCACGAAGCTGAATGGTGCCCGCATTTTTTTAAAGCGTGAAGATCTGAATCACACTGGCGCTCACAAAATAACAAATGCACTGGGTCAGGCTTTACTGGCAAGGTTCATGGGCAAAAACAGGCTGATTGCAGAGACTGGTGCAGGTCAACATGGAGTCGCCACCGCCACAGCAGCGGCACTTCTGGGAATGTCGTGTGACATCTTCATGGGCACCATCGACATGGAACGTCAGAAACCCAATGTCTTCCGCATGTATTTACTGGGTGCCAGAGTCATTCCTGTTGACAGCGGTGGTAAAACTTTAAAGGATGCTGTAAACGAGGCAATGCGTGACTGGACCAGGACAGTGAGAGATACACACTACGTTTTCGGTTCTGCACTTGGCCCACATCCTTTCCCAAGCCTGGTGAGAGATTTTCAGTCAGTGATCGGCAGGGAATGCCGGGCACAGATTCTCCAAAAGACAGGGAGACTTCCAGATGAGGTCGTGGCTTGTGTTGGAGGAGGATCAAATGCCATAGGAATCTTCAGTGGCTTTCTTGATGATAAAAAGGTACGCCTTGTGGGAGTTGAAGCCGGAGGGCAGGGATTAAAGGGTACCAAGCATGCGGTACGTCTGACTCCCTCCAAAAATGCCAGACCCGGAGTTCTTCACGGTGCCTTCTCATATGTTCTTCAAGACAGAAACGGCCAGATCGCAGACACTCATTCTGTATCGGCTGGGCTTGATTACAGTGGAGTAGGACCACAACATTCACATCTAATGGAAACTCAACGGGTCGAATATACATACGCAACTGATTCTGAAGCGGTGAATGCCTTCAAAACGCTTTGTGAAACAGAAGGTATCATTCCCGCTCTGGAATCATCTCACGCACTGGCATACGTTATTAAGCAAGCACCAGCCCTGAACCGTAATTCCATTGTAGTCGCCAACTTATCCGGTCGCGGCGACAAGGACATCTATTCTGTAGCTCAATACCTTGGAAGCACAATATGAACAGATACGAAGAGGCATTTAAAAAAGTCAAAAGCAGAAACGAAATGGCATTTATTCCCTTTGCTGTTGCGGGCGACCCCGATCCGGAAATTTTCCAGAGCATTGTCGATGCCTATATCAGAGGCGGTGCCGATATTCTCGAGATCGGCTACCCTTTTTCCGATCCAGTGGCAGACGGACCAGTAAATCAGAGAGCTTCAATAAGAGCAATAGCATCAGGGTTAAACCATAAATCTTTTTTTTCCTCGATTAAAAAAATCAGAAGCCGCACCGAGATTCCCATAGGACTCCTTCTTTACTATAACACAATCAATTTTCTAGGTGAAGATGAATTCTGCAGACTGGCTGCAGGTGCGGGTATCGACAGTTTACTCGTGGCGGACATGCCTCCGGAGGAATCGGATTCACTACAGAAAGCTATGAGGAAATATGGTATAGGCCGAGTGTTCATAGTGACAGAGTTCACCTCAGCAGAGCGCATGAAATACATCTGTAACCATGTTGATTCTTTTGTCTATGTAGTCAGTCGTCCGGGAACAACTGGTACAGGTTCGGAGCTGAGTTCGACAGTTGAAGATACGATAAAAAGGCTTAAAAGTGTTTCAAGCATTCCAGCAGCAGTAGGCTTTGGCATTTCCACACCTGACCATGTTCGTGAAGTGAGGAGAAGTGGAGCAGACGGAGCCATTGTCGGAAGTGCACTGGTCAATGAAATTGAAAAGGCCGTTCTTAAGGGGAAAAATCCCTCAGCTGTTCTCAAAAAGAAGGTTTCTGAATACAAAGCCGCGACGAAACTGGGTTGAGGTATTCTGTAAATGGCGCACGTTATTGATCTAAATGCTATAGCCGCACGCCTGGAAGGGCTTGAGGAAACAATTATCTCCAAGCTGATCGAAAGGGCACAGTGGAAAGTAAACAAGGTTGTTTACCAGCCGGGCCAAAGTGGTTTCTGCGGAGAAACGACAAAGTCGCTCTTTGCAATCCGCCTTCAATTTCAGGAAGAGATGGATGCCCGATTCGGCAGATTCTGTGTTCCTGAAGAACGGCCTTTCTCAACATCTCTCCCCAGCCCTCAAAGACTTGTCAATCTTCCCGACACCGGTCTGCATCTGGATGATTTCTGTAAAGTGAGCCTATCCAAAGATGTTTTGCAAAGTTATCTTTCCCTTATCCCGCGAATATGCATTGAAGGAGATGACGGCCAGTACGGTTCCAGCGTTGAACATGACGTTTACGCGGTTCAGGCAATCGCCAGAAGAGTTCACTTCGGAGCTCTCTATGTTGCTGAAAGTAAATACCAAAGTGACCCCCATGGATATGAGGCGCTTATACGAATTAAAGATACTCAGTCACTCTATGAAAAACTGACCCGAAAAGAGGTCGAGGATAAAATCCTTCAACGGATCAGAGACAAGGTAAACACCGCTCAGGCTGGTGTCAATCTGGTTGTAAGACATAAAATTGATCCGGAACCGGTTGTGAACTATTATCGTGATCAGGTGATACCCCTGACAAAACAGGGCGAAATACTTTATCTTTTGAATAGAAGCGGAGCTTAGCTGAATGCCTTTTAATCCCCAGACAATTACAATCTACAGCGTCGGCCTGCTGGGAGGATCCATCGGAGCGGCTCTGAAAAAATCCGGCTTCAAAGGAAAAATCATCGGACTATCTTCCCCCAAGAGCGTCGCCACTTCTCTTGAGCTTGACATAATAGACGAAGGACACACGTATGATGCTTTACCTGAGGTTATCAGAAGAACAGATCTGCTAATCCTTTGCTCACCAATACTTGCCATTCTCAAGACTTTAGAACAACTTGGAAACTTGGAACTACCCGAGAACCTGATCATCACAGATGTAGGCAGTACAAAACGGGAAATTGTAAATACAGCAAAATTAAAAATTGGATCTCGCGCAAGGTTCATTGGAGGGCATCCCATGGCCGGCTCGGAGAAAAGCGGACCTTCCGCAAGCGATCCATATCTTTTTCAAAATGCACTCTATGTTCTTACACCACCGGGTGACAGACCAGATGGTAGTGACGAAGAGTTCGCTACTTTTCTGAAAAAGTATCTTGGCTGCCGCACAGTGTTTCTTGACCCGGCCATACATGATTCCATTGCTGCAACAGTTAGCCATCTTCCCCATATACTTGCCAGTGCACTTGTACTTGCCGCAGGAAAAAAGGAAGCAGAAACAGCTGGAACACTATCCCTTGCCGCCGGTGGCTTCAGAGATATGACAAGAATTGCTTCAGCCCCCTATGACATGTGGCACGACATCTTTGCCACTAATAAATCTGCCATACTGCCATTACTTGATTCTTTTCTGGAAATTCTAACTGAAATGAAGGCGTCGCTTATCAATGACAGCCTCAGGGAAAGCTTCGAGAAAGCCCGGGAAATTCGCAATCGCATTCCGCTTTCGAGCAAAGGTTTTATCGGCACATTAAGCGAAATCCTCATTATGGCGAAGGATCAGCCGGGCTTCATCTCCTCTGTTTCCACACTTCTTTCCGAAAGACAGATCAACATTAAAGATATCGAAGTGTTGAAAGTACGGGAAAATGAAGGGGGAACGATTCGCCTGGCCTTTGATACTCCGGAAATTGCCCGGGAAGCCATTTCAGTTCTTAGCCAAAACGGGTTTACTGCACGAGAAAGGAACTGACTTATGCTCAAATTACAGCCTGTCAAATCGATTCAGGGCAAGGTCGAGCTTCCACCAAACCCGGACCTTCTCTTTCTGGCCGCTCTATCAGCCTGTGCCCTTTCAAGGACAATTACCTTAAAAGGGATACCGGACAGTACAGTTCTGAGGGACATGCGCAGGAGCCTTCATGGGCATGCCGTTTTTCAAAACGAAGAGTCGGTGCTCACAATCAAACCTGAAATCAGTGAGGATCCGACATTACTCCTGACTCTTCCGGATTCTCTCATTGTCTACAGGACCATGTATCTTTTCATAGCATTGGGAATGGGCAAAACTGTGGTATGCAGGTCAGCTTCTTCCAAAAGAATCGAATCCTGGATCAAGCAGGCAAAAAAAATCGGTATCACTCTGGAAAGCACAGCAATTGACCAATGTACTGGGCTCAAGGTTACAGATTTCAAACAGGAGACAGTAAATGGCTCCTTTGTGGAGGAAGAAATCTGTAATATTTTAATCGCTTTTATATTAGGTAAAAACGGAACAGCCGAGTACTCCATCGACTTCTTTCTCTCAAGTCCACTGCGACATCTAGTACAGGCATTCGGGCTACAGCTTTCTGTCAAAGCGGTAACCGCTGAAAAACCAACAGATCCGATTATGCAACGCATTCGTTTTCTTCAACAGAAAAAGAAGACCGGCCCGTCACAGAATCAATCCTTTTCTGTACAGATCGATTTTACCCGGCCAGAGAAGGGCGACCCGTTGGAAATAAAAGTTCCGGGCGATGATATACTCGGTGCGGCTCTTATCAGCTCAAAATGTCTTATACCTAAAGGGTCGTTGGTTCTGTCCAATGTTTCGCTTGAATCATGGGCATCGCAGACGATGGCATTCCTGAGAAAAATGGGGTGTAAGCTATCGATTCAGGAAAATGAGAGAACCTCTTTCGGATCAACCGGGCTGGTATCCCTTCAGAAAGCTGAGCTTTACGGGAGAAAGGTCAAGTGCATTCCCCTGTTTCAGTTTACTGGTCAACTACCGACAATGACGATTACGGCCGCATTCGCCTCCGGCCAGTCCGTTTTCAGGGATTTGGAAGATATGCGTCTGGATGTACCCGATGGTATTGATCAGCTTGAAAGCTGTCTTCGCACACTTGGTGTACGGCATGGCGAAATGCCCGACGGAATTGTGATGGAGGGTGCCAGAGATTTTGACGGATTTGATCTGAAAGAACCTTTGCCAGCCCATATTGCTGTGGCATTTTGTGTAGCTGGCCTGAAGTGTATGGGGGAAACTTCTATAGAGGACAGTTTGGTGAATGACCGATGGCCGGATTTTGGCAAATTACTGAGTGACATCTGCGAATTACGCACTCAGAAGGAGACAACTTGAAGCCGATTTCTTCATTCGGAGTAGTGGCATTTAAAAAAACAGAACAGACAAAGGATGTTCTGCTTAGAATACAGAATTGGTCACATCAAAATGGTGTATCCGTTTATTTTCATCCTGTTATTGCAGAGCAATTGCCTCTGGAAAACATCACTGAAAGTGAACAGGAATTCCTGGGAAAAAGTGATGCTCTTATTTCAGTAGGCGGAGATGGCACATTCCTGTCAGTTGCACACATGAGCCGTTTTTCTGAAAAGCCGGTTGTGGGAATAAATCTGGGTGGATTGGGTTTCCTGACAGACATTGGTCCAGAGGAACTTGAGGAAAGTTTGTGTAAAATCTGCTCGGGTCAGTTTTATACAATAAGCAGAATGGTGCTTGAAGCTTGCATAATGAGAGCTAACGATCTGGTCTGTCGATTTCATGCCTTGAATGATATTTACATAAACAGGATCAACACACCCAAACTAACCTCTATTTCCGCATATTGCGGCTCTGCTTTCATAACCGATTTTTATGCAGATGGGATCATTGTGGCAACTCCAAACGGATCCACAGCCTACTCTCTTTCTGCAGGTGGCCCCATCGTGGAGCCCACCGTCCAGGCCTTTCTTCTAACTCCCATCTGTCCTCATTCACTAACAGAAAGACCACTTATCCTGCCTTCTGATCGCAGCATTCGTCTGGTGATTAATGAAAAGAATCCGGATCTTCTGCTGAGCGCCGATGGTCTTCAATCTGTTAAACTTCAAAGTGAGGATGAAATTCTCGTATCCTACGGCGGGATCAGGACCAATCTGATTCAACTCGCGGAACGATCCTACTTCTCTCTTCTCAGGAGCAAACTTGGTTGGGGACAGGGTTATAAAAAGAGGAGCGAAAAAGATGATTCGTGAACTAAGGATAAAAAATCTCGCCTTAATAGAAGACCTGTCACTTGAATTTCAAACCGGCTTTACGGTTTTTACAGGAGAAACCGGTGCAGGCAAGTCGATTCTTATGGGGGCTATCGGATTGCTTTTAGGCGAACGGGCCTCATCGGAAATGATCCGTTCAGGAAGCGAAGAGGGCGAGGTCAGTGGAGTGTTTGAAATTAAAAGTATCCGCCCAAGGCTGGAAAGGTTTCTCAAGGACTCGGGGATAGATGCGGAAGATGGCATTCTCATAATCAGACGTAAATTATCCAAAAATGATAAAAACAGAATACATGTAAATCAGATCCCGATCCCGCTCTCCTCGCTTAAAAAACTGGGTGACATGCTCATTGATTTGCATGGTCAACATCAACACCAGTCTCTACTCGACGAAAGCACCCATATTCACCTGATCAACTCGCTACCCGGTGTTCCCGCAGTACTTGAAATATATAGAAAAAACTATAACAACTTCACAGAAACTCAGGACCAACTTGAATCCGCACGTAAACGCGCCCGGGAACTGGCTGAAAAAAAGGACATTCTGGAGTTTCAGTATAATGAATTAAAAAACCTCAATCTGCACTCCAGAGAAGAGGATAAGCTGGAAGATGAACTGAAGCTGCTTTCATCCTCGGCTGAGCGAATTTCATGCGCAACAGATATCATTAATCTATTAAACCCGCCGGAAGGTGATTCACTTCAGCGAACACTCGCCACAATCAAAAAGAAACTGGACAATTTCAGCAGATTTGATTCTTCGGTGGAACCATGGATAACTGATGTTGACAGCATCATTTCAATTTGTTCGGAGCTCGATTTGTTCTGCACTTCCTATCTTGAAAAAGAGGGAACTGAGAGCAATCAGAAAAGAATTGAGGAGATCAATTCCCGTCTTTCCAAAATACAACGTTTAAAGAAAAAATACAGCTGCAGTGTTGACGAACTTATAACGAAAAAAAGTCAACTCGAACAGAGTCTTTACTCTTTAAGCAATTCAGAGTCAGATTTGCAATACCTGGAAAAAGAAGTTACAAAATCTAAACAGGAATGCCTGAAAGCAGGAAAGATACTGACACAAGCCAGAATCGATGCCTCCGAACAGTTTGACAAAGAAATTACCAGAAGAATGACACATCTGGGATTTAAAGGCGGATTGTGGAAATCTGAATTTCTCAGTTTAGGTGAGCCATGTCCGGAGGGACTCGAATCGGTGCGATTTCTTGTACGCACCAACCCTGGAGAGCCGCTTCTTCCTCTGGCAAAATCCGCTTCAGGTGGTGAAGTATCCAGACTGATGCTGGCCATCAAATCCATACTTGCCGAGCTTGATGATATTCCGGTCCTTATATTCGATGAAATCGATACTGGAATCGGAGGTGTACTGGCCAAAGATGTTTCCAAAGCTCTTCTTGACTTAAGCAGTACGCATCAAGTCCTCTGCATTTCACATCTGCATCAGATTGCGTCTTCGGCAGATCACCATTTCAGAGTTCAAAAAGGGATTTCCGATGATCGGACCATCACCACTGTGGAGCAACTCGACCCTAAGCAGCGGATTGACGAAATAGCACGTATGCTTGGAGGGGATTCCCGAATCAGCAGAGAGCATGCACAGGAACTGTTAAAAAAGTCTGAAACGTGAAACTGAATCTCAATCCAGGCTCTCGATGAATGCCTGTCTATAAAAGAAGTGTTTGGGGTCGGTTAACCTGTAGTTGTATTTTCCAAAGCTAATGTCACTGCGGGACTGACTCTTAACAGCATATCCGATGTGCACATGAGGCCCGCTTGTTCTGCCAGTCATTCCCACAGTGGCAATCACTTGGCCTTTAGAGACTTTCTCACCATCCTTCACCAGTCTCTTGTCCAGATGCATAAAAAACACAACTGAACCATCCTTGACAATTCCAACAGTTCTTCCACCGGTTTTATCAGTTTTCAAAACAGCTTCCCCATCAATAGGACTGAGCACTTCCACGCCGAACGGAGCAGCCACATCAATTCCATAATGGGGCTGCCCCCCTCCGGTACCTCTCTCACACCAGTCGCCGGTAATATAGGGATATTTATCATTAACCATATTCATGAAAAACTGATAAACCGGTACAAGTTGCTTTTCCAGAGGATTGGAAATACTTACCGGAGGATAAAAATTTACTGCAAGTCCACTGGGAATCTTATGGATATCAGAAATCCTTGTCTCACCGGAAATTCTGGTGAGATTATGAATCTGCACAGTTTCTCTGAGATACTGATCGATTTCATAATAGCTGGGGACTTTGGCCTTGAATATACTGATTGCATGCTTTGCAACACGATACATGCTTTCCCCAGAAGCAAAGCTATGGCTGATAACTCGATTTTCATTTACGACCACCTGCTGCGGGGCAATCGGACGCGGAGGGTCAAGGCCATCAACCGGGGCATTCAGCTTTATGAGCGTCAACACTACCAGTGCCGCCAACACCTTGCCTGCAAAAGCTATGCGTTCATCCCTAATAACTGCCTTGTGAATGTCAACAGTGATTCCGTTGAGGACATACTGAACATTTCGCGCCAGCTGTTCAAAGGCTTTTGCTGCACTTGAGTACTGATGATAATCGTTAACCGCTTTTCCCTCATCCTGAGCATTGCGGATAATAGCGCTTTCCGGTATTTCAAGATCAAATATTATGGACTGTGGCAGAACAGAAACTCCGGAACTGCCGTGAACAGCAACCTGTTCGCAAAGATTCTCCAGAAATCTGCGATTCTCAAACATGGTACGAGTTTTACCCACCAGTTTGGAATCTTGTTTACCATAGACCTCGTTTTTTACTATTCTCAAACGAACTCTGGGATTTTTTGAAACGAGTTTCTTTACATTGACCAGATATTCCCGAAGACTTTTAGTGGACAGAGCGTTGAGTGTAACCGGGATTAAATTCAGGTCACTGTTTAAAAAAAGCATCTTGGTCAGGTGATTCCAAACCGATGGAGTATCCAGCACGATGTACTTATAATACTCTCTGGCGACCTTCAGATTATAAAGCAGATTACCGTAATGGTAAAACCTGAGTGTGTTAAACAGTTCAGAATTGGCTGGCAGAAGATCGAGACAGGGCTTAACCTTTACCACTCTTTCTCTTAAAGAGCCTTTGCCGACTATCCCGGAAAGAAAAAACCTTTCCGCCTTCTGCACTATGTTCAAGGAAGTTGATTCAGAGTGTGATCTTGTCTGTTCTGAGGGAGAAAACCGTTTGGAGAAGAATTCCCAGGAAGAATGCTCTGTTTCTGATGTGCTAATTCCCAAAGCCACACTTGCACTTCCCTGCACATCCAGATCTACTAAAAGGGTTGGTCCTTTTTTGGAAAGAGAAGCAGCCAAATTGGTGGCCACGGTGGATTTACCCACACCACCCTTGATGTTGGCAATGTGAATAATTCCACCTTTATCAGTATCAGCGAAAATCAGAGTCTTTTTCTGCTTTTCAGCCATCCTGCCTTATTCGGCTTTACAAGGCCCCGACAACAGCATCTATGTCGACTGGCTTGTAAAGTACCTGATCTTTATCATTTGGAATTCTATTGTTAACTGATGTAAAAGTCTCGTCAGCATTGTAAAAAATTACCGGCTTCTGCTCAATTTTTCTTCCGATGCCGAAATAATCGTAAATTGCACGTCCCTTTTCCCAGGTATCGACATTGATAAGAAAGCTGTCAAAATTCGCAGTGCCGACTGCATCCATAAAACTGTTGGAGGTAGAGCACAGAACTGTTTCGATATTCTTTTTTCCCAGTTCATCCTGCATCTGGACGATTCTTTTGCGACCGTCATCCAAAACCAGTACTTTCATCGTATTCCCCTTATAAAGATGCACACTAATAGTATCAAAAAAGAGGATCTAACACGGAATCTCTTCCGGTTAGATCTTAAATAGAGAATCAAATAATGTTAATTAACGCCTGCTTTTACATTCAGAATGGCAAGAAGGTTTTCCGCCTTCTGATGATATTCGGTAGCATTTGTGTCAGCAATAATTTCATTGCAAAGCTTACCGGAAACTGCAGTGTTACTGTTCTGATTGATAAGGGCCATTTTCCAACGGATAGCCGAATGACGGTGTTTGAGACGATCATCATTCAGAGCTTTCTGCAGATAATTGAGTGCACTTGTCATATCACCCTTGAACTCATAAGCAGATGCAAGCCCTTCCAGAGCCTGAGCCCCTGCAAAACCGGCATCTTTTCCGGACAAGGCGGTTTCAAACCACGTGATCGCCTGATCGTAATTCTGCTGCTGAAGGTAGATGCTGCCCATCATGAAAGCACTCATAGTCCCCTGTGGCGTATGCCTGTAGTTATTTGCCACATCACTGAAAGCATTCAAAGCTTTATCCAGCTGATTGTCATTATGGTCAAGCATTGCGACTCCGAAAATTTCCTGAGCCTTGCGGATACTCGATTCTTTCATTTTCCCGACAACCAGAACTCCAACCACAATGATCACTACAGCGGCCAGAGAAATAATAAGAGCGGTGCTGTTTGAGACCATGAATTCTTTGGCCTTCACCACTCCTTCAATCACTGGGTCCTGACCCAAGTCCTGCTTTTTTTTATCCTGCTGAATATTCAAGCGATTTCCTCCTTGGCATTCACTCTGAAATATGGTAAGATGTCTGCAGATTCCAACCAAATACGATTCGGTATATTCAACATTGCAGACCGAATACAGTAAAATGGTTCTCATTAGGGGTAAAAGTCAAGTATTTGTGCCTTGAAGCCCCTAAGATAGATATTTTTAGAGGTATTAATCAATATGAAACAGAATGCATCTCTCAACATGAATGAAATTCCTGACCTGAATGAGGAACTGCGGCTTCAGAACGAGTTATTGAAATCCCAGCTGATGAATGCATCCCTGGTAAACGAACTCACCAAAGTGCTGCATTCCTGCACAGATCTGGAAGGTATAATAAAGACGGTTCTATTATCGTTTCAGGATCTGCTCAATTTCGATCGGGCCATTCTGTTCAGCATAGATGTGAAGAATTTTCATCTCACTCCAAGATCCTGGGTGGGTCTAAACAGTAATGATGTAGAATCACTGTCTGTGCCCCTGGGGTTTGAAGGGGGGGAGATAACAGATGCACTGTTTCTAAACAGACATGTGATAGTAGAGGAGCCGGACAGCAGCGATCTTTTCTCCAGTGCCTTACAGTCTCCAGGTTACCTTGTACTCCCGCTGCTGAGCAAACCCAACAAAAGATGCTGGGAACTGAAGGAGTGCCGGAAGAAGTCCTGCGCCTGCTATGGAAGCATAAACCCGTATTGCTGGAGTCAGAGCGGGGCCGGTCAGATGCTTTCGGTCCGAACTGAAGATGAACGGCGAAGAAGTTGCCTGACTTGCGTGGCATTCAAAGCTGAAGGCGTGTTCTGGATGGACCGCAACAGCAGACGGTCACCCATCACCAGTGATGACATCACCACTCTGACGGCAATCATCAATCTGGCCGGCCTCATAATTGATAACTTCAGGATTATGAATGCTCTTGACGGTGCAAATCACAACCTGCAGAAAGCCAATGAACAACTTAGAATTGTGAATCACGATCTGCAGATTGCGCATGCAAAGATCAACACCGATCTTGAACACGCCCGCACCATTCAGCAGGGGCTCATGCCTCAGCACATCCGCAGCTCAAATGATTTTTCCATAAGCACACGGTACTTTTCAGCCGATGCAGTGGGGGGAGATTATTTCGACCTCTTCCAGATCTCAGAAAGTGCTTACGGGCTTGTGGTAGCCGATGTCTCAGGACACGGAATTGCCTCCGCCCTGATCATGTCCATGGCTAAAGTACTGCTTAAGACCTATTCTCAGAATGAGACCTCACCCCAGAAAACACTCGAAAGAATCAATAGTGTATTCTTGTCTGAAATCGCCACTGAACATTTCGTGACTATATTCTATGCTGTTTTCGACATTAAAGAGAAGTTCATCCGCTTCACCTCCGCAGGGCACTGCCCGGTACTCCTGCTTGACAAAAAAGCAGGCAGCTGTACTCTCTTGAAAGCTGATGGCCTTTTCCTTGGAGTATTTCCCGACATGATGCTTGCTGAAAGAAGAATCGACTTCGTTCCCGGTGAACACAGACTGGTTCTCTATACCGATGGTCTTACAGAAGCCAACAACGTGGAAAACAAAATGTATGGAATAGAAAGACTCAGTACAGCAGTGTTGGAAACTTCTCATCTTAATCCTGAAGAAGTTGCCGATTATATTCTTGATGATCAGAAGAAATTTTGCGGGATGATAAAACCGGAAGATGATATTACACTGCTGATAATAGATTTTTAAATCAGCTGGTGCTTATTATCTTTGTCTCATGTTCATGGGAGTCTGATTCTTCCAGTTGAGATATCTCCTCTTTGAGTGCCTCGACATCGGTAACGGATGTTTCATCTTCAAGATCTTCCTCTTTTGAGGCAAATTTACTCATAGCACAATAAGCTTCTTTTATCGTTTCCACCTGAAGAATGAAGCGGTCAAGTTTTGAACTGGCAAGTGCGATTTTCACGTATCCTGTGGCGCCCACAATAACAAGCCTCCCACCCAGATCACTGCACTGTTTGTAAAATCTGACTATCAATCCCAGGGCACAGGAGTAGATGTTATTAACATTAGATAAATCGAGTACAACTCTGCCGCGTTTGACTTTACTGAGCCTCTCAGCCACTTTGGATAGAGCTGCACAGCGGATTGCATTCAAAGTGCCGCAACACTCTATTACCACAGTTTCGTATTCACCAATATTTACATTTATGGAATTCTGATTGATTTTTTGATAGTAGGGGCATGATGGGCATTTCTGATCTTCGGAGTTGGCGGTTCCAGATCCCTTTTTCAGAATCCAACAGGAGAGATTCTCCATTTCAGCAATATTGTTTCTGAAATTCTGATAAACAAAACAGTTCTCCCGTGCTTTCTCACTGCATCCCTTGACTTCATAACACTTCACAACTGAGCCCCTCGCCTTCCACTTTCACCTAAAATAATCTGCCAAGAAAAGCTGCTACTGCATGTTCAACTCGAAGAATTCTCTCATTGAAGGAAACAGGACGGCATCCGAACTTTTCCAGTAAGTTGACCTCATAAGGGATGAATCCTCCTTCCGGCCCAATGACGAGAGTAACTCTCTGACCAGCAGAAGAAGACATTTTTTCTGTAACACCCGGATGAGCCACCAAAGCCAGATTATCCTGAATGACAGCCGATAATTCATCCTCCACAAAAGGTTTGAATCTTCTTCGAAGCTGAATATCCGGAAGCATTGTGTCACAAGCCTGCTCCAAAGCAAGATACATTATTTCATTCAAGGTGCAAAAGTCCAACACCGGACTTGACCAGTAACTTTTCTCCACTCTCCAGCTTTCTATGATAAACACCCTTTTTACACCCATCACTACTGCCGTTTCAAGAGCTTTTTTGAAACTTTTAGGTCTCGGCAGAGCAAGTATCAGAGTACAGGGAAGCGGGGCAGGAGGAGCATCGGTCAGACTCACCTCCATCTCACATGCAGAATCGCTCAGAACTGCAATTTTTCCTTTGCCAAGATAGCTGTTAAGTTTCCCCACCTTCAGGACATCGCCAGTGGAGGCTTTCAGTGTAGCTCTAATATGATTGAGTCGTCTTCCAGAAATAGAAACCCGATTCGGAGAAATAAAATCGGAATCAAAAAGAAGGATGGTGTTCACTGATTCAGCTTTGAAAAAATTACTTGGTGATCTGAAAAAAACTATGCCTGGCCAAATAGTAAATTTAATAACTGCGCCGCCGATCAGCCTTATCAACTTCCACCGGTACTAAAGATGATCCACTGGAAACGCACCCTCATAGTTATGTTCATATCGCAGCTGAGCACCTCAATCGGCTTTTCCATAATTTTCCCCTTTTTGCCTTTTTATGTACGGGAACTGGGAAGTTCTACCAACCTAAGCATTGAATTCCTCTCCGGCCTTGTCTTTTCATCCCAGGCTCTAGCCATGGCTGTGGCTTCACCATTCTGGGGAAGGCTTGCTGATCAATACGGGCGCAAGCCGATGGTTGTCAGGGCAATAATGGGAGGAGCTGTAACCATTTTCCTTATGGGTTTCGCCAGAACTGCAGAAGAGTTGATTTTTTTAAGAATTTTGCAGGGGCTGCTCAGTGGTGTTATAAGCGCCTCAATGGCACTGGTGGCCTCGGTAAGCCCAAAAGAAAAAACCGGGTTTTGCATGGGTATTTTGCAGCTTGGGATGTGGATAGGAGTTTCAGCAGGCCCTTTACTCGGAGGGGTGCTGGCAGATCATTTCGGTTTCAGAATACCATTTATGGTAACTGCTCTACTGCTAACATCCGCAGGTATTCTAGTCATCACTGTAGTAAAAGAGCCTTTTTCCAGAACATCAGTCCCCCGGGGCAGGTTCGGTTTTCTCAAAGACTGGCACAGGATTTTTTCCACTCAGGGGCTGACGGTCACCTTTGCACTTCGATTTTTAAACAGCCTGGGAACCACGGCACTGCTTCCGGTTATTCCTCTCTATGTGGAACAACTGCTTGGAGAAAGTTCCATGAAGGGAACTTATACAGGACTAGTCGCAGGGGCAAGCTCAGTTGCGGGAACAATCAGTGCAGTCTACCTTGGAAGATTGGGTGATCGAACAGGTCACAGGAAAATTGTTATTATCAGTGCATTGGGTGCTGCTATTTTCTTTATCCCCCAGACGATTGTTTCCTCAGCTTGGCAGTTTTTACTGTTGCAGGTCTTGGCTGGTGCTGCTGTCGGAGGCATTCTTCCCTCTCTTACGGCACTACTGGCGATATACTCAGATCCGGATGAACTGGGTAGTGTTTACGGATTAGATAATTCAATAGTTTCATCAGGAAGAGCGGTGGCCCCGTTAATAGGCGCATCATTATCCATTTGTCTTGGAATAAGGGGAACATTCGCCATAACAGGAGTCATTTTTCTGATTCTTGCTGTACTGGCCAGCACAGGGATCAGTCCCCAAAAGACTAAAGATCACTAGAACCGGCCCAGTAATATGGATTCGGTCCCCCGTTATCATTTATATTAAGCGTTTGTCCGTATCCGCGGGCACAAATATTCATCTGCCTCGATCGTAACATTCTGTATTGATTTGCTAAAAGGAGATTAGAAATATGGCACCACATGTCGATATTTGGGCCAGTCTGCCCAATCTGGTAAAAGACTTGAGTTTAGCTGAGTGGGGACGTAAAGAGATAGAGATCGCTCAGAAAGAGATGCCCGGGCTCATGGCCATCCGGGAAAAGTATGCAAAAGACAAGCCTCTTGCCGGAGCACGCGTTTCCGGATCTCTCCACATGACCATTCAAACTGCGGTACTCATTGAGACTTTGGTCGAACTTGGTGCAGATGTGAGATGGGCATCCTGCAACATTTTCTCCACCCAGGATCACGCTGCGGCAGCAATCGCAAAAGCTGGAATTCCGGTGTTTGCCTGGAAAGGCGAAACACTGGAAGATTACTGGGCATGCACGTTCCAGGCACTTACCTTTCCCCAGGGCAAAGGTCCAAACCTTATAGTAGACGATGGTGGTGATGCGACTCTTCTTATTCACAAAGGTTTTCAGCTTGAAAACGGAGACAAATGGGTTGACAGCCCATCTGAAAGTCACGAGGAGTCCGTTATAAAAGATCTTCTGAAAAAAGTGTATGAAAAGGATCCCCAGCACTGGCACAAAGTGGTCAGTGAATGGAAGGGTGTTTCAGAAGAGACCACGACCGGAGTACATCGCCTTTACCAGATGCTTTCCGAAGGTAAACTTCTCGTTCCGGCAATCAATGTGAACGATTCCGTGACCAAATCAAAATTTGACAATCTTTACGGATGCAGAGAGAGTCTGGCTGACGGCATCAAGCGGGCAACAGACGTGATGATCGCCGGCAAGGTGGTCGTGGTCTGCGGTTACGGCGATGTGGGTAAAGGCTGCGCTCAATCCATGAAAGGGTTCGGTGCACGGGTCATTGTTACCGAAATAGACCCCATCTGTGCACTTCAGGCGGCAATGGCAGGATTTCAGGTGACCACCATTGAGGAAACGCTGGGGATTGGTGATATTTATGTGACCACCACTGGCAACGTTGATATTATCACTGCAGAACACATGGCAGCCATGAAAGATCAGGCGATCGTCTGCAACATCGGCCATTTCGACAATGAAATCCAGGTTGCAAAACTTGAGAAATGGCCCGGCATTCAGAAAGAAAACATTAAGCCCCAAGTTGACAAATATGTCTACCCTGATGGCCATGCCATTTTTCTGCTTGCTGAGGGAAGACTTGTGAATCTTGGATG
Source organism: Fibrobacterota bacterium (assembly GCA_023436205.1). Classification (GTDB taxonomy): domain Bacteria; phylum Fibrobacterota; class Chitinivibrionia; order Chitinivibrionales; family Chitinispirillaceae; genus JAEZKC01. The sequence continues at coordinate 60,173 of JAEZKC010000117.1, forward strand.
TGCAACCGGACATCCTTCATTTGTCATGTCCAACTCATTTTCAAATCAGACACTGGCTCAGATGGACCTCTGGAAAAACAAGGAAGTCTATAAGCCCGGAGTTTACATTCTTCCCAAACAGCTTGACGAAGAAGTCGCCAGACTTCATTTGGGTAAGATCGGTGCTAAACTGACTGTACTTTCAAAGAAACAGGCCGATTATATCGGTGTAAAGGTTGAGGGTCCCTTCAAACCAGAGCACTACCGTTACTAAGAGTACAGGGAGCCAGAAATGAAAGTAACCGGTATTGGCATCTGTCCTCCTCCGGGCGCAAAAGATAACCCGCAGGTAACCCCAGAACTTCTGGCGAGCAGTCTCGCCAGATATTCCCGATCCAACAAGGGACTGGACACAATACTTGCATCCATCGACTGGTCGGATCCTGAAAAGTCAGTGGATTCAATATTCCGTTTTGTCGATTACGGGCACGCAAGCATTACCGGTATGACCGGAGGCATTGCCATTGCCATTGACGGGCTTTCGATGTTTCTGGCTTACAAGATTTTCGAATTCGCACAGCTCTCAGATGGTCAGGAATCAAGTACCCGATATATCAAACTTGACAAATCCAGTCTTCCCGAAGCTAAAGAAATCGGAATTCCGGAATCCTGTATCCATGAATGGCAATCTATCATGGAACAGGCTTTTGATCTATATCAGGAAGTTTATTCCGATCTTGATGAAAAGGTAAAGAAAGCGCCAGACCTTATCAGACTTCCGCCTGGAACCGATCCCAAGGTGGTCGACCGCCTGAGAAAGAACTATGCTCTTGACAGGGCGCGCTATCTGATTCCATTTGCCACCAGAACAAATGCCGCTTATGTCATGAGCGCGAGAGTATGGGCAGACACTTTGAAGCATCTGGATTCTCTTGCGCTCCCGGAAGCAAAGAACTGCGCCGTTCTCATCAGAAAAGAACTGGAGAAATTTGTGCCTCGTATGGTGAGACACAGCTTTTCCACAAAATCCAGCATCAATCAATCTGAACAGTTATTTAACTACAGCATTGAAGCCATAAAAAGCAACGGAGTCTCCATCGCGAATCTGCCTGATATGATACAGGTACGCCTCCTCGATGCCATGCCTTCATTTTTACCCCGGCTCCAGACAATTCCCCAGGCCTTTGAAGGAAAAGACAATCGATACAGTGTTACTGGAACCGCTGTAAAGCGCATTATGGTAAGCGCAGCATGGAACAATATGGCGATTGCAGAGTTGAGGGATCTCAACCGACATAGAAGTGGCTACCGCTTCTCTCCCCTGCTCCCCTGCGGATTCTATTTACCCTCGGAAGTTACTAATCCCGGGGTAGGAGAACTATTAAACAAACAGAAACAGCTAATCGAGAAAATTTGCAGCAGCGGACAGCCCAACAGCTATGTGTATGCTCTTCTGCTTGGAACCCAGACTCCATTCGAACATTCAACCCATCTCGATAAAATGATCTATGAGATCGAATTAAGAACTGGTTTGGGAGCTCATTTCCGCTATGCCGAACACTTGGCAAAAGTGTCCTCTGCACTAATCGAACAGATGCCGGAACTTGCACCTTTCATCCATACAGGAAATGCCGAACCGGAATTCTGAGATTAAAACACAGGCGGCCTCTCAGGAAATTATCAATTTCCTGAGATATTTGTTACAAAGCCCGAATATGACTTCTTCGTTTGCTAATTTCAGATTATAAAACGGAAACACCTCGAGAATGGCTCATCAACTTTATGCTGAATTAAAAGAACAGATGGCTCCCCCGTAATCGTTTGACTCTACTCAGCGCAAACCGTATTTTCCCAACTCTGTTTATATATATTGCTGCAGCAGCCGAAGAGTTCACGGAAATTGAGCTTTATCGGCTGTTTTTATGAAGTAGAAAGTAAGAGAAGAATAGTATGACCAACCCCCAAGCCGCAGAGCTTAACGAGATCATCAGACAAACAAATCCCTATGTTTACGGAATGCTTTCAGAAAAAGGCCGTAACATTTTTTTCCCCACCAAAGGAATTCTCGCTCAGACGGCGGAAGCACGTGGCAAGGGGATCAACGCCACCATAGGTACTGCACTTGAGGATACCGGCATTCCAATGGTTCTCACATCAGTTGACAAGCACATGTCAGTTGGAAACAAGGAGGTGTTTTCCTATGCTCCGAGTTTCGGCAAACCCGAAATCCGCATGATCTGGAAAAACATGCTCCTGCGGAAAAACCCGTCCCTGACTAAAGCTACCTTCAGTACCCCGGTTGTAACTAATGCTCTTACCCATGGTCTCTCCATGACTGGTTATGTTTTTATTGAACAGGGTGATGAAATCATTACACCTGATCTCTTCTGGGAAAATTACGAACTGGTTTTCAACTATGCTTACGGTTCCAAGTTCTCCACATTCCCCACCTTCAATTCACAAAACGGGTTTAACATTGAAGGCCTGAGAAATAGGCTAAACGAGGGTACCACGGGCAAAAAGATAGTTATCCTCAATTTCCCCAATAACCCCACAGGTTATACGATCAGCCTTGAAGAAGCACAAAGGATTAAAGAAGTACTTGTTGAATCTGCGCAAGCAGGGAATTCAGTTTTGGTGTTTATTGACGACGCCTATTTTGGCCTGGTTTTCGAAGAGGGCATTTACAAAGAATCTATGTTTTCTCTTCTGGCAAACGCACATGAACGGATTCTGGCAATAAAACTTGATGGTCCCACCAAGGAAGACTATGTCTGGGGATTCCGAGTTGGATTCGTAACCTTTGGAACAGCACTCAACACGCCGGCTTTTTATTCAGCTCTTGAATCAAAACTGGGCGGAGCAATTAGAGGCAACATTTCCAGCTCATCAAACCTGGGACAATCCCTCCTGCTTTCTGCCTACCACACTAACTCTTATGAACAGGAAAAGCAGGAAAAGTTATCCATACTGCAGCGGCGCTACATTAAAATCAAAGAAATCTTCAATTCTCATTTGGAATATTCGGAGTTTTTTCAGCCACTCCCCTTCAATTCCGGATATTTCATGTGTGTGGAAATTAAAAGCGGAGAAGCTAATAAAGTTAGGCAGATTCTTCTGGAGAAATACAATACAGGTGTCATTGCTCAGGGAAAACTGCTGCGAATAGCATTCTCATCAACTCCCTACGAGCTTCTGGAAATGCTGTTTGATAATGTTTATCATGCAGCAAAGGAAGTGTAGCAAGTAAGGCGCTAAGAAATAGCGCCTTTTTACTAAGGCACAAACATCATCTTCCGGTCCACTACATCTACTGTTCGTCCCTTTGCATTCAAGGCTTTTACCCTCACCAGATAAGTTCCTGCAGAGACTTTTGAACCGCTGAAAGATTTTCCATTCCAGTCGTAGGTGTTCCAGGCTGAAGGCCTTACGGTTTGTCTGCCGCACCATACCACTCTGCCTTTCATATCGATAATAGTGAACTCCATGTTGTTCACGCCTGCGAAAGGTGCGTAGTAATTGAACCTAACTGATTTGGCACGGCTGTTCACATTGAGTCCGCCGAAAACGAACTTCATCTGGTCTGCAGTGGCTCCGGCTTTCTGAATGTATTCGCTGCTACCCACAACCATAATGACATCTTCAGCTGATTGTGCATCAAGACTGATACTCTTTTCGGCAGATCCCTGCATCAGTTCGCCTGTTGCTGCTTTTACAAAGACAACGCTGGTGCCCTCCGGAACCCATTGGCTTTTTTCTGCACTGAAGTACACGGTGGTTTTCTGAGTCCCCTCATTGGTAAACCTGAGAGTAAAAGTGTTTCCGCCCTGACTAAAATCGGGTGTAAACATGTACCCATAGGGTTTCCCGGTATTCCGGTCCATAAGAGATACACTCACGTTTCCGAATGATGGTGCCACATCAAGCGTCTTGGCAAGTGTGGAATACCCAGCAGAAACAGATGCCAGCTTCGGATTTTCAGCAGTTCTTGATTTTACTGTCACATACCAGAAATCATTTTCCGAAGAGGCCACCTTCCTTGCCTTAGGCAGATATTTTGATAAAAGCGACAGTGTCGGCGGTATTTTAAGTGTTATGGGACTTGAGGAATAGTTCCTTATGGTATATGCATCAGCAATACTCCCCTTCATCTCCCGAGTGGAATCACTTAACTGGCCTCCCATTCCAGTTGCAAAAATCAATTCAGCATTGTAAACGCCGGAATCGTTTGCCTGCCATTCATAAAATGCCAGCTGTTTGTATGATGATCCGGTTGCTGCAATGATATCTGCAATCCTTATCGGGAACTTGTAGGGCAGTACAAGATCTGTCCATTCAAGCGGTGGAAGAACCATGGTAAAAGTATCTTTAAGAGAGTGGGTAACTGATGCCCCCAGATCAATGGAGGTCGTTTTGTCTACTTTCAACCACATGAGTCTGCCGGGAACCAGATTAAAGCTGTCCTTATCTGTCTCGCTGTATTCAACCCATTTACGACTGGTATTTGCATTATCAGCTGTTTTGAACCAGCGAAACAACCTGAACTTTTTGATGTCGTACTTGAATTCAGTGTCTTGACCACCCAACATTGCAAGTGCCCTGTAAGAGGAAACCGAGTCTAATTTAACATTAGAATGAAAGGGAACCCATTTACGGCTTACTGTAGGCACCACGTAATTTTTCGACCGCACCGTTCTGGAGATATTAATAGTATCGATATTGCGACCGTCAGAAACAACCAACATCGCTCTGACTCCTAGAAGAGGCTGAACAGCCGTTGCAGGTATGGTAAATGTCACCTTCCCACTCGTAGCTGAAAGCGTTTGAACCACAGGGCTTGTAAAGATATCGTCAGCCTTGGAGTATAGCAGGCTTGCAGTTACATTAATGATATTATCACTGATCTGAAACGTATCACTAATCGCGAGCCCAGCCTGCACGGTTGTAGTTACATTCGACAGTACTTCACACTGAACCCTGCTGGTGTCTATAAGCAATCTGAACGGAGATGGCGGTGATGAAAGGCGCACACTTGATGAAATGATTCTGGAAACAGAATCAATTTTGCTTTCCGCAACAGTCCAACCCTTACCCTCCTGCCAGCGATACATTCTGGCGTCTTTGATTGAAAGGCCGGATGGAATTGCATCAGCCTTCAATCCCACATTAAACTGCGGTGAAAAATCACCTTTCTTAAAACTAAAGCCATCGCTTACAGGAACAAATCCATCAAGATCACCACCTGTGAAGACCACGACGGTGTCGTAAGCAATACCCTGCCAGCTGGTTTCTGATTTCAGGATGATTTTACCGTTATTTGCATTTACAGTCTGATTCGCGCTTGGATATTTAATAGGCTGCCGGTTAAACGGTCCGATACGAACTGTATCCTTGGAAGCAACTGTAGCAGCAGTCCAATACCCCTCTTTACCCATAGTCATTACAATGTAATAAGTGGTATCGAATTGAATTGTATTCCCCAGGGAAAGAGTAAAAAAGGAATCTGCCGGGGACAGTGTACCACTATCCTGTGGCTCGATGGGAGAATTCGGATTGAACGAAATCTGATATCCGTATTGTAACGGTTCAAAAATCTCATCTGAAAGATGGTATTTTACTCTGAAACTGAAATTGGAATCCACGTAGTAGGAGGTGTCGATCACAATAAAGTTTTTGAGATAGTCATTGGGGTTGCTATCCTTTGTCGTAGCAGAAGCGATCGCATTGTCTGTAACATCAGAAATGAGACCTTTATCGACCAATGCCATACCAAAATAGTAAAGCTTCAGAGACTCAAGACCAGTGAACTCGTAGGTAGTCTCAGCAGCGGGAAGCTTTACAGTAAAGGTTGAGGGTGCATATCTGCCTTTCCCGATATCATCCCCACTGCTAAACAGATAGATACTGTCCACACCAGTAATAGCATCCCATGTAAGCCTTATCACCGAGGGCCCTAATGCCTCAGCCTTCAAATTGGCTATTGTGTTGACCGGGCGATCTCTTCCAACAGTAAAGTTTCCGTTTAAAGGCGGGCTGTTCTTTTTATGAACTCCCACTACAATCGAAGCAGTAAAAACGGTGTCTGTTTCTCCAACAAAACCCGGATTACCTAGTTTAAACGAATAGCTGTCCCCAGTGATTTCGGAAACGGCTATTTTGTGCACAAAGAAAGGATCAAAATTCGCCGGTGCGGTGAAGGAGTAGAATGTGTAAATGGAATCAGCCAGATCATCCAAACTATCTACACTCACTGTAACGATAACGGTATCCTGGAAGACATTTGGCTGCACGGCAGTGATACTGCAGGAATTGAAAGGAATGCGCACTTCTGCCATTGTAACCGAACAGCCCTTACTGACCACTACCGGGAGGAGTGAATCAGGGTTCCAGACCCAATGTGAAGTGGAGGTAAAATAGCAGGATGAATCGGTGGATCCCGGCACGAATGCTGGAATCTTTACTCTGGCCTTGAATGGTTCTGGTCCAGCTTTCATATCAGTTAAGGAGAAACGAAACATGTTCGCATCATCCCAAAGCCCATTCTCGGGGTAACCATCATAACTGTACCACACTCCTATGGAATCCACGTAGGGCTTGTAGCTGACCGGTTGATTCGGAAGAGTGCTGAAATTGAAGATGCTGATTTCAACCGAATCGGGAGAAATTTTGGTCCCCTGCAAAGCCAAATCATTCTCTGCAAAATAGGGATCGGGCATGTATACGGAATCACCGGGAGACATGGTGTCGTATGGAACAGAAGCAGCCAGATCTGGCGGGGTGATCCAGAAAGGAGTTGCATTGAAGTAGTAGAAGCTGTCTGCCGGATTAAGGGAAGTACCTACATCTATGATCGTATCGAAAGGAGCACGTGTCTTAACGAAAGAGGTTTTGAACTTAAAAATGTTGGCTCCGGCAACTGGGGAGGTGTAAAAACTGCGATATCGGTAGTACACTCCAATTGAATCGGAATAGGGGCGGAAGGGATCTGGAACACTGGGAAGGGTCATCTGACCATCAATAGTCAACTTAACCTGTGAACTGGAAATTTTTACTGCAGTGACAGAGAGCGGGTTATTCATCAGAGTTGCCGGGTCTACCATGAAAATGGAATCACCCTGGCCGGGATTGGCAAATGGAGGGATGGAGTCCTCTCCGGCAGTCGCATCGTACCAGAAAGCAGAACCGCATACAAAGTAGAAATCCTCGGTTGTAGCAGCAGCCACTGTGATTGTGTCGAGGAAAGGTTCTGTCGGGAAATCAGCTTTCATCTTGTCGATTGATAGTTTGAGCAGACTTGATGCCGCAGTGCCAGGGTTAGGAGTGGCGAAGAAAGAGCCATATTTATGCCAAATGCCTATAGTATCGGCATAGGAAGTTAATGCCAGAGGATCGGTTGGCAGATCGGAATACCCTCTGATACTGAGCTGGATATGAGTATTATCGATGCGAAGTCCAGTTACCTCGACAGGGTTGCTCACCGGAATTTCATCTGAGACAACCAGTTGTACCTGTTTACCTTGAACAATCACCCTGTACTGGAGAGTATCTGTCGGGGTGGTTCCGATGGTGACATTATTATTAGTGATGGTTCCGGTGCAAGCCATTATGTTGTAAGTACCCATTTGGAAACCAGCACCTTCGATAATGTTTATAGTTCCATCAAGAATTATATTTCCGGTCACTGCTACACTATCGGAAGCTGTTCCGATATCAAAATCGAGTACCGAAGTATTGCCGAGGGAAAGTCGCCCAGTCTTTATGGTACCTGCTGCAGCGCCCCCGGGAGAGAGAATACCGCCGGCGGCGATGCTCACAGTATCTGAGCAGGTAAGTGTACCAGAGAGAGTACCGCCGCTCTGAACTGTCACTTTGCCGGCCACGCTGCCTGTTCCGGCGAGAGTTGCGGTTCCAGCCACGGTTACTGCACCAACTCCGCTCTTGGAGCCGGTTATGAGAAGACTTCCGGCAGAGATGGTGGTCGCACCGGAGTAAGCATTTGTGCCAGACAAGGTAAGAGCTCCTGCTCCCTGTTTGGTAAGGGAACCGGTTCCGGAGATGTTACCAGCAAAAGGTACGGCATTAGACCTGTTGAAAACCAGAGTTCCATTGTTGGTAATATTCCCGGCCACAATACCGGTTGTGCCGTTATTACCAATCTGGACAGTTCCTTCAGAAACGGTGGTTCCACCGCTGTAGGTATTGGCCCCGGTGAGGACGAGCGTCCCGGCGCCCTTCTTTGTCAATGCACCGGCACCGCTGATGATCCCGCCAATGGTAAGAGATCCCGTGCGGTTTACAATCAACTCTGTTCCACTTGAAAGGGCAACAGCAGCTCCGATACTTCCGGTTGCTCCTCCATTACCGATTTGAAGTTTTCCGGCACTTACGCTTGTAGTTCCAGTGTAGGTATTATTAGCCACAAGAATCAGAAGACCTGCCCCCGCTTTGGTTAAACTGAATGCACCACCTATATCTCCAGTTACTTTCAGCGTATCCCCGACCTGCGCAACACCGATGCTGCTTGCTGCGGCCATAGTGATGGCACCGGACCAGGTTGCTGAAGTTGCGGTTCCGGTCGCGAACTGAAGGGCACCGGCTGACCCCATACCTGTTCCACGTATATTCACTGGTTCGGAAATTGTCAAACCGCTTGTGGATCCGTCTATAACCAGAGATGCACCATTACCCACCGTTGTGGTTCCGGCAGTTGTTCCCAAGGCACTTGCGTGTGCCAAGGTCACCTGACCGGCAGAAACCGTAAACGCACCGGAATGAGTATTGGCTGCGTTTAAGGTAAGAACCGCATTTCCTGATTTGGTTATTGCTCCTGCCCCGCTCACTATGCCATTAATTGCAAGGTCCCCATCCACTTTGATGGTGGATGCAGTTGGTACACTAATTGTCCCGCCCCAAGTGTTGGTTCCACTAACACTGCGGAGAGCACCGCTGGAGGAGATTCCAGATCCGTTTATTGTCAAGGGTTCATTGACTGTAATTCCCCCCTGAAGCTCAAGAGATGCACCGGATGTAACAGATGTACCATCTGCCACATCGCCGAGTGCAGCGTTATTGCGGATGTTAAGCATTCCGGTTTTAACTGTGGTTGCGCCGGTGTAGGTATTTGCACCCGAAATAGTCAGCGTGCCGCCATTGTAGGAGATACCGGATGTGCCGGAAAGGCTGGCACTGATGGTTGCCGTTCTGCCTGCATTTACAAATACAGGGCCGCTTGATTCCAGAATTCCATCACTCAGTGTATACCCCGATGTACCAAATCTCATGGTATCCACTGATTGCATCCCATCGACCGTAATTGAAAAGGTCCCCTCTTCACCCCCAAAATATGCACTCCCTCCAGCAGCCCAGGGTTCGAGTGTAACACCGTCAGTAGTCCAGTAATCATCTACACCCCACGTTCCACTGCCTGATTGAACAGCAGCATCAGCAGCGACATCCCAAGTTAAGTAATTTTCAAGAAAAGTGGGAATGGCGGCGATCCAGCAGCCCACTCCGGGAGTAGCAGCCCGTAAGTTGCCGGCGATATCGGTGGTGGGAGCACCTGTCACTGTTCCCATACTCTTTGCTGGAGAAGTATAGCCGATTCTGAAATGGCTGGGAAGAGTTCGCATGGCTTCGATGTATTGCGGATCAGCACTATAAACACAGTTACTGCCAAAACCGGAAGCCACATCTGTCAGTGAATGGGTAATTTTACTGCGCAGGTCAATATTGGTGAAAAGTGCAGTGTTGGAGGTCAGAATACTATTAACAAACGAAACCCCGGATGTATTGGCAAAATTTTGTGAATACAGAATTTCTTCATTGGTGTCAAATGTACAGTTTACAAATTTAAGAACAGGCGTTCCCCCCCAGTACTGAGTGCGAAATAGTATAGCATTATCATGAAAAAGACAGTTTTCAAAGAAAGTGGTGTTTACATCGCCTCCGGACATGAACAAAAAGTACTGAGTGGCCTTTATGTTCCTTATAACGCAATTTCTGAAGCCAAGAGTCTTTCCGGATGCCTGACCGTTATTAAACACGTAATCGCCAGTTGAGGTAGCACCCTCGAAAATCAGATTTTCAAAAATGACACTGTTTTTTGAAAGGAAATTGTAATAATGATCACTTTGGGTTTTCACAATTATGGGAAAATTATCAGGATCAGTTTGTTGACCAATAATGTACAGTGTGTAACCAAGCGTTTTGGACTGATATGCATTGAGGATATATGTTTTGCTAGTGGCATCAGTAATCAGAATCGTATCTATGATATTGGTGGATGTAGCTTCAGTCAAAGCAACATCAAGGGCATTTCCCCCACCGCTGACATTCCGGGTTACTGCCATAGCTGCATTAGCACAAATCAAAATTAATAACAGCATACAAGCTGCTACTGTGGATGTAATTTTTTCAATATGATTATCCACCATACTGTCCCCATCTCTGAATGATTGCATATCGTTCCCTCGACTCGACATCTTCAGCATAAACATTCCCCCATAACAGCAAGCCCCCGTTTCACGCTTATTCGCTTAAAACGGTAGTAAATCAGCTATTTAGATTCGATTTTGTTGAATTTGCACTCAACAACACCCCCCCGGGTGAGTATAAGTTCTATTAATATAGTATATCATTCACTTTAAGTATACAGTAAACACAAAAAAGTGACATCATTTGCACCTCGTTCACACCCTATCACTCTCTTCTACCCTGTTTGTGAGCACCCCTATTTTCTCGATCTCCACCTCCACCACATCACCCGGCTTAAGTGCCCCCACTCCGGCCGGAGTTCCCGTGAGAATCAGATCCCCCGCTTCCAGGGTAAAAAACCGGGAAATGTAGGCCACTATCTCCCTGATGGAAAAAATCATGAAACTGGTATTCGATTCCTGAACAGTTTTCCCGTTCAATCGACAGCGAATCTCCAGATTCTGCGGATCACCGATCAGTTCCACAGGCACTACTCTTGGCCCCACCGGCCCGAACGTATCCAGCGACTTTCCCCTGAACCACCCCGATTTATCGCCCCTCTGCATATTTCTCTGACTCACATCGTTCATGCAGGTAAATCCGTAAATATGCTCATAGGCGTTTTGGGGCTCCACATTTTTACATCGATCCTTAATAAAAAACGCAAGCTCCGCCTCGTAATCCACTCTGGGATCACTGTAGATATCCTTTAAAAAAGAGGGTATCACAATCGATGCACCTGAGGGAATCAGCACATTGGGGGTTTTAGGAAACAGCACCGGCTCCTGAGGGATGTCGGCGGAAAATCCCTGAACATCAACACGGGCATGCTCTGCAATATGACTTCGATAATTCAGTCCCAGAGCAATGATCTTTGAGGGAGCCACAATATATTCCTGATCACTTCCGGCTATCGGCAACTTCAGCATTATTTTCTCCACCTGAGATCGGTTTCAGAATATTTCTGAAGGAAATTATCTTTTGCGCCAGTGCAGGAAAAGGGCACAAATGGAACACAATTTGAAAGATGTTGATTATATTTGTTGCCAGGCACGAATTTTCCATGTATATTCTCTGTGCTTTTGAAAATCTGCTCCCTTCGTCTAGTGGTTAGGACTCAAGATTTTCATTCTTGCAGCAGGGGTTCGATTCCCCTAGGGAGTACCAAAGGGATTCTTTTTAACAGAAGAATCCCTTTGTTTTTTTAGGCGGAAAAATGCAGGCACCATCAGTTCTAAAACATTGCCCCCGATGTTCAAACCCGGCCCGACCAGAATCGGAAAACCATTTTCTGTGTGACTTTTGCGGCTTTGAATTCTATTTCAATACTGCAGCCGCCACAGGTGGAATCATACTGGATTCAAATGGACAGATCCTTCTCACCCGAAGAAACCACCAACCTAAAAAGGGGTTTCTGGATTTACCGGGAGGGTTCGTGAATTTCAGAGAAACTGCAGAGCAGGCACTTACTCGAGAGATTCATGAGGAACTCAACATCGATATCATCTCAACCAGTTACTTCTGCTCCATACCCAACACCTATAAGTTCAGCGGTCTGGAATATCACACCCTTGATCTTTTCTTTCTATGCCGGGCGAAGTCTCTCGAAAACATAGCGCCCAATGAAGAAATAATGGAAATACTTTATCGTAAGCCAGAAGAGATTGATCCCATGGAGATGGGGTTTATCTCCATGCAGAAACTTATAGAAAAGATAAAGAGCGAAGGAATAGAATCCTAGCCGGCTCCCGATTGAACCGGCTCCGGATTCATGCAAACACCTTATAATCTGCATCAGGGAAAACCGCATCCAAATGCTCGATGTCAGTTAAGTGCCGGCACACTCCTTTTTCCAAAGCATCAGCCAGGAAATGAAACCTGGCCACATGGTCGGACGCTCTTCTGGAAGCGTACTGTTCAGCTGTTCCATTGGTAATCATAAAGGGCCAGTCTGAACTTTGTGCAAGCAGCAGCTCTCTAAGGCATTGATCGAGCATTTTTCGCACGAGTGGATCTTTACTTTGCCCATACTGAGAGGTAAGCAAGTTCATTCTCTTGACACATTCAAAAACATGTTTTATTATCCAGTCATTTTTTCCGTTGCACCACACCTCGAAGTATCCCCGGTGACCCCAACTTGACATGCAGGGAGTTCCCCGCTGATTCACCGGGTGCTGGTCGAGATATGAATGGGGAGAGATAAGTTTAAGGGTCGAGGAATCAGATGCTATTTTACGAATCAGAAACTCAAGCCATTGCGGTCCCTCATACCACCAGTGCCCGAACAGTTCCGCATCAAATGTGGCAACCACAACCGGAGCTCTTCCCATTGCATCATGCAGATAATTTACTTGCTGAACTCTCTTATTGAAGAAAACTTCTGCATGGTGTGCGGCCCGCTCCCGAGCTTTATAGGGATCGTAGAATTCCTTGTGCGCCCGAGGCCCGGTGATCCGCCAGTATTTGATTCCCGTATCAACTCTGATGTCTCCGGCGATGTAGGGGCCGATGTAATCTAAGTCAAGCTCATGACCAATATCCCGATAAAATTCACGATATTCCGGATCCCCCGGATAGCCCTTCTGGGCCGACCAGACTTCCTCCGTGCTTGCCTGGTCACGGGAAAATGCAGCAACTCCCGACGGCGTAAAAAGGGGTGCATAAACCCCGTAAAGCGGCATTACATCGGCATGATCAATGCCATGGCTTTCTAAAAAGAAATATCTGATCTCGCTTTCCCTGAGATACTCCTCAATACCGGGTATGTAAGCACATTCAGGAAGCCAGAACCCTTGCGGGCTAAACCCGAAGATCCTCTTGAACGTGGCAATTCCGGTCGCGACTTGCGCCCTCACCGCCCGCGGTTCGTACATGAGAAGGGGAAGCACGGCATGAGTGGCCGATGTGGTTATGAGCCGGACAGACCCGGTTTCAGACAACTCCATAAAGGCTTTTGTCAAGTCACAACCGTATTCTGCATACAGATCTCGATTTTCACAGAAGGTAGTATGATAATAGGAGGCAAGCCAATGCAGATGGCCGTGATTTCGGTTGCGTTCCTTCTCTTTCTGTGCGAGTTCGACCTGCTTATCCAGATGTTCCGCATAACGCTTCTGAAGCAGGCGATCCTCCATCATGCAAAGCAATGTCGGGGAGAGAGAAAGTGTAATCTCGAAAGGAACATCATCAGATATTAGCCGTTTGAGCATTTTGACAAGCGGGATGTAGGTTCCACCCATAGCTTCAAAAAACCACCGTTCCTCCAGAAAGGAATCGTATTCAGGATGTCTCACATACGGCAGATGCGCATGGAGAACTAGAGAGAGGTATCCTTTAGCCATTCACTTTCTCCTTTGCGACAGAGGCGACATGTGCCCATCTGGTTATATACAAAGCGGCAATGCTTTCGGTCGTACGAAGTAAACTTGAACCGTCAGAAACCGAGGAGCGAAGCACCCGTAAAGGATTAGAAAGCATCTGCTTGAGCCCCCAAATAATGGAACCGGGATTATCGTAAACCAGTAATCCGTTTACCCCGTGGCGCACTTCAGACAAACAGGCTTGATGAGTTGCAAGAACCGGCTTTCCGGCTTTCAGTGCAACCTGCAGAAGTGCATTGTTCTGCGGTTTTCTCGCAGGAATCACTACAAAATCGCAAGCGGATAAGAGTTGCCCGAAAAGCTCTCCCGGTACATCCCCCAGAAATCTGCAGCGATCACCAACTCCCTTACACCAGGCCCGGTGCTGGAGTTCTGCTTTCTGCGGACCTTCACCGGCAAAAACATATTGACCCTGTGAAAATTCACGGATCACTTCAGGGATCACATCGACCAGCAGATCGGTTCCGTTGTGCCAGGCAATCTCCCCTGCAAACAGAATAACCGGCTCCTTGTCCGAAAGCCCGTATCTGCAACGAATATAATCGGCGTTTCTTCCCCCGTCAGGTGCAGCAGCCAATGTGTCCGGGACAAGGAAAACAGCATCTGATTCTTTTCCGTAGTGCTTTATCACCAGCTCCCGAACTGTCTCTGACGAGGCAAGGACACTCTGAGCTCTTTGAATCAGTTTTCTTTCCCACTGTTCAATCCACCCGGATTCTTCTCCTCTTTCAGCACCGCCGACACGCTGAATTTCTAGCGAATGCAGAACTGCGACAAGAGGCAACCGGCTCAAATCGGAGGCTTCCATTGCCGCCGGAGCACTAAACCAGTCGTGACACTGAATACAGCAGAAAGGGGATCTTTTGTGCTGACGGATGAAACTCTTGACCAATGCATGAGAGAGCTCCTGCACCCTGTTTATCAGTGATAGTGAATCATAATCAATTTGAGCTCTGTCCGCAGGAAAAAACGATTTCGGGGCAGCCCCCATCGTCTTACATTTATCAAGAACACTGTTAATAAACCTGGTGACAGGCCTCTCCTCCAGAGGTGCTGAGGACACGGCTTTTTCATTGTTGATGACAGCCACCCGTAAAGTAATATCCCCGGCGTCTTCAAGATGTCTGCTCATGTCATCAAACACTGATGCACATGCCACGTTTTCAACTGTAAATATTCTGGTGAATGCCTGATTGACATACAACCCGCTGGTTCTGAAACAGGATGATTTCCGGGGGCGATCAAAATACATGGGACTTGAACGGGAACAAGCCTCAAATTGACTGTTCTGAAGAACAAAGCCGACTTCCGCCATAAGACTGCATTCGAAATGATCCAATTTCAGATAATAACATCCTGTTAGCCCCTGAATTCCAACATCGAACTGACTTACAGCATTGAATCCATCAAACTGCACACCTGTAACATCGTAAACTCTAATCACTAACCGGGCACGATCAAACAGATTCCCCACCCGCTCCCTTATCTTGCATACTGTTTTTTCGCAAATATGCCAGTGCAAAAAACCAAGATGAGGATACACCGGGACAAAGGCTATCCCCTCCTGCGAGAAGCTCCCGGGAAACTGCTCTCCCATTTTCCAGCACAATTCTCTTAGAGCTGCCTGAGAAGATACCGATTTGCAATTCAAATCCGTATCTGTACCGGTATCGGAATTAAAAAGTTCCGGACTGGAAACTGAGGGAGTGACCGCGCAATCGACCTGCGAACCTGAGATCATACCGTTCTCCTTGAGGGTTGCGTTTCCATGATAAATATAAAGCCGGAAAAAAAAAACGGGAGAGTGCCCGATGTCCAGAGTGGACATCGGGTATGAGAGATTAACAGCTGTAAACACCAAGGGTATGATCTGCAATCAGATCCCACGAGAAGGCATTCTCCACCGCCTCGCGCCCCTTCTGCCCCATCCAGCGTGCATGCTCAAAATTGGCAAAAAGTGAGCCCAATCCCCAGGCGATTGACTCCGGTGTGGGGTAAACCTTGAACCCGTTGACATCATGCCAAACGAATTCTGTACCGTTATGTGTTGCCACCACCGGTTTTCCTGCCGCCCAGGCCTCAAGCACCACAAGCCCGAAAGGCTCGTTGCGGCTGGGGACCGCCACGCAGTCACATGCTTTGTAGAGGTCGATGATCTCTCCGCGGGAAAGCACACCGTGAAAGCGGCAGGCATGCCCCACCCCAAGACTATTTGCAAGTTGTTCCACATGACCCTTCATATCCCCGTCTCCGGACATGATAAACTTGGCATTGGGGTGATAATGCAGCACATAGGGAATAGAACGAACCAGCAAATCAGGCCCTTTCTGTGTAGTCATCCGACCCACAAACAGAACCGTGGGGTCAACCGGACCAATATGGTACCGGGCCTTCACACTCCCCGCATCGATCCATCCATTGAAATTCTCAAAGGATATTCCATTATAGACCATGTGAGCTTTCCAGTCAGGCACGTTGTAAATCCACTGGATCTCTTTTCTAAGAAGATGAGAAACAGTAATCACCTTGTCGGCACAATAAGTGCCATGACGCTCATGATCCATTATTCTCTGAGAACGTCCGCCATAGAAATTATTGCCGCAGCGTCCGTATTCTGTGGAATGCATGGTAACCACACCTTTTCGTCCCCGCCCCTGCTTTATCCAAACCATGGCATTGGAAGTCATCCAGTCGTGGGCATGGATAATATCGAAATGAGCCCCCATATAACTCTCGGTGGCGAAAACACTGTCCACAAAGGATCGGCACATGTTATTGACATCATTAACTATGTCGGCATCTCCAGAATAGGGTACCCGATGATAGTGCACACCATGGATGTTACTGTACTGCCAGTCATCCCGCCATCTCATTCTGGTAAACACATGTACTTCATGCCCTTTACGCTCGAGCGCTGCAGCAAGCTCGGTGACATGTACGGCAACTCCGCCCAAGGCAACAGAATGAAGTGATTCCCACGCCAACATTGCGATACGCATAGCGAAAAGCCTCCCTATCTGAATCGGGGTGTTAACAATATTTTAAGAAAACCCAGTTTAGTCAATCGTAACTCCGGAAAGTGGTTACAGTATCAAGTAGCGGCAACTTTTGCGGAAACGGGAATTGTCTATTCCGAAAACGGGAATCGGTTTTGATCAATTTCCAGTTCCGAACACGCAGCGGACAGATTTAAGAAAAGCTTATCTTTCGACTCTGCGGAGTTGGCCTGCAACTCTCTGCCTTTATTTCACCGGAAAAGTTTTGGCAGTTTCCGGTTTATAATGCAATTGCCGTGCCCGAAATCAGTCCCGGTGATATTTACGGTTGTTAAGAAGTGACAATGCGCGGTAAATCTGCTCTAGCAGAAACATGCGGGCCATTTCGTGGGTGAAAGTCATCTTTGAAAGAGAAAGCAGCACTCGGGCTCTATTTTTAACATTCTCATGCAGTCCATCTGGCCCGCCGATCACAAACAGCAGCTTAGGCCCAAGCTCTTCCATCATTTTCGAAAACTCCCGCGATGTGCACTCCCGTCCCTCCTCTGAAAGCACAAGCGAGATGAAACCTTTTTCCCGCTCCATTACCTCCAGAAGCCTCTCTCCTTCCAATTCCATTCGGCTGTCCTTAATTTCAAGCACTTCCAGGCGAGCGTCATGCGAAATTCTCTTCTGATAGTCCTTAATTTTTTCAAGCAGGTGTTTGTCTTTGACTTTTCCGACTACGGCGATTTTAAGATTCATTTGAGCTGCGCCTGCAACACTTTCCAGGAGATGTCAGATGGTGATTTGAACTGATACTTAAGCAGAAGATAACCTGCGCGATGCCCGTCTTCAAAGTAGGCCAGCGCCCAAGGGTCAACCAGCACCCAAAAGAGTTCAATCGAGGGAAAATACATTCTCCCCCCCAGCACGCCTTCGAAAGGAATAAGATCCGTTCGTTTTTTTAAACTGCTGAAGAGTAACGCTTTGAATTGCGAGGAGGAATCAAAGCCGTATTGCTCGAGCTCGCGGAAATTAACTCCGGGAAGAGCAGGTTGGGCCTGAGGAGACCTGGCCAGACTGTCAACAGCCTGCCTAAGTGCTCTGTTCTCCCTGGAGATTGAGGAAACGCGGATCTGCAGAAAAAGAACAGCCCCAACCAGAAAGCAGACAAGCAGAACCGGCAAGCCGATGAAATGCCATTTTCTCATACTGATCTCCTGAAGAGAAAATACATCTCACAGGCCGCCGAAACCGCTTGCAAACTGGATTTTCTCAGCTCTGCTGCTTTCCGGTCCCCTGATCTGATCCGGAATAATTTAGTTTATAGGATAAATAACGCACCAAATCCTTCTGATTCACGGTTCCAGCCAATTGTCCCTCAGGGGTAACCACGATCAGACGGCTGTTTCCGGTTTTATTCATAACCGTAAGAGCCTTCATCGCCTCATCGGATATCAGCACACTGTTTTCCGCAGAACAGGGTCTGGCATATTCATTAACTGTATGTATACTCCAGTCCTGTTCCGGAAGGTTTTTAACATCCGCCACGTTTATGCATCTTATCTGCCCGTCATTGACCACCGGATAGAGGTTGAAGCTGTATTTATAAACGTAGTCCTCCACCAGATGATCGACAGTAATGTCGGCAGAAATGGTGAGCGGATCTGTTTGCAGGAAGCGCTGAACAGTTTCCCCTTCCAAAGCCCCGCGCACCAGCACGTTTTCGTAAGACATGCGGGAAGCGCTCCTTAGGAAAAGTCCGATAAGCGCCCACCAGAGTCCGCCGATTATACCTCCGGAAAAAACGGAAAAAATACCCAGAGCAATGAGAATTAGCCCAAAAGCTGACCCCACCATTGAAGCAACCCGGGTGGCCCAGCGGATGTCTTTCTTAATGCCCCAGAGAATGGAACGAAAAACCCTCCCCCCATCCAGAGGGAAAGCCGGAAGCATGTTGAAGATGGCCAGTATGATATTTATAGTTCGAAGATAGCTGAAAATGATCAGCACCGGAAGAGGCCACAGGAGTGCTCTGCCTGCAGCCAGCAATCCCCAGAAGACAAGCCCCAGGAATACAGACATGAGTGGCCCCGCGATGGCCATATAAAACTCAGCCTTGGCACTGGGCGGTTCATCCTCCATTTCCGCCACCCCGCCAAACACAAACAGTGTGATTCCCCTCATGGGCAGACCGAATCGACGGGCCACCAGGGAATGGCTGAACTCGTGAATCACAATAGACAGGAAAAGGCCCAGTGCCCCCAGTATCCCCATCATCCAGTAAATGGCAGGGGTAAGTCCTTCATAATAGAGGGGGAACACGCCCTGAGCCAGCGACCATACGATAAGTACGGCGATAATGATCCAGCTCAGATCGATATTTACTTCAAAACCCAACAGCTTGAACAGTCGTATCCTTCTGCCGAACATAAGCTCCCTCCGCTCTCCTCAGGATTAGCCCTCAGCAAGGGAGACCATTTCGATCAGAACTCAGTGAATCAACAGGTTTAAGAGACGCAAAAGACGTGCCCCACAGGGGGCAAAATAGCAGGTAGAAGATCAGGAGTCCTTTCGGGACTGCAAAACGCGACGCAACTCTTCAAGCAGACAGACGGCAGCCCATTGAATACTGGAACTGCGGGAAATGATGAGAAGCTCAGAATCCATATCCAACTGTGCGCCACTGTCGGACAGGGGCTTTAAGGATTTAACGGTGGAACGAATCTCAGATACCAGCTCTTCGCCGAGCCTGTGCAACTCAGGTTCCACTCCGATGTGCCTGCCCAGAAGACACTCCACCTCTTTTGCACACTGCACGAGTTCATCAAAACGATTCGAAAGGCTGGAGGCGCCCGGAAGATTTTCAAGGCAGATGAGCACGTAATTAATGAGGTTCTGAAGAGAGATGAAAAAGGAGATGTCCATGTTGTTGAAAACCATGGCGGCCACCGGGCCCACTCTTTTTCTGGTTTTTTCCAAACTGCTCATCTCTCCCCCCTAATGAATAATGTTTCAGATATGCTCAAAAACCATATGTTTCACATCGACACCCTCAATAGCCTTGAGTGCCCCGGTAAACTCCTCGAACTTGCCGTCATCTCCCATAAGCTCGACCAGGATAAGTCCGTTAGGAGAGCAGAAATTGTCGTTTGTTTCATGCAGGCCTATTCTGGTTTTGATGTAGCAGCCGAAAGTTGTAAAAACATCCTGCACACGCGGCACATGGCTCACCCGATCATCCACATGCACACCGACAATGTAATGGTTCTTCTTCTGCATTAAATTCCCCTTACGTTTTACATTAAGGAAAGCACCAAACAGCAGAGATCTTATTCTGGAAAATAAAAAAGACTAACAAACCAGGCAAGATAATCAACGCCCGACAGGCATATTGACTTCTGCCAGATACTGGCGCCACACCGCTTCGGAACTATACTCATCCCCGGCGGCCTTGAGAGCATGGTGCAGATTGAGCAGGATGTTCTTACGCTCTTTTTTCTGCCCCGGTGTAATATTGGCCAAAGATTGACGGAACATTTCGGCAGCTTCAACATAACGCCCCAGCTGCAGATAGATCAGACCAACCCGATTCTGTAATTCCGAGGCCCTGTGATGTCGTGGATACTGCTCAAGAAATTTGTGGTAATAACCAAGTGACCGCTCCTGATTACTTGCAAATTCAAGTTCGGCGAGCCTGAGCCAGGACTCTCCGGCGTATATACCCCTGGGGAAAAGTGCCAGATAGGCCAGGAACACTTCCTTGGCATCGGCTACGGATACATGCTCAGCCTTAAGTTTTCCAATGGAAAACAGAGCATCTTCGCGGTATACCCGCCTGGCACTGTGATCATTAAAGACACTGTCGTAAAGGCTGATAGCCTCCTTGAAACTGCCCTTAAGCTCCGCATCTCGTGCTCTGCGGTAATTTTCTGAAGAAACTTCAGGCGTTTCAGACTGAAGCTGGTTTTCTGCCACCGGCCTGTTCTCTACCACTGGCCGTTCGTTTTTGCGAACCGGAGGATTCTGAGCCGGAGCGGGCTTGCGCCAATTCCCCCTGACTTTTTTAATCTCAGAAGGAGCGACTTCCACCAGACACACGGAATCACTTCCGACGCTAATAATGGTATCTACCGAATTGAAGCCATCTTTCCCGACCCAGATTCGATGCTCTCCTCTGGATTGATACATGGCCAGAGGCGTAGTACCAAAATACCTGCCATCGATTCTCACCATTGCCCCGGGTACAGATGAACGCACCATGAGCACCCTGTAATTCTTTATCTGCTCAGGATCGGGAACCTGATCGATTTCCTGTCGGGGGATGACAGTGCCACCATCTTTTATAACATAAGATGAACTGTCGGGATCGTACTGATAGCTCTGCCCGGCATTGAGCATAATTGTTTCTTTGGGGCTTTTAATCTGCACAGTCCCTTCAAACACCCTGGTTGCCAGTCTGCCGCTTTCATCAGGTTCAACACTGAAATAGGTGCCGGTGACCTGAATAGTGTAGTCTGGCGTATTCACCTGAAACTGTTTACGATTTTCCTGCTTGTTCACAAAGAAAACCACTCTCCCCTGATCGCCGGAGGATGCTGCCTTTTCGGAATTGCTTACTTTATAGGAAGCAGACTTAGGAGAAAGCTGCTCGATCTGCACTGAAGAACCGTTCTGAAGTTCCAGAAAACCATGATTGTTAACCAGGGTTACGGCTCCACCGGACAGGGATGCATACTGAGATCTTCCGAAATCGGATAAACTTACCCTTTCGGCTGCAGTACCCTGCACCTGATATACAAAGGTGGGCAGACTCTCTTCAACAGGTCTGAAATGAAGTCCGGCCCAGACAGCCGCCCCCAGGACCAGCGCCATACTTAAAACCCCTGCGGCCGCTTTTAAATGACGGGCATAGTACTCTATGAAGATCCAGAATGGCTGATGAGCCATTGAAACACCGGATGCATTATGCTCGATACGCTCGAAAAGCCTGCTCTCGGCCTCTTCCCAGTAAGCACAAGGCAGGACCATTTCTCCCCTGAGATATTTTTCCCAGTCGCTCAGTTCACTTGTGCTGGCAAGCATCTGATCAAGCGCCCTCTCCTGCACCTCGGCAGTGGATGGCTGCGCCACCTCATCACTTTTAGCGGCAGTCTCCCAGCGATCTCGTTTATCCACCCCGGAAAGTGAACTGAACAGAAACTCCTCCTGACGTTCCCAGTCACCGAAAGACCTCTGCTGATCGGTCATGAGGAACTGCTCCCAGGGTTCGCGAGATTCTAGAGAGGTGATCTTCTCACTGAGACTCTCTTCTATCATGTTCCAGCGGCTTGAGGGAAGCTCTTCAGAGTGTTTTATACACTCGTTAACAGGCTCCTCATATTCCCTAAACTGATGAATTCTGGAAAAAAGCTCCTGATTCACCTTTTCAAGAAGTTCCTCAGGCGGAATTTCATCCAGTTTGAGAATGCCCAGGGCCCCGAGCTGCTCCACCGCGTCTACCTTGGTGGTTAACCCCAGCTCCACAGAAGAGTAGTCAAAGGTGTGATCTTCCACATCTCTGCGGAGAATCTCCTCAAACCACTTGAGTTTTCTATCACCCTTCTGGGGTCCCATGCGCCACTCCGGTTTATTTCTTGTACTGCAAGGTAAATGGATACTAGTTGTCTATGGTATCCAGAAATTCCTTAATCTGCTTTCTGGCGGTGAAAAGCCTAGACTTGACCGTTCCCTCGGGGATTGCCATGATAGTGGCGATTTCGGCCAGATCCATTTCACCGTAAATATTCAGCACTAAAGGTATTCGCAATTTATAGTCCAAGGTATCAAGCGCCTGCTCAACCAGATCCTTAAGCTCCAGCTGCTTGAGTGATCCCATTTCATTAGAAGACACCATGTTCTCCACGGAATCAATCTGCACCGTGTCTTTAGAGGAGATGCGCTTCTCCGCCTTCTGATAACGCCAACGCCTCGTGCACACATGTATAACCACCCGGTGAAACCAGGTCTTGAATGAGGAATCACCATGAAAAGTTTTCAAAGAGAGGTAAATCTGAAAGAAAACCTCCTGAAGCAGGTCTTCATGATCCCCATGTGCACCGGTGGTCTTGTAGATCAGGTTGTAAGCATACGACCGGTACATATGAAAAATCTGCTTGAAGGCCAGCTGATTTCCCGCTCTGCATTCGTCCAGTAACTCTTTGCTAGGTTCCAGAAGTGTCTTGTTCATTTTGAAAACAGCCCCCCAAAAAATACCGCCCAGAACCACCTCTCCCCTGTTTGAACCTATTTAGTGGTGCTCAGGAAAAGAGCGGTTCGAAATCAGATGCCTTTTTTACACGCTTAAATAGAGAAAACCTGAAAAAAAATGCTTTTCAATCCATACTGCCATCCTTTTACAAACCAAAAACAGCTACAGTTTACAATTTTCCAACAGCTTGTTAACTATTTCGTTGGCACTCACGCCCTCCACATCACCATGAAAAGAGAGCACCAGCCGATGACGCAAAACCGGAAATGCCGCCCTGCGGATATCCTTGAGATCAGGAGTGGGCCTTCCATCCAGAAGTGCATACGCCTTCGCTGCAAGCACCAGAAACTGCGAAGCGCGTGGACCGGCTCCCCAGGTGAGATACTTTTTCAAATCACCAGGACACTCACCACCTTCAGGCCGCGATGCACGAACCAGATTGACCGAAGCCTGTATCACCGAATCAGCCACAGGCACTCTGCGCACCAGCTCACGAAAAGAGGAGATCATCTGCTGTTCCACAACCGGCTTTAGCTCTACGCTCTGAAAATCTGCCGAATTGCGGGCAATCAGCATCTCGCTTTGGGCATCAGGGTAGCCGATTTCGATGGAAAACATGAACCGATCCTGCTGAGCTTCCGGAAGAGGATAGGTTCCTTCCTGCTCGATTGGATTCTGAGTTGCCAGAACCCAGAACGGCCGTGGGAGTTTATAGGTTTGCCCTGAAGAGGTTACCTCATGCTCCTGCATGGCCTGCAATAATGCCGATTGTGTTTTGGGGGGAGTACGGTTAATTTCATCAGCCAGTATGATATTGGAGAAAATGGGCCCCTTGAGAAAGCGGAACTCGCGTCGTCCGCTACCCTTTTCCTCCATGAGGATTTCTGAACCGGTAATGTCTGAAGGCATGAGGTCGGGGGTGAACTGGATACGGTTAAAATCCAGATCAAGACATTGAGCAAGGCTCTGAACCAGCATGGTCTTGGCCAGACCGGGAACACCGGTGAGAAGACAGTGCCCTCCAGCTAAAAAGCAGGCCAGAAGGTCATCTATAACCTCCGTCTGACCCACTACTCTCCTGCTGATCTCCGTCTTGAGCGCCGCTACTGTCCCGCACAACTCCTGCGCGGTCGTCAGATCCTGATCTGTCCCTGTCACCATCCGCTTTTTCCTCCAGAGATGATTTCCTTATCTGTTCATCGGCGCCGGTTATGTCTCTCATTGTAACA
This sequence comes from Fibrobacterota bacterium, assembly GCA_023436205.1. Lineage (GTDB taxonomy): Bacteria > Fibrobacterota > Chitinivibrionia > Chitinivibrionales > Chitinispirillaceae > JAEZKC01. The sequence goes on from JAEZKC010000117.1 coordinate 84,462, forward strand.
TTCATACTGAAAAGAAAAAAGAGGCCTGCCGCCGTGACAGTGAGATAGGGAACTGCATGGTACAAAATTACCATAGCCCCGGCCTTCTCCCTGTCTATACCAATATACGTCAGTCCCTGCATGAGTGCGGCATGCAATGTGCCCACAAATCCGGGAGCTAGAGGAATCGCAGCCCCGAACGCCGCGAATGCCTGCCCGAAAAGCCCCTCCATTACACCAAATGTCCCCCAGTTACCTGCAAGCAGTATAAGCATAAGAGAGTAACTGAACGCGATAAGATAGGAAAAAAGAACCACCTTGAGCACTTTCAGCGGGGAAAAAGCCCAGTCCAGATTGGAAACCAGTTCTGTTCCCACTTTCTGCCCGAAACCCTGAATCTTTTTTGGCAAAAGCAGGTTCACTCTGGAAGCAAACTGCCTGAACCGCACAGGGAATAGACAGTATGCGATAAAAGACCCGATAACCAGTAAAAACAGAAGTGCCGATGCGGCAGCCAGAGGAAGAGCAAACGGGATGCTTCGGAATCTCTGCACCAAAAGCACCGGGAGAAAGAAAAATGAGGAGAACGCCAGAGCATCTATAACCCGCTCAAGCACCAAAGAACCGATACTGGTGGCGATAGTGTAACGGTTCCTTTTCCACAACAGAAGTACCCGGGCCGGTTCACCAAGCCGCAGAGGCAGAATATTGTTGATCATGAAAGCCACGGTGACAATGGGAAACAAGCCCCTTTTATGCCCCTGACCGTTATCGGGAAGCAGAATTTTCCACCTGAGCCCTCTCAGCCAGAGCCCGGCCATGGCCACCACAGCGATGGCCACTATCACCCATGGCCCTGTACGGTAAATTTCTTTCAGCAAAGAGGACGGATCCAGTTTGCGAAAGAAAATGTAGAGACCGACTCCGGCCAGAGCAACTCCGGCCGCTGCCTGCAAAATTCTGCTTACCTTCACCTTCAACCCATTCTGTTATAGACAAGCCCCGAGTAGAGCTTTGGAAAAAAGTTAGTTGATTTCTGAGGCATCCGCTCCCCGCCCTTCACGGTTTCATTTACAACCGTAATAGACATGGGCCGGATGAAAAAGCCTCCGTAGTATCGCCCCGGCACGGAGAGAAAATCGGCACCGGTTTTCACATCGTTCGCATAATTTACAATATCATGAAGAACATGACCATCAAGAGGAAGTCCTAGTATTGTATTGATGATTATGGCATTGATTTTAGATACATCGAGGTGTTTCCAGGCATCAGAGCGCTCCGGAATAGTCTTGGAAAGCAACTCCTCACCCTGGGTATTGAGACGAAGTGCCGTAAGATCATTGGCCGCACAGTCCCAGTATACAATTTCTGTTGAAGAATCACTCGCAAGTACATCATTGACTTTAGCCACATCAGCCTTACCCAGTGGTGTCATATCGAAAAAACGGCTCAATTCGTTTTTCATATCCACTTGCCGCCCCTGATCTGTTTTACGAACCAGACGGTGAAACGGCCTGATCACGAGACCTGGATCGGCCATGGAAACCAGCGTCATCATTACATGAGAGTAAGCTGGATTCTGCTGATCACGATAAAAGCGAAGAGCGGTTTCATAACGGTGATGCCCGTCTGCGATCAATATGGTGCGATCCTTCATGGAGGTAATAAACCGATTGATAATATCTGCATCAGTACAGCGGTAAAGCTTGTGAACCACCCCGTTTTCATCCGTAAAATCTCCGGAAACCTGAAGTTGCCCTTTCATCTGCTCGATGAGAGTGAAAAGGTCGCCATCATCATCGGAAACAAGACCAAAAATCTGCCCGGTGTTGGAGCGGGTGGTTTCCATGAGCTCGTAGCGGTCCTGCTTGGGACCGGAAAGGGTATATTCGTGGGGGAACACAATTTGTTCTTCAAAATCGACAAGTTTCACCAGAACGCAAACGCCGGTACGCTTGTGGGTTGTCGGTTTGCCCGCAACATCTATGGTGAATGTCTGCTGGTAAATGTAAATGGAATCCTGAGTATCCTGCGCAATAATCCCTTTTTCAACCCACTCATCAAAAAACTTCGCAGCTCTCAAATGACGGTCTTTATTACAAGTGTCGGCTGCCTCTTTTTTGTTCTGAGTGATACGAACGGTATTGAGCGGGTGCTTGGAGTAAAGCCGGTCGACCATCGCCTCATCAATCATGTCGTAAGGTGGGGCGGTATACAATCCCAGATCCGCTGGATTGTCAAGGGCATACCTGAAACCTCTGAATGCTTTCACTTCGGCCATTGCAAAACTCCCTCTGGAAACGCCCGGGGAAAACCCCGGTATGTGAAAAATAACTGAAAAACAATTTACACCCGCATATTACGGTAGATTACTAAAGAGCAAGACTTAACTGCACCGAATCATTGTGACAAAACGTGCGACGGTGAATGGGACAGAGCCCATGCTGCTCGATCATGTTCCGGTGATGCTCGGTGCCATATCCCTTGTTGCGACAAAAATCGTACTGTGGATAGATCTCATGGTACTCCCGCATCATTCTATCCCTTGTCACCTTTGCCAGTATGGATGCAGCGGCAATGGATGCACTTATGCCATCCCCGCCCACTATAGGCCTTTGCAAACCTCTTTCCACTCCGGTAATGAAAAGATTGCCATCCACAAGAAGCAGATCAAATTTTCCCTCCAGCTTCTCCAGCGCCCGACGCATTGCACAAAAGGTGGCACCAAGAATATTCAATTTGTCTACTTCCTTCACATCCGCCACCCCCACTCCGTAAGGACAACCGGAAGCCACGATTATTTCATAAAGCTCTTCGCGCTTGTCCTCGGAGAGCTTTTTAGAGTCATTTACGCCCTTAATGAATTTGGAAAGATCCAGACAAACTGCCGCAGCCACCACCGGCCCGGCTAATGGCCCTCGCCCTGCTTCATCCACGCCCGCGATCCTATGCCCTTCTTTAGCCAAAGCTCGGTCATGCCGGTAAAGTGAGGTTGAGGACCTGGAACGAGGCCTGGACTCAGTCATTGACCTTTACCCTTCTTCCCTCCACCACAACTTTTCCCTGAGCAATACTTTCGATCGCCCGCCAGAAATTGCCATGTTCGGCCTTTAATACTCTGGCGGCAAGCTCCTCTGGCGTATCGTTTGACAAAACCGGAACCGCTTCCTGAAGGATTATGGGACCATGGTCGTACTCTTCATCAACAAAATGCACCGTAATTCCGGAAATTTTGGCTCCGTAATCTAAAACAGCCCGATGCACATTCATTCCATACATGCCCTTGCCCCCGAAAGCGGGGAGAAGGCCCGGATGAATGTTCACTATTCTATTCTGATACTCCTGCACCACCTTCAATGGAAGCATTTTCATGTATCCTGCCAGAATGATCAGTTCTGTTCCGGCACTTTTCAGCGCATTCAGGAGTGAATCGACATAGGCAGTCTCATCATGAAAATGTGATGGGGCAATATGCAGCGTGGGAACAAAAGCCTTGCGAGCTCTTTCGAATGCAACGGCAGTGCTGTTGTTTCCCACAACGAGAGCAAAATCAACATGCAGATCACCTGCAGATTTCCGGTCAAGCAGCGCCTGAAAATTACTCCCGCCACCGGAGGCAAACACCGTACAACGCAGTGCCATGCAAAAACCCTTTCAACGTTTCGATTCTGAGAACAGCAGAGTTCCAAAAAGAGTTATCATACCACTCTAATCTTAGAGGATTACCCTTCCAAGGTAGAAAGCTCAGGAGCAGGCATCTCTTCCTGCACTTCCAGTCTTTCTATGCTGGCCACATCACCATTAAAAGCCAGGTGATACTTTATCCCGGCCCAGGTAATGGTTCTGGTAAGATAGGTCCTCAGATATGATATGATGTGAGTAAATCTCAGAACAGGCTGTAACAGCAGAAAACGGAAAAAATAGGGCATCTTTCCAAGCATCGGGTAGAGAAGAGCGACAAGTGTGTGCCCGAGATAGAACGTAAGCGCCACCCCGCCGCCAAGACTAAGGAAAGAGTGATCGGTAAAAAGTGAGCCCAGAAGCGCAAAGGGCAGTAAAAGCAGAAGCACCGCAGCTCCAATGGTAATCGGAAGCGTGGGGAAAAGCCACAATAACCTTTGGTAGGCTTTGAGAAACATGATCTGCCTCTCAAACCAGGTAATGGAACTTTTCATGGTGGGAAGCAGATCGTCGGTAAGGGTAATGCAGGTAGGAACCACCACCGCCCTTCTTCCATTTTTAAGTACTACCGCCGACAGACTCATGTCATCCACAGCCGCACGAGACCACTTCTGCCCCACTCCCATCTCCTCGAAATCCTTGCGGCGGATGGCCATAGATCCGCCCCAGAGACCCACCCCGCCAAAATAGCAGGCGGCACAGAAACAGGTATAGATGAAAATATTCACGTAAGAGTGAGTAAGTTCTCCTAAACTCCCCCGGGTGGGCATGAGCCATCTAAATCCGGTGGTCACGGTTATTTTGGGATCAGAGAGAGGCAGAACAATTTCGCTGAGCCACTCTTTTCGCGGTTTGATATCGGAGTCGGCAAACACATAGACTTCCGGGTTATCTGTCTGCCTGAGTGCTGCAAGCATGTTGTGGTTTTTCTGGGCACATTCGCTTGATATGCCGGCAACTACAAGTTTAGCCCGCTTATCTTCGGAAATAATCTTATTTATTTCAGGTACCGCAGAATCGTTGGCACTTTCCACCACATAGATAACCTCATAATCAGGATAATCCAGTTCCAGAAAACCTCTTAGATTCTTGCCGAAGTTTTTGGGAATGCCTTTACAAGGCACCACGATAGAAGCACGAGGCTTAAAAGATTCTTTGTACTTGGGACGCATTAGTCTGCTGAAAATGAAACGCTGATAGATGATGGTAAAAAGAGTAGCGGCGAGATCACCAGCCACTATAAGAATTCCTATAAAGAAGAGAACCTTTGTGATGATGCTTTCTCCAAGCAGACTTTGAAGCACTCCCAACCTCCGATAAAGTGGATAAAAATACAGTGTTCAAAAATACGTCATTTTCAGAAGGTTATTTAAAAAATTTGTTCACGAAAGGAGGAATCTTCTGAAAGGATGGTTTGAGGATAAAAAAAGGGCCGGGAGATCCCGGCCCTGGAGAGAACTTCTAGAGTACCTTATTTGATGACGAACAGCTTTCTCTTGATAACTTCGTGACCGGTAGAATTGCCGGCAGTGTAGTCAACCGTAAAGAAAGCAACGTAGGTTCCGGTTCCCACGGAGCGCCCCTTGGCATTGTAACCGTTCCACTCCCAGGTAAGCTCAGTGGAAGCGGGATTGAGGCGGATAGCTTCTGTCTTGAGAACCACGTTACCCATGTTATCGAAAACCTCAACGGTTCCAGTAACGGTGACCTGCTCAGGATTCTTCACCTTGGGATCGATCTTGGAAACCATGGTCCCATTGCCGATCGTGTAAGGATTAGGACCGATTTTCACCGTGATCTGCACGTTGGCTTTGATCTGCAATGGAACGCGTCTGTTAGCAGGGTTAGCCTGTACATTACTGTTGACATCAGTTACCTGACCAGTAACCTCAATGGAAACCGAGTCGTTCACCGCAGGATAACCGGTGGCCAGATTAAGATTCTGTACCAGATATGAATAAGTATAGGTACCTTCACCTGCATTGACATGGAAGTTCAGATACAACAGATCAGGTGTATAGGTAGTACCACCCTGAGCAATGATCACCTGCTTCAATACGCCATCCTTTGAGGGCTCGACCAGGTTCTCACTGACTGTGATATCAAGAGTATCCATCAGCGAATTGCCGGCCTCATCAAGAAGACCAACCTTAAGCAGAGCTCCAACCAGAACAGGAGCAGCCTGATCAGCAACCGCAGCACTCTTCTCTTCGATGAAGCCCAGGAACTTGATTGCCACCTGCATCACGCCGTCAGTTTTGACTGTCAGGTTGCGGGCGAAAGCACCACTGAAATCCACATTAACTGTGGTAGAATCATCACCATAGCTAAGACGTGGCACCCCGAGAGAATCTGCCCTGTTACCGCTCCAGTTGAAGGACATCTTCATTTCATCGATTCTCACCTTTTTATTGAAGGTAACAGTAGCACCCTCTACGATACCATCTGCGTTCTTATCAAAGTAGACGGCAGATTCAATATCGGGCGGGATCTGTCTAAGGCTGAGAGTTACAGGCCTGTTGTCCTCACGAACCCCGACACCGTTGTTGTCGACCACTGAACCTGCAACATTGAACTTAATCTGGTCACCCTCTTGAGGTGCAAGATCACCCAGGTCTGCCAGTACCAGTTTATAGTACTCACCGTAAGCGACAGCACCCAAAATATTGAGCTGTACGACTGAATCGGTTACAGCCTTGATCAGGGTAATTGAACTACCAACCAGAACAGTGGGATCCAGCAAAGGTTCTGAAGTGGTGATGATCAATGTATCATGTCCTGCACTGAGACGTTCCACTACCTGACCGGTGGCGATGATCGGTCCCACACTATCTTTAACATTAAAAGGGCTGGGTTCCAAAACCTGTCCAGGGACAAGCGGATCTGAGTGATAGGCAATACCCAGGTTCAAACCTGAACCGGAAAAGCCGGTGATTCCTTCAGGGAACGGATCAGGAAAATTGACCGTAATATGCTTGGGATTGTTAGGATCAAGAGTGATCAGCAGTCGTTCCACTTTTTTCCTGTACTCGTCGCCTGTTCTAGGCCACTGAAGCACGATGGAATCGGGCATGGTCTGATCGGTAAGATCCTGCAGGTAATAGACTTCCAGTCTATCTACTCTACCAAAGCCGTTATCTGCGTATGCCACGCCATAATCAACGACCGACACTGCTTTATGGAAGTATATTCCCTGTCTGGAGTTATATATGATAGATACATCCGCAACAGGTGTTACATTCAGGTACCCATCTTCCACATCCGTAGTACCCATAATCCAGATCTTGAGTTCTCCATTAACTAAAGAGAAAGTAGTCTGGGGGGTTGGTGCGTCTTCGGAGGAATAAATACTAATACCGGGAATAGTTGTAACCTCAAATTGTGTGTTGCGTTCGGTAAGCAGAGTATCTCCGCGCATTGCTCTGATCACTACCGGCACACGAACTCCGGCATTTTCTTCGATAATCACATCAGGGTCAGGTGAAACACTTGCAGTATCACCATAGAAAATGAAGAAACGGTCCCTGGCTCGGCCAACTCTAAGTGCCCCAAGAGCTTTGGCACTATTAGAAGCAAGTGTTGCTTCCATATCGAAGATCTGTCCATACGTGCCAGAAGTTACAACTGCGGTGAATAATGCAACACCGGCAGAATCAGTCTTGGCTGTTTTTACACCTTCAATGTCTCCAATAGTTGGATGCAAACTCTCGATATTGACCGTAGCCTGGACATCAACAGGGTTATCATATTTATCCGTTACCTGAACTTCTACAGAATATTTCTGTCCAGGTGCAATAGGTTGAGGCTGAGCATCATTCTTTGGACAATTTTTGAAATACAGCTTTTCAGGAGTACCGGGAAGGACCCTGATACCATCTGAGAGGCCGAGAAAAGAAAGCATCAGTTCGGGTTCAGGGTGAGCTTCTCCAGATGCCTTTACATATTCTGTGCCGGTTTTTGTAAAATAAACATCATAGGTCTGAGCGCCGGTTATACTGGAGACAGAAAAATCTTGTTGATCAGAGACGTTATAAAGAAATGCACCAGCTTGTATTAAAGATACTGATACCGGTTCGATTTTTTCATTATAAGGTACTTCAGCCCCGTTATTAAGTTTTATAGGTTGAATGAAAAGCTTCACCGGTTCACCGGCACGAACGGTGGTTATCTTGGTACCCGCGGCATTACGAACTTCAACCTTGAATATATAGTCGAGTTTTCTATAGGGTAAAAAACCGACATCAGAGGATATAGTCTGACCATTGGGACCATCACCCTCAACAACAATTTCAAAAAATCCATACTGCCAGGTAGAATCACTTCCTCTGCTAGGAATTGTAAAAGTTAAATCATTGCTTTCATCCATCTTCAGAGTTTTACCAGTAATATCAACTGTTTGAATATCTGTAGCTACCAGTGGTACCATGGTAGAACCGAAGGCACTGTTGGTCTGAATCGGCATTCTCTGAATCCAGCGCAGGTATTTAATCCTGGGATTGGTCATTGACCCTGAGAGTTGATCTATACTGAATTGAACATTGGCGGTTGTTTCTTTAATGTTAACAACCATAAGAGGCTTAATTCTGATTAAATTAGGCTGTCTTGCACCGCTTGAAGGGATTGCGCCCAAGTCGGCCATGGAGCCATCTGAGTTGCGTATACCAGCTTCAGGCCACCCCTGATTCTTTATATATTTGGCAACCAGGGTGTCATCCCATTTGGGTACCAGAAAGTTGGGGGATGCAGTGTCTGTAGACTGAAACAGATCTTCAGTTTCCAGCCAGCGCATGTTTGCTGCTGCCGGCCAAGGGCCAGTTGTGCTAGAAATCAGTGCACCGGGATTTTTAATAAATTCCACAAACTGAGTAGTTGTCGTTCCATCTGTACAATCGACCGTAAAAGTCTTTCCCTCTTTGGCAACATTACCATCTTGAATATCATTGGAAATGGTTACCTGAGAAACTCCTCCGAGTTCAAGATTGCCACCAGTACACTGTATATAATACCCCTGTGTTCGGGACTTAGGAGCCTCCTTCTGAGTAGCATAAACACAGTGCTTTGTCCTTTGGATGAAGGATTTGGCATCCATCGCATGCCACGGATCTGTAAATTTTGTTGTACCTGGATACCCTGTACCCCAATAATATTTAGGGGAGCTATAGATATTGTTGAAAATGAGATGCTGACCACCTGGTTTCCAGTGACCGGCAAATATTATGTAGTTATTCCAAAGAGTGTTATTATAAATTGCCAGTGGTGAGAGATAACCGTCTTTAAACTGAAATGCACCACCAGGCTGATGATCTTTCCCAGGCAACCCGGAAATGGCAGTAAGTGTTGCAGTTGAATGGTAGTTGTTATAAATAAGGTTGTAACGTACTGAGGAACCCAAGTCCCAAGTTGATTCGAAGAAAAATCCCCAAGAGTTGTCATGTATTTTGTTATACTCAAAGAGATGATTTCCAGTTTTGGCAAAACCGGACAGCGCTACAGCCTGATCGAGGTCTGAAGGGTTCTTGTTAGCGAACACACCACCGATGTTACGGTCTTTAACATTGAATCCAAAGTAGGCATTTCTCACTTCACAGTTTCTTATCTGAGCATCTCCGGCAACAAACAGACAGATAGCAGAGTTACCATGGAATAATTCATCTTTACAATTCCAGATTCCCGGATATGCGAAGGGATATGCACCGCCGCCATCAACACAGATACCATCGATGGTAACACCACGCACACGCATGAGACGCAGGGCACCGTTCTGGTCGAAGTTGATCTTTGAAGACACCTGAGCTTCAGCACAGGTGGTCGGTCCCACATTAGCCCTGTCCTGCCACTTGATCACCGGCTTTGTACGACTGAGCGGGTTGATGGAGCGGATAGTAATAAAATGTTTCGTACTGTCAATGGTAACCTGCTCATTGTACGTCTCGAAATCGGTGATTTCGATGACATCGTTTCGCTGGGCGGCATCGACAGCTGCCTGAATTGAGGAAAAGCTGGCATCAGGATCCGTTTTGGACACGGTGTAGGTTGCTGAGAAGGCTGCCTGAACCATCAGGCCCAGGATAACCAGCACACTTAATCGTTTTGCTAACATATGCGTAGCCGCTCCTTGTTGAAGAGTGGTGGTTTGTGTTCTATTAGTATCAGGGCTGCGGAAAAGAGTTCATCATTACTGCTACCCACTTAAAGTATCCGTACTGCTGAAACGCTTAAACTGCCCCTGTCCTGAAACCGAAAAGGCAAAATACTATATGATAATATACATTTTTTCCGCTACAAAGCAATCTCTGTTTGGATCACCGGGGGAAATACTGTATTCAAGAGCAGTACAGGGCAATTAGAGGGGAATTGTTGAATGATGATTGTTGATTGTTGATTGAAAAGAACCGGATACAGATTTGATGTCGGTACCTCCCGCCTTAGTAAAATGACCGTTCCGCTCACCCAGAGCGTAGGTCCGCCGGAGTCGAAGGGTAATCAAAAGAGAAGGCCCGACTTCGCGACTGCACGACCTCACGATTATGAATCGGGACTTGATTGGATGCCGCCTCGTTCCGTTCATACTGAGCGTAGGTCCGCCGGAGTCGAAGTATATTCTTGCTAACGGCGAAGACGCCTCACAGGTCACAGGTTTTATCTCCCGCTCTGGAGTTCTATCGAAGATAAGCATCAGAGTTTATCGAACACGAGCTTGAAAAAAAACAACTGGTGGAGTTTTTTATATTTTACCCTCACCCCGGCCGCTGGCCACCCCTCCCCCTCAGGGATGAGGGACATTCTCGAGACGGTAATCTGGTGCGAGGTATAAATGGCGAGTAGGAAATGCTGATTGAAAAATGCCGCCCCGCTCCGCTCTGCCCTACCGGTCATTTGACTCTACATAGGAAGCTTAGTATGTCTGAAATGGAATGACTATATGAATATCATTCATTCTTCATTCCTGCTAATCAGACTATCGTAAGCATCCAGAAAGCCGCCCTGGGGGCCGATGTAGATGAGTTCGTTCATGATGTTTCGGAAGGCCAGGCCGAAGGAGGAGCGGGTTTCATCATATACTATTATATATTCGTCTTTTTTGAATACCGACCAGAGCTTGAGAGTTCGCCCGCTCATGTCCTCAAAATTCTGCTCATGAGGTGAAATGAGGAACGATTCAATATCTTTTCTGATCGCGCTTGCTTGCAGTTCTTTTTTTATGAGCTGGGAAAGAGATTCGGGGGTCATGGTAACTCCTTGAGAAAGGGTGTAGGAGGAAAATAAGAAAAGGAGAGGAAAAGAGGAAATTCTAAGTACTGTCAAACCAGAACCATCTTTTCCTTTCCCCTCTGCCCGGCAAACAATTATTATTACTCTATCTCTCTCCTATTAATTCTCCCGAAAAACTCAATTCCAGGACTAGCGCATGAACTGCGGCCTTTTCGAAAGTGTCACAGGTCATTTTCTGGATGGAACGCCTCTTAAAACAAGAGGCGCAGAATCGCTGCTCCATTCCATTTGCGACAATCTCAACCGAACTTTTAACAGCCGCATCTCTCTTTCACTCGGTGAGCAGGGTTTCGATATTCCAGATCTGGCAGCCTCCCTTCCGGAAAACAGCAGCGCCGTTGCAGATGCCATGGTTGACGTAATCAAAAAGTACGAACCCAGACTGGAATCGGTAGAAGTTGAGTGCAACCCTTCTGATCAACAGAAGAGAGCATTCATTATCACTGCCAGAATCAACTTTCAAAAAATCAATCTCATTACCCGTTTTCTTCCCGGTGGAAAGTCCTTCACATCACCATACATCAGAGAGGACCAATGAGAGACAGCTATTTTGAGGAGGAGCTAAGCTATCTGCACGAAGCGGGAAAACGTTTTGCCCAGGCATATCCCGACAGAGCCTCGTTTCTCAACCTGGAATCAGTTAAAGACAAAGATCCCACGGTTGAGCGACTTCTTGAGGGGTTTGCATTCCTGACCAGCCGCATTCATCAGAGACTTGATGACGGAGTACCGGAAATCAGCGAAGGGCTGATGCAGCTTCTCTGCCCGGAATTCCTGCGCCCGCTGCCATCAATGTGCATCATGGAATTTCGCCCCCGCAAGGGAATGCTTCAAAACTCCTATATAATAAATAATGGAACTGAGGTTCTGGGAGTTGCGGATACCAAATCTCCGGTAGTGTGCCGGTTTTCTCTTGAACAGAGTGTAAAAGTAAACCCGATAGCCATAACTAAAGTTTCAAATACTCAAAGCGGATCAGGCACAAAACTCTTTATTGAACTTCAGCTTGATCCGGGAATTCAGTCTGGTGAACTTGACATATCACCGCTGCGTTTTTTCTTGGGTGGGGACCTGTTCCGAGCGATTGCTCTTCGAGAGCTCCTTTTAGAACACATGACCGGCTGCTCGATAAGAGCCGGCAACAGCTGTGTTCAGCTCGATCCGAAAGAGGCGATCCGATCAGCTGGTTTTGACCATTATGGCGAGCATCACCCCTTTTGCCTGATAAGGGACTATTTCGCATTTCCGGAAAAGTTTCTCTTTCTGGATTTTTTCGGTCTTGATTCAAAAGCAGTTTCAGATTCAAACTCAAGCACTCTTTGTATTGATATCCTGCTGGATTCGATGCTGCCTCCCAAACATAGTCTTTCACAGGATCATTTCAAGCTTCACTGTGTTCCTGCCATAAACATCTTCAGAAAGGATACTGAACCCGTTACTGTTACCGGGCAGATGAGAGAATACCCTCTTTATACTGACATCTCCGCTCCGGAATCTTTTCATCTGTACAGTATAACCCAGGTAATCGGAATAAACAACCGAACAGGAGCAAAAACAATTTATCCCCCATTCACCAGTTTTGATGGTAACAGCGAGCGCTTTTACACCCTGCGCAGATCACCTGATGACAAGCAACGAATGTACATTTCCATGGGAGGACGGCAACTTAACGAAACAGAGCTAATTGAAGAAAACCTGCATATTGCAGCCTTCCAGACCAATGGGGATGTGCCAAGAATGCTGTTGTCTGAAAATTGCATCAATAAACCATCAAGCGGTTTTCCAGATTATATATCGTTTGCAAATATTACCCGACCCACTTCACCTTTACATCCCTGCAGAGAAGCTGTTCTCTCATGGATTCTGATATCACATCTCTTCGGCTCCATCACCGGTGTGACTGATGCCGAACAACTCAGGCGAATGCTAGACCTTTATGACTGGACAGAACAGAAGAGGGGATCACAAAAGACCAGGGCCATACAGTCTCTCAAATTGGTTCCAATTCAAGAGATAAAGGCAAACTCAATCATGCGTGGAATTGAGTTGCATCTGGAAATTGAGGAGAGCGGATTTCAGGGTGATGGGGATCTTCATTTTTTCGGCACCTTGCTTTTAGAATGCCTGGGCAGCATGGTTTCCATAAATACCTCGTTTAGATTGACAATACATCTTATACCCAGTGGAAAGTGCATGAGATGGCAAAGCAGAAGCGGCACCCGGACGATGCTCTGAATCAATTTATTCAGAATATAGCACATTTTGATTTCGCCCAGCTTTATGCAGTTCTGTCTGAGACTGCCGGTGCACACACTATTGAATTCATCTCGCACAACGCTCTAAGCTTCCCGCCCAGCGATGTATCGCTCGCCAAAATTGATAACAAGCAGATATATCTCAGATCCTGTGTGATGAACGTAACCGGTCCCTCGTCCCCGCTTCCCCTGTATTTCAATGACTATATCTGTCGCAATTTGAAAGGTTCAGACAGCTTGGAGACTTTTCTCTCCATTTTCTGTAACCGATTATCCACTCTTTATTACAAATCGATAATAAACTGCAAACCCTCAGCAGAAACGGAAAGCCGATTTGTCCGGATTCTCACAAACCTGCTTGACCGAAATGTCAAGCAGGACCATCTACAGACACTTCTGAGCAGCATGTCGGTTATAGCGGGTAAATGCAGGAGTTCCAGAAATCTGAAAATTCTTCTTCATAACTTTTTCAGGAAACCAATGGCTATTGAAGTGCAAGAGAATATCGGCAGATGGATACGTGTTGAGAACCGCTTACCTCTCGGCAGAGGTGCAGGTTTCCAAGGTACATCTGTTTTGGGTTCAAGAGTTTACGACCGCACAACCGGTTTCCGAATATTTTTGGAGCCCGCAGAGCTTGATCTCTTTCTCGATCTTCTACCCGGAACTAATATCCAAAAAGATCTTCACCGGTTAGTGAAAATATTTGTGAGCGCACCGCTTCTTTGCGAAGTTGAAGTCCGCATCAGAAAATCGCTGTTTTACAAGGTAAAACTGGGGAGTAGAGAAATGAGACTTGGACAGAGCTGTATTCTTGGAGCTGGAAGCAAGGAGGAAATACACAGATTGAGATATGAGATGGATCTGTTGCAGGAAGCTGAGTAGGAGGCCTGACAACCAGGCCCCCCGAGAATCAGACAGCGTCCTTGAAAGCCTTGCCCGGCTTGAAGCGAACAGTTTTTGATGCTTCGATTCTGATTTCTTCACCAGTCTGAGGATTGCGGCCGGTACGGGCTGCACGTTCGGAGACCTGGAAGGAACCGAATCCGATAATGTTTACTCCATCCTTGACATTTGCCTTAATAGTATCAAGAACCACATTCACAGCTTTTTCTGCATTAGCCTTGCTTTCGCCCAACTGCTCAGCAACGGCATCAATGAGTTCACCTTTATTCATACTACACCCCCTTCACTTGAGGTTAACAGATATATTAGTACTACGTAGACCAAAACTTTAAAATACGTCGGCATTGTAAGTAAATCAATAGTATTATGCAGATGTGCCGGAAGCCATTTGGGTCAGCATGCGGATTTCGGTTTCCCAGAGGGTCTCATCTATGGTCTCGAGAATACAGGGAATTTTATCAAATCTGCTGTCCTGCATTATCATCCTGAAAGCATCAACACCGATATTTCCTTTTCCGATACTCTCGTGACGATCCACTCTGCTTCCTAAAGCACTGCGTGCATCATTGAGATGAAGCCCCCGAATATACTGAAATCCAACTATATCACCAAACCGACGCATGGTTTCCGAATAAGAGTCCTCAGTGCGAATGTCGTAACCGGCAGCAAAAATGTGGCAGGTATCAATGCACACTCCGATACGCGACTTATCCTGCACATTATCGATAATCCGGGCAAGGTGTTCAAATCGGTATCCCACATTGGAGCCCTGGCCTGCAGTTGTCTCCAGGACAATTCCCGTATCGTGAGTGGAAGCCAGTACCTGATTCACCGACTCAGCAATTGTCAACAAACACTGTTCTTCACTTGCAGCGTTTACATGGCTGCCGGGATGAATATTGAGCCATGGTATTCCCAGAAGACGACAACGCTCAACCTCATCAATAAGTGCGTCGACAGACTGTTCTCTGAGCACCGGATCGGGATTTCCCGCATTGATAAGATAGCTGTCATGAGCGAGAATCACAGAGGGATCATATTTGCACTGAGCAAGATTGGTTTTAAATTGATCGATTGTTTGCTGCTCAAGGGGCTTGGCCACCCAGCGCCTCTGATTTTTTGTAAAAAGCCCGAAAGCACTGGCATTGATGGCACGTGCGTTCAAAGGAGCGTTCTGTACTCCCCCGGTTGTATGTACATGAGGCCCTATAAGCTTCAAAAGTGCTCCCTTCAGTATTTGTAACCCACATCGAGGGCTTTGAGTTCTTCAGAACCAACCCGGTAATTGTTCATGCCGGGATTGACATACTTAGGTTCGATGGACATGTAAGGTTCGTTCATTTTGATAATGGAAGAGTCTGCCAGAATAATTCCGCTGGCATTCCCGAAGAAATTAGAGTAGGGGGTGATGAAGAACCCGACCTGCGGATGAGTACTGCTCCATCGAACACCGTACTGCCCGTTATAGGTAATATTGCTGCGCATGAGTGTTACCGAGCGGTTTGGCACTTCAAACTTCACGCCATCGAGACCGTTGTGACTGATCGTTGCATTTGTCACAAAAACGGTTGCAGTTATGGTATACATCCCATAAAAGCTGTTGCGTGTAAGAAGGACATTTTCCGCTTTAAACACATAATCTGTTTCCATGGACCCCTGTACCCGCAAGCCGCACAGGCCATTCCCGAAACTTTGACAATTGCGAAGCTCGACTCCGCTTTCGATGATGTCAAGGCCGTGCAGGTTATTGTTGCTGAAAACGCAATTTTCGAAATAGAGATTTCTACACTTGTTTTCCACCTTGAAACCGGTTACAGTACTTCGGTTGAATACTAGGTTATAAAAGCGAATGTTGGAACGATCACTGATGATGGCATCGGTGGAATCCATAACCGTTCTGCCGAAAGGGGCACCGATAATCACGATGGGCATGGAATCGGTACCGCTGTTTTTTACTCTCAGGGAAAGCTTGAAGGTTCCCGTGTCAACGACGACAGTGTCTCCTGCCTGTGCTTCAGTGAGGGCGGTGAGAAGTTCCGAGGACGTTTTCACCGCATTGTAAATACGAGTGCTTGAAACATATTTGATGGAATCGTTGTAACGGTCCACCTCCGCATTCCAGGCTGCAATCTGCTCATTAAGCGGAATGATCTGATTTTCATTACGATCCTCAAGTATCTCCTCGACCCTGCGAACTGCTCCGTAGGTGGCATCCAGGAAAAGAGCAAGCGAGTCCAGAATCCTGAAAAGAGAATCGGTGAATTGAAGAGGAAATACGCCCCGAGGATCACATTCCTGATTGCCCAAATAGATAAACTGTGATACTCGAGAAGAGTCTATAGATACTTGTTGGATGTTTTGTTCTATTTCAGAAGAAAACCTTCTGGTGTAATAATAGGAAAGGGAATCAAAATGATCTTTATACTTGAGAGGAGCCGGGAGTAAGGCGAGGCGGTTATAAACCACTATTGAGTCATTGTGTTTCTGTACGAGAGGATTGCGGGTCTGCGCTTTCTGATTAAGGCTGTCTACAAATTCATTCAAGGAAGCCATACTGTCGAGCATGCTTATGCTGTCATCAAGGGAGCGGGAATTGAGGACTACCCGATCCATAAGGGTGTCCAGAAACACTTTTTTGGTAAGGAAAAGATCCTGTCGAATAGATTCGGGGCAGCCATGAGCGGGGTCCCAGGGGTTATTTCTCTCGATACAGGACAATAAGGGGAGAAGGCACCAGAAAAGGGCAAATAGAAACGGCAGGCGCATCCTGGATTTACTTGACTGACACATTAACAGTCAAAATACTTCCTGAAGCCCGGAAATGGCAAATTAGTGAAGGGTAAGCTGAACAGATATATATTTGTTTCATGTTATCGTGCAAAACTGCCTTATTTTCACTGTCTCTGCTTCTTTTAACCGCTTCAGTGGCCATGGCTGCAGGCTTGGACTGCAAGCAGGGAAAAGAATTTCTACTTTTGAACCTGGATGACGAGCTGAAGAAAAGGTCTGATGTCGCTTTTCCCAGAGAAATATTTCAGCAACTTCGGGAGGAGCTGGACCAAATCGGGTACTGCCTTATTGAGGACTCGCCTGAACAGATTCCCGGCGCCAAGACCCTTCTTTTCGCTTTTAAGGAGTCGGATCTTTCGGAAAACCGCCCTCAGCTCATCGTGGCGCTTCTGGAGAAAGAAAACACTCCGGAAAGCCGCAGTGAAGCGCTGCTGAAACCGCTGGTCTCCTTCATTTTCGATCCGGAAGACCTGTTTTCTCTGCAGACCATCTTGGTGAAAAAAATCGTGGAGAACCTTCGATCCCAGTATGTATGCCATATACGAATTCAGTCCAACCCTGATGGCGCTCACATAAAAAGCTCATCGGGTCTGGATGCAGTATCCCCGGTGGAGTGGATCCAGCCCATTGGAAAAATCACTGTTTCAGCCACCAAGGAGGGTTATGAGCCCATATCAAAATCACTGGATTTGGCAGAGCCGGGATTGCACACATTTTATCTTCAATTGAGAAAACCGCAATTCTACAACTCCAATTTCATATATCCCACCATTGCAGCCGGCCTCTCCTCCATACTGTTCTACACTCTTGAACAGCACTACTATGGCCGCTACCAGAAACTTGGCCGTGAAGAGTACCTGAACAGCCCGGAGAAATTCGGGAACTACTTCAATACCGCCAAAACTTTTGAATACCTGACCATGTCATCGCTACTGGTGGCGGGAGTATCGCTGGGTCTGAGCTTCAAGTACTGAGTTTAAGAGTTCGATATTAATTTGATTTCGACATTTCGTGATTTTGTACTTCTTACCAGGTGCAGACGAAGAGCAGTAGAGAAAATATCGAATATCGAATAACGAATCCTGAATTTCGAACGGGAAGGCAAAGGAAAGTAAAGAGGATCCAAATAGAAAAAAAATATCGAATATCGAATAACGAATCCTGAATTTCGAACGGGAAGGCAAAGGAAAGTAAAGAGGATCCAAATAGAAAAAAATATCGAATGTCGAATAACGAATCCTGAATTTCGAACGGGAAGGCAAAGGAAAGAGGAACCTGGCAAAAACGATTAAAAGTGGAGAAGAGAACAATGAAAGAAGGGAAAAAGTACGATTTAGAAGATCGACTGATTGAATTCGCAGTATGTATCATCAATTTAACAGAATCACTACCAAAGACACGTGCGGGGAATCATATTGCGAATCAAATTCTACGGTGCGGAACTTCTCCAGCCCCCAATTACGGTGAAGCTCAAGGTGCGGAATCGAATCAGGATTTCATACATAAGATGAAAATTTGTCTGAAAGAACTGCGAGAAACCAGAGTATGGCTTATAATAATAAACAAAGCACGACTTAAGCCAGAAAACGAAACCGATTCATTACTTAAGGAAAATGTCGAACTGATTTCAATTTTTATGGCAAGTATTAAAACGGCAAAGAAAAATGGATTGAAAGGATAAAAAAATAGAAAGCTGGGAAAGGAATGCTGAAGAAAGAGCAAAATTGAGAAATAATGAATATCGAATAACGAATCCTGAATTTCGAAGGGAAGTTACAGTTATTAGCTTCGGAAGTACTTTTTTCTGATTCGCAGGAGTTCTAGAGGGACGCGGATAAGAGACTTGAAGTTAAGACGCGAGTCGCCTTTTTCGATCCAGACCTGAAGAGGAACCTCCACCACCTGATTGATCACTTCGCTGCGGCCGTTTTTCACAATGAGCCGGGCCAGAAGTTCCACATCAAAGAGCCAACGGCTGAGAAACGGTTTTTCAAAGAGATATCGGGCAGTTTGAGCGCGGATCAGCTTGGCGCCGCACTGAGTATCGTAGACCGGAAGCTCCACGATCATACTGGCAAAAGTGGAAAATACCCTTCCCAGATAATGCCGCAGTTCGTTGCGCTCTATCTGAGCTCCCATGTGACGAAAGCGAGACCCCAGCACAAAAAGCGTTTGAGGGTTCGATTCCAACATTAAACGTAACGGCTTGATCTGCGATAGTGGAGTGGACAGATCCGCATCAAAGTATCCCACAAAATCATATTTCTCATCTGACAGTGAAGCCATGACACCAGTGCGAACCGCCTCGGCTTTCCCCATGTTTTGAGCATTTTTTTCCACTCGCACCCGTTCAGGAAACTGAGCGGCGAATTTGCTGACGAGTTCAAAGGTATTATCGCGGCTGCCATCATCCACAAAACAGAAATCCACATCCGCTTGCGCTTGGATATAGCGGCGGAACTCGTCCAGATCAAGCCTGGAGCCTTCATTATAGCAAGGGACAACAATACTTGTTTTAAACATCAACGCGGTCCGGAATCGAAATAATCGACAGTTTATAATTAAAATAGATCACGGACCGCTTTTTTCCCATTACTACATTGTACTGAGGATACATGAATGGGATAATGATACCTAAGGAGTCTTCAAATGCAGCATCGATCCGAAGGTGGATTAACTGTTACGGGCATTCTACTTCTGGTTGCGATTTACAGCCTGATTTTCATTCATTTCACTTTCCCGCTTATAAAAAACTTTGACGATTCCATCATCGTGGGCCACCCCGATGCCCATGTGTTCGCCTGGAACGTTCATACATTCACTGAATATTCCTTAGTTGGCAAAAATCCTTTTTTCACCGACAAAGTACTGCATCCCACCGGAACCGGTCTTATCATGCACACCTACGTGCCCGCAAGCGGATTGCTGAATCTGCTTGTCCGAAATGTTGCCCTGAGTCTGAACCTAATTATCTTTGTAAATTTCATATTGTCTGCCCTGGGGGCATTTTTTCTGGCCAGGCGGTATATTCCAGGGTTCCTTTTGCCTTTTATCGCTGGATTCGCATTCGCCTTCTGCCCATATAAAATGACTCATTTACTGGGCCAATACAATCTGATACTCACAGGCCCCATTCCCTTTTTCATATTGAGTCTAACCCGGTTTATCCCTTTTGATACCACCAATAAGGCGACCTTTCGCTGGAACCAGTTTCTCATTCCGGCACTGCTCCTTTTTGCGGAGTTTCTTTTTGATTATTATCTGACCTACTATCTCATCATTGCCGCATTGAGCTACTTTGCTTTTGTACAGTTCAGACTATGGAGAGCGCCTGAAAAAAAACTGGCAATCACTGCAGGGATTGCCATTGCAGCCACTTTTCTTCTTGTGGGTATACTTGAGATTGCAGGGGTTGAACGGGGATCACTTTACACCAGCGCAGATCTTGCAAGCTACTTTATTCCCTCGGCCTTCTCCCGGTTCTTCGGAACCGAATATGTCAATCACCTTCGTTCAGACATCATTAAGGCCGGACCGTTTGAAAACATAACTGAAATCGGCTTAAGTCTGATCGTTCTCTTTGTCCTCTACCTGTTCTCAAGGCAAAACCGGCTTAAGGATCCATCGAAATACCTACTTCTGTATTTTATCGCTGTTTTCTTTCTATTTGCAACCCCGGTGCTTAACATTGCAGGCCATCCGGTGTTCCTCTTCCCCACCGCACTTCTCCACTATGTGCCCTTTCTGAACAACTTCAGAGTATCGGCCCGTTTTGTCATAATGATAATGCTGTTTCTCCCCATTCTGAGCCTACTTTTTCTGCACGACAGTTTCACCCGCAAATCGGTCAGGTCTATCTTAGCTGCAGCAGTTTTCCTTTCGCTTTATGTTCAGTACATTCCCAAACAGTATAGTTTGCAAAAAACGAAATCACTTCCAGCTGTTTACAAAAGGTTAGGCACCGTGAACAACGGCACAATTCTGGAGATACCTTTCGGCATCTGGGCCGGAAAAGACATCTTTACCGGAGATAATACCTATACCTCCACCCAGATGCAGTATCAGATAAATCACAACCAGAATATTCTTGGAGGTTACATATCAAGACTTCCGCATTCAGTTCTGGATATTTATGAGGCCGACCCGTTCGCTTCGCGATTGTTAAGCTTGCAGACTGTGAGCCGCAGAGACCTGCCTCTTCCGGATTCAACGGAAGTGATACGTTTCATCAACACATTCAATATTAATTTTGTCATTGTATATCCCGGTTATGAAACTCGCGCAGCGGGAGAATATGCAATCAAAACTCTGAGGCCGTTCAGCCTTGAAGAGGAACTCATTGACGGATTCACCTATCTTAAACTGCGCAAGGTGTCGGCAGCGGCGAATCCGGTAGTGAGATCTGAAAAGAAAAACTTATCAAGCGGTAAAGAGATCAGAAAAGAACTAACCGGAAAAGGCAGAAAAAGACTTCATAAAGGCCCAATGCATGAGCTTGACAGTGCAAGAAACTCTATTTCCCATGCACTCAGGGCTCAGGCAGACATCTATGCGTGCACGCTTTATCTTCAAGCGGTGTCGTATCTGGAGAGCGCTCAAAGAGAGGTTGCGATTCAACACCGGACATTTCCACTACTGCGGGACTTCAGTGCGGCAAAAGAGATGCTTGATTCGGCCATAATCCATAGTGAGAGGTCTTCAAAAACAGCACGGGAGCTGGCTCCAAGACATTAGGGTTTCTGGCCACTACACACCAGAGATCAGACGGGATAAACTATTTCCATCTTAAGAATAGAGGAATCGTATTCAGGTGTTTCCGGCAGAGACTTGGTGAGCGAGGATTGAGCGCAGATCGCCAGTACCAGGGCATCGGCGATGTCATCCCGAGCCACATCTTTACGCAGATAGTTTTTAAGAGAGTGCTCTACTATTTGCATGGCTTTCGCGGATATTGAAGCAAGGATTTCGCATCGTTCCCTAAATCCTGATTCGGAGGCTTTGCCATGCACAATATTGTTTGCGGATATCGTAACAAAACACAACTCCGGATGAGATTCCCGGCAAACCTTTTTTGCTGAAGGAAATGCCTTGAACAATTGATCCGCCTCCCTCATCTTGGGCATGATATTAAATGTCTGCCGAGACAACCCCTTTCCGGTATGGAGCCGACTTATCATGTTGGCTTCATGGTAGGTCTGGCAGTAAAGAGCTTCTCTGCAGGGAACTCTGAAAATTGATGAGGCGCGCCTTCCAAGTGCAGCACGGGCGGCGCGATCGCAGTTTCGTTCATCCGGACCTGAAGGATATCCGATGGGTATGTCAATCAATACTGATGATACTGCCTGGCCTTTGTCATCCCAGAACGTTTTCAGATCAGGATACACAGCAGTTTTCCAACCGCTATCATGCAAAAAAACTGCAAACCAGCCTGCTCTGCAACCATCAATGCCACACACCATGGTTCAACCCTTAAATACAAAAGGAGATTCTAGAAACAGAATCCCCCATCCATCTGCAGGCGGACCTGCCCTTTATCTTTTGCCAAGTCCAGTTCAAACAGGGCATTAAGTTTGAAGATGCCGAACGGGTCGTAACTGGCGTAAATGCCGGGACGAAAGTAGTAGTCTGTACCAGGTCCCAGAAACTTCTTGGTTTGGAGGTCCGGGTTGAGCGCAATATCATCCTGGAACACATCGGTTATTTTGCTTCCCCGGGTGGAGTCATTCAGAGCCAGGCTGGTGATCTTTACACCGGCAGAAAGCTTCTTATTCACCCCGATGTCGCAGGAGGCAACAATCGCCTGAGAATTAGGGCCTAGTGGTGACCCAAGAGGCTGATTGAAGTGATCGTAACGATGGCTCCCTCCATAGAAATGAGTGTAGACCCATGGTTCGATGCGGTGATATTCTATACCAGCGTTAAGATCCCGGGACCACAGTGTTCCGAAATACTGCATACCGGCTGTAAGCGCCCACTTGTTGCCAAAATCATCGGTAAACATTTTCCATGGCGAGAGGAAATCATCAAGGAAGAATTCTCCGTAAAAGCGGAAATTTTGGGGCCACAGAATACTTCCATCAAAGGAAAGTGCCGCATTATCTCTATCCCCGATATAGTGTTCCACAAATTTGAAGGGCACAAAAGGGATAAAATAGGTCCATTCCCAGTCGCGCTGTTCGCCGTAATAGTGCGGCCTTAAGGAGTTGTAGGGATCATCGGGTCCCTGCTGATCGGTAGTGCTTCCGCCAACTATCACTTCATTGATACCAAAGAAGAGCCGTTCTTTGAAAAGAGAACCGGAGAGGCGGTGTGCATAGAGGTACTTTGGGCGATCTTTCTGACTTCTGAGAAGTCCGACAATATGCTGGTATTCAAGAACCGACAGATCCAGTGACGCCCTGAAATAGGTAATGGGAGGCGTCTGACCGGAAAGTGTGAGCGGGTAGTAAACTGTAGGACCGAACTTAAGATAATCGATGGCGGTTTCAAGTACGATACGCCCGGCATCGTAGGAGATACCTCCCCGGGGAAGGTCTGAGGAGCACAGGTGATTGTTCTCCCTCCCCCTGTCATACAAATTGTAGGGGACACCGTCGTAAGGCTGGTAGGAGCTTTGGGAAAACAGGGTATCAGAACGGTATTGAGTCCAAACATCCAGTGCAGAATAAAAAGAAAAATTGCCAATATTACCACTGAAAAGCGGGCTGAGGATACCTCTGCCACCCACAACTTCTCCATGAGAGCGAGTTGACAGATCCCCAAGCAGATTCAGATTGACTTTCAGATTTACTTTTTTAACATCGTCATTATAGTGATAGAGTCCGCCGAAGGGTCCAGTGCGATTTGTGAGTTTCTGACAAAGATAGCGTTCACGTTCACTGAGAGCGGGGGTTTGTTGCAGCGAATCCAGCATTATCAACAAATCGGCGGAATGAAGAGGCTGTACGTTAATGGAACGTGGCGCAAGAGAGTAGCGGGCCTGCATGCGGTAGAGGAACAGGTCCAGCGCTGGATCGATACGCACCAGGGGATCATAATCGGCAGAAGACGGAAAATTGAGTGCCACTATCACTAGCGGAAGCAGAAATAGAGATTTGCGCATTATTTTTTCACTGGTTTGTTTTTTGAGCGGATTTCACTTAGGTACTTGAGATGCCGTTTAAGGTGAGGAATCTCCTTATACTCGGCGGGAATGGGAAGGCTGAGTACTTTTTTGGCCGAGGCGTAAGATTCCTCGGTTTTAGATGCTTGTTCATAGCAGTTAACTATTATGTAATAGCCGGTGACCAGATCGGACCAGTTGACCGGGCTGCGTGATTCTGAAAGGGTGATGAGTCTCTCCGCCATGGGGAGCGCGTCCTTGTAACGTCCTGTCCAAAGGGCAATCAGTGCCCGTATGCGAAGAAAGATGGTGTTGTCGGGAAGATCGGTCAGTACAGAAAGGGCAAGAGAATCCGCGCGGGCAAACTTCTTACGGTCGATGAGGATCCAGCTCAGAGTGTTTTTGGCCGCATGATTAAAAGGGAAAGGTGCATTCAGAGCTTTTTCAATCGATTCGACACCCTTCTCCACCTTGTCTTCGGTAACGAAGGGTAGCCATTTAAGGCTGGTGCTGAGATAGTAGTCGAAAGCCCCGATGCCCAGATCTGCCGCAAGAAAGTTTGGATCCTCTTTTTTGACCTGTTTGAGAATGCCCACCGAGGAGACTGCATTCTTTACTCCATCAAACCAGTTACCCGACTTAGCCTGCATAATCCCGATACCCCCGATCAGGTTGGCCGTGTAAAAGAGGCAACGCAGGGAATCGGGCCCTTTCAGGTTAGGCAAACGGGTTTCCAGTACCTTACGGATGCTGTCGGCAAGTTCCTGAAACCGTTTTCCATCAACAAGATAGGATTCATAGTCAAGGATTCGGGTCTGTTCGATAGTGGCAAGGATATAGAGGGCGTCGAAGTCATCGGGGGTAGCCCTAAGCTGCTCATTAATCAGCTCGGAGGCCTGGTGATACTTCTGAGAGACCATGAGCTGCAGAGCGGTTTGCGAGACTTTGCTCTCAGCCTGCGGCGAAGAGGCGCAGAGCAGTGCGGTGATCAAGAGTAAAAGCAGTGTAGACGGTTTCAGATGCATTTCCTCCAATGCTTTAAATATAACGCATGTACGGCCATCATGCCATGCCAAGACATCCGTAGCATGGCGCCCCTGCTTGCCAAAGAACTATTTTACCCTTTCTGAAATGGAGGTTTGTATCAAGTCTGCCCCGCTATTTGTATCAAGGGCCCCAAAACGGAGAATAGCCGGCCTTTTTTCAAAAAATGCCACACGGTACGAAGCTTCGGCCACGGTTCAGATGGAGATACAGCGAACAGTGGGGCAGCGCGCTTCGGGCCTGTTCAAAAGCAATCATCGATGGTGTGACATTGGAAGCGGTCCGGGGACTCTGCTGCAATTCACGACGAATTTCCCCGCAGATCTGCGAATCATCTGTCTTGATTTGGCATTTGCGCCCCTTCGCCTGGCCTCCTTGCACAAAAGCAGTTTACCGGTGAATGGTGACCTGGAGACACTCCCCTTTCGCAAGTCAAGCTTTGACGGCGTGGTTATTTCCTCCATGCTTCAGTGGGTTGCCGACCCGGCCGCAGCGCTGGGCAACGCGGCGAAAGTACTTAAAAAGAACGGCATAGTCGTCTTTTCCCTTTTTACCGAAGGATCATTTCGGGAGCTTTACTCGTTGAGAGCCAGCCGAGGCCTTTCGGTACCGGCCTGGTTTCCAAAGGCGAATGAATTTCTGGTTTTGCTAAAGGATGCCGGGCTTGAGATTGAGAATCCTGTTGAGGAATTCAGTCTTTCAGTTTATCACGAAAACGGGTTCAAAGCATTAAAAAGCCTCAGCGCCATTGGCGGAACAGCAGTGCAGGGGCCATTATTAAAAAGAAAGGAACTTCTAAAACTTTGCCGGGATTACGACGACCAGTATTCATCTGAAAAAGGCACACCGGTTACCTACTGTTGGATCACCGGTACTGCCAAGCGGATTGCATGATGAAAAAGAGAGGAATTTTTATAACTGGAAGCGGAACGGATGTGGGAAAAACCTTTGTCTCGAAGCTCCTCTTTGAGTGTTTTTCTGCTTCGGGAAACAAAACCGGTTACATGAAGCCTGTTCAGACCGGTTGTATTCTGGAGAGTGATGGAGAGATTATCGCTCCAGATGCCAGATATGTTTTGTCATCAAATGTCAATGATATAAACACGATCGTGCCCTATCGTTTTGAGCCAGCCTGTTCTCCTCACCTGGCGGCTTCCCTGGCGGGTACAAAGATTTCTCTTCAGAAAATAACTGATACATTTCTCAAACTGCAGGATACCTGCGAAGTTATTCTGGTGGAAGGGGCCGGCGGCGTAATGGTTCCCTTCAACAACAAAGAGTTTACATCCGATTTGATCAAAGCACTTGACATTCCAGCAATACTCATTACTACTCCGGGTCTGGGGACCATAAATCACACATTACTCTCCATTGATGCCCTCAGACATTCTGGAGTCGAGCTCATCGGAATAGTTATTAACAACGCCGGGAATATTGCACGTGACTTCATTTATGAGGACAATGTGCGATTCATCAGTGAAAAGTCAACTGTCCCCTGTATCGAAACAGGCTATGGAGCCACTGTTGATCACAATGTAAAGGAATTCTGCGATGAGCTCAAAAACCGGTTATGAACATCTCTGGATGCCCTTTACAAGTCATGAAGATTTCATCAAACACCCTCCACTGGTGATTGAACGAGGGTCGGGCATTTACGTTTTCGATTCGCGGGGACGAAAATACATAGACGCTGTCGGTTCGTGGTGGGTAAGCATTCTGGGGCATTGTAATGAGGAGATAAGTGCGGCTATACGCGATCAGCTTGGAAAACTTGAACATGTGCTCATGGCCGGTTTCATCACACCGCCAGCGCTTGAACTTTCGCAGATTCTGGGAGAGCTTCTTCCCAGACCACTGAGCCGGATATTCTATTCCGATGATGGTTCCACTTCAGTAGAAGTGGCCCTCAAAATCGCCTTGCAGTATCATGCGATTCGGGGTAGCAATCGCAGTGCCTTTGTCGCCCTTGGCGGAGGTTACCACGGTGATACTCTGGGAGCCATGTCGGTGGGGGCGATTCCCTCTTTTCATTCGCTTTTCCATGATCGTTTCAAAAAGCAGTACTATACCGATTCACCCTACTGCTACCGGTGTCCGGTTGGCAAAGAGGAGAAAAGCTGTTCAGCGGAATGTATGAATTCTCTTCAGAAAATTCTAAATGAGCGGGGTTCGGAGATCGCCGCCTGTATTTTTGAGCCGATGGTGCAGGGTGCAGTGGGAATGAGGGTCTATCCTCCAAAGGTACTGAAGAAGATTTTTGATCTTTGCAAAGAGTACGCAGTCATCACCATCGCCGATGAGGTAGCGATGGGACTTGGAAGAACCGGGAAAATGTTTGCATGTGATCACGCCGGCGTTGTCCCGGATATCATGTGTCTGGCAAAGGGGCTCACAGGTGGCTATCTTCCGCTGGCGGTTACAGCTGTAAAGGAAGAGATCTATGAGACGTTCAAGGGTGATTTCCGTTCAGACAAGACGTTCAATCACGGGCATACGTTCACCGGGAACCCTCTGGCGGCATCGGCTGCATGTGCAGCCATGAAGCTGATTATCAAAAAGCAGTTACCTCAGTCAGCCGAGAA
This sequence comes from Fibrobacterota bacterium, assembly GCA_023436205.1. GTDB lineage: Bacteria > Fibrobacterota > Chitinivibrionia > Chitinivibrionales > Chitinispirillaceae > JAEZKC01. The sequence continues at coordinate 112,073 of JAEZKC010000117.1, forward strand.
AGTAATGAGCTTTTTTGCTGCAAAACTTGAATCTTTAAACAATTTTGATAATGTAGGCGGAATACGGCATCTGGGATTTGCGGGAGCTTTTGAAATAGTAAAAGATAAGGAAAGCAAGGAAAGGTTCCCTGCGGAGGAAAGGGTCACATTCAGAATATGCCAGAAAGCGATTGAAAAGGGGCTTATTATACGGCCACTGGGAGATACCATCTACTACATGCCTCCTTTTACCGTCAACGAAGATGAACTGTCCAGCATTTTCTCTATCACCAGAGAAGCTATTAAAGAGGTGCTTGAATGAATCCGCCGATTCTGGATCGTTTGGAACGGGATCTGGAAAAGCGCAAATCGGAATTTCTTTTCCGATCCATACCGTTATACAAATCTGAAACACATATCGACCTCAGCACCAACAGTTATCTCGATCTCCAAAACTGTTCTATAGTCCGGATAGAGGCTGCGCGACTTACCGCCGCCCAACATTTCGGCAATATGGCCTCCCGTCTGATACGTCAGGCCTCACCACTTTACGAAGCACTCGAGAGAGAAATTGCCGACTGGAAGCACACTGAAAGCGCTCTGGTTTACAATTCCGGTTACGCAGCCAATGTGGGAGTGATCCAGGCGATCTGCAATCGGCACACAGATATTTTCAGCGACCGATTGAATCATGCATCCATTATTGACGGATGCACCCTGTCCGGAGGACGACTGTTTAGATACCGCCATAACGATATGAGCGACCTGGAACGATTGCTCAGAGAATCCAGCTCGCAGGATAAAGTGATAACAACCGATACCATTTTCAGCATGGACGGGGATCGGGCTCCACTGGAAGAGATTTGCGATCTGGGCAGAAAATACGGTTGTGCGGTAATGGTGGATGAGGCACATGCAGCAGGCATTTTCGGCAAAACACTGAGCGGTCTTGTAGAGGAAACCGGGACTGCAGATGGAATACATATAAGAATAGGAACGTTGAGCAAGGCGATCGCAGGTTTGGGCGGTTTCTTTGCCGGTTCCAAAGAGCTCAGGGACTTTCTTGTAAACAGTTCAAGGAGCCTAATCTATTCGACGGGACTTCCACATCAGGTACTCGCATTCAATCTGGCCTCAGTTCGTTTTATCAGGCAAAATCCCGATTTGGGAGTTCGTCTTCTGCAAACTGCAGACGAATTCAGGAGCATGCTGACAAGTGCAGGTTTTGACTGCATGGGTTCCACAAGTCAGATAGTGCCGGTTGCCATGAGCAATTCCCGGGCGGCTCTGGAACTGTCGGCATTTTTACGCAAGCACAATATATTTGCCCCCGCAATTCGTCCCCCAACGGTACCCAAAGGCTCAGAAAGACTCCGGTTTTCGGTGCATCTTGGAGTCCAGAAGTCCCAACTTGAGCAGATCGTAAGCTGCATGCAGAAATGGAAACATTGACATGAGCAAAGCAATTGTTTTCGGCGGGTGGGCTCTGGGACCTGAAATTCTAAAACCGGTTTTCGGAGAGAGTGCCTCTTACATTGATGTCAATCATCTTGTATCGGCACTTTTCAACTGCGAAACACTTGTGGAAAACTGGCCAGAAAAGGTTATTTCCATTTTACAATTGACTGACAAGGTGGATTGCCTGGTCGGATGGTCAACCGGAGCAATGTTTGCCTTTGCATTAGCCAGGAAAATGAATGTTGACAGACTCATTCTGCTTTCTGCCACACCCAGTTTTTGCCGAAATGGCACTTTCAAATTCGGAACAAGGCCATCAGTGCTAGACCAGATGATAAGAAACATAGATAGCGACCCTGTTCCCACTCTCAGTTCTTTTATCGAAAGATGCGGCCTGGATCCTCAAAAAATCGATTTTGACAGATACTCATCAGAACAACTCAAGAAGGGTCTTAAATTTCTCAAACAGGCAGATTTGCACCCGCTTGCACCTCTTCCCTTAAAGCCACTTTTTCTTCATGGCAGGGAGGATGAAATCATACCGTGGGATGCATCTGTCTATTTCAGCAGGGAAACTGGAGGTGTGCACCATGAGTTAGCCGGCTCGCACACATTTTTTCTTCAGCACAGATCCGAAGTTTGCAGATACATTGATGAAACTTACAGGTACATGGATAATGTGACCTGACAACCAATAAGGATAATTATGAATTATTTTAGCGTGGCTGAAGAACTGTACCGAAAAGCGATCGAAAAGCGATTCAGCAGAGATGATCTGGAACTGATTGCAAACTGGCCACTTGACAAAATAAGCATTCTCTTCGCTGCCGCAGACCAGACCCGCAGGCATTTCTGCAACGATCAGGCAGACCCCTGTACCCTCATGAATATTAAATCAGGCGGCTGCAGCGAGGATTGTGCATTCTGTTCCCAGTCGGCTCACAATACCACCGATGTTAAGGTTCAGGACCTTTCGGAGCCCGCGGAGATCGCTAGGAGATGCGAGGAGGCATTTGCAAACGGCTTTCCGTTCTGTGTCGTATCCAGCGGTCGGGGGTTGTCAAGAGATGAACTGGCATCGGTTTGTGAAGCACTGGAAAAGTGTAAAGGAGAGAAGCATGCATCCCTGGGCATTCTTCAGGATGAGGAATTTGCCATGCTGGTAAAAGCCGGGGTCAAGTGCTATAACCATAATCTGGAAACATGTCGATCCTATTTCCCTCAGATTGTCACCACCCACAGTTATGATGAAAGAGTAGAGACTGTAAGACGGGCGAAAAAGGCGGGTTTAAAAGTGTGCTGCGGAGGAATTTTCGGACTGGGAGAGAACTGGCACCAACGAATCGAATTCTGTCTTGAGCTTCGTAATCTGGATGTGGACACGGTGCCACTCAATTTTCTCAACGCGATCCCGGGCACAAGGGTTGCTCCTCTTAAAGAAACGCCTCTTGAATTATTGAAAATCGTTTCCATGTTCCGTCTGGCAATGCCCTCCAAAAATATAAAGGTATGCGGCGGGCGGGAGGTCAACCTGGGTTCCCTTCAAAGCATGATGTTTTTTGCGGGGGCAAACGGCTATGTTTCCGGCGGATATCTCACGACCCCGGGTGATGGCTGGGCTGCAGATGACAAAATGATAGGGGCGCTCGGGCTGGAAAAAAGACTTACCTGACAAAAAGTCATTCACAAATGCATTCAGGAGATTCCATGATCAACTTATGTCCATTCTGTATGATCGGGTCAGGGCAATCACCTGCGTATATAGTTTACAAAAATGAGCACTGTATCGCTTTTCTGGACAAGCGGCCTCTGTTTCCCGGTCACACCCTTCTCGTTCCGCTCGATCATATCGAAACACTGGACCAGATGACTGTACCCTGGTCGGGAGATTTTTTCAGAGTCCTCTGCATTCTTTCAAAAGCCGTTCAGAACGGTATGGATGCTGAAGGCACATTTATTGCCGAAAACAACCGGATAAGTCAGAGTGTTCCCCATCTTCACTTTCATATTGTGCCTCGTCGTCACAAAGACGGTCTGAAAGGGTTTTTCTGGCCGAGGCACCAGTATAAAAGTGAAGAGGAGATGAGTTATGTGGCAGAACAGATAAGAATAGCCATTCAGAACGCCTTAACAGCTTAGTCCGGCACAGAACTCCGGCTCTCTCTCATCAACCACCTCAAAAGCGATACTCTTCTCTGCAATGAATGAGCAGTCAAGCGATCCGCAATACTGACATGTGCATCTGGCGGCATGGGACACGAAACGGCGTCCGCATGACATGCACTGCATCTGTGCCCCGACCTGCTTCACCACCAGATCCACCAAAGGAAACCCGTGATCATTGAGGGTGATATAAAAGAGAGACCTTAAAATACTAGGGCTGATCTGCTCAAACGGCTGAACCGAAACGTGGATCTCTTTGACACTTTTCCCCTGAATAAGCCGGTCTTCCAACACTGTCATCATGTCCTGCACGTACAGAAATTCTTTCATGGTGCACTCCTTGTGTAAGTTGTTAATACACTGAAAAGATAGCACACTAGTTTGTGGGTCTTGCTAGGTGATTATTCAAATTTGGTTAGATGCAGGAGGTGCTTAGTGAGGATTAGAAATACATGATTCGTTTTCCACCTTTGAAGACACTTACTCTTCTGGTGGATTCGGAGAGCACAATCGAAAGAGCATCGGTTGCGGCACTGATATTGGCTGCAGCGGTATGACGTGCACCAAAACCTTTCTGAAGCATCTCAGTCTGTCCCTCCGCCTTGATAAACGCTCCGGAAGTGACAATGACTCCATCTCCACGGATGATAAAGGCGCCATCTATCTTGGCAAACTCCTTTATGGTGGCCTCAAGACCGGGATCAAGCACGTTGCGGTTTTCCTCCTTGTACCCGCCAAAAGGATTTACCACCATCTGCTGACAAGACTTGAGTACTTTCTCAAAGTCACCCAGGACAAAAAGGGTCCCGACAGGTTTCCCTTCACGCCCCTCGCTGGCCAGTTCACTTGCGATCTGGATCACCCTGGAAAAGACCTGCTGTTCCAGATCAAGCGGCTTTGGTTTTCTTCCAAGTCTGAAAAACAGGCGATAATCGCGGGTATCGGAAAGTATGATAGTATCGAGGTCCTCTGACTCGGGGCTTCCAAGAACACTGATCACTTTCTGATTTTTGCCGATTACTCCTTGACTGATCAGGTAAATGAGCACAAGCTCCACCTGGTTTGTTCTGTTTATCACCTTGAAAGGCACCCGGATAACATCCTTGACTCCAGGCATTTCTGCGGGGAGCAGGGAACGATCGGAGGTAACCATATAGATCGGCAAAGCTTTTTTGGGGCGGAACGTAAGTGCCTGAAACTTTGTAGACACATGATAAATAACTGCAGAAACCGACAGTTCCTCGGCCAGATCATAGGCACGGTGAACAAATTTCTCGGCAGTGACCTCCTGTGGAGCAGCAGCCTTTTTTCGGGTAGGGAGCTCTTTTCCGGTAAGGATGGAAAACACTTTGCGGTGACTGGTCGCACTCAAAATGTTTTTCAGCCGTTCAGGATCACTGAGCCGCTCCGCAGTCCAGGACAGTGCCTTGAGGTGCTCGTTACCATCTCCCACAATTAAAATTATCAGATTGACGGGTGTTTTATCATGAGTGTCGTAAAGAATGCCCTTGCGGCTCAACCCTACTGCAGCAAGGGTCCCCGGAAACAGGGGTACTCTGGCGTGAGGTATGGCCACTTTTTCGGTAATACGGGTAGATATGAGCGACTCACGTTCCCTGACATGCTCCAGAACCGACTCTAAGGTTATTCCGGGAATATCCTTAAGGACCAGCTTTGCGAGTTCCTCAAAAACCGCATCCTTGGTCTCTCCCTTGAGCATCACCGTTCTGGTTACACTGAAAAGATCAGCGTAGGACATACTATTCTACCCGTATTTCAATGGCAGCGAACAATTTGATCATTTATCAATATAACTTCTGAGAAACCGAAAATCACAACGACAGAGGGAGAGGGAGACCTGTCTCCCTCATCCTGCTTTTCAGAAATGACGCAAAGAGGGTTGCCCCAGAGGAAACACGTTAAAGCCCAGTTTATGGAGGCTCTCGTGATCCAGAATATTACGGCCATCGAAAATGAACGCCGGCCTTTCCATCCCTGACAGAATTTTACCATAGTCCAGGGTTTTGTACTCCTTCCACTCTGTCATGACAGCAATAGCGTGAGCGCCCCTGGCAGCTTCGTAAGGATCTTCTGTAAAGGTCAGGCGATCTGCAATATCAGAAAGGTCAATACGTGCATTATCCAGGGCCTGAGGGTCGGAAATCACCACATCCGCCCGTTCCTCAACCAGCTGTCGAGTGACATTTATTGCCGGTGATTCACGAGTATCCCCAGTGTCTGCCTTGAACGCAAAACCGAAGAGGGCGATTCGCTTTCCTGCAACAGTATTGAACATGACCTTGATCATATTCTGCACGAACCGGCGCTTCTGGTACTCATTCATGAGAACCACATTTTCCCAGTAGTTGGCCACTTCGCTGAGCCCGTAGCTCTGACAAATATACACCAGGTTCAGGATATCTTTCTGAAAGCAGGAACCACCAAAGCCCACACTTGAATTCAGGAAACGATTCCCGATGCGGCTGTCCATCCCGATAGCCCTTGATACTTCAGAAACATCAGCTTCGGTCTTTTCACAAAGTGCGGAGATACTGTTAATGGATGATATGCGCTGGGCAAGAAAAGCATTTGCCACAAGCTTAGAAAGCTCGGAGCTCCAGACATTACTGGTGAGAATTCTATCCCGCGGCACCCAGTTAGCGTAAATTTCCACAACTTCATCACGTGCCTTCAAGCCCTCAGGTGTCAACTGGGAACCAATCAGTACCCGGTCAGGCTTATTCAAATCCTCAATGGCGGTACCCTCTGCGAGGAATTCCGGATTTGAGAGCACCTCAAAACGGATTCCCTTTTCGTTGGCGTTGAGAATTCTGCTCATGGCTTCAGCAGTTCTCACCGGAAGAGTACTTTTCTCAACGATAATCTTGTCTGACTCGGAAACTTTGGCGATAGTGCGTGCGGTTTTTTCCCAATATTGAAGATCAGCCGCTCTGCCGGCACCCTCACCAAATCCTTTGGTTGGAGTATTTACCGATACAAAAATGATTTGCGCTTCTTTAATAGCCCCTTCCACATCGGTGGAGAAGAACAGATTTTTCCCTCTCACCTGCTTTACCACTTCATAAAGTCCCGGCTCGTAAATGGGCAGCTTTTCGCTGTTCCAGGCATTGATACGTGCGGCACTGATATCGACAACGATGACTTTGTACTGAGGGCATTTGGCGGCAATCATGGCCATAGTGGGACCACCCACGTAGCCGGCCCCTATACACAGAATAGTTTTGGAAAAAGTGGAATCCTTCACTAACTGCTCCTTTCGGTAATCAAGTATAATCTTACAATATAGTAATTTGGAAAGTGGGGAAGATGGATTTCAGGCTGAAAAACATAATTCTAACCTGAAAAAAGGCCTACAACGAAGCGCTTGGCTATCGTGCCATCTCAAAAACAATGTCAGCCAGATCGGAGCGTACTTCGTTAATCAAGGAGCGGTCGCTTTTTCTTTTAGGCCAGGTATAATTGGATAAATGGACAAGAGCCACATTCTTGCTTCTATCGGCAATGATGGCGCATCCGGTAAAACCTGTTTTTCCGAAAGTAGTGGCAGTTCGCCTCTTCCCCATATAAGGCTGATTCAGTTCCCAGCCAAGCCCGGTTTCTTTATCTTTTATATGCGGAATCTGATTTGTTTGAACTTTATCTAATACTGATCGGCTGAAAAGCTGTTTGTTCCCTGATACACCAAGCATAACGCTCATGAACGAAAGCAGATCCGGAACTGTAGAAAAGAGACCAGCTGAACCGGCAACCAATAGAGAACGAAGTGCCCAGGCGCTTTCGTCATGCACCTCGCCTTGAATAATTCTACCTCTCCAGGAGTCTTCCTCGGTAGGAACAGCTACAAAACTGCTTCTTTCAGGAAAAAATGTGGACATAGACATGCCAAGGGGCTCAAAAATCCTTTCCTGCGCAAGTTCCGGGAGAGATTTCCCTCCGGCTCTTTCCAGTACTAATCCCAGAAGAATGCTGGTAGCGTTTGCATAAAAGAAATTTGTCCCCGGAGGGCTCTTCATCTTTATTGACAAAATAAGGTTAAGAATTTCCTTTGAAGGAAGGTCTTTACAATCAGAAAGCCTGAAGTCAAAATTCAAGGTATGGGTAAGAAGATGTTTAATCTGCACCTGTTCCCGGTAAGAGCCGTTAAATTCAGGAATGTACTTTATGAGTGGATCGGCAAGTCCGATTCTTTGCTCATCAATAAACTGAAGCGCAAGGGAACTGACTGGAATTGCCTTTGTGATGGAGGCACAGTCAAAAAGAGTATCCTCGTTCATTTCAGGAGACAGGGAATCGTAAGTGAAACGACCTCGAGCCACGACAAACCGCTTTTCCCCTATGATAATTCCCAGAACAGATCCGGGAAAAACGCCCCTGTCAATTGCTTCCTGCAGGTACGATTCGATTTTGCTGATCATACAAATCCTCAATTGCCGGAACAGTTTCAATTACCTTTATATGACGCCAGGCGCCCATCCTGAACCTTACAAACCAGATGGTGGCAGTTGATAATACAAAAATAGTGGCGGCAAACCATTCCACCCACAGCCCCACCTTCATTCGATCACATAGTATCAAAACGGCAAAAAACACCAGATGAGCTATTAATGAAATTCGCATGGTCCATCTAGTATCCCCGGCAGCTTGGAGTGCAAACACCAGCACAATGTTGAATGCATCGAATAGAGAATAGAGAGCCACAAATCTTAAAAGTACAGTTCCCACTTCGGTAATGAGCTTAAAATCACCACTGCTCATATCACCTTCGAAAATGGAGTATATGGGTGCGGGGAACAAAACAAACAGCAGCGCAGCACTAATCATCCAGACCTGTGAAATCAGTAATCCAGCCCAGGTTACCTTTTGAGAATGGACCGGGTCACCTCTTCCCTGTGACTGTCCAACCATAATTGCCACCGCCTGCGCAACCCCGATGATAGGGAAAAAAGCAATTCCATTAATACGAAAAGCGATTCCTGAAGCGGCTAGTTCAGTTCTGCCGATTCTGCCGGTAACAAAAATGAACAGTGTCCAGGCTAACATTTCAAAAGCCCAGCGCAGTCCACTGGGAAAACCAAACCTCACGAAACGGGAAAAAAGGGGCCATTCGAATTTCGACGATTTCATCACCTGAACATCACCGGAACGTAAGAAAAGCAGCAGGAATACGATGCAGTTAAACAACTGGGAAGCAACTGTTGCCCATGCGGCACCGGAAATACCCATAGGTTGACAAATTCCCTTCCAGCCGAATATAAGCGGATAATCCAGAAGAGCATTCAATAGAAAACCGGACACCTGCACCGCCATGACAATGCCTGTTTTCCCCTTACCGGAAAAGAAAGCTCCGGCAGCATTGGACAGCAATGTGGCAAACGCTCCCCAGCACATGATATCGAAATAGCTCTTTTCAAGAATTCGCACCTGCTGATCATGTCCGACGAGGTCAAAAATCCTACCCGAAAACAGACTGAAAAGAGCAACGATCACCCCTGAGCCCAGAGCAAAATAGATGCTCTGCCAGGTGACGGCAATAGCCCGCTCCATACGATTTGCACCGAAGAAATGGGCTACAAAAGTGGATGCATAGCCACATGTACCCTGAAAAGCACTGATTACCAGTGTGGCAGCCATGCCGGCCGGAACCACTGCAGCGATGGCATCAGCAGAAAACCTCCCCAGAAACATGGCATCCACAAACTGCATGAACATGAGACCGGTGGTAGAGAGAATCAGTGGAGCGGCAAGGCGAAGAATTTCTTTATACAACGACATATCCTTTAAAAATACAATGGGCGCCTAACATTAAAAAAGGCGCCCATTGGAGTACTAAAATGTGAATTAATTACTAATTTGGCCCAAAGCACATCCCAAAAACTCATTATCTGATTCAGTTACATTTGCAGATGCCCGTCTAAATATTCCATATCCATCGCTCTGGCGAATAGTGCAGTTAGTTACCTTGACCCGTGCATCATCCCATACATTGATATTACCGCCGCTGCCGCCAATTCCGCCACTGGCAATATCACAATAGGATAATTCGTTTTCCGTAGACGGAGTGTTGATCTGGATACCTCGCCAAGTACCCTGATCATCATCTCTCATTCCCACAAAGGAAATGATTGAATCTGGTGTACCCACCGCCACCAGAACACCATCTTCATCCACACTGATATCTGAATCATGTTTGAAAATGAGTTTGGCGCCTGGTAGCACAGTAACTTTACCGATAATATTTGTATAGGAGCTGAAGATATAAGGTACATTGATAGCTTTCCAAATATTGCTTGTACCAGAGACGTCGGAAGAATTGACCACAACTGCATCATTTTCTGTATTTCCACTATAATCTGTAAGCACATCGAGAGATCCGATATGTTTGGCAGAGATGCTCATCGAGATCTGATTACCAGATAGAGTATTAGCGGAAAACGCCGGGAGTGAAGCGCTGAGGTTAACCGCAATTGCAGCATTCTGATTGCCAGTGATGCGGCAGTTGGTAATTTTCAACCTGGAATTATCCCAGAGTTTAACAGCTCCACCATTAGCTCCCCCGGCACTGCTGATATCGACAAAACTAATCTCATTCAGGGTTGATCCACTACTGACTTCCAAACCTCTCCAGAATCCCATAGCCTCATTGGCCCCGGAAAAAGAGATTCTCTGCAGCTCTGTTCCGACTGCCACAAAAACCGCATCAGGTTCAATCTTGAACCAGGAATCACTTGAAAAGACCAGACGGACTCCAGGCAAAATGGTAAAGGTCCCCTCCTCAGCAACAATATATCCTGCAGAATACGGAACGTTCAGATTCTGCCAGGTGCAAGATCTGGTTATGCTCCCGCCGGTTACCGTCACCTTTGTACCGAAAAATGAATTCGAGTCCAGCATTCCTGCCTGATTTGGAATAACTTCCACATCACCCCCACTATTATCCTCAAATCGATTTCTGGCAAAAGCACCCAGGGTTCCGTTCACGTCAAGAGCGAATTTACTGTTCTTCCTGAATGTACAATTAGTTATCTTCGCCTGAGCTCCATCAGATATTATGAGTCCGGCCCCTGATGATCCAGTGTTTGATATTTCCACAGAATCAAGCTCATTATACGTGCTGTTTGACTCTATGCGAATCCCTCTCCAAAACCCGGCCGAGTTTGATTCACCTATAAAACGTATAGGGGCTTGAATTGTCCCCTGAGCCACAATAGACCCTGCGCTTGTGATGGTCAGGCTCCTGTCTGATTTAGCCATTATCACGACACCCGGTTCGATTGTCAGTTTAGCGGAAACATCGATATAGTCCTCAATAATATAATCCGCCTTATTGGGATCACTTATAGTATTCTTCAACAAGGTATCAGATGTGATATCTACAAGAACCCGTCCATCCGCTACCGGCCCAGGGACATCATCATCATCTCCACCCACCACATCCTCCCCAAAGATGTAGTTACACCCGGAAAACAAACCTAGAATTGCTGCTGCTGCCACAAAAGTCACTACTTTTTTGCCTAATCCCATACATCCTCCTGTCCTTTAGATTTTGGAATTAAAACTGAAGCCATATAATATAGAAAGGAGCCAGAAATTTTCCAAGTCTAACCACTATTCACCGAGGTTTTCAGACAAATATATTAAACTGCCCACTCTTATTCAGTGATCTTCATCACAATCGATAAAAGCACGCATTAAATAGAGCTTAAAAGGAGCATACAGGAGCTTTTTCCAATTCTCATTGACTCCATTTTTCCAAAGCATTATTTTGTTGTGGGCAAAAATGCAGTTACCAGGCGTTGAGTTCCATCGCCTACATCCGAAGTAAAAATCTGATGACTTTACGTTTGTTCACCAGAAGATATCCTCCTCAGCGTACAGGGGGGGATATCTTTTTTTTTTGGACTGAAAACATTATTCCGGACTGCCTTTTCGTACTCGGTATTCCGGAAATGCGGAAATTAGCCTATTTATCATAAAAAGCGAGGTGTCCTTGAAAGGTTACATAGCACTGGAAGATGGGACCATCTTTGAAGGTGAGTCTTTCGGAGCAGCGGGAGAATCAGTCGGCGAAATGGTCTTCAACACAGGAATGACCGGCTACCAGGAAGTACTTACCGACCCCTCCTACTCCTCTCAGATTGTTACCATGACCTACCCTCTTATCGGCAATTACGGGGTGAATGAGAACGATGTGGAATCCTCCCGCGTACAAGTCTCCGGGTTTGTGGTAAAAGAAGCCTGCCGTTATCCCTCCAACTTCACATCTCAGAAAAGCATTTCCCAGTATCTGCAGGAGAACGGAATCATCGGTGTGGAGGATGTGGATACCCGAGCCCTGACAAAACATCTGCGTACTCGCGGTGCACTCAAAGGTGTGATTTGGGCTGGTGAGGGTCCGGTTTCCACCGATGAACTGGTCCAGAAGGCAAAAGCCTGGAAGGGTTTGGTCGGCAGTGACCTGGTAAAAGATGTCACCTGCGAAAAAAGTTATGTATGGAACAAAAGCGCGGAAAATTACCGCTTTTCCATAGTGGCCTTCGACTTCGGTATCAAATACAACATCCTTAGAATATTGGAAAACCTGGGATGCAAAATCACCGTGGTCCCTGCCACAACCAGTGCCGAAGAAGTTCTCTCCTACGAACCGGATGGCATTTTTCTCTCAAACGGCCCCGGCGATCCGGCAGCGGTCACCTACGCCATCGAAACAATCAAACACCTCATCGGCAAAAGACCCATGTTCGGGATCTGTCTTGGGCATCAGCTCATATCTCTGGCCCTGGGCGGATCAACCTATAAGCTCAAATTCGGTCACAGAGGTGCCAATCATCCGGTGAAGAACCTTGAGACCGGAGTGATTGAGATCACCAGTCAGAATCACGGTTTCTGTGTGGACACAGAGAGCCTGCGCACTAAAGGTGTGACCATGTCTCACTTGAACCTCAATGATAACACCTGTGAGGGGCTGGCCTGCCCTGAACGCGATCTGTTCTGCGTTCAATACCATCCTGAAGCGTCTCCGGGACCTCACGATTCAGGTTACCTCTTTGAGAAATTTATCAGAATGATGGAACAGAAGAGTTCCAAATCAAAAGGCACTGTGCGAAGCGCGGTAGGAATCGGTAACTGACAAGACCATATAATATAGAAGATAAAAAACTCTCAACCTCCCGAACGGCTTCACAGCCGCGGGTCGATGAAGGAAAAGTATGCCGAAAAGAGAAGACATAAAACGGATCCTGATAATTGGAAGCGGACCCATTATAATCGGACAGGCATGCGAGTTTGACTACTCGGGAACACAGGCCTGCAAGGCACTCAAGGAAGAAGGGTTTGAGGTGATTCTGGTCAACTCCAACCCCGCTACCATCATGACAGACCCCAACATGGCCGACCGCACTTACATCGAGCCGATCACCCCGGAGATTGTTGAGAAGATTATCGCACGTGAACGCCCGGATGCGATTCTTCCCACCATGGGAGGTCAAACCGGACTGAATACCGCCATGGAACTTTCTGAAAACGGGGTTCTTCAGCGCTATAACGTCCAGCTTATCGGTGCCGATGAAAAAGCCATCAAAAGGGCGGAAGACCGCAGTGAATTCAAAGAAGCAATTAACCGCATCGGCCTAGATCTTCCAAAGAGTGCCTTCGCCTACAATGTGGATGAGGCCTGGGCCATTGCAAAAGAAATCGGCTTTCCGCTTATCATTCGTCCGAGTTTTACCATGGGTGGAACTGGCGGCGGCATCGTCTATAATGAAAGCGATTTTGAAAGAGCTGCCCAGTACGGTCTTCACTGCAGCCGCATAAACGAGATTCTCATTGAGGAATCGGTTATCGGATGGAAAGAATACGAACTGGAAATCATGCGTGACAAAGCAGATAATGTGGTGATCATCTGCTCCATTGAAAACCTCGACCCCATGGGTGTGCACACTGGTGACAGCGTGACAGTCGCTCCTGCCCAGACACTTTCTGACAGACAGTACCAGCTTATGCGTGATGCCTCCGTGGCCATCATACGGGAAATCGGCATTGAAACTGGCGGCTCCAACATTCAGTTTGCAGTGAATCCGGAAAACGGACGCATGGTGGTTATTGAAATGAACCCCCGGGTGAGCAGAAGTTCCGCTCTGGCATCCAAGGCGACCGGATTCCCTATCGCCAAGTTTGCCGCCAAACTCGCAGTGGGATACACTCTTGACGAAATCAGAAACGACATCACCAAGGAAACGCCGGCATCTTTTGAACCAACCATCGACTACTGCGTGATAAAGATCCCCCGTTTCACTTTCGAGAAGTTCCCCGAAGCCGATTCCACACTTGGAATACAGATGAAATCGGTGGGAGAAACCATGGCTATCGGACGAACCTTCAAGGAAGCACTCCAAAAGGGATTGCGCGGTCTTGAAATCGGCAAAAAAGGTTTCGAACTTATAGCCACCAAGTTTTCCACCAGAGAAGAAGTACTTGCAGCGCTTCCGGTTCCCAAATGCGATCGGCTTTTCCTTATTCGTCAGGCTCTGGAACTGGGGATCTCCGTTGAGGAGATCTGCAAAGCATCCTTGATCGACCCCTGGTTCATCAACAACATGAATGACCTGGTGCAGTTTGAGAAAAATGTCACCCCTGCACTTCTGAAAGCTTCGAAAGATGATCAGGTCAATATTGTCAGGAAAGCCAAAAAGATGGGATTCTCAGACGCCCAGATTGCAAAAGCTCTGGGCATGGAAGAACCGGCTTTCAGGCAGCTCAGAAAAGAGCTGGGCGTGCTTCCCACTTACAAGCTGGTGGATACCTGCGCTGCGGAATTCGAAGCCTATACCCCCTATTACTACTCCACTTATGAAAAAGAGGACGAAAGCAAGCCTACTGACAGGCGCAAAATCGTGATCCTCGGTGGCGGACCAAACAGAATCGGCCAGGGTATCGAGTTTGACTACTGCTGCTGTCAGGCTTCATACGCACTGGAAGAGCTCGGTTACGAATCGATCATGGTGAACTCAAATCCTGAGACAGTCTCCACCGACTATGACACCTCCGACAAGCTCTACTTTGAGCCGTTGACTTTCGAAGATGTGATGAACATTATCGACAATGAGAAGCCTGTTGGCGTTATCGTTCAGTTCGGCGGTCAAACCCCGCTTAATCTGGCCAAACGGCTCAAGGATGCAGGAGCTCCAATCATCGGCACCAGCGTGGAATCGATTCAGCGTGCCGAAGACCGCGATGAGTTTGCAGTGATGCTCAGAAAAATCAATGTAAACCAGCCTGCAAACGGAATCGCAAAATCAACCGAAGAGGCATTGCAGATCGCAAGAAGCATTGGATATCCGGTTCTTCTGCGTCCCTCCTTTGTTCTGGGTGGTCGTGCCATGCGCATCGTATACGATGATGCAGAGCTCCAGTCGTTTATCGTGGAAGCCCAGGCCGCGGCAGAAAACAAGCCCGTACTTATTGATAAATTTATCGGCGATGCAATCGAAGTGGATGTGGACGCCATATCGGACGGCAAGCAGACAATGATCTGCGGAATCATGGAACATATCGAGGAGGCCGGGATTCACTCCGGAGACAGCGCATGCGTGCTTCCTCCCCATACCCTCTCCGAAGATATCGTTTCAGAGATTCGCCGCATTACCATAGAGATCGCAAAGGAGCTTCAGGTCATAGGGCTCCTCAACATCCAGTTTGCCATTAAAGAGGAAACGGTGTATGTGCTGGAAGTAAATCCGCGTGCATCCCGTACAGTTCCTTTCGTATCCAAGGCAGTGGCTGTTCCATGGGCCAAGATTGCCGCCAAGGTAATGACCGGCAAAAAACTCTCTGAACTTCCTGAAGCGGTGGAGAAATCCATTGACTACTTTGCAGTTAAGGAATCGGTGCTGCCCTTCAATAAATTCCCGGGAGCTGATATCATCCTCGGGCCTGAAATGAAGTCCACCGGTGAAGTGATGGGACTTGACAAGGATTTCGGTCTTGCATTTGCCAAGAGCCAGGAAGCCGCCGGCAACAAATTGCCCCGTCGTGGCTCTGTTTTCATCAGTGTCAGAAACAGCATGCGCAGAAATATCATTTTCATGGTGAAGACACTCTCCGCCATGGGATTCAAGATTTATGCTTCCGAAGGCACCTGGAGGGTTCTGAGTTCAAGTGGAATCAACACCAAAATGGTTCCCAAAATCGGTGAAGGAAAGCCTGATATCATCGACCTGATCAAAGGCGGAGATATCGACTTTATCATCAATGTTCCTGCCGGCAAGAAGAGCCAAATGGATTCCAAGCCGATCAGAAGTGCTGCCGTTTCCCAGGGTGTGCCCTATATCACCACACTTGAGGGAGCCCAGGCTGCAATCAGCGGAGTGGATTCACTGGAACGGACAGGCTTTTCAGTCAAACCGATTCAGGAATATGGAGAGACGAAACAAGGGACGATGCACAATACCAAGGCACATCTGGAGTCTCGAAAGATGATGTGGAACTGAGGTTGAACTCATGCCCGGTATAATGGTTATGCATGCAGTTATTTCTGGAAAGCCCCGTAGATTTACGGGGCATTCCAATTTATTTTCCATTTTCAGTCGTGCAGAAGGCAGTATTGTTTCCTTAAAACGATGTATTTTGCCGCCATTTGGTGAAATTCATTTCAAGCGCAAGTAGAAATCCCGGAAAGCAGGTTTCGGATGTTAGAGGCGAACGGTATCAAAAGCAGTCAAGGCGACAAAAGGCCGACTGCCCCCGTCGCCGGAAGTCGTCAGAGCACTCGCAGGGAAACCGTCTTAGAAACGGAACCGGTTTTAAATCCAGATCAACATTTCAAATCACTATACGTCAACTGACCGAAGTTCGGCCGGATCAGGAGTCTTTTTATGGCTAAATACATTTTTGTTACCGGTGGGGTGGTATCAAGTTTAGGAAAAGGAATCACAGCGGCATCCATTGGCCTTCTGCTTAAGTCCAGAGGCCTCAACGTGGTTCATCAGAAATACGATCCGTATCTCAATGTTGATCCCGGGACAATGAACCCCTATCAGCATGGAGAAGTATATGTTACCGATGACGGCACAGAAACCGACCTTGACCTTGGGCACTACGAAAGATTTACAGGCGTAACCACCACCCGCAACTGCAACTTCACCACTGGCCGTATATATGACTCCATTATCAAAAAGGAACGCAGAGGGGATTATCTGGGAGGAACCGTACAGGTTGTTCCACATGTGACAAACGAAATTTGCGAATCGATCCGTTCCGTGGCCAAACCGGATGTTGATGTGGTGATCTGCGAAATCGGAGGCACAGTAGGTGATATTGAGAGCCTTCCCTTTCTGGAAGCGCTGCGTCAATTCAGACAGTTTGAAGGCAAGAGCAACGTACTGTTCATCCATGTCACCCTTATCCCCTACCTGAGCAAAGCCGGTGAAGTCAAAACGAAACCAACGCAGCACTCAGTGGGAAGGCTGAGAGAGATCGGTATCATTCCCGATATTCTCATCTGCCGCACACAGATGCATTTGGATAAGGAAGTGCGTCAGAAGATATCTCTTTTCTGTAATGTTGACAAGGAAGCCGTCATTGAAGCTTTCGATGTGAAAGATACTATTTATGAAGCACCGATGGACCTTGCCGAACAGAATCTGGACAACGTTATTCTTGATGTACTGGGTCTGCGCGCCGGCAGAAGAAATCTCAAGCCATGGCGTGAATACATCGAAAATGTAAAGCACGCAGACAAATGCGTGGAAATTGCGGTTGTGGGAAAATACAGTGAACTTCTGGATGCTTACAAGTCAATTCATGAATCGCTCAATCATGCTGGAGCCGCACACAGTGCCAAGGTGAAAATCAGAAGTGTTTCTGCGGAAGAGATCGAAAAAGATGGTGCAGCCAAAGTGCTTGAGGGTATTTCCGGAATTCTTGTCCCGGGGGGATTCGGCTCCCGTGGCCTTGAAGGAAAGATTATGGCCATTACCCATGCACGGGAAAACAAAGTTCCTTTCTTTGGAATCTGTCTTGGCATGCAGATGGCGGTTATCGAGTTCGCCAGAAATGTGCTGGGTCTCAAGAACGCAGACAGTACAGAAAACGAGCCCAACTCTCCCTACCCGGTTATCCATCTCATGGAGGAGCAGAAGAAGATAATGGACATGGGGGGAACCATGCGACTTGGAGCCTATCCCTGTGTTCTCAAGAAGGATACTCTGGCTTACGCCAGCTACAGAAAAGAGAATATTTCCGAAAGACACCGTCACCGTTACGAATTCAACAATGATTACCGTGAGCAGTTCGAGAAAGCGGGGATGATTCTTTCCGGCCAGTCGCCCAATGGTTTACTGGTGGAAATAGTTGAGCTCAAGGATCATCCGTGGTTTGTGGCAGCCCAGTTTCACCCCGAGTTCAAGTCAAGACCGATTGAGCCACATCCGCTGTTCAAAGATTTCATCGGTGCAAGTATAAAGGTACAGACTAAATAACACGGAACGCAGGATCTCTTTTACAGATAACAGGTAAAAACTTTTGAGAGGAAAATAAAGTGTTAGATGAATTGCATGAGGAATGTGGGGTCTTCGGGGTATTTAATCACCCTCAGGCGGCTCACCTGACGTATCTGGGGTTGTATGCTCTTCAACACAGAGGTCAGGAGAGTTCTGGAATCGCAGTATCCGACTCCAACTCCATTTCAGTACTGAAAGGGATGGGGTTGGTTAGTCATGTTTTCAAGCATCAGGAAAAACTGGAAAGCCTTAAAGGGGATCTGGCTATCGGTCACAACCGATACTCCACTACCGGTTCCTCCACACTTGAAAATGCTCAGCCGATTCTGATCAATTGCCGGGCCGGACAGATCGCCGGTGCACACAATGGCAATCTTACCAATGCAGATTCACTTCGGGAGTGGATGGTAAACGACGGTTCGATTTTCATGTCCACTACCGATACCGAAGTCATCATGCACCTGCTCGCCCGTTCAAAGCGGGAAACGGTTGACACAATGATTCTGGATGCATTGTCTGGAATCAAGGGTGCATACTCTCTGCTGTTTCTCACCAATGAGGCGCTCTACGGGGCACGTGATCCACGCGGTATCCGCCCTCTTATCATCGGTGAATGCGAGGGAAGTTATTTTCTCTCTTCGGAAACCTGCGCATTTGATCTGGTAGGTGCCACAATGATCAGAGAAGTTCTCCCCGGGGAAATGGTTCGCATTGACAAGCAAGGCATCACCAGTTTTCACATTCCCACCTATGAATCAAACGTAAAGCTCTCTCACTGCGTGTTTGAGTTCATCTATTTTTCGCGACCGGATTCATTCGTATTCGGGAAAAATGTTGACAGAGTACGTCGTAAGCTGGGGAGGCAGCTTGCAGTGGAGCACCCGGTCCCCAATGCTGACGTGGTGATTGGTGTTCCCGACAGCGCCACTACCGCAGCGCTGGGATTTGCTGAAGAATCGGGAGTAGCCTTTGATATCGGACTGATTAGAAACCACTATGTGGGAAGAACTTTTATTCATCCGGCTCAATCCGCCAGAGATTTCGGAGTGCGAATCAAATTCAATCCGGTAAAGGGAGTGCTCAAAGGCAAGAGCGTGGTTATCGTGGACGATTCCATTGTCAGGGGTACCACCATGAAAAAGATAATCCGCCTGATTAAGACTGCCGAGCCTAAAGAGATTCACCTGCGCATCTCCTCTCCGCCCATAACCGGACCCTGCTATTACGGAATCGATATGCCTAACAAACAGGACCTGGTGGCTTCCGAATTATCGGTAAAGCAGATTCAGGAATACCTCGAAGTGGATTCCCTGGGATATCTTTCCATTGAGGGGATGCATTCTGTGATGCCGGAGCCACAGTCCAACTTCTGTGCAGCCTGTTTTAACGGGAAATATCCGGTTTTACCGGGGAAGTGATTACATTTTCAAGTAATATCCCTTTCAGAACCCCGCTCTGCTAGAGGGGGGTTCTTTTTTTCTGCTCCTACTCGTGAACGAAAAACAAACCCCTTCAAAATCAACGGAAAACACTTGGATCCCCTTGGCAGTTTTTCCCATGAATGCGGGAAATTTTCCCTTCTGTCATATTTTAACCAGAGGATACACCAGACCCGCAACCATAGCAGAAATGCAGAGAAGTAGGCCTCAGCGGCCTTCGGCGAGCCTGTTCACCAGGAAGTCAGGCATCCGGATTTTTTTCATCTTGGCCTGAGTCTTGGCAAAGTCGTAGGTAACCCGCTGGATTCTGAACTCCCCTTTTTCGGTATCGAGAATACCATAGGAGGAACGGGGATCACGGTCGCGAGGCTGGCCCACACTTCCGATATTCACCAGCAGGCGAATGTTCTTGTTCTTGAACTCAAATACTTTTTCCTGGTGAACGTAAATCTCTTCACCTTCAAGAACAATGATCATGGGGATGTGGGTGTGTCCCACTAGACAGATTTTGTTGTTGAAAAACTGGAAATTGAAAGCAGCCTCTTCAAGCGAGGTAATGTAATACCACATGTTTGGTTCATAAGGAGTCGCATGAACCAGAGTCATTATTTCCCTGGTTTTCTTAACAGGAAGCGCAGCCAGAAAGGAACGGTTTGCATCGGTGAGAGTCTGACTTGTCCACTCGATGGCGATTTTAGCGTGGATATTGAAATGCTGTGTTGTAAGCAGATCAACAGCTGCAGCATCATGGTTGCCAAGAAGCGTTACAGGACAGCGCTTGGATACCAGATCAACGCATTCATTGGGGTTAGCCCCGTAACCTACAACATCTCCAAGGCAAATCACCTCGTCGATACTGTTCTTATCAATATCCTCAAATACTGATTCAAGCGCTTCAAGATTGGCATGGATATCTGAGATGAAAGCATATCTCATGAATTGTTATCCGTTTTCCATGAAGCGGAATGTGCTTGATCCAATCTCGATTCTGTCCTTGTGTTCAAGACGATGAGACTTGATGCCTTTTCCGTTCACCTTGATTTTTGTCATCAGTTTCTGTACCGACAGGTAAAACCCGTCTTCATGACGTTCAATCACTGCCTGGGCCTTGTTCACCATGAAGCCGGTCACGAAGATATCATCCTCATCATCGGAACCCAAAGTGAAATAATCTCTGTCAAGCTTGTATACCACATGTTTTGTCGTTTCGATCAAAACGGCATTGGGCTGAACAGCGTTTTCCTGAGCTGAAGCCTCGTTTTCCTCAATTGCAGGCTGAACCACAGTGGACCCCGCTTTAGACACCTTCTGAGGTGTTTTGACGACCATTTCCGGTTCCTGCGCCTTTGTCACCAGCTTCTCAACTTCCGGTCCCTGATCACACTCGTAAAATATGGTGTACTTTCCGATGCAGATCTTATCACCATGCGCCAGGGTGACCTTTTTAACCTTCTTGCCATTCACAAATGTGCCGTTTAGAGAGTTCAGATCTGTCAGCACATAGGACTTATCGGTGTCTTCCTCAATCTTCACATGCCTTCTGGAAACACCCATATTGGAGATGGGAATGGTGTTTTCCGGAAGTCGTCCGATTGAAATCACCGGTTCATCCAGTTCATAGACCTTAACCGGTTCACCGTCGTAATAGACCGAATATCTCATCATAAAGTTGGACCTTTTGCGGTATACAATTCAGCAAAAATATACAACTAAGGTTTCTGAAAGGCAAATATTTAACCTTCCCTTCTCAATTAATCTGCCATATTTACCGCCGGAAAGTCAACCGATATCTTGAACCTCTTTGCCTTATGCTTGACATTATTTCAACTTTTTCAACAAAAATAACAGCCATTTTTCACTTACCAATTTGCAAACATAACCGATCAGGATATATCTTCGTTAATGAAGCTTATGATTCAGAAATTCAATGCCAACCTGACAATTCGACTGCTGCTTTTATTCTGCCCTGTTCTACTCTTAAGCGCCTCTCGTTCATTTTGCAGTGATTCTGAACAGAACAGACTCATTCTCAACCAGCGACTCGATTCTCTGGAAGTGGAAAAACAGGTGCTCAAGAGACAGGGGATGGATATCTCTCAACTTGAGGAAATCACCCTCAAACTCCGCGACTCACTCTCTGCCCTTAGAGAAGAGGCTCCGGTCGCTAAAACAGCCTCTAAATCAGCCTTTACTGAACAGTTTGGTTTTAAACCCAGAAGCACCTTTGACTGGATCATCATCGCTATAGGTTCTCTTGCGCTTCTCTCAGCCATTCTGCTTCTTCTGGGAATTATCGGCAGAGCCCGGAAAAAGAAGAAAAAGCACTACACTTTTTCCCGCAAGCTGGAACCAGTTGTCGAGCACCGGGAATTCAGCAGGCCGGAACCTGAGCTTCCGAAATACACTCCCGGCATTACCCAAAGCAGAATCAAAATCCCCGAATCCGGCAAACTGAAACCGCAGTCATCTGAAATTGAGAGCGAAGTGCAGCCGGAACAGGATCCGGTCTATAACCTTCGCCAGCGCATCTCGGAAACTCCCCCTCCCGAAGACACTCTCGGTTCATCTTCGCTCGTTGCAGATGAACCGATAACCCCTGATTCAAGCTGTCATGATCACCCGATCTCTTTCAATGAAAAAGTGCTATCCGCCGCCCAGGAAGGGCTCAGCATTCAGGAAATTTCCCGCAGGTATCAGATCAGCACAGATCAGGTTTCATTGATTCTCAGAGTTGCCCGCCAGAAGAGTTGAATACCGTTCCCGATCAAGTTGATGGGGAACTATGCCGATATATACAATGATATTGATCCTCTGACAATCTCCTTAACGATCGAAAACGCCCATGATCCGGACTGTGCTCCATCAGACCCTGCCATCTTTGCAAAAAACTTCAGGACCTGTTTTCAAGGCCACCGTGGCCGGAAGCATTGATGGAAACGGAACCTATCTTCTTAAAACTGATGGCAAGGAGATTACGGTTAAACTGAGTGCAGGCAAACTTGAGAGAGGTCAGAGTGTCCTTCTTAGCCCTTCTGAGGGTAAAATTGTCATTATAAACACCCCCGGTACAACCGAAGCGCGCGATCTGTTCCTCTATACCGGAGATCAGAAGGGATTCCATTTTTCCGGCAACGGCAGCCCGGGATCAAGCCTGGTTACGGAAAGCGCCAACTTGAAGGAAGGTCTTTACAAGATAGAGTCAGCAGAACAGATCGCATATTTACTCAGTCAGGAAGATACGAAACAGATTTCAGAGCTTCAGTTTAAACCTGAAGCACTGCTTGTGCACTCATCAGGTACCGCCGTGGCACTTGACAAGAACGCCTTGAAAGTTACAGTTGACGCCCTCAGTCGAGGATTTGAAAGCGAACTGCTAAAATCCCTTCCGGATTCTTTTCTGGAACGCATTCTTGATGAACGTGGAGCCCTGGATGTGGATGCGTTGAAACTGCTGGATGAAGAGCTTAAAAAAGCCGGCACCACGCAGATATCCCGCATCTCTGAATCGCAGCTGGAAAAACTCGCACAATGGATAAATCTCGCTCTGGACAAACCACAACTCGCCTCGACTCTTGCTCAAAGAGTACCACTGCTGCTGGCACAGGAAATCCCTTTAACTATTAATCAGCTAAGAACAGTGAACCCTCTTTTTCAGATCTCCTCTGAACAGTTCTTTCTCACCGATGCGGCTTTTGAAGCAAACGCACCGGATATTCTCCTTGAGAAACTTTACAACCTAATAGGGTACAACAGAGAATCAGCTGGCAATCTCGAAAACGGTAATCTTAAACAAGCGCTGATTGACCTTTTAAGCAGAGTTGATCTTTCAGCTCCGGTATCTGCAGAGAAATTGGCTGCTGAACTTACTGAGGGATTGGGCAAGCTCTCCACGCTTGAACTTGGAAACCTCCATGCGATAGTCGCATCCTCTGCAGAAACGCTTTCTGCGGAGATAGTTTCCTCGGAAATTCCGGAAATACAATTCCCCTTTTCCAGACAAGATGTAGCTAAAGCCATTGAGAATCTTATTCAGAGCGTGCATGATAAAAAGGGCCATATCGAATTCGACAAGCAGATCAGTTCCATTATCTCGATGATTAGCAGGGTAAGCGAACAGCAGTTGACGACAGATGACAAAAGTAAACTGATCAGCAATTTGAATAATCTGGCTGAAAGCCTCAAATCCATTGTTTCAGAAAACAATCCGGTTGGAGTTATATCCGCAGTTCGGATTCTCAATCTTATCAGCACTTCAGGAAAAACTGCCCTTGAAATACTCACCAGCAGCGGTCAGAAAATGGAATTGCCGGAGGTACTTTTTCAGAGAATTGCCTCTCTCGATGCTCAGTTTCCAATTGATAAAAACCAGATGTTCCAGGAACTGCAATCCGCGCGCACCTCGCTTAATTCTCTGATCGAAGATGCAGGAGCTAAAAAGCAAAGCGATGCCAGCATGATCTTTGGTGAATTCAATAAATTGTCATCTACACTGAATAAGCTGCAGGCATCATTTGCGGAGGCGATTTCATTTCTTGATTTCCCCTCGCGTATCTCTCCACTGAGTAGTGACTCTATTCCGGACATTCAGTTAAAACTAATTGCGATGCGCTCTGAATTGCTGACTCAGGC
Organism: Fibrobacterota bacterium; assembly: GCA_023436205.1. Classification (GTDB taxonomy): domain Bacteria; phylum Fibrobacterota; class Chitinivibrionia; order Chitinivibrionales; family Chitinispirillaceae; genus JAEZKC01. Next base: position 136,257 of record JAEZKC010000117.1, read on the forward strand.
ATCAAAATCCCTTCAGAACATGTTTTCAACTGTTCAGGATCTGCAACTGTTTACTGAACAGTTCAGAACCGGCCGGGTGTTAAGCAGTGCCGAAGACGCCCTGCTTAAGATAGGTGAAAGTCTAGCCCGATCAGCACAGGAGAATGGTGATAAACTCATGCATAAGCTGAAAGAACTAGTCAGCGACTTCAGTCAGCTTCAACTCGATGGCTCCTCTATGAAAGATGAGCCTGCTCTTTCCAGACACCAGACAGCGGCACTGCTCCAGGGGTCCTCAGACAGCACCAAACTTAATGTGCAGAATCTGCTGAATCGCCTGGAAAGTCTTCAGCTGCTCTCTTCTTCAACCAGCACAAAATTCGGGGAACAGCAGATAATTTCTCTCCCGGTCAAAATTGGACAGGAGTGGACTGAACTGCAGGTAAAGCTGGTAAAAGAACATCGGACAAAGCAGGTGCATGCGGCAGCCAAGAACATTTCTGTCTATCTCTCGGTTTCGCCATCAACCCTTGGGGACATTTCGGTCCATCTGGATTTCAAACCACCCACTCAGGTGCGGCTCTCTTTTCAGTTTGAACGACCACAGGTGAAGCAATGGTTTAGAAGTCAGTCTGAAGGTATACGAAACATGCTTACCGGATTAGGCCTTACACCCACTGGGATGGAGTTCCAGAGTCGGCGTCCATCCGCAGAGACTCAAAAAAATGTAAACCGCTCGAAAACATCTGTGGAACAGGGTGTGGATTTAAAAGTATAATTAAGAATCGGTCGGCAATGGCCTGAGAGGTAATGTGAGCAACAAAAAAAGAGTCCGTGATACAGCTGTGGCCCTTAAATACAAGGACGGAGAAGACAACGCTCCCAGGGTGGTCGCAAAAGGATACGGAATCACTGCCGAAAAGATCAGGGAGATCGCTAAAGAAAAGGGAATTCCTGTAACCCGGGATGATGCTTTAGCGGAGGTGCTTTCACAAATAGAGCTGGATCGGGAAATCCCTCCCCCTCTGTATGCCGCCGTGGCGGAAATTCTTGCAATGGTGTATAAAGCCAACAACGCGATAGGGCAGCAAAAATAGATGAATCTCTTTAAAACAGTTTTCTTGTCTATCTTAATACTCACACACAGCAGCTTTGCAGGCAATGTGGTCTTTTTAGGACTGAGTGGTCCCGAAGCTCCATCCATTGAGGAAAGTTTTGAAACGCTGCTCAGGGAACAGTGGTCCACCTCCTCAGACTACAAACTGGCAGACTACATTGAGTGTCAGCGCTATAAGGAAAAAATCCGTTTTGAAGAATACCCCACCGTCTCTGTGGAACTGCTGAAGAAGCTTGCACCCTATACTCCCGATTCATCCCTGCTTGTATGGGGAAAGATAAAAGAACTGAAACTTTGGCCGGAACGAAGGCTGCTATGCTTCTCCAGAATAAAGGCGGAAATCACCATAAGCTACACGTTATACAATCTGGCCAATTCAACTGTAGCTTACAGTGGTGAGGTCAAAGCCAGTTCCTGGAAAAACAAGGGATTAATCCTTTTTAACCCGGTGCAGAGGGCTGTGCACATTTCCGCCATCGACCGTGCGGAACTCACAGAAAAGCTTCAGGCGGATGCTGCGAGAGCTTCGGGAAAACTGATTGCCCTGGTTATCAGGAGCACCAAATTCCCTGAAACCAAATCTGAACCGGATACCAAAATCGAAACATACAAAGTCCCCTCTTCCACCGATATTTTTACTGAACCCAAAGTGGAGAAGGCGGACAGCTCCAAAAATCGTTAAATTGAACGAAGGAGGGGGCAAATATTTGTGATTATGGCGATTTGTGATTATATTTGAAAGTTAGCCTTTAATTATAATAATGAATATCCAGCTAAACCAAAGCGCAACAGAGCGGGAGAGGCACTATGGGTGAACTTGGCTCATATAAGAATGTGTTTGATGATCAGACCGAGTTTAACAAACTTCACGATCTGATCCTCAGCGCCATACAGGAATTTTCCGTCTATCGTAAGGGAAACCTCACCTATGGTGAGATCATGTTTGTGATGGAGTGCATCCTGGACAATATGCGCGGCACATCGGAGAAAGATGCTCAGTCTCAGGCAAATATCAAGGGGCTTGCCGAAGCGCCCTCATTTACAACACTGTTGTCTATTACGGCCAGACTGGTTGAAACCATGGTCAAAAAGGGTATGATCGGATCGGATGATGAAGCGTTCATCCTGCACGGTGATCACTAATTCAGTGCAGATGTATGCGGTTTCAGTAAAGAAAGGTTGTATCCGAAAATGGATTTAGAATTCCCGTACAAGATTACTTTGAAAATTCCCGGCGATCTGGAGTACATTCCTGCAATCAGGAAATTCGTGTCAGAGGTGCTGCAGGTCTCAGGGTTCAGTTCAAAGTTCGCCTTCCGCTCAGAGATCATCGTGGATGAGATCTGCAACAATGCAGTTTCCTACGGCTCCGATGGGCAAAATGATTCGGAAGTGGAGCTTGTCTGTGAAATATATCAGGATAGGATCGAACTGATTATCAAAGATAAGGGCGGCAAATCAGTCAATACAGAAAAACTGAAAAAGTCCATCGAACAGAAAGGCGATACCGAGCATGTGGATCAGCTTGGGCTCGGTCTTGAAATAGTGAAAATGCTTTCTGAGAAGATAGAACTGGAAGTTGACGAAAACAATGTTACTTCCATTCATGTTGTGCGCAAGCGAGAAACAGTAAACCAGCCCGGATGATTCAGTACTCAGCAGATGGAAAGAAGCATGGAAGAGAAGACATTGCGAATGGAAACTGTGGCTGACCCGGTCGGTCCGGAAGTAATGATACTGAAAGTTGACGGTGATTTGGATTCCTCCAGTATCACCATGTTGTCCAGCTTTATCGATAAGATAATCGCTGAAAACCGGAATTATGTCATAGCCGATCTTGCAGGAGCGACCTCCATGTGCTCTGCAGCATTGGGCGAGTTCATGGGCTGCCGAAAACGTCTTGCCGAAAACGGCGGAGATCTGGTTTTCAGTGGTTTGAACAGATCGATTCGATCAAAGCTCAACCTTATGGGAGCCAACAAAATCTTCTCCTTCCACTCAGACATCAGATCTGCAGTTAATTCATACAAGTGGCGTTACAAAAATCATAGTGAAACGCTTTCGATAACTTTTCCCTCCAACCTGAAGCTGGTCCCCCCGATCCGGCAGCTCGCAAGCAGGATCGTCAAGCAGAAAGGGTACAGCGGTCGCGATGCATTCAGAATCGAAACAATCGTCGATGAAGTCTGCAACAACGCGGTTGAACATGGTTTGAAGGGCAAAGATCTGGAAGTATCGGTTAGGATAAAAATCGATCGTGAAAAAGTGGAACTGAGCGTAATCAATGTAAGTGATCCGGAAAAAATATCTGCCCTCAGGGCGCTTCTCAAGCCAGCTGCCGACTCCATGCATATCGGCACGGATCAGAAACGCGGGCGCGGACTGGCATTGATCAGGATGCTCTCCAATGATATGTCGGTCGATATCAATGATAATGGAACAAGTGTGCGTGTTACAAAATTAAGAGAGGAATGATATGGAAAGTCAGATCGATCTCACCTGCGAAGATATCCCTGGGAAAGCGGACGCCAAACTGCTCCGTTTTGTCGGTGACCTGGATGCCACCAATGTGGAGTCTGTCCTGGAACAGGTATGCAACTACTTCACAGATGGTATCGTTAACATTGTAGCGGACTTCAAAAAGTTGCGCTACGTCAACAGCACCGGTCTGGGCATTCTGCTCCATTTCAGCAAGTCTGCCAAGGAGAAGGGCGGCAGCTTCAAAATTGCAAATGTGAACGAGAATGTCTATGAGATCATTGAGATAATTGGAGCGACTTCGCTACTTGAAATCTATGATGAACTCGACGAGGCGGTCGCTGCTCTAAACTGAGAAACCACTCAAACACATGCCACTATTCCGTTTTCAGAGGTTAATCGATGAGAATCCATAAGGCCTACGCAGTACTGATTTTTGCTTCAGTTTTTGTAATGTGTCAGAAACAACAGGTCAAAGATCCTGTTGTCAAAGTCGGCAAAACCGTCATCAGCAAGGAGAGTTTCGAGGGATTCAAAGCCATTGCGGGCCAATACCCCTCTCCGCTGCCGTCTTTTTTCCCGGGTACACGCCCGCCAGTCACCTTCATGGTGGAATGCGAAGCTATCTATCAAGCCGGCAAGTCCAGAGACCTGCTGGATAAGATCAATGGCGGCGATGACTGGTCCTGGAAGAAAAGGTACGTGACATCTCTCCTTTACTTCGAACTGTTCGGAGACAATCTGGGCTTTACCGATAAGGAGCTCAAGGATTACTACACAGCCAATACTTCCCGCTTCACGGTCACTTCCAAAACCGGTGAGGGGAAGGATACCAGCTACACTCCAGATTTCGAAGGGGCAAAAAGGCAGGTTGCCGATCTGCTTTTCTATGAAAAGTTTAAACCCGATTCCCAGTTCATTGCCCGTATTGGCGAGCAGGCAAACGACAGTGCAGCACTGAGAAATCACTGGATCTACTCTGCACGAAGCAATCCTCCCGATTTCTTCCTTCGCCAACTCTATAAAACCAAATTCAACAGCGACCTCCCCGATTCGCTCAACCAGCTTGTCGGTGAAGGTAAAGCCATTTCCCAGAGGGATATGGATGTCATCCTTACCTGGGTTCCTGAAGACCGCCAGGAGATGCGCAAAGAGGATCTGGCGAAATGGCTTCTCAAGTGGAAACTGTTTTCAGAACAGGCCGTTTCTCTCGGACTGACAAGTCAGCCCAAGTACAACGAGATGCTCCACTGGGCATCAAGGATCAACTTTGCCAGCAAATATATCACTGAGAAAGTTATCCCCGCCATCCCCAAGGAAAATGTTACCGACACCACCCTGGCACTTCTCGCCTTTTACGACAAAATGGGAAAAGTAACAAGCCCATCTCCCGAGCGCCTTACTTCAGAACTCGAAAACATTGGCAAAGTCAGAACCTCTGCCAAAATTGACAGCGCCATCAGTGCCCTGCGCAATAAAGTGGGAATAACCTTCATGCAGAGCGACTGGAAAGATGAGAAGAACGAAGATCCGGTAAAGCTCATTGCACAGGCAGACTCTCTCAGAGAAGCCAGCTCCAGCGGTGAAATCAATCAGGCGGAAGCCACAAAGCTCCTCAACCAGGCCGAGACTTTATACCGCACGCTGATGAACGATTTCGCATTCACCTCCGAAGGCAGACGCGCTCACAGTGAAATGGCAAAGCTGCAGATTGACAAATTTCTCTCCAGACCTCAGCCGGAAAACTACCTCCTCGCATCGGCAGTCAATTACTACCGTAAAGGGCTCATGCTTGATGCCGATAAGGAAAACAACTGCAACAGCTACTTCATGATTGGCTTTACCTACGATGAGCACATGAAGAACTTCGAGCTGGCTGAAGCAAATTACAAGTGGATTCTTCAGAACAGCCCCGAATGCGCCCTCTCCGGTGATGCCGAATTCATGATGCTTCACCTTGATGAACCCATGACCAGCATCGAGGAGATCCAGGGACAGGCACTCAGACAGGGAAGAAAAATCGATTCCGAAGAAGATGTGGAAACTGAGCAGGTGGTTTCCAACGAATAAGAATTCTTGAATAGTGAATTTCATAGGCTTGCTTCAATGGCAAGCCTTTTTTTTGTCCCGGTGGAAAAGAGTGGAAACAGAATCAGAATGATTCGGCTGGTGTAGCAGCTTTTGGAAGGCAAATTTCCTGATATTTGCAGTTGCGACAGAGGCTCGATGGTGTGGGTGTAAAGCTGTCCATCTGCAGAGGGATATTCTCCTGTACATCCTTGCAGAAAGAACACATCTCATCTGTCTGTGCCCGTATCTTCTGAAAAAATTCCTCCAGCTCCTGCTCTTTAAAGGAAATCTCCAGTTCATCGTAAACAGGATTCAGATAGACAATCTTGGGGAAAATTCGGTTCCAGGGGATGCCAAAATTACTGTTGGCCGCCACCGAATAGCCCATTAACTGAGCGGTATGCTTCACCGGATCCCTGGCCCCGGTTTTCCAGTCAAGAATGTGAATCTCTTCCCCCACCGGGAAAAGAAAGTCCATCTTGCAGTACGCTTTGATACCGCTCAAACGGGTCTCTCCATAACCCGCCGGCTCGATCATCCAGTCGGTTCTGTTCGTGATCGCCTTCATGTAAAGCCAGCTGAAACAGGGGCTCTCTAAAAAATTTACAAGTGAAGATCTTACCTTCTGCTTTATTCTATTTACATCGATTGAGGAATACTGCTTGTAGTGCACCTCCAGGAATGTTTTGCGGGAAACATACTCCTCCGCTTTCTGATCGGCATACTCCAGGAACTTTTCCTCATCGATTCTGCTGTCGGACTGCTGAAGCCTTCGCAGAAGCCTCTCCAGTACATCATGTACAATATTACCCACTTCCAGAGGAACAGAGGTCAGGTCACGAAGCATAGTTAGTTTGTACTGAGGAACATCGGGTACATATCTGGAATAGTAGGTATAGAAATACTGCCGCTTGCACTTATCAAAAACTTCGTAGCGGGAGATTGACCACCCGAGGATCTTACTGAACGGAAACTGGGGGTACTGAATCGGCATTTATTCCTCGCAAGCATTTAATGTGGTCAGAAGATTAAAAATAGCTCACGAAAGGGGAAAATGCGAGAGGAAATCCGCTATCTTCTCCCCGTCGTACGCGTACACGAAAATCATGATTACCCTTCGACTCCGGCGGACCTACACTTCCTACGATCGGAATCGAAGGACAGACCAGGTGAGCGGAGCAAGACAATTTCGTAGCACATAAATCATCGACCATAAATCGACATTTAACAATTCGCTTAGCCCCTCTTACCCAGTCGGGGCTCGATAGAAGTATAGGCAGAAAAAAAACCCCTTCTTAACAGTCGGGGCTCTGATTACCAGTCGGGGCTCTGAAGAATGTAACCCGGGGATCTTCCCCGGGCAAGCTCAACTCATGTTATCGATGAACTGCTGAGAATCGTTGCACGTCTCAAGCTCAATCCTCAAATTGGTGATATCGTCCTCGGTAATGTATTTTCCTCCCACAGTCGAGGGGATCACCTCCGGAAGAGGAGCCGTCGCCTGCTTTACAGCAGTGCTCTGTGCCTTGAACGAAGTAGGGAGCGGGTTAGTGTCATGAACGATATTCTGCAGAATCCGCATCACCGCCCAGTCCTGACTTGTGCTCTGGATGTCGTGGATCTGCTTGTCAGACAAGGGAAAGATCTTGCTCTCGAAATACATCATAGGCGTGGTGCAGTGAGGACAACTGAGAATGATCACACTGGCATTGGTGCTTAAGTAAACATCTGAAACCTGTGAACAATGCGGGCATTTCATACTAAGCGTCTGTACCATGAGATTCCTCCACCATGCATCCATGCTAAAAACTTTTTTCACGATCAGGTCAGAACCGATGCCTGATCTGAAAACATTTTACCACCATATTCGATTCATGTCAAGGATCTGTTTTTATGAGTGACGATTCAGCATCACCTCAGGAAGAGCTCAGGGCACTTCGCCACCAGCTCAAGGCTACCCTGAAACATGAAAACCGAAAGCTTGAAAAGCAGAAAGAGGAGCTCAAAGAGACATCCCGTCATGACTGGTACAGCCAGCTTGCCGATTCGCTTCTGGCCGACCCCTCCTCTGCTCCCCGCGGCTCCTCCCAGGCCACCATAATCAATGTGCACACAGAGCAGATCGAGCAGATCTCGCTGAATCCCAAATTCGATGCGCACCAGAACGCCGAACTTCTCTACCGCAAGGCAAAAAAGGGCAAACGCGGACACGAAATAGCGGTGGAGAAGGCGGAGGCCACCGAAAAGCTGGTGGAGAGCATCAGAGAAAAAATCACAGCCATAGATGAACTCTTTTCAGATAAAAGTATGTTAGAGGAATTCTCCAAGGAGCAATTTCAGAAAATTGAAGAACAGTGCCTCCCCTATCTTCCAAACCGCCCGGATGCCGCGGGGGCCAAAAAAGAGGTGCAAAAGGAATCGGTTCCCTACAAAAGATTTGTCATTGATGGCTGGGAGATATTCCTTGGGAAAAACAGCACTCAAAACGATGAGCTGTCCACCCGTTTCGCCAAGCCCTCCGACATCTGGCTACACGTGGCCGGGCATGCGGGGAGCCACGTGGTGATCCGCCGCCCCAAAAACAGCCCGCCCCCTCCAGCGGAAGTGGTGACCAAGGCCGCCCAGCTGGCGGTGTGGTTTTCCAAGGCCAAGCATACCTCTTTTGCGGAGGTCCACGTCACCGAGGCGCGCTTCGTGCGCAAGCGCCGCCACGCTCCTCCGGGAGAAGTGATCGCCGAGAGGTGCAAGGCGGTTAGGGTGGAGCCCAAAAATCCACAGGACATGTTCCCCTCGGGGATGTACAGTGAGGATTAGCTTTTCATTTTATCTCCGGAAGTCACAAGATCATTTCACTTTTTAAGGAGAGGACGATCGTTTCTCCCCAAGTCTTGCCGGCATTTGACCGCTTACGTTTTTTTCCCTCAACAAGATAATTATATTTTTTCGTACTATACATCCGCTAAAAACATATTTTATATGTGTTCATTCATCCAAATTTCTCACAAACATCTGGAGGGTATTTTGATTACCAAAAAAATCACAATGCTGGTGTGCTCTGCTCTTGTCTTCGGTTCCTTGACCGGGTGCGGTGGAATGAAATCCATGCCGGTCAACCTTGAAACCCGCGGCAAAATTGCTCTTGTCAGTTTCATTCTGGACAAATCAATAGAAAAGCGCGGCGAGAGAGATTCCGGCCCGGGGCTTCTGCAGAATAAAGACAAGTACTACCAGTACCACAAAGCCGCCCTGGATCAGATTTTTCAGCAGTTCCTTGATTCCAAATCTGATGTGTTTGGCGCAGTAACGATGGAAGATGTCGAAACTGTCAAGAGCAACACCGAATACCAGGCCATAACCAAGCACGTCCCCAAGATGATCATGGGCAAAGATATATCCCTCGGTGCCAATTACTTATCCCCCGAAGGTCTCAACTATGTAAGTGCTTATGACAAAGAGAAACCGGTAAAAGTGGCAACTGCCCTTAACACCCAGCTTCTGCTATTTGTCGAAAACAAAGCCTGTTATGATGCAAACGCTGCCATCGGGATCGGTCCCTTGAAAGCTTCCGGAACAGCCAAGCTTTTTCTCACCACCTCGTTCAGCGTTTACAGCCCGGAAGAGAAAAAGGTCATTCTCACCCGTTCATTCGAAAACAGCAGCGACCAGACATTTGCATTGGTAAATGGAGAAATCATGATTGACGATTCCTCCTATCCGCCGGCGATCTCTTCAGCATTCCAGAAGAATCTCCAGAACATAAAGGAATATATCGCATCACAAAAGCAGGCAGCTGCATCCGCAAAAGCCAACTGATCATCCGGGCCGGGAATACCACCTTGTTCCCGGCTCAATTTTTTTGTTAACGGCGAAGACGCCTTGTAGTTCACCAGCTCCATCTCCCGCACTGTAACACTGGTAAAGATAGTCATCAGAGTCTATCGATCACGATTTCCTGATTCGGCCGCTACAGGTGTGTCAATTGACTTGCGTACAGTGCCAAGAGTGCCGGTGCGTTCTTAAGACAGTATCCCGACTACCCCCCGCGACACTCTCCCGTAATGATGGTACAGTCGCTGCCCGGGGTGGTAGAAACGAAAGCCTTTAGCACCCGAGAGAATTTTTGCCTGGCTTTGACTTATACAGTGCTTCAGATGACGAGCAGAGCTTACTTCTTTACCTGTTTAGTCTGCTTTCTTGTAAATGAGATGTTTCCTGAACCGGTGATGGTCATGCCGCCGTATTCCGCGGAAGCCCTGATATTCACCTGCACGTTGTAGGGGATGTTTACAAGGTAGACAGTGGCCACTCCCTGCACATCGGTGGTGAAGCAGATCTTTTGCACCAGTGAATCGGGGATGCTGTTCTCCCCCGGAGGATAGCACTGAAAAATGCCGCAGTTTGCGTTCAGCGCAACCGGCACGCCGGCAAGCGGGATATTTTCATTATCGAAGAGTTTGATTTCGATGCGGGCCATGGCGCCGGAGTCGGACTTCTCCCCCGCCACATTCAGTTTGATGTAGTACTCGCGGGTTTCACTGGATTCATCTTCGTAGGTGATAGCCGAAAGGTTGAAGGCAAGCAGTGCGGTTAATAAAAGTGTTCTTTTCATATATCCTCCTTACCATCAATATACTGTCATGGAGGGGAAAATGAGAAGGGCGCGGGAGTTATATTTTATGAACTTAGGCAGACGGGAAGGCGTGCTTAAAAGCGGTAACCTCTCAGAATCGGAGAAAAGATGAACGATGTCCGTTGGGTGCAGAGATTTTCCAATTTTGAAAAAGCGTACAACCTGTTACATTCCGCTTTAGCCGAAAAGCATCTGGATCAGTTCAGTGAACTGGAAAAAGAGGGGCTGATTCAGAGATTTGAATTCAGCTTTGAGCTAGCATGGAAAACCATGAAAGACTTTCTGGAGGATGGTGGTGTAGTAGTTACAACCGTTACTCCCCGCGCTGTAATCAAAGAGGCAGTTTCGGCGAAATTGATTGATAATGGCCAGGTGTGGGTAAATATGATGCTCCACCGGAACCTTCTCTCGCACAACTATGATTTCAGCAAATTTCAAGAAGTTCTCGAAGCTCTGGAAGAGAGTTACCTTAACGCGTTTACCACATTTTACCGCTCCTTTGCAGCAAAGCGGCAGGAAATATGAAGGATACCGGGCTCAGTGATGCAGAAGTGGAGCTGATCCGTACGGTTTTAAGGCAGCACGCGCATGTTTCGCGAGCGATTCTTTTCGGATCTCGGGCAAAAGGAGTGGCCACACCCCATTCGGATATTGACCTGGCGGTGTGCGGGCTTGACAGTGCACTGAAGACAGAAGCGCTTGCCCTGGATCTGGAAGAGCTCCCGCTTCCCTACAAATTTGACGTGCTGGATTTTGAAGCCCTGAAAAACGAGGTGCTCAGGGAACATGTGGAGCGGGTGGGAATAGAGATATATAAAAGAGTAAGTGTTTGACTTGGCATGTTACTTGAAGTATATTAGTTCACGTCGGAAGCGATTCCGGCGAAAACAAGACATATCGCGGGGTGGAGCAGTCCGGTAGCTCGTTGGGCTCATAACCCAAAGGTCGTTGGTTCAAATCCAGCCCCCGCTACCAATAAATGAAAAAGGCTCGGTTTCTTAACCGGGCCTTTTTCGTTTATATGCGGCCGGTGATGAAGGAAGAGCCACGTTCAGCGCCGCAACGAAGTAAGGCACCACGTCTTCGTGAAATCCAGCCCCCGCTACCAATAATAAAAAAGGTCGGCAGTCTTCTGTCGGCCTTTTTTGTTATTTAGCAGTTGGGTGATGGAGGAAGAGCCATGTTCAAAGGCGCACGGCAGTTAGCTTCGCCGGGTCGAGTCTGCGAGAGCCCGGCAAATCCAGCCCCCCTACCAATCCAAATCCTCAGCGACATTCTGAAACGCCTCAAGATCTTCTCTACTCCAAACTCCGCACATCGATTCAAAATCGGCCAAGTGAGGTGGTTTTATGCAAGATGTTGCTTGAGGATAGACCTAATAGAAACATCACCACACTACCCCCCTAAAACCTGGGAGGTTTCCAGAGCTGACCCGTTTCGCAATCAATATGCCTCAACCGGAAGTCACCCGCAGTCAATTCCAGCATTCCGAAAGTAACTGGCAGACCAGAACGACGCGGACCCATCGATCCGGGATTGAACACGACAAGCCCGCGCTCACTTCCGATAAAGGGAACATGAGAGTGTCCGCAGACGACAACTGAAGCTTTTTCCGCTCGCGCTTTACGAGCTACTTCCGCGCGAAGTCTGGGTCCATAGACTCCCACGTGCAACGCCAGAATCCGCAGGACAACTCTCTCCTTCAAGACAAGTTCAAGCACCAGCACATCCGGAAGCTGCGGAAGGCGCTCGTCGATATTTCCGCGGACCGCGTACACCGGACAGACTGTTCCGAGCTCGTCAAGAACCGTCAGCTCTCCGATGTCGCCTGCGTGAAGAATTGCATGGGGATGCAGCTTGGATATAATCTCCAGGGCTCGGCCATGAGGGACCGAATGCGTATCTGACACGACTACCAGCCGAAACGAGCCGTCCTCTGGAATCTGTACTTGTTCACATTTACAGAGTGCCGACCGGTCATTGTGTTTCATTTTTACTCAGGTCCTCCTGTATTATGCAGCAAGTCCGAAATTTCATAATTGGCATATCGCCCATCTTAAATCATAGATCAGAAGAACCTGCGATAGACGATGAGCGATGAACGAAGTTAAAACTGAAGAGAAGAAGAGGGACTTTGATCTCCAAGCGCAGTGCCAAAGAATGTCCTCACCTCCTGACGACTTCCCCCTCACACCTCCCCTGCAAGCCTCACCAGTATATCCCTCACCGCGGGGCAGACCTGCGCATTTTTTATGGACAAGTCTATCCGCTGAACGAAGCGGCGGCTGTCGGTGTGGGGATAATCCCGGCAGGCCATGGGGCGTTCATCGTACACAAAACAATGGTTATCATCTTCCAGAAAAGGGCAGGGCATCGATTTAAAGACATAGTCTTTGTCCTCATCGATGCGGAGGTACTTTTCCACAAACTGCGACGGCGAGAGACCGCTATTGGTTGCAAGCCGCATTAGGTCGTATTGATTAATCCGCGGACCGATCTCCCGGCAGCAATCCCCGCAGCTTGTGCAATCGATCTGCTCGAAGACATCCTCATGGATCTTTTTCACCATCAGGTCAAGCTTGGCCGGAGGTCTCTTTTTGATCTTCTTCAGTATCTCAAGGGTCTGTTTATCGATGTGAAGCGGTTTTTTCAAGGCGAAAGTCCTCTTTGGTGATAGTCGATACATTACGTCCTGAGGCTTGCGCCTGGAGTGTAAAACTTTAATGCTGGAGAAAATACAAGGAATCATTATGAATGCAAAGTTTTACATTAATAGTTTCCGGGTTTTGGCTTTCAAAGGGATGGCCAGGGTTAGATAATGATCTGCATCTTCAGGTGGGTGCTAATGCCTATACTGACTTTGCCGAATGTGGGGCCCGCCTGCCTGCGCGAAGCCCTACGGCGAAGGTCCGCCACTTCGTATGCCCTTGTCAAGTCCGAAATAGTTTCACCCACCAAGTCTACTGCACCACGCTTCCAGAGAACGACAAATCTATTGTACATCGCGCAGGGGGGCCTTAGTATTTGGAATCCTGAATAATCACGGATGCTCGATGATTTCCTTCAGAGCTGGATCAAGCTTATTCCATAGTTGAGGATGACTTTCAATCAGGCGTGCAATATCACCGAGATCCTTTATCTTCTTACTCTGCCTTCGTTCAGGCGATTTCCAGGCAAGTGTTTTACCTGCAAGAGTGTCTTCCAAAGAGGCCACTCTCATCAGAATGCCATGTACATCAGCTGGGACGGAGCGCTTAGGGAACTCTTTGTAAAAATCCTCAGTGCTCAGTTGAATACTGATTTTGGAATGTCCTTTAAAGTTCACTGACCATTGAAACCTTTCAGACTTGAAACCAGCCTCTTCAAGAATTTTAACGGCCAGATCTACAGATTCTGTAGCAACAACCAGATCAACGTCTTGCGTGACCATTGGTTCAACCGCCCAATGATTTACCGCTACTCCTCCGATTGCACACCACTCGATATCTGCACGCTCAAGACAATCTACAAGACGCATTACATCATCAGTTCCACCGGCTGTCTGCCAATCATAAAACTGCTTTGGTGTCAATTAAAACCTCCAGATACAATAACACTCAAAAACTAACTTCTGCCATCTATTCTGAACAGATAGTGTGGGCAAATCTCTGCCTAACTGGAGCGACAGCGAGTCTGTAACTAAAAGGGAGAATAATTCCATTCGTCATCTCTTGTGAACAGGAGCGCGCATTCCTGAGCTGTGCCAAATAGAATATGAATGGAGAGTTTGTGCTGGCAGGGAAATATCTTCCGGAGACCAGAAGGGCTCGGATATCTACATCTCACTAATTGACAAGCATGGTAGTATTCTTTCGGGCTAGCCCAAGAAACTCACGAATTCTTCTAAGCCAACCCCTAATTCACCACTACCGTATAAAACCCCGGCCTCTTCACCACCCTAAACCTTCTCCCCTGCGAGGTTACCACCGCTTCTGACCTGTCGCAGCGCGCAATACAATCATCATCGCAGCGCACCTTTGCGCACCCCGAGATATTCCTGATCAGGCACTGGCGGGTGGTCATGAGAGCCCTGCGGAAATTGACAGCCTGCCACAAGTCGATGTGCGGAGGAACATTCACCGCCCCTGTCTCCTTTTTGGGGAACTCGGGAGAGAGAAACAGCCCGCTGAAACCCTTAACGCTCAATAGTCCCTCGATGGCATAGGAGTTTACAATGTTGAACCCGGGGCCGGCAATCCACGCTATTCCAGACCGTGATGCCGCATCGGCGATTCCGCTGTTATCAGTGGCGATCGGCCGCCCATCAAGGCTATGCAGAAGCTCCAATGCTTTTGAAAAATCATCTCCGATAAGTATCGAACTGAAAAACGGCGTGACACCCCTGTTATCATTTATCATCGCAGCTGTAGCGGCTACATCCCTTATGCTGTTCGGGATAATGAGAAATGTCTCGCCACCGCTTTTTTCCTGCCGGAAGCCGCCCTCGATTGTGTCAACGAAAACAGCTCTTTTAATTTTCCTGTTCGATGATGAAGAGTGCTCGATAAGTGGTATAGTGAAACGCGAAGAATCCAAAGTCATTTCACTGAGATTCTCGACAGCTTCCCTGCGCATCCGGTTAAGCTCTTTAGGGGTGATGAAACATCCTGCCCCGAGTCCTGATATATCAAGTTTATCCAGAAAAAACGGGCTTGTCCCCAGCCGCGAAAATTGTGAATTGAGGATCTCACTGTCAAGAGGCCGCTGGGTTGCGGCCGACAAGGGCATCAGAGAGCGGACAGTGGTGCTCTTATCCTTTGTTGCGAACACCGCTTCCAGTTGCGAGCCGACGCCACCCGAGACTTTGATCGTAAGGGGCACTTTAGTCCACTCCAACTTGTCGATTACCGCCTTGATGCCATCAGCATCCGCCGAAAGCTCCTGTGTAAATACCTGGTAACCATCTTTGATCAGCCCTTTTAATTTATGCTCGATGAAAAACTGGTATTCACGCGGGCTGATTTTTTCCTTAAGCACACCTTTGCAGATAAAAGTAAAGTCGGATGTATAGATAAGAATTTCGGTATCGGGGGCGAGATCAACTCTCCTGTCAAGTGTAAGGATCTTCCTGTCCGCCCAGTACCCCGCCACATTGGCAACGAGCTTAAGAGACTGGTCGCGTGAGGAATCGATAAACATGTCTGAGCCGATGTTACCTGTCACATAACCTGCGGTAAAATTCCTGTTAAAAACCGACTCCAGCCGCGTATCTTCACTGCGGATCGGTTTACACGCTTCCAGCGCGTCAACCTGCTCTCTCCAGGCCGAAGTGACATTGTACACATAAGGAAACTTCTTTATGCGGCCTTCAATCTTAAAGGAATCCACACCCGCATCATAGAGCGCATCCGCCTTGGAGAAAACAAAGTTGTCTTTCAGGTTGAATACCGCTCTGGGCTCACCCCCGTTTTTAGGGTTCAGCGAAGCATATTGACGCCTGCAGGGCTGAACGCATGCTCCCCTGTTCCCCGATTCCCCGCACATGTCGCTACTCAGGTAGCACTGGCCGGAAAAGGATACGCAGAATGCGCCATGCACGAAGACTTCCACTTTAATGCCCAGTTCATGGGCGACGCCGCATAGAGGCTTGATCTCTGAAACGGAAAGTTCCCGGGAGAGATTCACCTGTGATACGCCGAAGCGGGAAAGAAATGAGATCTGACCTTCGTTGTGGGTGGTCATTTGCGTTGACGCATGAACCTCGATTTCGGGGAAATGCTCTTTCAATATATGGAGCAGCCCCAGATCCTGAACAATGACCACTCTGATTCCCGCCCGGTAGACCTTCTCCAGAAGATCGAGAATTTGGGGGATCTCGTGATCGAATACCAGAGTGTTCAGGGTGAGATAGAGTCTGCATCCCCGGGACTGGGCCATCTGTGAAAGCTGCCCGATCTCCTCTACAGTCAGGTTGCTGGCCCGCTGACGGGCATTGAAAGAGCCTGTTCCGCAGTAGACCGCATCCGCACCGGCGCAAATGGCCGCTTTCACACTGTCGGCGTCTCCACCGGGGGACAAAAGCTCGATTTTTCTATTCAGGCGCGTATCCATAACTTTTTCCATTTACCATCGATTAAATATTTTGCCGATACGAAATATGGTATATTTTGCTCTCGGCAGCTATTTATTTCTCCCACAGAACTGGGCACAGGATGTTTTTACCGACTACGCGAAGAGAAATGGAAAAATTGGGCTGGAAACAGCTCGATATTATCCTGGTCACCGGCGACAGCTATATAGATTCACCCCTGGTGGGAGTTTCGGTCATTGGGCACTGCCTGGTTGAGGCTGGATTCAGAGTGGGAATCATCGGACAACCCGACCTGACGAGCGATCAGGATATCGGCAGACTCGGCCAGCCAGCTCTTTTCTGGGGGGTTACCGGCGGCTGCATCGATTCGATGGTCGCCAACAGAACAGCGGCGAACAAGTTCCGCCGGACTGACGACTACACCCCCGGGGGCATAAACGACCGGCGGCCCGACCGCGCAGTGATCGTCTACGCCAACCTGATCAGGACTCATTTCAAGGGTGGTGCCCCCATTGTGCTTGGGGGCCTCGAGGCCAGCCTCCGGCGAATCGCCCACTATGATTACTGGTCAAACAGTGTGCGCAAATCAATTCTCTTCGACAGTAAAGCTGATTATCTCCTCTACTCCATGGCGGAGGATTCGGTGGTGGAACTTGCGCAGGCTCTAAAGCAAAGCCTTGATTGCTGCACAATACGAGGGCTCTGCTATATTGCCAAAGCCGCCCCTGATGATGGCATTGAACTTCCCGCATTTGACATTGTCAAGACCGACAAGGTTGCCTTCTCCCGCATGTTCCAGACCTTTTACCGTAATAATGATCCTGTCACGGCCAAGATTCTCTTCCAGAAGATGGATACCCGCTATCTGGTGCAGAACCCGCCGCCGCTACCCTTGACACAGAAGCGGCTCGATGAAGTCCATTCCTATGGTTATATGAGAGACGCGCATCCTTTTTACACGCAAGATGGACCTGTAAAGGCTCTTGAAACCATCCGGTTCTCGGTGCTGACTCATCGGGGATGTTACGGAGAGTGCAGCTTCTGCTCCATCGCGGTTCATCAGGGGCGGACAGTCACCTCCCGCTCCAAAGGTTCCATAATTGACGAAGTTAAGGCTATAGCGGCTCATCCCCTGTTCAAGGGAAACCTTCAGGATGTGGGCGGGCCTACCGCGAATATGTACGGCTTTGAATGTGACAAGAAGCTGAAGAAAGGCGCTTGTGACGACAAGGCGTGCCTCTACCCTGAAGTGTGCCCCAGCATGAAAATCGATCATGCAAAGCAGATCGAGCTTTTGAATGATATCAAGCGAATTCCCGGTGTAAAGCGGGTGTTTGTATCATCGGGGATCAGGTACGACATGATTCTCGCTGATCAGAAAAGCGGCTCCCGTTATCTGCGCGCGCTTATCAAGAGTCATGTATCCGGACAGATGAAAATCGCGCCAGAGCACTGTTCTCCGCTGGTGCTCGACAAAATGGGTAAGCCCGGGGTCGATGTCCTTCTGAAATTCAGAGAGCAGTTCAATGCCTTTGTGAAGGCGGACGGGAAAAACCAGTTTCTCTCCTATTACTTTATAGCGGCCCATCCCGGGTGCGGCATGGCGGAGATGAAGGAGCTCAAAACCATCTGTACTGAGGAGCTCCGCTATACACCCGAGCAGGTCACGCTCTTCACTCCCACCCCCTCGACCCGTTCCACCATGATGTACTGCACCGGCATGGATCCTTTTACAGGTGAAAAGTGCTATGTCGAGCGAAGCCCTATTGGGCGGCAGAAGCAGTTGGATCTATTGCTTTCGGTGCCCCGGTTTCTTCAGGAGAGCAGTGGTCCACGGCACCACGACAGGCGCCGCGAAGGAGGGCAGAGGTCGGACAGGGGTCGGGGCAGGAGAAGAGTATAGTGTGTGTTTGAAGCACGTCCGTTTCCGCTCACAGTTGCCGCGTTCCGGTTGACGCACCCACGTTCCGCTCACACTGAGCGTAGGTCCGCCGGAGTCGAAGTGTAATCCTTAAAAGTTCCGATTGAAAACGTATTCATGTCTCGTTACCGCGTTCTGATTGACGCATCCCCGTTCCGCTCACACAGAGCGTAGGTCCGCCGGAGTCGAAGTGTAATATCTTCCAAAATGGAGTTGGAGTATAGATATGGTTCTTTACGGGGGTTATTTTTCGTGCAGTCTGGCAGTCGTGAATTCTTTTTCTTTTGGTTAACGGCGAAGACGCCTTGTAGGACGCGAGTGGCATCTCCCGCTTTGGGGCACCCTTGCAAGTAGTGATCGGAGTCTATAGATCACGACAGAAGAGATGAAAGGGAATTTCAGACCTACTCCCCCATTCCGCTCACACAAAAGAGAATTGTTGATTTTTGATTGATGATTGTTGATTTAAAAGAATCGCACTGTTATGTAATGCAGTCCCGTTCCGCTCACACTGAGCGTAGGTCCGCCGGAGTCGAAGTGTAACTCTTAAAAGTACCGATTGGAAACGTATTCACGATTACGAATACTAGGATCGACGAAATCGAGGATGAGTATTTATCGTGCATTGCATTATCCTTTGAATAGAATTCCTTTTTCCGTCAGGCGGTATTTCTGTAAGCGGCTGCGTGGTTTTTGGGGCAGGGTCATTCCAACCATACCATGGCTTAGGGCAGGGGCGAGGTATTTCTCGCGGAAATTCTTTTCATCTTTTAAGCCCAGTTTTGCCTGAAGCTGCTTGCGGCTCATCTCGTCAGTGAGCACGCTAATGAGTTTTTCGACTTCGGAGGTGACTTCGGGGGCGACTTGGGGGGTGGTGACAGTGCGAAGAGCATCCAGAATCATAGTGAGCATGAATTCGATGAAGATTGAGCAATAATCGCCTGTAGAGCTTCTGTTGATTGCGTTGTAGTACTCTTTCTGATGTTCATGGATGAGGCTTGGATGTGACCTGTAAATCGATGTCACCTATCGAAGACAGTTCAACTCTTCCCCAGAATACTCTCCACATACCCCTCCATATCCTCCAGTACCTTGTCATACTGCACCTTGTGAATCGTCTTCACCTTGAAATCCTTTGTGACATCATCGATAAAGGTCTCGAAATCCTTATTCTGCTCACAGAGTTTGTTCATGAGCTCCCAGTCGAGGGTTTGTTTTGATTTTGCCGGGAACAGCACCTCAGAGGCATCGATGTCTTCAAGGTCAAGCTTGATGAAGAAGGAAAAGCGGAAGGCAAGCTGAGCACGCGAGCAAAAACGTAGAGGTAAAAATAAACTATAGGTCATTCTAGATCTACGACCTACGATGGGCGATATGCGAATTATGAACTTTCGGACACCGCCCCCGGGCCCATACAATCAGCTATCTGACTCCTCCTACCTTGCAACTCCTCATTATTCAATTATTTCAAAATCGATTTTTATCTTAAATTGTTTTGACGAGTCCTCAATAAATTGATTTCTTTTTGTAAGGTCTGGATTAAAATCAATGCTAGTCATTTTAAAAACATCCCCTTGGGGGTAAATTTCATAAACATTTAGTTTTCCCACAATTCGACTAATTGTGTCAGGCAACCCTGCATTGCTGCTGTCAAAAACCCAATGGCATGTATCAACATAATGAGACTTTTTTCCTGACCAATATTGACTGGGGTTTGCAGAAATAGTTGGATAAATATCCAAATTTCTCTTTGTTGAATCAATGGCTATTATTTCAATGGAACTAAGTTTCACATTATATTTTCCATCAAACAAACCACAAGATAGTAGAGCCAATAAAGATACTATGACACAAAACAATTTGATTTTACACAAGAAGTTTATTCGCCTCCTAATTAAAAAAAAATTAATCCGCAAAAAATCACTCTGAGTGAGTATAATACCGCAGCTTTCAGCGCTGAATCCGTTTCTGAAACGATAGAGAATTCCTTTACCTCACCTATTTTCCCTGAATCCCCCCGGCACTTCCCCCCAAAGCTCCTCGGCTGCCCCAGATGAT
This sequence comes from Fibrobacterota bacterium, assembly GCA_023436205.1. GTDB lineage: Bacteria > Fibrobacterota > Chitinivibrionia > Chitinivibrionales > Chitinispirillaceae > JAEZKC01. Next base: position 156,580 of record JAEZKC010000117.1, read on the forward strand.
CACTCGTTGCGTACCGATTTCCATTTTTCTCACTTCTGCAGCGTTGTATTTCCTATCCCGCCCTACCATCTTTCCCACCATTCCCCTCCCCAGGCCTCTCAAGCTCAAAACCGCCGCTTGTTATAAACCGTTTCAGGAGTTCACTTACTTTAATACTCACCTTGAACGGGGAGATGGTTGTTCCCTCTATTTTTTCAAAATAGAGTTTAGCTTTTGTCTTATCCACAGACTCTTTGAGCTCATCAAATCTACCATATTCATTGATATTGGAACTTTTCACATACAAGTTCATTATAGTCTGAAGCTTGTATTTGTCCAAACCAAGGAATTCTGATATCTGATCAATCTGGTTTGCCTTATCTCGCTTTTGATACTCTGTAATGTAATCGCGAAAAGTTTTCCCGCTCTCAAGTGTTATATCATTTCGCTGAACATCGTGAAGGAAGATATTGGCATACTTCTGCTCTTCCTGTGTTAACCTGGCAAAGGATTTGTGCAAGTCATTAAGGGTCTGCTGCAATTCTTCTTCGGACAGGCTATCATTTTTCAGAGACTTGAGATATTTATCAAACCGTGAATTCATGTAGTCTGTATCGATAACTCCGGTATCGATCTGTGTTAAATAGCCGTCAATCTCAAAGGGGATCTCCTCGGAACCACCGCCTCCTCCCCCGCCGCTGCCGCCGGAAAAGAGTTCCTTGTAACGAAGAGCAAGTGTCAGATAACTAGTTTCATCAAACTGCATTGTGACGATCGTTTTTGATTTTTCTGTATCGCTACCAAACTCATAGGTTGTCTTGCTCCATTTGAAACCCTGTACCTTTGCGGCTTCAAGATGTTTATTCAACTCTTTAAAGAGCTTGGCGAACTTGCCGCGCTCCGTCTTGTCATCCGGAACCTTTGTAAAGTCTTCAACACCAGCCCGCTTGAACAATTCGGCTATTTCATCAAAAACCGAGTTCATTTTTTTCAGGTTGGAATCAAGGCGCTCCACGAATAACCCCAGAGGTCTGTCTCCGGAGTAAAGTTTTACCGCCTCATTGATATTCTGTTCCATCGTGTGGGGCATTCTGTAATAGCGAATCGTTCCGAAGGGCTTGTCTGGGCCGAAGAGGCGGTTAGTGCGTGAGAATGCCTGGATAATATTCTCATAGTGCAGGACTTTATCCATATACAGGGTGTTTATCCATTTGGAATCAAATCCGGTCAGCATCTGGTCGACTACTATAAGAAGATCAATCTGCTTTTCTGGCTCGCGCTCTATCCGTGTATAAGGAGCCTTATGGGCAAGGCGCGCGGCAATATCTCTTTTAAACTTCGCGTGCTCGGGGATGGTAAACTCCCGATCGTAGCGTTTGTTGTAGTCCTCTATGATCTCTACAAGTCCGTCCTCTTTAACAATTGCATTGCCGTTGTTGTCGATATTGGGATCAAAGAGTGCGGATATTTTCAGATCAGGTTTCTTACTTTTTATCAACCGGTAATAGTCTATCGCTTCGGCAATGCTGTTTGTGGCGAATATGGCATGAAATTTACCATTTTGGCTTAGGGTCAACCAGTTCTCCAAGATATCCTCGACAACTTTTTCCTGATGTTCTATGCGCTCGTATTGACCTTTGGGTAGAAAATCTTCGATCCCTTTGACATAATTACCTGCATTATCCTTGTAACCCGCCATCTTAACCGTTTTCATGTATTTGTTGAACACGGCTCTTTTCTTAGGATCAGCGAGGGCTTCTCTTTCATTTTTTGCCTTGGCCTGTTCGAGAGCCACAGCTACACGTAAATCTCTATCTTTATGGGTGAGAACCTTATAGGGATCAAACCCAAGGACGTTTTTATCCCGGATACCGTCAGCGATACTGTAGCGGTGCAGTTCATCCCCGAATACAGTACAGGTGGTGCTGTCTTTCTTCTGGTTTTCATCATGAATGGGCGTACCGGTAAACCCGAAGAACATGGCATGGGGAAAGGTCTCTTTGATGGTACTAAGCATATCACCGAAGGTTGAGCGGTGCGCTTCATCGACGATAATAACTATTCTTTTGGAATTGATCTGCCCAATGTCGTGTGCGTTAAGACCGCCATCCTCTTTCTTTATATTACTCATCTTTTGAATGGATGTAACGATCAGGGTGTTTGCCGGGTCTTTGCTCTTGAGTTTGGAAATCAAAACTGTGGTATCTTCTGTCGCCTGCACCTCTTCGTTGTCTGCTGCAAAGTTGCGGTATTCGCGAAGCGACTGAGTGCCAAGCTCTATGCGGTCCATCAGGAAAATAACCTTATCGGCATCTTTGGAGTTGGCGATCAGTTGCGCCGACTTGAAGCTGGTCATTGTTTTGCCCGAGCCGGTGGTATGCCAGACAAAGCCGCCCCGCATATTCTGCTGTTCCCAGTCTGCTTTGGAAACTTTATCTGATATGGCATTGGCCGCGTAGTACTGATAGCTGCGCATCACCTTCAGGACACCGTCAGAATTATCTGCAACGGTGTAGAATCCGATCAACTGATGCGCCATGGGGATCGAAAGCAGCGAGGAGGCGATTGGTTTCCAGTTATTGACAGGCTCGTTATTAAAGTCTGCCCAGTGGAAATAGTAATCCTTGTTGAAGGTGCCGTCAGGGCCGGGGTTGGCAAAATAAACCGTTTCCTCCGGCTGCATGGCGACAAATATCTGGATAAGGGAGAAGATCCCGGTAAATATCTTCTCGTGTGCGTATTTTTCTATCTGATTGTAAGCCTGGGAGACACTGATGCCGCTTCTTTTGAGTTCGATATGGATAACCGGCATGCCGTTAATGAGGAGCATCAGGTCACCGCGCCGGTCGTTCAGTAGCTTTGATTTACTCTTGAATATGGGTTGCTGGGCGATCTGGTATCTGCTCTGTCCGGCGGCGATCTCGCGACGGTCGTAGATCTTGAGGCTGATCTCTTTGCCGAAGTGCTGGGTGTCGTCCGGGTTGTCGCGAGTGATGGAGACAGTTTTACCGTTGATAAAGCCGTTGAGTTTCAAGGGGGTGCGCAGGGTGGTGATCTGCTCGATTATCTGCTGCACCTCACTGTCGGTGAGGGGACAATCATTGAGGCGGTCGATACCCCGGTTGTTATCAAAGAGAATGTTCGCCCAGTTTTGGAGCAGCTCGTCTTCAGTGGGGTTTTTTAAAACTTTATCTTCCCCATCCCAACCTTTTTGTGAAAGCACCTCGATCAGGGCTTTTTCAAAGTCTGCTTCTCTGGTGAATGTCATTGTTCGTAGCCGTTCCTTGTGCGAAGTGGAAGATGTTAGACAAACATCTTTTCAAGACAGGATTTTTTTATGTTTTTGAGTTTTTCTAGCTCTTGCTGCTGGAGGGTGATGAGGTTGTCGAGATGTTTGAAATATTCAGCTATTTTATTTTGTTCATCCTGCTTCGGAATTAATATAGTGAATTCGCTATACTCCTGTGCATTAACTCCTGGCTGCCCTGAACGCTGAGATGTTACCTTGACGAATTTACCATATTTCTCAGTTAAAGTATTTTGAAAAACGAATTCCGAATTTACTTCTGGTTTAATTCTTGCCCGTATTAAGAAGCCTGCATAATATACCAAACCATCATTCTCTTTATAGATATATGTTTTTCCGACACTTGCACCTGTTCGTGCAAATAAAATGTCATTTACTTTTAATTTATAATTTTCTGCAAAGCTCAAATCTGTATTCGGCGTTGTAAGATCATCACTATTAAATTTATGTGATTTATCATCAATATCTGTTATACGAATATATTTATGAATACCATCATATGCCATTGCTGCAGCATTAAGGCCATACTCAAAAGATTCACTAATTTCCCCCAACCTCTTCCTTTCCCAAGCCCCCGTAAACCCTGCAAAACGAATTTCCGGCACATCGGCGCCCTCCCGGGGGAACATTTTTTCGAGCATTGATTTCTTTACCTTTACCAGCTTGTCGAGCTTGCGCTGGCGAAGGGTGATTAGGGTGTCGAGGTGGTTGAAGAAGGTGCCGATTTTAGATTGTTCTAAATCATCTGCTGGATGAAAAACTAAAGTATCTTTTATTGCTGTTTTGGAGATTGATAACACTTTAGTTCCTTGCATCAACCTCAATAGTTGATTGTGATATGCAGGTGAATTCAAATAATACCCTAGATATCCCAATGCAAATTTGAACGTTGGTCGACAAGCTATGGTATGCAGCCCAGAAACAACTGTTTCATCTTTTACATTCATCAGCTCTGTACATTTGCCAACAGTTTCGTCTTCAGCTGCATCAGCGATAATCACATCACCGTTCTGCAACTTTGATGTTTTTATTTTTTCCACCAAGGCATTGTTATTTATGAAGGGTAGTTCATCCTTAGCAACATCTAACAATTCACCAAACTTAATCAGGATATCCCCGTAATGAACATTCTTTGCTAAACCAGAATTGTAATTCAACTCAGCTCTAGAAAGTGTATTATTAGATAAGTTTGTGAAAGTTTCACTGAATTTACTCGATCTCCAGACCTCAGCAAACCCTTTAAACCGAATTTCCGGCTTATTTTCTTTCTCCCCCATCCTACTCACCCCCCAACAACATCCTGAACTCACTGATGCCCTTCATATCATACTCACTGCCCACCAGCTCATCCATCAACCCCGCCAAGCTGCTTTCCGTTTCGTGTATCTGGTTTACTACCTCTTCGTAGGTAACCACATACTTTTCTGATAAAACCTGCACCTTGGTAGCCAGTTTGCCAATAACCTCTTGTGGGAGTTTATGCAGCGCATTCAAAAAGGGAATGATCCATTTACGCTCGAGCAGCTCTATCGCCTGTTCATCGGTGAGCTTTTCGATAATTTCTTTTGTTTTAGTTTGCAACTTGGCCGATTCTGATTTCACCTTTACCTTCAAATCCTTTTCTTCGTCAAAAAGATCACTGACTCTGATAATTCTACTCTCATAAGAGTCATCGGTAAATGCCTCACCATTTTTCATATCCGCTTTGATCTGCTTTGCTTCCTTCTTCACTGCCGCTGGTGCAAGCCCATCCTTTTTCTCACCCTCGGAATCAGATTCCTTATCCTCCTCTGACAAGGAGCCGAGAATCTCTTCATATTCAGAAGCTATTTCTGCTAAACGGCTCTCCTTCTCCTTCAATGCATTGTAATCATCAACCAGATAGGTTTCCTGTACAAGCTCAAAGGGAAACACATGACCTTTCCACCCCTCCTGAACCTCCTGATCCTTGCCGTCCTTTTTCTTCATTACCATGTTCGGATCCACCTGCCTTGCAGATGCAAAACCCTCGGTCTGCAGAATCTCCAGATCAACGGCTATGATATTCCACTCGTCATCAAGGATCTGGTAGGCCTCGTATTTATCAATAAGAGGCAGATCTTTGAGACGCTTGAATATTTCGTGGCTCAATTCGGTCTCTTTGCGGGAGATATTCACCGTATCCATGCCGCTTATCAGCTCCTTTTTGAGAAGCCGGCTGAAACTTTTAAATCCAGAGGCGAAACTATCCACAAAAGCCTTAACATCGGGGTGATCCATAATCGCACACTTTACATCTTTTACTTTCAGCTCGGAGTACGGCTTTGTCGCTTTTGAAAACAGAGCTGCCCGTAACCCCGGAAATGCGCTCCAATACTCCTCCAGCGCGTCAATCTCCTTTTTGGGAATTCCCCCGAACATGGACGCATAGATATCCCAGCTTTCTGCAACTTCTGACGAATCAACATACCGGGGAATATTCAGGTTATAGTCATTCTCCCGAATCTCTTCTCGGCTTACCACCTTCGAATATTTTGCAACCGTCTGCCGGGCGATTACCGTATCTACGATTCTCTTTATATCAGAAGCCCTCAACTGGTTATTTTTGCCGACCTTTATAAACCCTTTGGAGGCATCAACAACCAGCACATCTGTATTTGTGCGCTTCTGCTTTAATACCATAATAATGGTTGGGATACCGGTACCGAAGAAGATGTTAGGAGGAAGTCCGATAATGGCATCGATGTGGTTATTTTCTACCAGGTTTTTACGAATGTTCCCCTCTTCACCGGTGCGAAACAAAACGCCATGGGGTAAAACGATGGCCATGATTCCGTCGGGTTTGATGTGATACAGATCGTGCAGCAAAAAGGCATAATCTGCCTTGGTCTTGGGGGCCAGCCCGAACCGCGCATACCGGGCGTCAGAATCTTTGTTCGCCGGGTCCCACTTCTGAGAGTAAGGCGGATTGGAGACAACGGCATCCACATAGAGGGGTTTGTAGGTTTTGACCGGATCGTTTTCATCGAAATAGGGCCAGTCCTCTTCCAGAGTATCCCCATTGCGGGTCACGATATTATCAACCAGAACTCCCCGCATCACCAGATTCATACGAGTGAGGTTATAGGTGTTCTGCTTCAGTTCCTGGGCATAGTACTTAATATTGTTCTCATCATCTATGTGCTTGGCAACGCTGCGGCCAATATTAATAAGTAAGGACCCCGATCCGCTCGTGGGGTCATAAATCTGAATCTCCTTTTTCTTTTTTAGATGGTCTGCGACGATTTCAGACATGAGAAGTGAAACTTCGTGGGGAGTATAGAACTCCCCGGCTTTTTTGCCGGCGTTTGCCGCAAACATGGAGATCAGGTATTCATAGATAAAACCCAGAACATCGTAATCCTGCTTGCCGTTCATGGGGATGTCTTTTATCAGATGAATTAGCGACCTGATTGATTTTGTCTGAGCGGCGGCACTCTCCCCCAGTTTACTCAAACCTGTCTGCAGGGTATCGAAGATGCCTTCGAACAGCTTTTTGTGGGCGGGGTTGATCAGGCGGCTGAAGGCGGACAGTGCGTCTCTGACATCACCTACATCAAACTCGTTGCCCTTGTTGATCCAGGTTGAGAAAAGATCTTTATAGGCGATAAAATAGCCGATATTGCCACTTATGTGCTGCACCGTTTCGGTGTCTTCTTCGCAGAAACCCTTGATATCTTTATCCGAGCAGCCCTCTTTTCTGGCAAACTGCAGCTCTTTATCGGAGAGGTATTTATAGAAAATGAAGCCCAGGATGTAGTCTTTATACTCATTGGCCTCGATCTTCGAGCGCATGTCGTTTGCGGAAGCCCAGATTTTGGCGGCCAGCTGTTGCTTGTTCATGGTGCTTGGTCCTTGGGAGCCTGCCGGGGGCAGGGGGAAGAGTGGTTTGGGAATAAGATAGAGAGTATAATTTTTGAGGGGGGGGCAGGCAAATGGGGGGTGCTTATATTACGTACGGTATGTGCTAACGGCAAACATTCTGGTTTCCTCAATTTCTGTTCATCCGAGAATGTGTTTTTGACACTAGAGGGGGGACCAAATATCCAAAAGATCCGTTGTGGCGCTTGCGGTAGGTATTTTGGCATATTGATGTTGGTGTATGTAAGCCGGAACACTGGAGCACTAATACTACATGATTCTTTCGCGGCGGCTATTTCTCTTTCTTCACCATTATACATTAGTACCTTTGCACATTCTGTTGCGCCCAGTCAAAAATCTGATTTGGGTCAATTCGATTTGATATTGTTTGATTAACAGTTAAATATCCGATGTACTTGCCTTTCACAAATACTTTTGGTGGTGTTCGTGTAATCGTATTGAACGGACTAAGGTTTGAGAGTACACTACCATAATTTGAAAATTTATTGAATATAGACGTGTCAGAATATTTGTTCCCATAAGGCCCGAATTTGTTGAATATCGATTCAACATCAAATCTGTTGGGATTCAATTTACCGAGAAATGTATCATCAGCAGCAATAATAAATGATTCCTTATTCAGCACACGTGCATACTCTTCGGATTCAATCAATTTCCCTGCAAGCAATGTGCTTAATGAGTTCTTCAGGGTATAAAGGAAGGCTTCGGTTGGAATTCTAGTGTGCACATATGGATTCTTCGAAACATGCCCAATAAACTGCCCATTTATTATAAGCTGAGGGGGGGTACTACAATAAGGATTATTCAAACTTTGATGTCCATATTCACTCCCATACTGAGAATATGGATTAAAAATGCTGGTCTGACTATACTGGCTCCCATACGGACCATACTCATTTAGAATTGACTCTTTGTCGTATTGATTATCTGTTATTCTACCAAGAAATTGTTTATCCTGAGCAATTAAATATGAATCGCTTCTCTTCGCACTGGCATTGTTCTGCTCTGCATATAGCCCAGCAAGCAATAACTCAAGCACCTCCTTTGTATTGTCGGTTGCTCGTGTCATTTTGCATCTCCATATAGTGACTTAAGCAATTTCTGAATTTCTTCTGCTGCCTTTTCTCGGGGTAATTGTGTTATCAACACTGGTGCAGTGCCTAACGCGATGTTCTTTCTACGTATATCTTTAATTTCCCTTAAAGGCCAATAGAGAAATCCGGTAGTTATTGCCGACGGTGTTGACCATGCAAATTCACCGGTTACAAGTGCAGTAATGATGCAAGCAATACCACAACCAAATAGGGTAACTGTTAGCACTATGTAAGTCCATTCAATACGACGGTTCTGATTTAGGACAGTATCGATACGTGCCAGTGTTCCTTGAATATTTGCTGAATTGGGCGGCATATGCTTGCCTTCTTTTTGACTATTTATGGTTTACTCTTAATTCTTTCTCACAAGATGTGAGGTTTTCTTAATGCCAAATTACAAATATATTTTTGATCGGGTTGTGGTAAGCCGTAGTGCTGTATTGCGTCTGCGGCAAGCTATTTTGTCTTGTCGTTGTTGTTTGCCGGCTTCACAACCGCTGGTTCACTTCATTATTCTTATTCCTACTGATTTTTCGTGCAAAATCTTTCAGCAAATCTGCTGTTACTTCTTTATTATGAGTAGTTATTTCATCTATAAAGCTACGAATAACATCTTCATTTTTCCACTCTATTATACAGCTTCCATAGGACCCTATAAAGAAATAACCATCACGTTCTTGTTTCTCAACACGTTCAACATCTTGTGTTGAAAGATCAATAATTTCATCATTAACTTCAGCAAATCCATTTTGAAATTCAGAATATGATAAATGATGTGTTCCATTTAGAATAGCAGTATCGAATACTTCCACACCATTAACTAAAAATGGTGTACTTTTTTGGAAATGGATAAAGGCAAAGTCATTATAAACTCTACTATCATAAGATAGCCACAATTCTACAATGTCAAATTCAGAAGAATTAAACTTCCAAATACCCATTCCCTTTTTAGCTAATTTGAAATCGTATTCACCTACTCCATCTATCCAACAAAGTTTATCCTCGAAAATGGCTTGTTTTTCCATTAGGTTATTAAAAAATCTATCAATTTTTCCTTTTTCATTCGTGTAGACAATTCCTTTGTCGTTTTTTGGAAAACTCATAGTTGATATTTTATGAAACAGGAATAAATACGTGTAAATATCTTTTACCTCCGGTCTTTTTAAATAGTCACTGATTTCATTAATACTTTGGAATCTCTTTTGAGGATTGTTTTCCAAACATTTATCAATTATTCTATCATATACATCCAAATCTTCGAAAATTGAGGTGATTTTCATTCTACCTGTACCGCGATGTGTATACCCAGTTGCATACCATTGAAGAATTTGACCTATTGCATAAATATCCATTGTAGGGGCTGGGTCAATATTGTTTTGTTCCTGTTCTGGTGCCGAAAAAAGTCTATTGCCTAAACGCTCATTTTTTTCAGTTTCTGCTAATATTTTGAAAATTTCTGGGTTGTAGCTTGCGATACCAAAATCAGCTAAATAAAAGTCATTTCCTTTGATAAGGATATTTTCAGGTTTAATATCCCTATGTATGATACCTGCTTGGTGGATTTGAGCCGTTGTAGATACTAAAAAATCAAAAAGATGAATAAATTGTTCTCGTGATTTTGCTTCTTGAATCTTTGCAAGTGAACTATCATACTTAACCATTATAATAACTGGCACATCAAAAGATTCAAACTCTCCAGAAATGTTTAGTAAATCAAAATCAATATACCGTACAATATTACTAACATTTTCAGTTATGATTATATTGAAATATTCAGAGATGAACCGTTGTTTCTTTATTTCTCCTGAATTTCCACTTGATTCAGTTACTAAGAATTTGATTGCAACCATTTTTTCATTGAATGTTGCTTCATAAACTATACCATTTCCACCTTGACCGATAGGTGCTTTAGTTAAAACAAACTCACCTAATCCGAGCGTAATTTTGAAATTGTTTATTTTAAAATAATCTATTAATTGTTTCAGTTTATTCATAAATCCCTTAACTTGCAGACAATTGGCTTTTCAACTATTCCGGCTTGATTTCTGAAGTAAATTTTTCCCCTCGTAATTATCCTTCACTATGCACAATTATCCCCCAGGCCGCTTCCCCATCCGTGACTGCAAATGTCTTCTCCATTAAATCTTTTTCCGAAAATGTGAGGCCCTTACAGCTTCTGAAGATAAACTCCCAGCAGAAAACCCGCTGAAGCGCTTAATACTTCCTGTACATAGCAGCCTAAATCTACAGCAAAAAACCAGCTTTATAGAGTATAAATCCGGTGCAGGCGACAAGAAAAGGGGTGGGAGAAAGATTTCGTTTATTATAATACACGCAGAAGTTTTGAGGATTATCCTTCGACTCCGGCGGACCTACGCTCAGGATGAACGGAACGGAGGACTCGATCTTAATGGACTTACGTTCAGGATTATCCTTCGACTCCGAAGATTACGCTCAGGATGAGCGGAGCGAGGCACTATCCAGCTTTTACAGGATGAACGGAGCGGGGCACTCCACTTCGGCACACCTACGCTCAAGCCATATACATATATAGAATAGCCCTCCTTCAGGCAACCCTACCCTCGATCACCCGGAAATCCCTACAAAAAAGCCAATATTGTCTGCAACAGCATCACATATCTCGTAAACACCAGTGCATGTTGTGTAAACAATACCGCATCATGCGTAAACAGCACCGCATGCAGTGTAAACAATACCGCATCATGCGTAAACAGCACCGCATGCAGTGTAAACACCACTGCATCTTGCGTAAACAGCAGTGCATGCTGTGTAAACACACACAAAAATCTTTGAAACAGCAATGTATTTGCCCCTACTTGACCCTGTTTACACCATTTTTCACCCTGTTGCACTATTTTTTTACCCTGTTTACAGGAATTTTCGGGCAGTTTACACGATTTTTATCTCTTCTGCAGTGAAATTTTACCCTTTTTCATAGATTTTTGTGTGTGTTGCAGACTTTTAGCATGATGTTGCAAACTTTTATCCGCATTTTAGTTGCGATCCTCTCTCCTAACCGGTACCGGAACTGTACTGTTTGCTGGTTTAAACCCTCTAGGAAGACATGGCAGGATGCTCACTTGAAGCGCTGGAAGCATTGCTCTTCACATACTGGCGGCGTGCTTTGCTGCAGTAGTGCTGTCTGAAGTATTCAAGATCATCAAAAAAGGCGACCCGGGCCGCTTTCCTTATTTCATGCTGAGCCGCCATACACAACGTGATAAGCCGCTTCTGACGGTCGACCGCCACCTTTTCCGGCTTGTCCTCGCGAAGCACAATCCCCTGCACCCTCAAAAGCTCCACCGCCAGCGCCCCCGCCTGCTCAAAATATGCGGCGTCAACCGCAACACCTCCGGGCCGGGTGCATGCCGGGGATGCTCGCTTATAAGAAATACAAGATGCAAGTTGCACATAAGAATTGAAGTTATTCTGTTTCCCTTAAGCCAACCGCGCACCAGAACCTTGAGACCATTGTCACCGGTGAAGTCGTTTATCGACGATGACACGCTGCGGTAATCCTTGGGTGAGAGCTCTTCCATCTCTCTTTCGTTTTGGGCACTGAGTTCAGGTGAAATCATACCTGAATCCTTTCTGAATGTGTGTGAATATCACCCCGCAAGCAAATGCTTGCGGGGATGGATTTATATACAAGTCAACTGTAGAGTTGACCTTTTCACACTGACAGTCATGAGCAGCGGGCGGATGAAAAGGTGCAGAGTCGGTCAGCCGATACCCCAAGACACATCTTCCCGGAACACGGGCAGATTCTTGTTACGATTTATCAATAGAATTAATCCAGCGAATTACTGATTACATTTTATTAATTAACATTGGGGTACATGCAGTGCAAATATTTTTTTGAGGAGAAGTATGTAGCACAAGTGGAGGATCTATAACTATGCGATACTGCCTCGCTCCGCTCGCACGAGCGTAGTCTTCGAAGTCACAGGCGTATATACCTGGGATTCTGCTGATCACGCCGTCTGGCCTCTAATTTTACGGATGCTCGATTATTCCCTTTAGAGCTGGATCAAGGATATTCCAAAGACCCGGATGACTTTCAACAAGGCGTGCAATGCCTGTACACAATAATTCTCAAAGTGCATAGTATTTGCTCCTTTCAGAAGTACATTGTCAAATGGGGACATAAAGATAAATAACAGGGGGGGAATTGTATGAAAGTGAAAGAAGTGATTCTTAAAAACAAAACGCAAACTGCACATCGTAATCCCTTTTCAGGTCCCTTTCCTGCCGCTCGAGGGGTGGACGTTTCTCCAACGGTTCTGTCGGTGGAAGTAGAAGAGGTGGAAACGAAGGATTTTCCCTTGTTGTCGCGTGACAGTGACGTGGTTGCGTTTGCACCGGTCATGCCAATGAAACTGATTGAGCCATTTAAAGCCGAGATTTCAGTAAGCGCAAAACAGCAACCACAGACATGGGGTATCAGGGCAACCGAAGCGGACACCAGCCCTTTCACTGGTAATGGCGTAGTAACAGCAATTCTGGATACGGGCATCGATTCCAGCCATGCAGCTTTTGATGATGTGCAGCTTATAGAGAAAGATTTCACCGGTGAGGGAAATGGGGACAGAAACGGACATGGAACTCATTGTGCAGGAACGGTGTTTGGCAGGGATGTACAGGGAATGCGGATCGGCGTGGCTCCGGGAGTCAGGAAAGCACTAATCGGAAAAGTTCTCGGTGAAAACGGCGGCGGATCTACAGAGCAGATAATGAGTGCTATACTGTGGGCAATCGACAATGGAGCTCATGTCATTTCTATGTCACTTGGAATGGATTTTCCAGGTTATGTCAATGCACTAGCCGGAAACGGGCTGCCGATCGAACTGGCTACATCGAAGGCATTGGAAGCATACAGGACCAATGTTCAGCTTTTCGAGCGACTGGCTTCACTTATAAAGGCAAACGGCAGTTTCGGGCAGTCATGCATACTGATTGCAGCTGCAGGCAATGAGAGCCGCAGAGAGCTGCATCAAGACTGGGAGATCGCGGTGTCCCCTCCAGCAATCTCTGAAGGTATCATTTCCGTGTCTGCATTGGGAGAGGGCGAGGGGGGATTTGAAGTGGCCAGATTTTCCAACACGGGTGCCAACATCTCTGCTCCTGGTGTCAATATTCTCTCTGCAGCAGTCGGAGGTGGGCTAACAGCCCTCAGCGGTACGAGTATGGCCTGTCCTCACGTGGCCGGGGTTGCAGCGTTGTGGGCAGAAAAGCTCCTGAGGGTTGGCCGCCTGAACTCTTATGAACTGATGGCGCGTCTTGTCGGCACTGCCAATTTCTCTGGTTTGAAAAAAGGGTTTGATCCCTTCGATGTTGGAGCCGGTCTGGTGCGTGCACCGCAGAGTTGATTGCGTTTTCTGAATGTACTGGGCCTGTCTGTAGTTGAGCATTTCCCGAACGGATCTGTTATGGAAAAGCTGCGTTTACCGATTTTAATTGCTGCGATGATCTTTTTGACGCTTGCATTTCTGTTGCAGATAGGTGCAAGCGGTCTTGCAACATTTCTCGCAGGGATTTTTGATCCCGAGGCACTCAGACAGGCTTCTCAGGCAGGGGTAGCTCCCGGTGTTGCCATCCGTAACATGGCACTTTTTGACAGCCTCCTTCTTTACACAGTTGTTCTAATCTTTCTTCCTCTGATTATCACCCATTCTCTGCATGCACGAGTTCAGGGTATAGTGACCTCCATTGTATCGATTGTCATTCTAATCTTGAGCATACTAATGACCATTTCAGCGCTCATGCAGCTAACTCTTATGGTCAGTCTTCTCTTTTCACCCATATTCGGAACGATCGCATATTTTTCATTGTATGCGGCATTTCCGGTGAACACTTCACGGGGAATACTGGCGCTCATTGAGTTGTTCAAGCTGGGATTTGCTGTATGTCTGGTGTTTGCGCATCAGCGTTTTCTACAGAATCGCAGTTTGGTAATTCTTACGCTCGTTTCGCTTTTTCTGGGCCTTGTTGTGGGATTTCTTCATGGAATAGTACCACAGTTTCTAGTCAGTATAACCGATGCAATAGCTGCCATAATGGTTGCTGTTATAGCCCTTATTTGGGCAATCAAATATCTGGTCGGCGGAATCACTTCCATATCCCGGGCCATCGGCTGAGAGATTGCTTTTTAATGTGGGGAGGTTAACAGAAAATAATTCAAGCTTTCGATCACTCCAGTCTGATTATTTCATTTTCCCTCAGCCGTATCGAAGCCCGTCCCCGAATAGCCCTGAAACGAACTTGCCCTGAGCTTTGAAGAATGGGCATAGTGCAACAGGAGGGGAATCGTTCTGTATCTCTCACCGACACCGTGCATATCTGAGTACGTAAATCGGCAAAGCGTTCCTCTGCTTGTGCGGCTTGATATTCAATAACTATCATTGCGTTTGAGTCACCGGGAGAAACGGGGTCGATGCAGAATTCAGCATTGCGCAGATCCTTGTCTTCCTGTGATGGCTGAACTCTAAAGGTCCCGGGCTGGAAATGGCCGGTCAGTTCCTCTCGTTCCAGTTTCGGGGCGAATTCACCAAGCAGATCTGAAATGGCCTTGAATACAGGAAATTCCTCCGGATCGAAATTCTCAGCTGTTATTGCTTGGTCCTTTGAATTACAGCGCAAGCCCATTATGAAAATTACTATGATCAGCAGGGCAACAATTCCCAGAACCAGGATAGTTTTTTTTTGAGTGCTCATAAAAGCCTTCACCCAATCATCTTCGGAAATAAGTCATTGCCGGATCAGATCTCGTACCCACAAAGCAGAGATGGGTGAAACCATGTTTCCTGATAATGTCTCTGGTGAGTTCAGCCTCGCTCCTGTTAGGAAACCTGAGGATTGTTTGAGATCCGTCAATAAGAAACGTGCCTCTGCCTGAAATGGCGAATATTGATAGGTTATTCGGATCAAACTGCAGGCAGTCTTCACCAGCAAATGAGCCTTGAGGACTCGTCTGGTCTGTTAACCAGTATTCAACGGATGGATCTGGACGTCCGACAAAGCACTGAGAATTCATATCATAATGGCGCAGAATGGCAACTCCCCTCTCTGCCAGGGCTCTGCTGGGAAACATCTTCATTCTGCTTCTTCCATCCGTTAATAGAAATTGACTGCCCTCCTGTCTGATTTCCAGGCGATCATTTCTGAATCCAATACAGTCCTCGTTGACGACGGGTCCAGTTCTAACCCAATATTGAACCTGACTTCCGACTTCGGCAAGTTCATCTGCCGCAGGCTGACTTTCCACAATTCTGCCCGGAACCTGCCCAGTATCCCGTTCTCCGGATTTTACAGGTTCGAATCCTGCCTGCGAAAGTGAATTGCGTCCAGCAGCTTCAGTTTCACCTACGACCGATGGCACTTTCATTCCAATAGTAAGTCTGATTGTGGTATTCTTATCCACATTTGCGTTCGCGGCAGGGTCCTGGGCGAACACAATCCATGCGTTTGTATCCGAAGGCAAGTTCTGCTGAATAAGTGAATCCTCAAGTCCAAAATTATTTAACTGCTGTTCAGCTTCTCTGTAAGGCATTCCGGTCACATCGGGAACTCTGACACCGTTTTGACATGTTAATAACAGTATTACAATAAGAATAAGCAGTACCGCTCCGGCGATAATCGCATACAGCCACCACTTTGGTTTTTTAGGAGGAGGGGTAGATTGCTCCACTTTTATCTCAACCGTTTGCCCCTCTGTATAATCTTCCTGAGGGTGCTGTTCAGAAAATGCATCCAGCCGAAACTTGTAGCTCCCTTCAATTACCTCCGGTGGAACAGAAATATTTACTTCCACATTGAATGATTCGTTTGAGTTATAATTTCTCTCTTCGCTTTCTGGTGCAATGGAAAACCATTCCAAAGATGTTTTTTCAAAGGGAATCACCTTCACCCGGCCGGTCAGATTCCTGGTGGAACGATTAGTCACTATGAATATGCTTTTTCCTGCCCGGTTTTTCAGGGGTTCGCCTCTCAATGTAACTTCCGGGTGTGTGGCAACAACCACAAAGCTCTGGGCCATAGTCAATCTCCGAGGTTTTGTATGAGCACAACATTCATCACACGAAATGCAGCTCATAAGTTGCGTATGCTGGTTTCTCTTTTTTAATGATTTGATGTATAATGGTGCTGAACTTTTCAGTATATCTGGGCATTTTCACAGAAAGATGAAAAGGTATATGCACCGAATTCTCACTTGTATTTTCTTCAATCTGCACCTCCTCCGCTCCCAATGCCACAGAAAGAAAGGTCTGCAGCCCCCGAGCAGTACCTCTCCATTTACTTATGTAGGCTGCATTGGCAATAAGCTCACGCAGGCGCCCCGGCTCAATCAGGAATCGAACCGATTTGCCTCCCAGATCTTCTGTCAACCATTCAAGATTAATCCAGTAAGCCAGAAATCTGACCATGTCATCACGTGTCCGGCGCGGATCGAAAAGAGAATCAAGTGTGTCAAGAATATCTTCTGCCGGCCTGTGGAGTTCTTCCATAAGAGATAATAGAACCCCAAGGGGATTGTCAGATTTACAGGTAATTTGAACGACATAAGGCAGAAGTTCAAGTATTTCAGACTGCTTCATCTTCGGTTTCCACTTCTATTTCGTGATCTGCCGAGCAGAAAAGCCAGTTTTCTGGAATGGTTACCCGCTCATTGAACTCTGTTCTGGAGCAGTTTGCATAATTCTTTCCATCAGTGCTGATGTAAACACCCTTTTCACCGCCAGCAAGTAACAAAAGCGTATTTCTTTTAATGTCTGTTTCCAAAGCGAGAACCGGCTCGAAAATGCGCTCCCGATCTCTGAAGGGTAATCCGGAATCAATGGCATGCTTTCTCCATGAGGCATCACTTGACCCTGATTCAAGAGTCAGGACTCCGCCATTGTGACTTCCTGCAAAAACAGTTTCCTTCATGAAACACAAGGAAAAGCAGCTGCCGCCACTCCAGTCTTTTCCGAAATGGAACCATGAGTTCTGGGAACCCGCCCCACTTCTTAGTTCAAGCCTATAGCAGCCTTTCCCGGTTTCTGTTCCTGCGACAGTGACTCCTGCCCAGAGGAAAACCCTGCCTCCATACTGGTTCATTCTCAGTAAGCGGATATCTTCTCCGCGCAGTCCGGAAAAAGAGTAGGTTCCAGCTCTTCCCTGGCGGTCGGAAATGAAAACACCGCCGTTTCTTTTGGATGCAACGGCCACATACGGTATTCCCCGCACATCTTTTACTGCATCAACGGCGTAAAATCCCCTGCCAGGATCATCACTATCCACAAGCAAGTGATTAGGAACAGCTCCCTCTTTCAGCGGCAATTCAAAAAGCCCGCTCTCTGCAGCAAGCAGCAGGTATGCCTCTTCGTCCCGTTCATTCCATGCCATATCCTCCACTTCGAATGCGGTCTGATGCAGAAGACGCCATTTTCCACTTTCGCCGCAATCGGCGGAGAGGTAAATTCTGGATTGAGTGTGCTCTGAACCGCTTTCGGTACACACGGCAACCAGTCCCGGGTAGCCTTGGCTACACTCGATTGTCCTTATGACCTCAGAGCCGAATGTGTGAATGAGCTCCCACCCCTCACCGTTGTTGGAAGTGCGGAATAGTGATGAACCGCTGCTGGCATACCAGAGATTATCCTGGTGGGCATCCGACCTGATACACTTTACATCTGTGGAAGGGGCATGGTCCACGATAAGCTTGACTCTGTCGGCATATTTGGCGCTTGTTTCTGCAAGCAGAATATCATATACATTGGAAATTCTCAACGGACTGTTCATTTCCCAGCCTTTAGAATTGAAACTGGTGGGCACAGGGTTTATAACATTGTGGAGCCGGTTGATGATCCGCTCCTTTATCTCCTGAACTTTGGCTTCTGAGTTGACAATGACCCTTGCAGACACCCTTACTTTTTTATATTTGACCCATTCCACTGATACAGTAATCCCCAGTGTTGTCCGTTTTTCCAGTTCTGTGCGGATACGCTCGGAAGCATCAGGTTTTTGCTGATTCTGTATTGTTTCAAGGGAAATATGGCCGTTGTTCCATAATGATTCCGGAATTGAAGGCACAACGAGCACCTCTACGGTTCCGCGCAGAGCGTGTTTCCAGACCTGAGCTTTAGTGTAGGCATGTGCGCGACATATATCACCTGAAATTTGTTTGGCAATCAACTCAATATCATCAGCTGTCACGGCCCTTTCTAAAGACCTGAACTGCAGAGGACCTCTTGACAGAGCATTTTCCATTGTTTCTATTGGTGAACCGCCAGTGGCAGGGTTGATATTTGTAACACTTAAATGAGCCCCCGGGACTTGATCTTTGATGACTGTAAGCTGGTTTACACCGACATTTCCAGTATTTCCGCCACCTCGTGCATACCACAAACGGATCTCTCTGCCTGCGGGGATGAATTCCCCCAGAGGGCGAGCAAGACGCTCTTCATCAGTCGGGTCTGATACAAAGTGTAAAGCTGGTGCAAATGTAATGATACCCGTGACCCGATCTGCAATGAAGGTGTGGCGATCTTCCGGAGGGTTTGCAAAGCTTTCTACTTCCTCCCATATACGAAAAATCATATTGTTGAAAGTAACCGTTCTCACCCGTTCAGTAAGTTCATCCTGGTTAATTTCGACTCCGACAATGAGTTTAATGTCGGCGACCAGAGGAGCCTTGGCGGTTTTGACCGACTGACCTGGAAGTCCTGAGCCACGACCCGCAAGCTCACCCTCCACCATTTCGGCGTGAACCGCTTCAACGGTGCACTCGGTTTCTCCGGCATTTATTGTGGAATTGTGCATTGTTATAAAGACCGGAGGCTCAGTGTCAGTTCCAGCACGGTTATGCGTAACTCGAGTGTACTTGGGAATATCCAGATTACGATTCAGTGGACTGGGAATGGTGAATTTCAAGGTAGTACGGGCTGCTTTGGGGGGATTCAATTTTACTCCCAGTAAACGTAAAAATTCCACAAAAGCCTTATCGGGAATTTTGTTTACTCTGTATATCAGACTTTCTGTAATGAAGGCAAATACCTCTATCAGCATGCGACCTGGATCTCCTGAGGAGAGATCCGTCCATTGAGGACAAGACTGTTTGATTTTGTGCAGAGCATCGCTCACCAATGCTTCAAAATCGCGATCATCAATATTCAACGACGGAAGTGACATCACAACCTCTTTTGATTCAGGTCAATTGAATATTCAAAGTTTTCTGTTCTTTCGGAAAGAATAGTTCGGTATTCTAGAAAAATGTCAAGTCGCTCTCGAGAATGGGGATTTGCCCGGGCATCTATTCGCAGTATGCGAACTCTTGGTTCCCATCTCCTGACAGCCTCCCGTATGTAATGAATGGCAAGGCCTGCAGTGGTTTCATCGTTTTGAGCAAAAGCTAATTTGGTCAGGTCGCATCCATAGCCGGGATACATGACCCGCTCCCCCGGACGTATGGACAAAAGCATACGAAGAGACTGCTGAATGGATGTCAACCCGGAGGTCATTTCTATACCTCCGGAAGCACTGGTTGTTATGCCTGTTTCGGTTACTCGATCTGAGGGAAAGTTAAATTTCCAGGCACGATATGGTTTCTGGTTCATTGCTCCTCCACAAATTCCTGACCGGGCTGGGAAACACTATAATTGACCGTTCCCGGCGGGGTTCCATCAGTCAACCCATTTATTGTGTCAAGACAGATGCGTCTCCCTCCAATTTTCAGCAGATTGCTATACCCTTTCTTTACTGCCAGGGTGCTTGTACAAGGTTTTATCCCCACTCCTATGTTGGGGCAACCAGCTATTGGTTTGCCTACCGGGTCTGGCTCAACCAAGACTTTTCGATGCTTTATAGTCACAAGGTCCTGAGATGACGACATGGCTATTTTCCCAAGAGTATGTGCGCAGATAAGCTGAGCATCTTCTGTCAATAACTTCATTCTGCAATCCCCCAACTCAATATTTTACCCTGTCATTCTTTTTCAAAATCGATGGCATTTGCTTTTATGGTTATCTTTTTACCGGGAGCCTGGATAAAGAGATCTTTATCAGAGTGAATAGTCATTTTATCAGGATTCATACCAAAGAAACTGCCATTGCTGTCTGAAATTTCGATGCTTCCGACAGCATCATTCAACTTTATCTTCTGGCCGCCTTTAGTGGTGAGCTGATATTGCCTGATTTGTCCACCCTCGACACCCCATCCGGGAGTTTCCTTTTCGGCTCCAAAGAGCCCTCCAAGAACAATACCAAAGGACGGGTCGTGATTCAGTAGTAACACGAGCACATTGTCATCAACATCCGGAAGTGCGATCAAGCCTTTTTTACTTCCACCAGCCGGTAACAGCACATTGAGCCATTCTGTATCTATATCTGCACTGGCGGGCAGAGAAACTTTCACTCTACCAAGTTTCTGAGGATCATCAACAGAAATGACTTTTCCCAGTATGGCTGTAGGTCCGGTTTCAGTTTCACAGGGTTCCGGCAAAACAGTGGAAAACCGGGAAATGTATCCAGTGTCAGGTGTAATCACATGATTGACCTCTGTTAACATGTAGCTCCCTTTTATCAAACTTCTAACACCCTCAATTATGACCGTCTCGCCGGGGCGAAGCCGGGGATCACCATCGGCTGTTCCGGTAAGTGCCAACGCCATGTTGGTGGATCGGCTAGTCAATGCTTCTGAAAGGAACATTGCGTGGTCATCACCATAGAGCGTTGCATGAGAAACGGTCAAGCTATCCGCATCTCCGTCAAGGCCTGATAACTGCTCTGAATGCGAACGGGCTTTAGCCTGGTGACAGGATATAAGAAACGGGTTCCAACCTGACGTGTTAACGGTTCTATAACTGCGCGCACCGTTGTACTCACATGTACACTCAAGAAGGTTTACCCCGCGAGTTAATACATTCCCCTCTTGATCAGCTTCATAAGTAAATAAGTCGAGTGTACTTTCATGTAACCTGAAATATAATCCCGCTTTTTGTGAAACAGCTGTAATGAAATCCAGGTCTGACTGATGGTATTGAAGGATATGAGGCCAATGGGGACCCTGCACCGGTGTGTTTATTGTCAGGCCATACTTATTTGCAATTTCACCAATCAGATTCGCACTGCTGACATTTGAATGCGAGCGGATGTGCTGCTGCTTACGCATAAGATATAGCCGATCGAAACTTCTTATGTGTACCAGTTCATCTCCTGATGATTTGCAGGAAAATTCTATGGCACTGTATATACCAGAAAAAAGAAGTGCACCATCACAGATTATTGAAAGGGATGTTTGACTTTTTGTGTCGACCCCTTCAAGAAATGATTCTGGCGGGTTCATAAAGGTGATATCTGCTACTGAGGGTTGTGAGAGAACCTGCCTGACAGATATGAAGGTTATTTTCCTGGCGGCTGCCGGGTCCAGACGCTCTCCGGCGATTTCTATAGTGATGGCAGGGAGTGTCGATACCATCATGAACGCTCCTGAAGCTCGCTTAAAGGTACAATCTGAATTGTTCGAGTGGGGTCAAGGTGAAGCGGATCAGTAATATTATTATATGTAGCAAGCAGTCTCCAATATGATGGGTCACCATAGTACCTGAATGCCAGTATATCCAATCTATCGATGGGTGAAACTGTTTGTCTTATCATGTCCGCATCAGTACTATCCTGCCGTTTTTGAGGAATGAGAACGTTTCTGTGCCGGTAACGGGCATTTGTAGAGATGTCGAGAGATTCCATAACCCGCAGCAGACGCAAGCGCATCCATGATCTCGTCGGACTTCCCCCTTTTGTAAAACGATCAAATTTCTCGGAAACCTTGAGAATAA
Organism: Fibrobacterota bacterium; assembly: GCA_023436205.1. Classification (GTDB taxonomy): domain Bacteria; phylum Fibrobacterota; class Chitinivibrionia; order Chitinivibrionales; family Chitinispirillaceae; genus JAEZKC01. Next base: position 178,691 of record JAEZKC010000117.1, read on the forward strand.
CCCCTGGTATATTCCAGCTCTTTCCCCAAACGAAACGCACCTGAGGTGGAATCTGACGCCCGTCAGGAGCGATCATGTTTTCTGCCATTTCCCAAAAAGGAGAAGTAATGTCGCGCACATCCTGGGTCTGCACAGATGAACCTGCTATCGAAACATCAAACAACAGGTCCAGGTCAAGTTCAGTAATACCGCCTCCCGTGTGGGATATAGGTGTATCAGATTGCTCTGTTGCAGAAAAAGCACCTCCAAGAGTTCGTTTTGGTTTTAAACCGGCATGACGGCGCAAAACTATTGACTGGGGATTGAGCATACATGATATGCGCTCGTCTGAATGCATCAATATAAACGCAACACGTTCCATTTATATCCTCGCTGCTCCTCGACCTGTCTTGTAATGATCCCGTCGTCATCAATTTCCTCAATACATGCGGTGTAATTGTTCCCCTCGGAAATGAGCTCTGGCCAGGGCGAAGAGCTATAGATGCTTTCCTCTTTTTTGGGATTATCTTGTAAAAGAGATTCCCATGGAAGTATGGGAGGAACTGTTCGGGCTATTTGACAGATTTTTCTTTTACTGTGATCATTATCAAAAGTAGCTTCTCCCTGCCAATGATGAATCTGGAAATCAGGTTTGATATCACCTGAAGGCTGACTCGAGTTTGCCTGCAGATCTCTTGTCATGTCAGGCGTATTGAAAACATCTGTAAAGTTAATGTTTGCAGTTGAAAAAGAGCTGTCGTTTTCAACCTGAATCATTTCTGACGAGTTCGCTGAGCCGGAGCGATATGGTAAAACCGTATCAGAACCTGAGGACAGATCGTATGATCGATTTCCTTCAACATCACTATAGAAACCGGCTCTTGGTTGTTGAGGGCCCAATTCGAGTTGATCAAACCCGGATATTTGATCCTTGCATTCAGAATTCTGATCTTTGATTCGCTTTACCGGATGAGTTTGGCAGGCCTCATCACGCGCTGCTTCCAGAATGCTTTCTGATTTCTGAACCGGAACGCTAAAGCTGGAGCTGATTTTCAGTTTTCTTGCGAATGGATCCGTTGAGGTATCATTTGTGTGCTTTAATCCTCTCATCACCACTGACTCATTCGGAACTGTTCCCTTGAGATTTCCACTTTTTTCAGTATAGAGAGCTGGAAAACTCTTGTCTTTACCATCAAAATCAATCCATTCAATGTCAGGGTAGTTATGCAGCAGATCAAGCCAGATCTTGGGAGGAGTTACACTGGCTGTAGATTGAAAATCCTGGCAGGGGTCAAAACTATTTTGTTGCTTTTTAAAAACGCCAATTTGGCCCATGCCACATAGAATCCTGTTAAGCAGGTACCATGTGAAAATTCGCAATCTATAGAAAAGATAAACTATCTTCATATACGCTCCATTCTCTCGAAAGTCAGGCTCATTGATTCAATCGCAACATCACTTGTAAGCGCATTGAGCCGTGCTGTTTTCCAGTATGATGGCCAGGCTTCAAAAAGATTCCACCGAAGCTGTTCGGACTGCTGGTCTGGTTTCATCAGAATCACAGAAACCTGTTTGCGCTCGACCACCGAAGTCTGCAGAGAGTTGTGAAACCAGTCCCAGACACCTTTGTCACTTGTTAATCCATACCTGAACGTGACATCACCGTATTTGACAATGCCGGGAAGGCGATGGACGTTTGCATCATCCCCGCCTTCCCTGTAATCAACTTTGGTAATTTCTATCTCCAGTCCATCACACTCAATGAAATGAGCAACTATTCCAAGCCCGTCAATATCCAGTTTCCAGTTGTATCCTTTATAAGGTTCTTTCCAGGTAGTCGCCATGGGTCCTCCATATCAGTTGCACGATTGTTGATGGTTATCAAATTTGTTGAAAAGGCCAACCTATCGTTCTATTCACTGATTTGTACACCTTCTCTGCTTTGTCCAATTTTGAAGACGACAAACTCTGCGGGCTTCGCCGGAGCGATTCCTATGACTGTGATGACTTGCCCGGCATCTATGGTTTCTGGCGGATTGGTTTCATCATCGCATTTTACAAAGTACGCATCCTTCGGAGTTGACCCCTTGAGTGCGCCCTGCATCCAGATGCGATAGAGGAAGGCTTCGATATTTCTCTTTATCGATTTCCACAGTACCTCAGTGTTGGGTTCAAACACTATCCATTGAGTGCTTTGAGCAATGGATTCCTGGATCATGATCATCAGCCGTCGCACATTCACATACTTCCATTCACTGGATTTGGGGGCAAGAGTTCTGGCGCCCCATACTTTTATTCCCTGTCCTGGAAAAGATCGAATGCAGTTTACCCCATTTACATTGAGCTCCCCCTGCTCACTGTGGGTTACTTTGTAGCCTAGCTTCAGCGCGCCGTTAACGATAACATTGGCGGGCGCTTTATGCACTCCGCGAAGAGTGTCAGTTTTTGCATAGATCCCGGCAATATGTCCACTGGGAGGTACCTCGATTGTGGATACGGGATTCAGAGGATCGGTGATCTCTATCCAGGGGAAATAATATGCACCAAAACCCCGTTCTGACTGTCGAGCTTTGGCACCTTCTGTTTCTTCAGGAACTGCAACCGTTAGAAGCGAACGTAGCGATTCTATTTTTTGAGGCGAATCCAGAATGGCAAATCGATCCTCCATGTTTTCACAATGTGTAAGCAGGGCATCATAGGTTGTGGCATCAGAGAAACCGGGAGCTGCCAGGATCGCAATTTCATCCACCTCTTCGAACAGGGCAAGTCCCTTGCGTCCTTCGCCTTCTCCCAGGATAGTAGTGTCGGTTCCTATGTTTATCACATAGCACATGGAACCGCCGTTTTGAAAAAAACCGAAAACAGCTGATGAAAGATGGGTGCTTGTGTTTTTATCTGTTATAAACAGTTCCTGGAATCTTGACCAGTTTGGAATCTGCTTTATCTCATGAACATATCTTGAGCGCTCCGGGGCAACTCCAATGAATCCTGCTGTACTGGTTCCTACCGCTTCGATCGGCCTTGCTCCAGTAGAAACTTCTTCAATATAAACCCCAGGCGTTTGATAATTCATTTAGTCCTCCAGAGTTATTTTAAGTACAAAGGTAGTATCTATTGTCTCGTTTTCAATGCTCTTTATTCCGATAACCTTGTCGTTCATTGTAATTACCAAGTGTGAGGCAAGGTCTTCTGCCCCAATGTTCGCTGGAAAGAAAGAGAAGGTGAATTCGCCTGTTTCATTTGTCACAGCGTGATGGTGTATCGAAGGCAGCGATACTTTCACATTATTCAGAGCCTTGCCATGTTTACTTACTATCAAACCTTTTGTCTTCTGATACATAGCAGGCTCAATTATCAACGGTTTCCTGACAAGTTTGGGTTGCTGCAACTTTCTAAATCTGGCTGCCGCTAACGATATCCCCAATCCGGGCAGGATTTCCGGATTGAGCATGGCAAGCAGTTCTGCAGGTGGAAAAACGGTGATTAGATCTGGATGTTCCAATGCAGAAAAAACCAAAGTGCTCAGAACAGCATGCGCCTCCCTGGTGTTTTTATTTTTGACACTCACCAGATAATTCAAGGTAAAGCGCACAGGTGATTCAGAATTAATATCTCTTGAGGGCGCGGGAGAGAGGCTATACAGAAATGCATTGATTGATTTGTCAGGAGAATGCAAAGGGTGACTAAATGACACCTCCCCAACCCCGGCAGTTGCAGTTATCCACTGCTCAAGGAAAGTGTCAGCATCCTCAATAGACTGAAAAAATGTTTCGCTCATGGACCATTTCCCTTTTGCATCATGACCGGAAAACTTTTCAGAAAGGGTTTGTACCTCCGCTGTGATAAGCGGCGCATTCCAGTGGATTTCCTATTTCCTTACTTGGATGGGCGACGAAGAAATACGTGGAGCTCCAGGGTTCAGTCGAAACGGCTGCACTGATCCATCCCCAGATACCGCCTAGAAGCCAAAACGGGATAAACCAGTCCCGGAAAATCATATACTGCCGGGTATGATAGAGCTCATGTCCTAGTATCGGAGCCAAATCCCCCTTCCAGGTATTGATAGTAATTCCCAGAGTTGTAGCAAAGCTGTTGGCCCCCCCGTAGTTCCATTCGATGTATGGTGCTCCACCCAAAAAGCCCAGTCTTGCCGTACTTTTGAACAGTGAAACCCAGATTCCACTTATCAGGAAAAAAATGATAAAGGAAATCGCAGAGGTCATAAGTGTAAAGGGTGCTTTGATGACAATTTGCAGAATTGAAAGCAAACCACCAGCGATGTTCATGGAGGTGCCGATAGTGACTGTAACCCTGTCAAGCAGTGCAGATAGAACCACTCCTACCAGCATATACCCGGCACTCCAGAAAAGAAGCGTCTCCCGAGTTGCGAAGGCTTCAGATCCTGTCCAGGCCAGCAGTCCGAAAAAACCATGGGAAAAGGTCAGGAAAAACATGATTATATCCGGAGCATCAGGTTCAGTTCCCACCATGAAAAACGCTCCGATTACAATTCCCGCAAGATAGCAGAAGATCAGTTCGCTCCAGCTGAAGGTCCAGGATATGAGCATGTTAAGCAGTGTAGCGGAAATAAGAATGGCCGGCCAGAGAAACAGAATCATGAGAGGATAGCTGTTCATTGTGGTTCACCTCAATTTGTGTTCGACGATATCCCTAAACCGAAAGAGAAAAAGTAAAACCGTACAGAGATGAAAAATTCGGAAATGTAATTGGAAAATCGAAAACGGAAACCAAGCTGAGATTACAAAACGTGCAATTAAATGAGAATTGAGAAGGTAAGGGTAATATACTTCGGGTGTGCTGAACATGTTAAAAAAACTTCCTTCTTTGATTCCAACTTCGATCATCGCTCATCGTCCATAGCTGTGTGACTTCATGTTCATTTCAACTCAAAAACACATTTGACTAAAACCCCGGTATCAGAGCGTAGGTCCTCTGGAGTCGAAGAGTTGTACCATTTGAAAAACACGCATTGGTGACCGGCACCCTCCTGTTTCGCAGATAATCTTCTATTTAGAGCTATCCGCCTTCTCCATTGAATAGTTCTCAGTATGTAAAAGTGTTTCAAAATTTGAAACACTTTGTTTTTACTGCTACTGTTTTCTTGTAAAGAGAATAAGCATTTTGTACATGATCTCGCATTTGTTGTTACACCTATCAAATACAAATCAAGGAGGGGTAATGGTTAAGAAACCGTTATTATTGACAGTCGTAATTGCGCTAATGTGTTCTTCACTTTATGCTGTGCCGCTGGATGGAAGGTTGGTTTCTGTTGATCTCCCTGATGGGAGCAGTACTCTGGTGAAAATGTATGGTTCGGAATATTATGTTCGCATGGAAAGCCCCGACGGATACACTCTTGCTACGGGTAAGGATGGTTGGCTTTATTATGCAACATTGAGTGAAGACAGTACTGAATTACTCCCGGACACGATCAGATATATTGAAAATAGATCTTCACGCTCACGAGCTAAAAACATCATACCTTCAGGAAAACAGAAACACCTTGAATTGAATGAAAAAGGATTGAATAAAAAAATCAGGGCGGGTAAAGCGAAACTGCATGGAAAAAAGAAAAGCGAGGTTCAATTTTTTGCACCTGCTCCGGGAGCTTCGGCAGACAATTCAACCTTTGAGTCTCTGAATTCTTCAAAGATCATTGGATCGTTACGCGGGTTAACAATGCTGGTAGATTTTCCCGATGACACAGCAACAGTTGCGGTTGATGAGATTGAAAGCATGCTTAACCAGCCCGGCTACTCCGAAAACGGAAATAAAGGTTCAGTGAGAGATTATTTTTACGATGTCTCAGGTGGTAAGCTTGACTATACAAATGAAGTAACTGGATATTACAGAGCTAAGTATAATAAGAAATATTATGCTGATAATACAGGAGATTTACTTATTAAAGAAGCTCTTCAACATTTAATAGATAATAACTATAATTTTTCGAATTTGACCCTCGATGAAAAAGGAAACATTATAGCGCTGAATATGATGTATGCCGGGGAGGCTATATACAGTAAAGATTCGTATCATAGTGAATTGCATCCACACGCCTCCAGTTTAGATCACATGAAACTCTCCGGGGAAGTCTATGCACATAACTTCCAGCTGACAGATATCAGTTCAAAACCGTATATTGGAACTTATGTTCATGAAAATGGCCATTCATTGTTTAATTGGGCCGATCTTTATGGTAAAAAAGGAATAAAGGGTTATTGTCTTATGGGAACTGGTTGCTGGGGTGAAGATGGCCACAATCCACTTGTTCCCAATCCTTACTATTGTAATCTTGCCGGATGGGAATCATTTAGTGACATTACAAATGCCGCATCAGGAACTCGTTTTTACCATGATGCAAATTCTTTAACAGCATACCGTTATTCAAATAATTCAAAATCATCTGAGTTTTTTTTAATTGAAAGCCGGATCAAATCAGGAAGGAACTCTGCAATCCCTGATTCGGGTCTTATAATCTGGCATATTGATGAAACTTTTAATGCGAATACTTTTGATCCAAACTATTGCTGGATCACTATTGAGCAGGCTGATGGTTTATTCCATCTGGAAAGGGACAGTAATGGGGGGCAAGATGGAGACCTGTTTCATGATGGTTATAAAAACACTTTTAACGATTCAACAATGCCATCTGCCAACTGGTGGAATGGTTCAAAATCTGCTCTGGGAATAAATGAAATCAGTGCCATCAGTCCTCGAATGAGTTTTTCAGTAAATAACGGGGTTCAATTTAATATATCTATATCCCCAAGCCCAGTTAAAGATCTTGCCACTGTACAATTCTTTGTTACTGATGGATCACTATCAGGAACAGCTGCTTCTTTAGATCTGTACTGCAATGATGTATTCATCAGCAATTATGATATCATTTTAACAGCAGGATATAATTCAAAACAAGTTCAGCTGGGATCATATCCAGAGGGAATATATCAATTTCGCCTCACTTCTGGAAATACAACTATCGACAAAGTTGATTTTCAGCTGTTTTCTCCCAAAGCGGTTATTTCCATAATTGAAGGCAGGACAATTTTCAATGATGTTCCGGTCGGAAAAACCTATTATGGAGATGGAGTTATTTGCAATGATGGTGATAAAGATCTTATCATAAACAGCGTGAGCGTTGATAACCCGTCATTTACTACTCAGATCGATCTGCCCCAGACCATCGCTCCTAATGACTTTGTACAGTTGAACTGGTCTTATACGCCTGATAGCAGAGGTATTGCGGAGAAAGGCATTATAACTATTGTAAGTAACGCAGCAAACACTCCCGATGCCAAAATCGAGCTTTCTGGAAATGGAATTGGTTATAATCTTGCGGTTACACCAAATCCATTGAACACTGGTGCAAAAATCACCTTTGACATCCAGGACCCTTCGTTGGATAACACTAATGCAGAATTCAATTTAGTGCGCGTTATCGATAATGTATCCACTGTGCCTGTTGAGCAATTTACAGCAAACATTACCGTCGGATTAAACAGCATTGCACGTCCGAACTGGGATACACTCAGTAGTGGAAATTACCGGGTGATTATGCGATTTGCCGGATGGATGGTGCCTGCTGCAGAATGTGACTTCGTTAAAAATCAAACATCCTTTGACTATAATCTCTCTGTATCACCAACAGTGTTCTCATCTGGTGCAACACTCTCTTTTACCATGCAGAACTCTGCCTATGTCGGCAAGCAGGCCCAATTCAGTTTGTATCAGATTTTCCGTGGAGCACCAAGTGTACTAGTAAATCAGTTTACCAGTATTATCAGCTCGGGTACAAACTCGATTGCGAAAATTGACTGGGATTATCTGCCACGGGGATATTATGCAGTAAATATGGCGGTGAATGGAGTAACTCTCGACAGTTACTCTTTTGAAAAGTTGCAGAATCCTAATATCTTCCAGCTTTCAGTTTCACCGTCACCGGTAATTGAAAGGGCAACTGTAACGTACAATGTTACTGATGCAAATCTGGTTGGTAAAACAGCTTACATCACGTGCAAGCAGAATGGAACTATACAGTTCACCCGGACACAGGTAATGACAAGTGGTGTAAACACCTTGAACATTACCTTTAATGAGTATACCCCATTGGCTTCAGGTCAGTACAAGATGGTACTATCGGTTAACTCTTTTGACGTAGATTCAGTTGATTTTACAAAAGAGGATAAGAATACAACCGTGTCCGTTTCCTCTGCATCGGTAAGCTTCGGTCAGGTAATCATCGGATCATCTAAAACCGCTTCGATTACTCTTACCAATACCGGAAATGCAAATGCGCTTATCAGCGGACTGTATTTGAGCAAAGCTGAATTTACTCACAATGGCGTAACGCCGATTACTCTTGTTCCGGGTGCTTCAAAAGTCATCACATTGACTTTTAAACCTCTTACCAATACTACTGTTATTGATACGCTCATAATTATCAATGCCCCTGATGTTAACATCCAGAACATCAAAGTACGTATTAGTGGCCAGGGAATTACCCAGACAACATCTACCCTTCAGGTGACAATGACACCTGACGGCAATGTGGTCGGCAATGCTATTGGACCACAGATAGCAATTAGGAATATTGGATCTCAATCGATCAACGTTTCGGATCTGATAGTGGAGTACTACACCTATGATCCATCAGTCAGCATTGGTAATTTACGTGCTGATATTTACTACTGCACTGTGAATGGGGTCAGTGCGACATTCAGCAGACTGCCAGTGGTATCGGGGAACACGACTCAGAAAGCTGATGTTGTTACAAAATTTTCTTTCCCCTCCGGCACACTTGGTGCTAACCAGGTTTTACCACTCAATTTTGGAATGCACAGTGCAGACTGGCAATATAATTTCAATGAGGCTGATGACTGGTCGCATGTGGTGGGAGCTGGAAATGCTGCACCAAATGTTGTTATTCGAAGCAAAAGTACCGGTGCAATCCTGTATGGATCAGAACCTAAATAAATAACTACAAGCAACTCGATAGAGACGGCCCGCTCGGGCCGTTTCATCTGGGTCTTCCGTAATCGAAGTGTAACGCCTTCCAAAATGGAGAATGAGTATAGATAGAGTTCTTTACGGCGGGTTGCTTTTCGTGCAGTGGCGCAGTCTGGCAGTCGTGAGTTCTCTTTTTTGGTTAACGGCGAAGACGCCTTGTAGGGCACGAGTGGCATCTCCCGCTTTGGGGCACCCTTGCAAGTAGTGATCGGAGTCTAGTGATCACGACTGAAGAGAGATGTTCGAACCAATTATCTTTTCCTCTTCTCTTCAATTCTAAATTCGATCATCGCTCATCGTCCATCGCAGATTCTTTTCAATTACGATGAGGGATTACTGCGCTACTTAGCAATTTTAAAAGTACGATTAAGAACGCCAACGGACAGGTATTCTTCATCTGCTGTAAAGATAGAAAATGAAAGTAGTTATTGTATTTTGTCGCACCAAACAAACTGGTGGCGATAGCTTTAAGCGGGTGCCTCAATGTGTAGTCATTTCATGTTCAGCTCTATCAGGATTGGTGGCAAGAAGAATAATGGCTGTGATTATCAAATTGACAATTTCTGAATTGCGCCTTCATCGATAGCGATTGAATCTTGGGCCGTTTTTTTCCTTTTCGTAGCAGATATACGCCGAGCATACTTTTCTGTACTTAGATTTCGTCTAATTTTGTTTGGATCAGGATATTTAAACCGAAACTCTGGTGAATGTTTAAAAATTTGGTCGATTTCAGAAATCGCCCTTTTCATATTACCATCTAATGATGTTATGCGAGAGAGCGCCCATCCTGAACAACCGCGCTGGCGCGGTCACACTATGCAGCAAGCAGATTGTCAATAGTCCCTCCACCACGGAAAACTTTGACTTTATATAAGTGAATATTTATACTATTGTCATCTCCGATTCATTCCAACAGTGAACATTCCATAGCAGGAGGGCAAAAATGTTGATGTTTGATTCTCATTTCACCGCGCATGTTCATCTCATGTGTATTTTCCTACTTTTTACCGGTTTAACTTCCCTGCAGGCTAAGCAAACTCCACCCCTGCAGAGAATGGCCCACAAGTTTTTCCCCAAATCCGAGAAGTACCCTTTCAGGGCAACAGTATCCGATCTCGGCAGAGTACTTTCCAAGCGCACATTATCCGGGACAGGCACTATTTCCGGAACGGTCGTCGAGAATGACGGTATAACCTTGTATACTGGATTTGCACAAATCTCCGTTCTGGATACATTCGGATTTGAGCTCAGAAACGCTTCTTCAAATTATAATGGTCATTTCGAAATCTCCGGTCTTCCTGCCGGCACCTACACGCTTATGATTGATAAAATTAACGGTGACATATCATTTCTCGGCAACACAAACAAGCCGTCATCTGCAAAATGGATCACTTTGGCCGAAGGCCAGTCCTCATCTGGCAATACTATGGTCATGCCTGCCTCATCTGCAAATGGAAAGGAAATCGAGATTACCATCTCCGGGACACTGATCCACGAATCATCTCCTTTACCGAATACATCCGGTACTATCGTAGCAATTCAAGCAGAAAACGGGTATTATCACTACATCAGTTTCTTTTCAGGCTCTGATGGCAGCTTTTCTTCAAAAAGGCAGATTATACCAGGGGACTATTACCTGATGATCGATCCCAATAATGGCTTTGAACCCCAGTGGTGGGACGGCACATCAGTGATGACAAGCCAACCAAAAGCAGTTTCTCTAACTACTGATATATCAGGAAAAGAGATTCACCTTCAAACGGGGGCAAGCATCTCCGGCACCATTTTCAAGCAGAATGGGGAAACAATTGACAAAGACTTCTATATTGAGCTTGTCGGGGAAAACGGATTGATCTATAAAGATACAGACCTGTCATCGGGAGACTCCACATTCAGTTTCAGAGGTATCCCCTCAGGATCGTACTATTTGAAGTACTCATGCTACACAAATGAAAGATACTACCGCTATTATCCCAATTCTGAAACACCCTCTGCAGCAACCCTTTTCACTTTTGCCAAAGGGCAGAATATAGTCGGCATTGACATTACAGTCCCAAATTCATCATCGCCGATCGTTAAAAAGGAAACTGCTATAATATCCGGGACCGCAACCTACCAAAATGCCCCGATAGACTTCGACACCAGAGTGAAATTCTTTTACCAGAACCCAATTGGAAACTGGACCTCCAGCTCATCGGTCAACAGTGGCTTTTTCAGTGCATCTATAAACGCATCTGAACCGTTCAAAGTATTGATGAGCCCGGAAACGCACTATTACGCAATGCCAACATGGTATCCCAACACCACAGATGAGACAGCTGCAGAGTACATCACCATTGATCCTTTCGATGCTGAAAATATCAGTATTCAGGTGCAGTCGGGTGGAAGTGCCGGGTGCTTTCTGAGAGACGAAAACGGTATCTCCACAGATTTTAAAGCACTGTCCAGTCTGGAATTGGGATATGTATTCTTTATTGATGGGAATAGTGAAAATTCAGAAACGCCATATACGCGATTGACCCCATTGAACGGCCTAAGGTTCACCGGCCTGGAACCGGGAACTCATACCGCATGGGCTTGTCTTCTAAGTGAAGGCACAAAGGGTCCTGAAGCTATGGCAGGTAAACAAGGATATTCACCCGGAACCCAACTGGGTCCCTTTACAGTAGCAGAGAGCATAACCACTGTCATTCCGAATTCAATGAATCTGAAATCCGGAACAATACATTTAACTGTTCCCTATGGTCAAAATGCTTTGGCAGCTTGTTACGATAGCCATAACAGGTTGGTAGCTTTCATAATGCTCGATGATCACGGGCGACCAACCATAAGCCGCTTCTTTCAGCCAGACAGAGACTATTCTCTGACAAGTTCCGTATTCAGCAGCACCCCGGTGACTATACCTTTTCTGTCATCCGGGGAATATAAACTTGCGATAATGTCACCGGGAAGTAATGACTACCAAGCCAATATGCAGTGGTACGGAATGGACCAGAAGATCACTGTTGACAACATAGTGATCGAGGAGAACCTTTTTCTCTACCCGGATATTCCTGCCCAGGCCAAAACTATTACTGTAACAGACGGACAGATCACAAACGTTTCGTTTGCAAATACCAGCATCAATGCAAAAGCGAAAAACATTACGGGAGGTTTGTCTTTATATGCACAGAACCGACCAGCCTGTACCATCAGCTATAGTCTTGGCAGGTCTGCAGATAAAAAATGCAGCATTTCTGTTTTTTCGGTTGACGGCCGGTGCATAAAGAAGTGGAATTTATCTTCCGTTAAGGGGACTTTAAGCCTGGGAGGCAGAAACAAAGTTCCTAACGGGACATATCTGGTTGTTCTATCAAACGGAGTTCAGCAGAGGACGATGCGCCTGCCCATAATGAAATAGCAGGAAAGAGTAAATTCACCGGGTTTTGCGGCTTGCCCCGTATAAGCCCCGGGATCGGCGACTATGGGGGAATCCGTGTACTGATATAATCGAGGCGTGCACCAGTTATCCGCATTACTGTGAAAGAGGGATGCTGGTGTGGAGAATATCAGTTCCCCGAATAGAGAGCAAATGACTATAACTGTTGAATTTACCTGCGCCTTGCCAACGCCTGCTCAACTGACTCAAGAAGGGATTCGCGGCTGTAAGGTTTTTGCAGAAAAACATCCCAGAGTCCACTCTGCTCTTCAACAGAGTCAACAGAAGAGACCAAAACCACAGCAATATGTGCACAATGCGTTTTTCCCCGTATCATGCTTATAAGTTCTCTTCCGTCGTAGTAGGGCATCATCAAGTCGCTTATGAGAACATCGGGGCAGATGTTCGCAGAATTTGAAATCCACTCCCAGCACTCCTCTGAATCGGAGAAGGCAAAAACGGAATGGCCGCTTTTTTTGATAAATAGAGTTGTAAGCTCAAGAAGCGCCCAGTCATCATCAACAATTGCAACAACCATTTGTCACCCCGACTATATTCCAGGCTCAATATTGAATACGCAGCCTGCGCATCACATCACGAGTCTCCTCTTCCAATTCACAGATACTGAAACCGCCCTTGCCAATATGGAAGCTCTTTGTATCTGAACGGTACCAGCTTTCCCGCATTTTTACAACAGATAGAAATTTGCATACATGCTCAGAGCTCCTCAGATAACGAAGCAGAATTACCGATTCGGACAACTGCTCCACAAATTCAGTTTTGGCATTGACAAGATCCGAAAACAACGGAATGACCTTACTTACTACCAGAGTTGCATTACAGCAATTCAAGTGATCAAGCAGTGCCGAAAAAAACAGGGGAAAACGCTCCTCGTAAAGCATGGCCATATCAAAGCTTTCGATTCCATCAATAAAAACTCTCTTTTCTCCCTCACCCTGCGACTCCAGTGCCTGGAGCAGTTTCTGCGCTGCAGCATCGAGAATCAAACCCTGCGGAGGCTGCCACAAAAGCTGAATGGTTCCATTCTCCACATAGTTTCTCAGCGGCATATCAAGGTTATCGGTCTTTCTGAGAAGCTGCTCCGGAGTTTCAAGAAAACCCATGTACACACCCCGTTGGCCTTTTCTGGCTCCCTCTATCAGAAAGGAAAGCCCCAGCGTCGTTTTACCGGTTCCCGGCATTCCCAAAACAGCCAGATTTGACCCGGTAAAAATTCCTCCATCCATAAGTGAATCCAATTCCGGAATTCCCATTGCCATACGCCTGCGCTCTTTTCTTTCCATTTTTTCCACAGGCACTGGCAACGTCTCCAGGCGAGGATAAACCTGCAGCCCATCGCCAGTAAGATCAACAGCATGCATTCCGGACAGAAACGCACTGCCCCGAGTCTTGTGGACAGTGATCTGCTTAAAGGACCGGGGCCCCTTGCTCAAATCATTGAGCTCCACGATACTGTCAACCACAGTCAGCGCCGGATTGGGTTCGGACTGCTTTATGGTAAGAATGGTGGTACAGGAGTTAATTCTTGTGAGTGCGCGCAGCTGGGAAACGAATTCTATGAAATCTATCTTTTCTGGAGACTGAAACAGAGCATTTTCTATTCCTTCAAATATGAACATATCCGCTTTTCTGTGCTGTATAGTATCTCCAATCAGATTCACCAGACTAATTATTCCGCTTTTTTTGATCTGACCTTCAGCCATAAGATAATAAAGCGACTCGGGAACTGCCCCCTTATCGTAGAAGGAAAAGGGCTCCAGATGGGAGATTATCTCGTGAGGGCTTTCGGTAAGCAGGTTGAGGTACACACAGCGCATCTGTCGGGTGCGGATAAGATTAAAACAGATCTGATGACAGAGAACGGTCTTCCCCGTGCCTGGAGGGCCATAGATCAGGTGGGTGTCGTTTCTTACAAGTCCGCCCTTCAAAATGGTATCCAGCCCGGGAACGCCGGTTGAAAGCCTGTTTTGCAGGTCCATATATGTTCAACTCCGATCGAGATAACCGGGAATGATTAGCAAACCAGAGACAAACTGCGCGCCAGAACTAAAATGAAAACCTGCCTCTTCCCAGAAAAGAGAGCACCGCCAGAACGATGAATACAAAGAAAAGAATCTTGGCCGCATAGATACTGGTTCCCGCCACATTACCGAAACCGAACAGTGCCGCAATGACTGCCACCACAAGAAACACGATCGCAAGAGTTAACATGATTTGAGCTCCATTTTAACAGGTTGCAATAAAAACAGCCGACCTGCTCAGGAACTGCAATTATCAAGCCAACGTAGGATCCGGGTATTCAAACCCTTCCAGCGCCTGCACGGCGAGATAAGGGTGCAACTTTCTTTTACCCTGAATAGTTAATTTAAACACGTATTACAAAAAAATTAGACCTGCAGTCACCTACCGACCGCAGATCTTTTTCCAATCTCCTAAAAGAGGCTCTTATCCTAAGATTTTTGAAGCACTATTTACCAGCTCTCATTTTATCAAATTAACCTTTGATACACCCGACCACCCATTTGATTCCATTTTCAGTAAATACTGCCCGCTTTTCAGACTATGGGTTGACAATTCAAGTACATCAGCAGTACCACCGTTACTATACCGGCTCATCATCCGCTGACCATTTATTGAATACAGTTCCACCTTGACACCGCTCCCCACATTCTTAATCTGGATAACCGATGACTGTGGGTTAAATTTTACTTCCCCTTTATACATTTTTGATTTCTGTTTACCAACAATGGAGGTCGGTTTTATCAATCTGATTTTATCAATGTTTGGCCCACCATCACTTGTTGCGGATGTGAATTTAACAGTATTGACACCTTTAACCAATGCCAGCTGAACATTTTTTACATCCCAGGTTGTCCAGGAGCCCGTTACGTCAAAGTTCACAGCATTGTAGACTTCCGTTCCATTAACAGCTACCGAGACTCTACGGGCGGCTGTCGATCCGTTCGCAAATGCAATTTCCACACTCTTTTCACCCGATTCAGATACGCAAACGGCAAACTCTATGGAGGATCCGATTTCGTTGTCGAAGTTTGCATAACCTGTACCTGAGAACCCGCTATTAGTAGATTCAGAAACGGACTTGTACATGGTAGTATTTTCCGCCTCGTAATTACTTGAATCTGTTGCTATAAATGTAAAGGCAGCGGTGAGATTAACATTAGATTTCAGCGAAGGAACCGTATATGAAGAGTTTGTACCCGAGTAATCACCCGACCATCCGGAGAAAACCCAGCCACCATGCGGGACAGCAGTAAAAGTGACCGATGCATTTTCCGCCAGTGATGACCCTGCGGGATTCTGTTGAATCACTCCTCCCGGGCCAGCCGTCGTTTTGACAGTGTAGCTAACAGTGTTTATTTTGGGAACCCCGGTCGTCGTTCTTACAATCTTTTTCAATGTTCCGTCGCTGTTATACTCAAGTTTATCGATACAAACTGACCTTCGATACGTTCCCCCGTTGGGAAGACCGGCATCATGGTAAATAAAGTACCAGTTTCCCTTGAACTGAACGATCGCCTGATGATTGGTGGAACAATTGGGAATACGGTCATTGAGGACTCCCACATAGTTCCAAGGGCCGTTGATACTGGTGCTTGTGGCATATTCTATTGTGGATGGAAACCCGGATGCCGCATAAGAGAAATAGTAGAGGTTGTTTCTTTTATGAATCCAGGGCGCTTCAAAAAAGTTTCTTAGATTAACTGTTTCAACCGGGCCATCGAGTTCTATCATATTGGTTTTGAGCTTAACCCTTCTGCTCGCCCCCCAGGACCCCCAGAACAAATAGGGAGTCCCGTTATCGATATAAACAGCCGGATCAATATTCAGAGCAATTGAATTCGGTGTTTGATCTGTTATTAGCGCTTTTCCACCCATTGCGTCTCTGTAAGGACCTAGCGGATGATCTGCCACTGCAACTCCGATGGCGAAGCCTTCGTTAACTTTTATTGTCTTGTGTGTCATGGGGACATACCACCAGAACTTTCCATTGTTTTCAACTACATGGCCGGCAAAGGCGTTTCCACTTGCCCATGAGAAACTGGCCGGAGTCAACCGGACACCATGATCGGTCCAGTTGACCATGTCGGCGGTAGAGAAAATTCTCCAATCACGCATGACGAAAAATTCGCCACTGCCGGTTTGCTCATCATGTCCGGTAAAGAGATACAGCGAATCCTTGTAAACGATCGCACACGGATCGGCGGTATGAATACTTTTTACGATCGGATTTCCACTGTACTCCTGAGCATACAAAGTTGCTGAGCATATGAATACGATTACTAACAAACTCACTATTTCATATTTATTCTTTCTCATATTACCTCGATTGTGCTGCTGTAGAAATGTATCAGAATTCATCTATTGTCGTTATGGAAAACGACAATAGATGATCCTGTTATGGTGCGATGATAAACTGTTGCTGTTTTACAGTAATTCCATTTTCAAGAACCAGCAGATACGTTCCAGCAGTGATCTTGGAGTTGATAGTGAAATTGTTGATACCCGCATTTGCCTTACCCGAAAACAGGGTTTCTACCAATCGCCCGGAAACAGTGTAGATGCGCAAATCAACACTTGATTCCTTTTCAAGATAGAATGACACTATTCCGTTTTTAAGCTTCAATTGCGTTCTTTTAACCAGAGGCGTGCGATTAATTCCGGTAGCCAGACATTTATGCAGACTGGCATCGGAATAGGTGATAACGTCAATATTTGGCCCGCCTTCGCTGCTCAAAGAGTTGAGTGTAATCTTATTACTCCCCTTCTGTAGCTGCAATGATACTGATGCGCTTTTCCAGGTTGTCCATGCACCTGTAGAGGGTATTTCAAGATTGCTTACCTGCACGATTCCGTTAACTGAAACGGAGAGATTTCTATTGGCGGTGCTTCCATTGGCATAACGAAATACCAGTAAAGCGCTGCTTGCGTTATCGGAGCAAATATTCCACGAACCGTAAGAGCCTACAGCATTGGTAAAATTGAAATAACCGCTTCCGGTATATCCGCTGTTTACGGATTCCATAACGCCATCATATTCTGAAGACTCATCTGCCTGAAGAGATCCTGAACATGCTACACTACCGGTATTACCACCGACACATACTCCGCACTGATCTGTAGTGGCACTTCCGCCCCAGTCACCATTGCAGTCCTGAACGCAGGGCTGTTTTCCGGTTGTTCCTCCCACACAGGTGTTACAATTATCAAGGTATGCGGTACCATTGTCGACGCCTGCGCAATCTTTGATCGGAGGAGCGTTGCAGGGGTCAAAATCTTTATTCACTACAGGCCAATCATTCTGCCAGCTGAGGGTGCTGATCTTCAACTTGAATGCACCATTTTGGTTTTTGTCATAATAGAAGTACGACATGTATTCTCTGCCGTTTTCAGCGAAGTACCCGAAATGTCCGGGACCGATGAATCGATCCCAAGCTTCAAGCAGAAGTGTTCCCCCTCGCTCACTCGTTTTTACACCGTTTTTATCCGTAAAAGGACCGGTGGGGCTTGTAGATCTTCCTACATATATCTTATAAGTACTGTTTACACCTCTGCAGCATGCACCTCTGTTGAAAAACAGGTAGTAATAGTTACCGCGGTGGATGATAGCGGGTGCTTCCGGGTCACCGTTGGCAATATATGTCAAATTGTTACGGTCCTTCGCCTTACCGGACACAGTATCAAGCTCGGTGATTACTATACCCGACCAGAAGGAGCCGTACGTCATATAGACCCGACCATCAGTGGCACGAAAGACATCTGGATCAATGGCATTATGGTTGGAGCTGTTGGTAGTGTAGACTACCATTCCATGGTCAGTCCATTGAGGATTTTTCAAAGATGGTGATGTGGCCAGTCCGATTGCAGACCCTCGGTCACCGAAACTGGAGCAGGAATAGTACACATGCCATCTACCATTCATGAAAAAAACTTCAGGTGCCCACATGTGCCCGTTGAACGGGTCTTCTCCAGTAAGTCTGACATACTGGTTTATCCAGGACGGCCAATTTGTCGTGGGAAACAACTGCTGACCTCTTCTCCATGTGCACAGGTCAGTTGAATACGCGCACTGAACCCCTGGTCCGGTCATGAAAGTGAAATAGGTATCTCCATCCTTTACAATATTACACGGATCATGAGAGCCATAATCTCTTTGCGCCTGTACCGCAGATGCGGCTAACAAACACATTGTGCATATAACCGTTAGGATATTGGTTCTTTTCACGATCAGTCCCCCCGTTTATTGTTGATTTCGCAATCATTCTTTATTGGTTTCATGTTCTAATATAAGCGGATAATTGCAGACATGTCTGTTTTTCTGAGAGTTGAGCTATAAAATCTGTTGGCCGAAATGCCCACATAGGACCCTGGCCTCAGAGAATTGTTGATTTTTGATTGATGATTGTTGAATTAAAAAACCGGTATCGTTATTCGACTGCCGCCACGTTCCGCTCACCCTTGTATGTTTATTTATATGATGTTCATGTATTAGTGTTCGTAAATTTTCTTTTTTGCTTCTTTTTTCTTTTGTTGATAACTGTTGATATGTTGATAACTTTCTCAGGTAACCC